>NZ_JAOQMX010000023.1 GCF_025960985.1 Flavobacterium psychraerolatum | reverse complement strand
TGCTTATAAATCATTCGAAAACCTCAAAGAAAAATTAAATTTTGTCCTGACTAATTTCGGAACAAAATACGACATTAAATTTTGACCATTACTTAATAACCATAAATAGAAAAAGGTTCTGAAAATAATTTTCAGAACCTTTTTCTATTTATCAAAACAACTCTTACTTCAAGATTTGAGCAGCATGCTCTTTTGTTTTTACCTTTTCTATTATTTCCTCAATAATTCCGTTTTCATCAATCACGAATGTTGTTCTATGAATTCCATCGTACTCTTTTCCCATAAATTTTTTAGGACCCCAAACTCCAAATGCTTCAATAACTGATTTATCCTCATCTGCTAAAAGCGGAAAAGGAAGTTCATACTTTTCTTTGAATTTAGTTTGTCGCACTGCCGAGTCAGCACTTACACCAAGTAATGCATAATTATTAGCTTCAAAGCGTGCAAAATTATTTCTTAAATCACATGCTTCAGCAGTACACCCTGGCGTGCTCGCTTTTGGATAAAAGAAAACTACTAATTTTTTACCGGCATAATCTGCCAGCGTATGTGTTTTACCCTCTTGATCTATTCCTGAAAAAGCTGGAGCTTTATCACCTTGTTTTAATGTTATCATTTTTTTTGTTATGGATTATAAGTTCTGACATATCAAATTTCAAAACTGTCTTTTATCTTTTCGAAATTGTCTTTAAGTTAAAAAGTGTTATTTTTACTTTTTCATAAAACTACAAAAATGACCAAGCAAGAACGCGTAACATTTGTTATAAATACGTTAAAAGAACAATATCCGTCGATTCCGATTCCTTTAGACCACAAAGATCCTTACACATTATTGATTGCGGTATTATTGTCAGCTCAATGTACAGATGTTCGCGTGAACCAAATTACGCCTTTACTTTTTGCCAAAGCAGATAATCCTTATGACATGATCAAAATGTCTGTGGAAGAAATAAAGGAAATTATTCGCCCTTGTGGACTTTCACCCATGAAATCCAAAGGAATTCATGGTCTGTCACATATATTGATTGATAAACATGGTGGTAAGGTACCGCAGAGCTTTGAATATCTAGAAGAACTACCTGCTGTAGGTCACAAAACAGCCAGTGTAGTTATGTCACAAGCCTTTGGTGTACCTGCATTTCCTGTAGACACCCATATTCACCGTTTAATGTACCGATGGAATTTAACCAATGGAAAGAATGTACAACAAACAGAAAAAGATGCCAAACGTCTTTTTCCTGAAGAGACTTGGAACGACTTACACTTACAAATGATTTGGTACGGAAGACAATTCTCTCCCGCGCGAGGATGGGATTTGGACAAAGACATTATTACCAAAACAATTGGCCGTAAAACAATACTTGATAGTTATGCTAAAAAATAAAATTCACTTACTTGAGTGATCAAATAAGTGAATTTTATAAAAAAAATAAAAACAATTTTAATTAGAAATAATCTCAAAACTATTTTCTGCACCCTTAATTACAGTTAAGGCTTTTGAATAATTTAATAGAAAAGATACGATTTCTTTTTTAGGTTTCATACCTTTTAAAGCATGATTTTTCTTAGCGTAAATTTTTGCCATAATATAGAGTATTAACATTTATATTATAACGGAAACTTTATTTGAATATTGTCTAATTTGTCAAAACAATTTGATGTTTATCAATAACTTTTCTCAGGTTCATAAGTGCATATCTCATTCTTCCCAATGATGTATTGATACTTACTCCTGTAACCTCAGCAATTTCCTTGAAACTCATATCTTGATACATGCGCATCAATAATACTTCTTTCTGATCCTGCGGAAGTTCTTCAAGTAATTTTCGAACATCCGTTTCTACTTGTTCTGAAATAATTTGATTTTCTATATTAGGTGAGTCGTCAGACATGATAGAGAAGATCGAAAAGCTTTCTGTTTCACGAAACATTGGCATTTTTTTATTTCGTCTAAAATGGTCTATGATTAAATTATGTGCGATACGCATTACCCAAGGTAGAAATTTACCTTCTTCGTTATAAGAATCCTTTTTTAGAGTCTTGATAACTTTAATAAATGTATCTTGAAATATATCGTTTGAAATGTCCGCGTCTGCAATTTTGGAATAGATGAATCCGTATATTCTAGATTGGTGTCTTTTGATTAGTGTTTCCAAGGCTTTTTCATTCCCTGCTACGTAATCTTTAATCAATAAAGCATCTGTGTGTTCTATAGTAGTAGCCATAATAATACTTTTTAGTTTCTTGAAATTTTGTATGATTTTCTAAAAAAGTATTTTTACAGTATAGGCTTTTGCTTTTATTATGTTAATTATTTCAACAAATTTAACACAATTTTATATCAATAACCAACTTAATAATGATAAATATTAATTTTAACTTTCTAATTATATAGTATTGATTCTCTTATTGGTACCAATCGTACTGTTTACGGCATCTGAATAGCTATTCAACTATCTAAAAACTCTTCATTAAAATTCGGAAATGTGATATTTATCAATAGAAAAAAATTAAATAGCATTTTAACCTAATATGAACTGAAGAATATATTAATTATTACGGGTATCGAAATCAATTAATGTAAACGTGCAGACATTTGAATTATGAAGGTCATTATTATATTAAAAATGAAATCAAAAAAAAGTCGCATAACATTCATGCATGGTAAAAGTGATTTCATGTTTTTTATTTATTAAAAAAGTAATGACAAATACTGTAAATTGTCATTAGAGATGACTTATACAAATCCAGAATACCTCATCCTATACAGTAAACCCTCTTATTTTAACCAATTTTATGAATTGTTCACCCCTATTTCTCTGTTTAAAAATGCTTACTTTTGTATAAATTCGAATTTTTTATGCAAGTTGACCTTTCTACATTAGACCCAAAAAAAAATATTATTATTAAAGGTGCTCAAGTACACAACCTAAAAAATGTTGATGTGGCCATACCACGAAACAAGTTGGTAGTGATTACTGGACTCTCGGGCTCCGGAAAATCTAGTTTAGCCTTTGATACCTTGTATGCCGAAGGGCAACGCCGTTATGTAGAGAGTTTATCCTCCTACGCACGACAATTTTTGGGAAGATTGAACAAACCAAAAGTAGAATACATCAAAGGAATTGCCCCAGCCATTGCCATTGAACAAAAGGTAAATACAACTAATGCTCGTTCTACTGTAGGTACTTCTACGGAAATTTATGACTATATAAAACTACTATACGCTCGTATTGGGCGCACGTACTCGCCTATTTCTGGACAAGAAGTGAAGAAAAACACCGTGACTGATGTTGTAAACGCAGTAAAAACGTTTGATTCTGATAGCAAATGGTTGCTTGTTGCCCCCATTTTTCTTGAAAAAGGTCGAAAACTCGAAGACAAACTTAATGCCCTCTTACAACAAGGTTTTGCCCGTGTTTTGATTGATAACGAAATGGTACGTTTGGACGAACTGCCAGCTAAATTAGCTAAAAAAGAAATCCTTTTAATCATAGATAGAATTGTGGTTAAAGACGAGGAAGAGTTCTATAATCGCCTTTCAGACGCTGTTCAAACCGCCTTTTTTGAAGGAAAAGGTATTTGCCATTTGCAAGAAGTTAAAACAAAACAACGTTTTACGTATTCAAACAATTTTGAATTGGATGGAATCACTTTTCTAGAACCAAATGTACATTTATTTAGCTTTAATAATCCATATGGTGCTTGTCCTGTATGTGAAGGATATGGAAACATCATCGGGGTGGATGCTGAATTGGTTATTCCAAATACCTCATTATCTGTGTATGAAAGTGCTATATTTCCATGGCGTGGAGATAGTATGAGTTGGTACAAAGATGAATTAATCAAACATGCTTACAAATTTGACTTCCCTATTCACAAGCCCTTTTTTGAACTTACTAGTGAACAAAAAGAATTAATCTGGACCGGAAACAGCTTTTTTCAAGGACTAAATGATTTTTTTAAAGAATTGGAAGCTAAGAATTACAAAATTCAGAATCGTGTGATGCTTTCTCGTTACCGTGGTAAAACAAAATGTACCGCCTGTAAAGGAAAACGTTTGAGAGTAGAAGCCAATTATGTCAAAATTAACGGCAAAACTGTATCTGAATTGGTGGATTTACCGATTAAGCATTTGGTTGCTTTTTTCGAAAATATTGACCTCGACAAGTACGAAAAACAAATTGCTAAACGATTATTGATCGAAATAAATAACCGACTCTCTTTCTTAACCGAAGTAGGATTGAGTTATTTAACGTTAAATCGAAATTCAGCCACTCTTTCTGGTGGAGAATCACAACGTATTAATTTGGCGACCTCTTTGGGTAGTAGCTTAGTGGGTTCGATGTATATCTTAGATGAACCAAGTATCGGTTTACACCCAAAAGATTCCGAACGCCTGATAAAAGTTTTATTGTCACTACGAGATTTAGGAAACACTGTTATTGTCGTAGAACACGATGAAGACATCATGAAAGCTGCCGATATGATCATTGATATTGGCCCCGAAGCGGGAACATTTGGTGGACATTTGGTCGCTCAAGGAACTTACGAAGAAATTTTAAAATCAACCTCGTTGACGGCTCAATATCTTAATGGCGATCTAGCGATTGAAATTCCGAAAAAACGTCGTCCTTTCAAGAATTTTATCGAAATTATAGGTGCTCGTGAAAATAATTTACAAAATATCAATGTAAAATTCCCACTGGATGTCTTGACTGTTATTACTGGCGTTTCTGGTAGTGGAAAAAGTACGTTGGTAAAGAAAATTCTTTTTCCGGCAATGCAAAAGAAACTGGACAACGCTGGAGAAAAAGCAGGACAATTTACAGAAATCACAGGTTCTTTTTCACATATCAAGCACATTGAATACGTAGATCAAAATCCTATTGGACGTAGTTCGCGTTCCAATCCGGTTACGTACATTAAAGCGTATGACGATATTAGAGATTTATATTCCAAACAAAATTTATCCAAATTACGAGGATACCTTCCCAAACATTTCTCCTTTAACGTGGATGCTGGTCGATGCGAAACTTGCAGCGGTGAAGGAACTATCAATGTCGAAATGGTTTTTATGGCCGATGTACAGTTACCATGTGAAACCTGTGGTGGAAAACGTTTTAAAAAAGAAATTCTCGAAGTACAATTTGAGGGGAAAAATATCCATGATATTTTGACTTTAACCATTGACGATGCAGTTGCTTTTTTTGAAAAAAACAAACAAACCAAAATCACTCAAAAACTAAAACCTCTGCAAGATGTAGGTTTGGGATATGTACAACTAGGCCAATCTTCTTCCACACTTTCTGGTGGGGAAGCACAACGTATCAAACTAGCATCTTTCTTGGTCAAAGGAGCAACCAAAGACAAAGCTTTATTTGTATTTGATGAACCTACAACAGGTTTACACTTTCATGACATCAAGAAACTAATGGCTTCTTTTGATGCTTTAATCGAAAAAGGACATTCTATCTTGGTAATTGAACACAATCTCGATTTGATAAAATGTGCCGATTATATCATAGATTTAGGTCCAGAAGGTGGAGAAAATGGTGGGCAATTATTGGCCGAAGGAACTCCTGAAGAAATTGTAAAAAATAAAAAATCGATTACTGCGAAATATTTAAAAGAAAAATTAAAATTAAAATAAATGAAGTACAAAGCGGTATTTTTTGACCTAGATGGTACATTAGTCAATTCATTACAAGATATTGGACAAGCAACCAATACCGTTTTGACAAATAATAAGTACCCCACTCATAGTTACGAAGCCTATAATTTTTTTGTAGGTAGCGGACTCAGAACAACTGTTGCTAGAGCATTACCCGAAAAAGCCATTACCGAAGTCGAAATTGACCGTTGCTACCAGGAAATGATGGCTATATACAGTAAAGATTGTACACAGTCAACAATTCCATACAACGGAATAGTTGAGTTACTTGATAATTTAAAAGCTAAAGGGTTAAAATTAGCAGTGCTCTCCAACAAATCGGATGTGTTAACAAAAAAAATAGCCTCGGAAATCTTTCCTAATTATTTCGAAATTATACAAGGATTAAGTGTAGAAAATTTAAAGAAGCCTAACCCAACCGTCGCGCTACAAATGGCACAACAGTTAGGTATACAACCAAATGAAATTTTGTATGTTGGTGATAGCGGTGTTGATATGGAAACAGCCGTCAACGCAGAATTTTGTGCTGTTGGTGTTCTATGGGGCTTTCGACCAAAAGAAGAATTAGAAGTCACTGGTGCCCAAAGCTTGATCAGTCATCCTTCTGAAATATTAGCATTGCTATAAAAGTATTTTAGTACACTTAATGGTAGCTCATTTTTTTTTCTTTTCTTCCGAAATAAATCTTTTTCAAAAAGTATTGCTTAATTTTATAAGTCTCACCCTTAAAATGAGTTGACCATGAAAATAGTACTAACTGGCGCTACAGGATATATCGGAAAAAGAATTTTACCCGCCTTAATTGAGGCCGGACATGATGTGATTTGCTGTGTACGTGATGCAAAAAGATTTCATCCACCAGCATCAATCCAAGACAAGATTAGTATAATTGAAATGGATCTTCTAGACCCAAAATCATTAGAAAAAATCCCAAAAGATATTGACGGCGCTTACTATTTGGTTCATTCTATGTCTGCATCTTCAGATTATGAAACGCTAGAACAGCAATCTGCTACTAACTTTTGTGCGGCTTTAGAAAAAACCAATATACAACATGTCGTATATTTAAGCGGAATTGTAAACGAATCTGACTTATCTGCACACCTCTCATCACGCAAAAATGTGGAGGAAATCCTTGCCAAAGGAAAATACCATTTTACCGCATTACGAGCAGGAATAATAATTGGTTCGGGCAGTGCATCATTTGAGATCATTCGAGATTTGGTCGAAAAACTTCCATATATGATTACACCCAAATGGCTATTGACCAAATGCCAACCCATTGGTGTCACAGATGTAATTACCTTCTTGACCAAAACGATTTTTAATCCCAAAACATTTGATCAAAATTTTGACATTGGTGGTCCTGATATTCTTACCTACAAAGAGATGCTACTGGAATTTGCAAATGTTCGGAATTTAAAGCGAACTATCATTATTGTCCCCGTCATGACCCCCAAGCTTTCGTCGTATTGGTTGTATTTTGTAACCTCAACGACTTACAAGTTAGCAACTGCATTGGTTGACAGCATGAAGGTGGAAGTTGTTTGCAGGAATCACGATCTAAATACTATTTTAGAAATTAAGGCTTTAACCTATCGACAAGCCTTAAAAAAGGCCTTTTTGAAGATTGACAGTAATTCTATCGTATCCAGCTGGAAAGATGCCTATGCGAGTAGTGGTAACAACATGTTGATTTCCGACTTTATCAATGTCCCCTCTCATGGATGTTTTATTGATCATAGAGAAAAAGTGATTAAAAACAAACTAGTAACAATCAATAAAATCTGGAGCATTGGTGGAACAAATGGTTGGTATTATGGAAATTGGCTCTGGAAATCTAGAGGCTTTATGGATAAAATTGTTGGTGGCGTGGGTTTGCGACGCGGACGCACAAACATAAACGCACTCAATGTCGGTGATGCTCTCGACTTTTGGCGTATTTTGTATGCGGACAAAGAGGAAGGTAGACTTTTACTCTATGCCGAAATGAAATTACCAGGTGAAGCCTGGCTTGAATTTAAAATTAAAGATAATAAACTAACTCAAACAGCCACCTTTAGACCATTAGGCCTAGCGGGAAGACTATATTGGTATGCTGTTTTACCTTTTCACGGTTTCATATTTAAAGGAATGTTAGACGCACTTACCAAAGAAAACTAATGAATTCCTTGTTAGTCTTTCATGCAGTTCTTACTGTTGTTACTTTCTAATCTTTTTTAACAATCCATCAATCAGTCCGTTGATTTCGGCTGAAATAATAAACTTATAATTTAAATATAAGTATACAACCGTCACAAGCGCTGACTTTAAAGCAATCCCTATTAAAGGATATAAAGGAAATTCCCAGAAATAAAATAGGAAAAAAACTAAGGTTGTTAATCCTATGGAAGACACTGTTTGCTTTGAAAAAGGATACAAATCCATGCGTTTGACTACAAAAAGTAATTTGGCCAAACTATACAGCGTAATAGATAATAAGGTTGCAAATGCAGATCCTATTATTCCGTATCTCGGTATAAAGTACATATTAAGGACTACGGTCAAAAACACCAATAATAGTCCAAGAAACAAGACCATTCGATAATACTTTGAGTTGAAAATAATAGCATTATTATTTCCTAGAATCAAATCAAAATATTTAGAAAGTCCAATCATAAAGACAACTCCAATTCCACCGCTATATTCTTTTGGAACAATTTGATACAATTGATTGATATTGACAAAAATACACAGCATGACAAAACCACCAACAACTTGTAAGTTGATTGACGTTTTTTTGTACAAGCTATTCAGCTCGTCGTGTTTGTCTTCGTGCATTAATTTGGCTGTAATCGGGTACACAATTTGGTGCATTGCTCGACTAGGTACAGAGATTACCAAAGCAATATAAGTTGCCACAGAATAGTAAGCAATATTATCAATTTTCATATATTGATTGAGCATTAACTTATCACCATCCAACAATAGATTGGCAACGCTACCCGATAAAATGATGTAAAAAGTATATTCTAATATCTCTTTGACATTAGCTGGAATTACAAATTGAAAATTAGGATGTTTGATTCGGAATGCATACCACATAGTTATGACCAAGGCAATGAAATAAATCCCTGCAGTCACATATACAAATTCAATTGCCGTAATATATTCATAATAAACGGCTATTGTGGCAAACAAAGAAAATACACGAAGTCCTACTTCTTTAATAAAATTCCCAAAAACAGAGTGCATATGTACTCTTGCCCATGCATAGAAAATCTCAAAATAAGCCATACATATAGCTACAAACGGAATCAACCATATAAACTCTTTGACCACTGTATTTTTCTTGGTTACAAAATAGACAATTGTATCAAAATAGAATAAACCTATTAAACCTATTGGAATACAGAGAAGTATAGGGAATATTACGGTAAAAGACAAGAAACGTTCTCGTTCTTCTTCCGTTTTATACTGAGAATAATATTTGACCAACGTATTTTGCATCCCGATGGCAAACAACGGCATGATGACATTGGCAGCTGATAATACATAATTGGTTACGGCATAGTAGGTGGCACCTAAAAAAATCGGATATAAATACAACGTATTGATAGCTCCTATCCCAAAACCCAAATACGTTATTATGGTATTCTTTAATGACTGATTTAATACTACTCCCATGCTTTATATATGCTTGCCAAGTGGCAATTACGTGCTATTATTGATTCAGAATTGCGACCAATTCTTTCGTTAAGTTTTTTCTTGAATATTTTTGCAAACCAATCCCTTGTGATTGCAGTTTGCCTTCCAAAAACTGATTATAAAAGTTCAAAATTAGTGTTTTTAATTTCTCTTTTTCAGTATATCTCAAAAATACTCCCGTATTGGTTCCTGTTATGATTTCAGCAAAATCAGAATCACGAGGACCTATTGCAATAATTGGGCGATTTGACACCATATATTCAAACAATTTTCCTGGAATGATACTTTTAGTATCTTCAGAATCAATTTCGATAAGTAACAAAACCTGCGACTTTTTTTGGTGGATGATCGCTTGTTCATGCGATACATACCCCAAATTATTCAAATAGTCATTCAATTTATAGTTCGAAATTGTCTCTAATACTTCTTGGCTTACAGCTCCAATTAATTTAATTTCAAGGTTTTTCTGGAAATCAGTAATTTCAGCAACCAACTCTACTAAGGCTTCCCAAAGAATAGCTGGATTTCTTTCCGATAAGAAAGAACCAATATGGGCTAAACTAAATTTTGTATCCAAATCTTGATTCCCAACTGGTTCTGTATCATAACCATTGGTAATGACATCAATAGGACGAGTCGTTATAGCTTGAAATTCGGTTTTGGTTGTCTTACTTGTAACAATAATTCGATCAGCAGAATTCAATACCTGTGATTCTAATTTCTTGTGCTTATTTGCCGCAAATGTAGACAAACGTAAAGATTTATGATAGCCAATAGTAGTCCAAGGATCACGGAAATCTGCAAACCATTTCACTTTTAATTTTTGCTTCAGTGCCATACCAATCAAGTGCAAACTGTGGGGTGGTCCAGAAGTAATTATGATATCAATATTATTATCCTGAATGTATTTTTCTAAATAAGAAATAGAAGGCTTCACCCAATATTTACGCGCATCTGGTATAAACAGATTGCCACGTATCCATAGAAAAACTTTATCCAATATCCCTTGTTTCTTCTTATTGGGAATAATACCCGAACTAATTTTCTTTGTTTTTGTTGTAGAAAAAAAAGCAGCCAATTGGTAGGGCTCAAAAATGGGTTGCTTTAAGATGGTTACCTTTTCTGATACTTCATTAACTAACTTTTGATCCACAATTGGATATGTTGGATTTTCTGGAATATAGACAATTGGTTGTATCCCAAAATCCGGTAAATATTTAACAAATTTTAACCAACGTTGCACACCAGGACCTCCTGCTGGCGGCCAGTAGTAGGTAATAATGAGTACTTTTTTGAAATCCTTATTTTCAGAAATTCCTTTTTCACAAACAGTGTTTTTCATTTTAATTATCCTCTTTGTTCGCAATGATAGAACGCTTTCTTTCAAAATAAACGCCACCCACCAACAATAAGAAAATCAAAGCATAACTGATTAAAGTAATAGTACTTCCGGTTTTGATTACTTGAGGCTCAAATTTGAATTCAATAGTATGCTTACCCGATGGAATCATCATCGCTCTTAGCACATAGTCCACAGGAAAATGATCTGTTAATACACCATCGACATAGGCATTCCAACCTTTTTCATAATAAATCTCAGAAAAAACAGCAAGTCCTTCTTTTGGCGTTTCAGCGGTATATTTTAAATAATTAGGTTTATAAACATTTAACTGAATTGTTCCTGTAGTATCTAAATTACGTTTTAAACGGGCATTTTTAAATTTTGAACCATACTTCTGCATATTGAAAACAGCAGCAGTTTTGGTGTTAAATCCTTCTAACGTTTTCATTTCATCATTGGCTTTATTCACCAATTTCAAGTCATGAACAAACCAAGCATTTCCATATGCATTAGGATTACTTGTTGGAAATTCTTTTCCTTCTTTATCCGTTTGAATCACGTATTTTACGTTCAACATATTCAAGACTTGCATGTTGTTTTTTGAAATTTGATAATCAAATAACTGTTGCATTCTTCTTGGCTTAGCAGCATGATACCCTCCAATTGAATTGTGAAAATAAGAAGTTCTTGCACTCGAAAAATTACCGCTCACCTCAAATACGCGGTAATGTGTTGTATCTTTCAAAATTTCGATATCCGAAGGTGTTTCATGAAAAGGAACGGCAACTTCTCTCCCACTTACAAAATCTTTAGCAGCTACATATCTTTTGTCAACAAAAAATAAGTCAAACACCATGAACAATCCTACTAGAATAATTGCTGTATTTTGAGCCAATTTATTTTTGATCACCAACCAAAATACGCTAGCTACTACTATTATAAAAAATGTAGAACGTAATAAATCTGCACTATATAAACTTCTACGATCAATTTTTAAGGCGTCTACAAAATCAGGCCCATACGATTCCATAAAATAGGCATCGCTACTTCCAGAAAACTGGAAAAACCCCTTACATAAAAATAGTAGTATAACAACGCCTAGTCCTACAGCTGTTGCTTTAACCAAACCTTTTTGTTGTTGTTTTTTATCTAATGTAAAAAAGGATTGTAATCCCATAATTGCTAAAACTGGGAAACACAATTCTAATACAACTTGTATCGAAGAAACGGCTCTAAACTTATTGTATAAAGGTACATAGTCAATACAGAAATCTGTCAACAATGGGAAATTTTTCCCCCACGAAAGAAATAGGGCTACTAAAGCTCCAGAAAAAAAAGCATATTTAATCTTTCTTTCATCAATAAACAAAGCTAAAGCAGCTAGAAAGAAAACCACTACTCCTATATATGCAGGCGCAGCAACGATAGGCTGATCTCCCCAATATGTTGGCATTCCTGAAACGAAATCAGCTGCTTGATTCTCTGGTACTCCTTTGGAAATCATGAACTGATACATATTACTGTCCGTTCCCACGTTTTCATTATTGGAACCACCAAAAAGTCTAGGAGCAATAAGATTAAAACTTTCTGCAATTCCGTAACTATATTCTGTGATGTATTCTCTAGAAAGTGCACTCGAACTGGTATTGGTCGTTCCATCAGGATTGTATGTTAATTCGCTCTTGCCTCTCGTACTAAAATCCGCATATTCTGCCGTAGCCATTAAATTGGTTGCATTGGCCCCAATGGCTAATATCCCAGCAATTAACAAGATACCAAAAGATTGAAACAATGTTTTAGTTTCTTTATTTTTTACAGCCAAATACGTATAATACGCTGAAATAACTAAAGCAAAAATCAGTAAATAATACGTCATCTGAAAGTGATTGGCATTGATTTCCAACGCTGCAGCAAACAAAGTAATCAATCCACCAACAATAAATCGTCGTTGATACACCATGATTAATCCTGCTACTACAAGTGGCATATAGCCAATTGCATGCGCTTTGGCATTGTGTCCAACTCCCAAAATAATAATAAGATAAGTCGAAAAACCAAAAGCAATTGATCCGAAGAAAGCTTTGAGAGGATCAATTTTTAAGACCAAAAGTAAACCGTAGAAACCAAGAAAGTATAAAAACAAATAATCGGCTGGACGAGGTAAAAACCGAATCGCATCATCCAACGCTCCTATATAATCATGTGGATATTTTGCTCCTAATTGGTACGTAGGCATTCCTCCAAAAGCAGAGTCTGTCCAATAGGGTTCGGTATGATCTGAAGCTCTAAAGTCATTTTGCTCTTTGGCCATACCAGTATATTGGGCAATATCCGATTGAAAAATCTGTTTTCCTTGTAGTACCGGGTAGAAGTACACTAAAGAAATAAGTATAAAACCAAAAATGGCAAGAGCGTGCGGATAAAACTTATGTAAAATTTTCAATTGTTGAGCGTATTTATAAGTGGTTAATTCGAAATATTTTAGGCAAATTTAATCTATTTCTTCATAATCAACATAATCACCTACTTTTTTAGTTTCTTTTGGATTTTTGGAGTTAGTAGGTTGGTAGTATATATCATTACTAGACTGCGTTTTATTCCAAGATGTATCTTGTGTTCTTTGTTGCTGTTGATCAAAGTTTGCACCTGCTTTCTCTACTACTTTTTTTAACACTAGAGGCAAAAATAATTTTACCAAAAATTTAAAAACATAGTAAAAAGCTAGTATATAAAATAAGGTTCTAATAAAACCCATAAAAGAAGCTGTTTCCATAATTGATTAATTTTATACAAAATTAGCAAATCCTACGCTCAAAATTAAACTATCAGCCTTAAATTAATGATAAAATATAGTACATTTGAACAGCGCAACACTTGTAAATACTTAAAAACAACCCTATGAACCAGTTGAAAATAGCTCTTTTATTGGCTTTTATAATGGCTCCTTTAACACATTATGGACAATATACAGACGAAATAAACTCCAACAGACCGGGGAAATCCATGTCGGCTTATGCTGTGGGCAAGACTATATTTCAGGTAGAATCTGGAATCTACGGTATTAAGGAAAATCATAGTTTACTTAATTATGAAGCAAAAGGCTTTGGAGTTGACTTAGCCATACGTTATGGTACACTATTGGAACAATTAGAGTTTATTGCCGAATTGCAATATCAAAATGAATCATTTTTACAGGAAACCATTACTACAAATAAATCAGCTCTTAAACAAACCATTTTTGGAGCTAAATATTTGATTTATGACCCCTACAAGGAGTACAAGAAAAAAATAAATATTCACAGCTGGAAAGCGAACCATTCCTTTAATTGGCATCAACTAGTCCCTGCTGTTTCAATCTATGCAGGAGCGAATGTTATTTTTTCTAACAATCCCTATTCTTTTTCACCTGATGGTAGTGTATCTCCTAAAATCATGTTGATCACCCAAAATCAATTTGGAGACGGAAGATGGGTTTTTGTAACCAATACCATTGCAGACTATTTGACAACAGCATATCCTAGTTACGGCTATGTACTTACCTTGACTCGAGGCTTCAATAAACAATGGTCTGGATTTGTTGAAAACCAAGGATACAAAAGCAATTTTTATAGTGATGCTATTGTACGTGGTGGTGCAGCCTATTTGATTAATAGGAACATGCAAGTTGATGCGTCGATAAGCACTAGTTTAAAAACTACTCCTTCCATCCTTTACGGAGGCATTGGTTTTTCCTGGAGATATGATGCCAACTATGAGGATGTCGTTATTAAAGTAGATCGCAAAAGCACAAAAAAATCAAACTACAAGTCAGATAAGAAAGCAACTAGGAAAGCTGCAAAACAAGCTAAAAAAAGATAATTCAAAATAATCTACACATATACTACATGATTACCATACAAGAAGCAAAAACGAAGAAAGAACTAACTGCCTATATTAAATTTCCATTTGAGTTATACAAAGACAATGAATTTTGGGTACCTCCTATCATCGTAGACGAACTAGATACCTTTGACAAAACTCAAAACCCCGCTTTCAATAATGCCGAAGCATACTTTTATGTAGCCCTCCGAGACAACAAAATAGTAGGTCGTATTGCAGCTATTATTAACTGGGAGGAAGTCAACAATCAACAAAAAAAGAAAGTCCGTTTTGGGTGGTTTGACGTCATCAACGATATAGAAGTAACCAAAGTACTGCTCGAAAAAGTATATGAACTAGGACGAAAAAACAATTTAGAGTATGTAGAAGGGCCAATGGGATTCTCGAACTTAGATAAAGTTGGTGTCCAAACTGAAGGTTTTGATCAACTAGGGACTATGATTACTTGGTACAATCACCCGTATTATGCGACTCATTTTGAAAAATTGGGCTACGTAATGGAAAAGGAATATATCGAAAGTAAATTCCCTTTTGAAAACGTAAAACTCGAATATTTTGACAAAGCACAAGAATTAGTCAAAAGAAGATATCAATTGAAGGAGCTAAACTTTACAAAAACCAAAGATGTTTTACCCTACGTTGATAAAATGTTTGATTTATTCAATACATCCTATGCTAGTTTATCGTCTTTTGTTGCTATTACAGATATCCAAAAAGAATATTTTAAGAAAAAATACATTAGTTTTATTAATCCAGAATACATCAAGTTTGTAGAAGACAAAGACCACAATCTCGTAGCTTTTGCTATTGTAATGCCAAGCTTTTCTAAGGCACTGCAAAAAGCAGATGGCAAACTGTTCCCCTTTGGATTTCTGCACTTAATGAATGCAAGAAACAACAGTAAAGACGTTACTTTTTACCTGATCGGGGTACATCCAGATTACCAAAGTAAAGGGGCACATGCCATTATATTCAAAGAATACCACACTACTTTTACAAAAAAAGGCATTAAAAACTGTATCCGTACGCCCGAATTGGCAGATAATCATGCGATACACGCCATATGGAAAAACTTCGATCCAAAAATCACTTGCCGAAGAAAAACATTTAAAAAAGATCTTTAAAAAAATGAATCCATTTTAGAACAAACATAAAAAATCCATTAGCTTAGCTAATGGATTTTCGATTTATAATTTACTTCAAAAAGTTATTCCATACAATCAATTTTATTGTACACTACATTTCCATCAAATTTTATTTTATTTTTATCTTTAAACGCTACCTTACCGTTCATCTCTACAGTATTCCCAAATCCTTCTACTAGCGTATTAGAATCTTTTTTAAGAAAGGCAACCTCCCTTATACTCGTTTTACCTTCGGACTGAAAAGTATAATCAGCAAAAATAGTATCCCCTTTTACATTCCCCAAAATTGTTCCAAAGTTTTTATCTTTTTGAGCGTAGGAATAATCCAACTCCCCCGTGAATTCGTTAATACTATTGATATCTACAGTCAGATTTATAGTATCTTTTTCAATTATCGCTTGGTAACATTCTTTACTAGTAGTTTCCATTGGAGCTGGTAATGGAGCAATCACAACATCCTCTTTTTTATTTTTCATACAAGAGGACAAAGCAGCTATAATTATAACGTTACAAAATAAGATTACAGTTTTCATGGTTATTTTTTTTATGGTTACTATCAATACAAAGTTATCTAGAAACCACAAAAGCCACTCATACAATGAGTGGCTTTTGTTATATAATTCCCATAATGAGAAAGTAAATCTTATATTATTCAGCGTCCAAATCAACTTTAGTTTTACTTGCAATTTCTTTGTAAGTACCGTTTACCAATTTCTCGCGAATCGCTTCAAAAGAAGTTAATGTAAGATCAATATCAGCCAAAGAGTGAGAAGCAGTAGGAATAACACGCAACAAAATAATTCCTTTTGGAATTACAGGATAAATCACAATCGAAAGAAAGATACCGTAGTTCTCTCTCAAATCATTCACCATCACCATTGCTTCAGGAACACTACCTTCTAGATAAACTGGTGTAACACAAGTGTTTGTGTCTCCGATATTAAATCCTTTAGACTTTAATCCATTTTGCAAAGCGTTTACGTTCTCCCAAAGTTTATCTTTCAATTCTGGGTGATTACGCAACAATTCCAAACGCTTCAAAGAACCGATTGTTTGAATCATTGGCAATGCTTTTGCAAACATTTGCGAACGTAAATTGTATTTCAAATAATCTATAATCTCTTTATCAGCAGCAACAAAAGCTCCAATATTTGCCATTGATTTTGCAAAAGTAGAGAAATACACATCGATTTCATCTTGAACTCCTTGCTCTTCACCTGCTCCAGCACCTGTCTTACCAAGAGTACCAAAACCATGTGCATCATCAACTAGTAAACGGAAATTGTATTTCTTTTTCATTTCTACAATTTCTTTCAACTTTCCTTGTTGACCACGCATTCCAAAAACACCTTCAGTAATAAAAAGGATACCTCCACCTGTTTCAGCAGCTATTTTGGTAGCACGTTGCAGGTTTTTCTCCATACTTTCAATGTCATTGTGTTTGTATGTAAAACGTTTACCAGCATGCAAACGAACTCCATCGATAATACAAGCATGACCATCAACATCATATACAATAACATCATTTCTTGTCACCAAAGCATCAATTATAGATACCATACCTTGATAACCAAAATTCAATAAATAAGCTGATTCTTTCATTACAAAAGCAGCTAATTCATTCTCCAATTGTTCATGGTATTTTGTGTGACCGCTCATCATACGAGCACCCATAGGAGCAGCTGCACCATATTCCATAGCTGCATCTGCATCTGCCTTACGCACTTCTGGATGATTCGCTAGCCCTAAATAGTCATTCAAACTCCAATTCAAAACCTCTTTTCCTTGAAACTTCATTCTCGGTCCCAAATCACCTTCTAACTTTGGAAATACAAAGTAACCCTCTGCTTGTGAAGCCCATTTTCCTAAGGGACCTTTATTGTTTTGAATTCTTTCGAATAAATCTTTTACCATAATATCTAGTAATAATTTTAATTTTAAGCGTTTGCAAAAATAATTATTTATATTTTATTAGCACCTTATAACGTCAATTATTTTTCAGGAGCTATTTCCAGCTCTCCGCTCTATCTTTTATTATGGCATTCCGCTACCGCTCCATTCCACAATAAAAGGATGCCGCTACTATCTGGGCTAGGGATTAAGGAGGTCTATAATGAGTGGCTGTAAAAAAATCAAGAGTAAGAATTACAAACCTTAGCAAAGCAAAAACTTGTTACATTTGAACAATAGCACCAATTTGCAACCAAAATAATTTACAAAAACTACAAAATGAACCTAGGAAATAAAAAAACATTGGAATTAAACAACAACAATGATAGCTTCAACTCCTATTTTACCCTTCAAAACAATTAATTTTAGAGAATTTTACAAAACAGCACTCTAATACTGTACCCTATCCAAATGGAATAGAATAATAAGTAAGATATAATGTTCTATTCTACAACACAACAAGTAATAAAATACACATTGAAAAAATCTACACAATGAATCTGCTGTTTTAAACATCCCATCTAGAATAAAAGAGTTAACTCATAGTTCTGAAACTTATTGAAAAAAAAATGAAGTTAGCTCAAATGCTATTGCATTTAAATACTTTTCTCGAAATAGCATTGGGTAGTAATTCTCCAAAAAGACTTTTTATTGGACTGCTCATTAGTAAATTCTTCAAAACGAAATATCTTGCTGACAAGTCTTTTTCTATAAATACTCCAACGCATAAATATTATATATCGACCAATTTATTTGATTTTGAGCAAGAAAAAGCCAAAGCAATTTCGTTAATCACTCTTTTTTTCGAGGGAGACTCAGCAAAATATACTTCCCTAGCTCACTCCTTTTTGGGTTACTTAACACTGGCTGAATGGTCTATAGCACAATGGAAGCATTTTGATCATCACCTAAGACAATTTGAAGTTTAAACAAAAAAACTTCAGCTAGATTTTGTAAGAACAAAAAAGTACTGTAAACTTGTGAATACTTTAAAAAAGTTAATTTTAGTACTGCTTAAAAAACAAAAACACCATATGAGTTTTTTTAAAAATATATTCAACAAAAAAGAAATTTCGATCATAACTGTCAATGATTTCTGGAATTGGTTTACTGCAAATGAAAAAACTTTTTATGCCATTGTAAAAAACGGACAACATACCGAAACCGATTTTTTTGATAAACTTTCACCCAAATTAGAGCAATTAAAAGCAGGTATATATTATGTAGCAGGTATTTCTAAAGAAAATATTGTTGAACTAGTATTTACACCAGACGGCGTGATTAAAAACATTCTATTCATCGAAGAACTTATCAAAGTGGCTCCAAAATTAAAGAACTGGAAGTTTACAGCTTTAAAATCTGAAATTGCGATTGAGAATTTAAGCATTCGTATGGCAGATTTCACTTTTAGCAGCAAAAATCTATCTTTCTACCCTATTGAGCACCAAAACCAACCCGATGAAGTTGATATAGTTATCGTTTATGATGACTACAATGAAGAAGAGCAATCTATTATTGTTAATGGATCTTTTGTCTTTCTTGACAATTATCTAGGCGAATTAAATTCTGTAACCACCATTGATAATGCTGCAGTAGTTGGAAAAGCGCAAGCCGAAAAAGAATTAATTCCTATTGAAAAATTAAAGAGCTACCTAGTTTGGAGAGAAAAAGAATTTATAGAGAAATACAATGGTCTGCGTTACAATACAGAAAACGATAGCTATTCTAGCTTGGAAGCTGAATTATCAAATGGTAATTATTTAATCGCTACTATCAATGCTACCCTATTGGAATGGGATAGTAAAGCATCACATCCATGGATTTTAAATGTGAGAATCAATTATGATGGCAACAGTAATAATGGTATGCCAGATACACCAACTTACGAATTACTTAACATCATGGAAGACGAAATAATGGAAGAGTTAAAAGATTTTGAAGGCTACCTCAACATAGGCCGACAAACAGCCGACAACAACCGTGAAATCTATTTTGCTTGTCAAGACTTTAGAAAACCATCTAAAGTACTGGACGAAATCATTAAAAAATATGACACAAAATTAGCAATTAGTTATGATTTATATAAAGATAAATATTGGCAATCCTTTGAGCGGTTTCGATCCAATTAAAAATTATTAAGTACAAAAAACAAGGAAAACTAGGATTTCCATAATACATTACCTAAATAAATATAGCTATTATTCTAATGTTCCTAAAATCTTTAAATGTTAAATAAAAAATAAAGTAGCTAGAATTTTAAATTATGAAATTTGATTTTCATTAGATTTGATAACCAATTAAGATCAACTCTTTACAGTCCTAAAAGTTGATCAAAACTACTTATTGATTATTAAACAGCAACCAAAACATACAATGGAAAAACTTAATAAAGTAGCTCAAGTAACACTCCTATTTTGGGTTATGAAAATTGTTTCCACTACCCTAGGCGAAACATTAGGTGACTTTATTTCGATGACATTAAATTTGGGTTACGCAGTAGGAATTGCAATTACATTATTCTTTTTTCTTATCCTACTTACTATTCAATTAGTATCCAAAAAATACACTCCTATTATCTATTGGTTCGTAATTATTGGAACAACAACACTAGGAACAGAAATTTCGGATTTCATTGACCGCAGTTTACATCTGGGTTATGCTTGGGGAAGTCTATTACTAGTAACTTGCTTAATCAGTACACTGTTTCTCTGGTATAAAAAATATTCTACTCTCGAAGTATTTCCCATAACAGAGCGAACAAAAGAAACCTATTATTGGATGGCTATTTTATTCTCAAATAGCCTAGGAACTGCCTTTGGTGACTACTTGAGTGACAATATGGGCCTAAGTTACTTGGTTGGAGCAATGATAACCGGTACAATTATCTTGATCGTTATTGCTTTTCATTATTATACAAAAATAAACCACGTTTTATTATTTTGGATAGCATTTGTATTCACAAGACCCTTTGGAGCTACATTCGGTGATTTCCTTACCAAACCACTTTCAAAAGGAGGATTAGACTTAGGTACATTGCCTGCATCATTGGTATCTTTAGCTATAATAGCAGTTCTTATTTACGTCTCCAACAATAAAATAAAGGCTACTTTATAAATAAGTAAAATTACCAATCAATTATAAAAAAAATCTTTAGTTATCTCAACCAACTCTTTGGTATGTATGGGCAATGTCAATCCCAAAAAGGGATGAGAACCACCAAAAACATGATTTGCATCGTTGATAATATGGTTTTCTGCTTTTGTAAAATGTTTTTTCAACGCATTAAATTCTTCCATTTTCACAGCAGGATCATTTGTACCTTGAATAATTAAATACGGTAGCTCTAATTTTGCAGCAGCATTAACCAAACTATAACTATCTTTATTTGTTTCCATATCCTCCAAGACTTCTAAATTTAATGGCATCATTTGGTTTGTTCTTGCATTTTTAATATATTGTACACCCTCCAATTTCCATTTGTCTATAAATTTTGAATTCCAACTGCGATAAAAATCAAATGGACTTGCCCAAGTACAAACTTTCTTTATTGTCGTTTTATGACTTGTTAAATATAATAAAGCAGAAACTCCTCCTTTACTATGACCGATAATGAATATTTTTTCGGTATTTACTATTGGTAAAACGATCGGTACATCATCGATTAAAAACCGTTCTACACTAGCGATATCTTCCTTTTCTTTTTGCAACGTATTGGCGGCAAATTTCTCCAAAGCATCAAAATCAAGAGATGATTCTAACCCCATTCCGTTATGTGAAAAATTAAACTTCACAAATGAAAATCCATTTTCAACAAAATAATCAGCAATAATTTGCCAACATCCCCAGTCCTTAAACCCTTTAAATCCATGGCAAAATATAATAGTCCCATTAGAATTACCCGTATCAGAATAGCTAATATCTAAGGCAAAATCCTGATTTAAAGCACCCTGTAATGTGAATTTTTTATTTAATATCATAACCTAATTTCTCTTTTAATCTGTTTATAAATCTAAAATTACAATAATTTTAATTGAACTACATTCCTTCTTGTTATAAAAATTTCTACAAAATTACTTTGTTTAGTTTCAACTTTAAATACTATAATTTTCAAAAAAAAGAATGAATTAGAAATTTATAAAACTATTATTTTTACTTATATTTTTTTAAGGTCTATTATTTAAGTCCTAAAAAAACACTACATTATTATATTGCCATGATCAACCTACTACTCAATTATATTTCAAAGAATAATATAACTTCAACAATACTGAACTATCAAGAAATATACTTTTCAACTACCACTGTTACATTGATTTGAAAACCTATCATATCTTAACGACGATACATCAAAAAAATTTTATAGTTAAATGCAAGTAGCACAAAGATTTTCAAATTTCATATTTTAAAAAATATTGTTAATTGAGGAATTGAATCGAATAAAGAAGAATATCCTATATTCGAAAAACAGTTTGAGATTGCCAGATATAAGGAGTGATATAAAAAAAATAAAGATGTCGATAACAATTGAACATCCGTACAGTTTTCTATTCTTTAAAATAAAAACAAGTTTTTATTGCAGTTGAAAGAAGTAAAAATCATACCAATGAAATTTACAAAATACTATAACATAATATCCGAAAAATCACTTTTTTTTTATAATTTGCAGTACAATATACTTACTATGATGACCATAACCAGATTATTCGATTTTCCATACTATCAACAAGATCAATTCAAAACTATTCCAGATGCTTTAACAAGCAAAAAAGATGGTAGCTGGATCAAAACATCAACTCAAGAGTACATAGCACAAGCCAATACAGTATCTCGGGCGCTATTGCGTATGGGAATTCAAAAAGACGATAAAATTGCATTAATTTCTTCTAGCAATAGAACAGAGTGGAATATTATGGATATTGGGATACTACAAACTGGTGCACAAAACGTACCTATATATCCAACTATTTCGGAAGAAGATTATGAATATATTCTTAATCATTGTGGTGCGACATATTGCTTTATTTCAGATGCTGGTATATTTGATAAAATTAGCAAAATCAGAAAGAACGTTCCTTTATTAAAAGAAGTGTACTCTTTTGATATATTTTTAAATTGTAAAAACTGGCAAGAAATATTAGATTTGGGAGCAGACAAAAGCAACCAAAAAGAAGTCGAAGCTCGAAAAAATGCAGTTAAGACAGATGATTTAGCAACAATAATTTATACCTCTGGAACAACAGGACGCCCAAAAGGAGTCATGTTATCACATAAAAACATAGTATCAAATGTACTTGACAGTGCTCTTAGAATACCTTTTGAAGCGGGTAAAAGTCGCGGATTAAGTTTCTTACCTATTTGCCATATTTTTGAACGAATGATATTGTACTTATACCAATACTATGGAGTATCAATCTACTTTGGTGAATCAATTGAAAAAATTAGCGATAATATTAAAGAAGTTCAACCTACAGTAATTACAGTAGTTCCAAGGCTTGTAGAAAAGGTCTATGACAAAATATATGCTAAAGGAAATGATCTTACAGGTATTAAACGAAAATTATTTTTCTGGGCAAATGATCTAGGATTGCGTTATGAACCTTATGGAGTAAACGGATGGTGGTATGAATTTCAACTCAAAATTGCTCAAAAACTCATCTTCAGCAAATGGAAAGAAGGCTTGGGTGGGAAAATAGAATTGATGGTATCTGGAAGTGCCGCTTTACAACCAAGGTTATCCCGTGTTTTTGCCGCTGCTCAAATACCCGTGATGGAGGGTTATGGTCTATCTGAGACGTCTCCAGTTATTTCGGTAAACGACTTGAGAAACAAAGGATTTAAAATAGGAACCGTAGGAAAACCAATTCGCAATGTAGAGGTGAAAATTGCTGCCGATGGTGAAATTATTTGTAAAGGTCCAAACATAATGTTGGGATATTATAAAGACGATACTAAAACTGCCGAAGTCATTCTAGACGGTTATTTCCATACAGGAGATATTGGCGAAATTGACTCAGAAGGATTCTTGAAAATAACCGATCGTAAGAAAGAAATGTTCAAAACATCTGGGGGAAAATACATTGCTCCTCAAATCCTTGAAAATGCAATGAAACAATCTCGTTTCATTGATCAGATAATGGTAATTGGAGATGGTCAAAAAATGCCAGCCGCTTTTATTCAACCCAACTTTGAATTCGTAAAAGAATGGGCAGTAATTCATTCTATAGATCTTGGACCTACAAATGAAACCTTGGTAAGCAACCCAAAAATAATTGGCCGTATTAAAGAAGAAATAGACCAAATCAACAGTAAATTTGGAAATTGGGAACAAATCAAACGCTTTGAGCTCACACCTGATGTTTGGTCTGCAGACAGCGGACACCTTACTCCCACTATGAAATTAAGACGTAAAATAATTTTGGAAAAATACAAAGTACTCTATAACAAAATATACAGCTAGGCAGTTTTAATCTTGGACTAATTTAACTATTAGTCCATTTTTTTTTATTTAAAAGTTGAGGATAATACAAAAGTATAATCTCTTACCTCTCGATATGATGTGGAATTCTTTAAATCAAGTAACCTCTAAATTTTTATTTTATAACTACTTTTTTTTACTTCAGACTTTCCTTAGTTATTTTACCTTTTTGCTTGCATACTACCTATTTTATAGAGAAGAAAATATTTGTTTTTCAACTCTCTACTATATCCTTTTTCAGGAATAGAAATACACATCACACTTGTTTAAAAAAACAATCGCAAAACTGACTGTTTTTGATAAAAATTCTTTAACTTAGTACTACTTACTATTCTATTTTGGTTTTCTCATAAAACCAATTTCTATGCTACCTGTACAGGAAGCAGCTTTATTTCAAACCTTTATCATTTTTAACAAAAAAATAATCTTATTTTATTATGCGTGCATAGTATTTTTTTCTTATATTTGAAAGAGTTACTACTGCTTATGAAAGACAAAACTATAGATTATATACTTAGAGCCACTTGGCAAGCTGTATCAAGAATGTACAATGAGGAAGCTTTGAAATACGGAGGTACGATGGCTACTGGTTTTGCTCTATTGAGTATGGATAAAGAAAAAGGCACACCCTCCACTGCACTAGGACCAAAAATGGGAATGGAAGCTACAAGTTTAACTCGTACGTTAAAATCAATGGAAAAAAAAGGGCTCATCGAACGGAAAAAAAACCCCAATGATGGCCGAGGTGTACTTATTTTTCTGACTCCGGAAGGGAAAGATAAAAGAGCTGTTTCTAGAGAAAATGTGATGCAATTTAATGATGCAATAAAGAAACATATACCCGAAGAAAAACTCCAAAATTTTATGGAAGTCGCAGAAATCATAAATGAATTAATTCAAAATAAATCTATTTTTAATCAAACCGAAAAAACTGAAAATGAAACGCACAATTAAAAAAGTTGCAGTAATAGGATCAGGAATAATGGGGTCTGGCATTGCTTGTCATTTTGCCAACATTGGTGTTGAAGTATTGCTTCTTGACATCCTGCCTAGAGAACTTACTGAAAGTGAAACAAAAAATGGACTTACAATAGAGTCACCAATAGTACGCAATCGTGTAGTCAATGAACATCTGGCTAACGCATTGAAATCAAAACCGTCTCCTATTTACAGTCAAAAATTTGCAAATCGAATTACTACTGGAAATACTACCGATGACATGGCCAAAATTGCCAATGTTGACTGGATTATTGAAGTGGTTGTAGAACGATTAGACATTAAGAAATTGGTTTTCGAACAAATTGAAAAATTCAGAAAACCAGGAACTTTGATAACTTCCAATACATCTGGAATTCCGATTCACTTTATGAGTGAAGGAAGGTCTGATGATTTTCAAAAGCATTTCTGTGGAACACATTTTTTTAATCCTGCCCGTTATTTAAAGTTATTCGAAATTATTCCTGGACCACTTACATCTCCTGAAGTTTTAGACTTCTTGACTGTATATGGTGAAAAATTTCTAGGAAAAACTTCTGTGGTAGCCAAAGATACTCCAGCTTTTATTGGAAACAGAATTGGAATCTTCGGAATTCAAAGTTTGTTTCATTTGGTAAAAGAAATGGATCTTACTGTGGAAGAAATTGACAAACTTACTGGTCCTGTAATTGGTCGTCCAAAATCGGCTACTTTTAGAACAGTTGATGTTGTAGGATTAGACACTTTGGTGCATGTTGCCAACGGAATTTACGGGAATTGCCCAGAAGATGAGCAACACGCCTTATTCCAACTGCCAGATTTCATCAATACTATGATGGAAAACAAATGGTTGGGTAGTAAAACTGGACAAGGATTTTATAAAAAAGAAGGAAGAGAGATTCTAACTTTAGACCTCAACACCTTAGAATATAGAGCAGCAAAAAAAGCTTCTTTTGCAACGCTTGAATTAACAAAAACTATTGACAAACCTATCAACCGTTTTAAAGTTCTTGTAAAAGGGAAAGACAAAGCGGGAGAATTTTACCGCAAGAGTTTTTCAGCCCTTTTTGCCTATGTTTCTAATCGTGTCCCTGAAATTTCAAACGAACTTTTCAAAATCGATGATGCTATGAAGGCAGGTTTCGGTTGGGAAAATGGTCCATTTGAGATTTGGGATGCTATTGGTATCACCAAAGGTATTGAAATGATGAAAGCTGAAGGCATTGAACCTGCTCATTGGGTAACAGATATGATTGCTTCAGGGCATACTAGTTTTTATTCTGTAAAAGAAGGAGCAACTTATTTCTACGATCTTCCAAGAAAATCACAAGAAAAAGTACCGGGACAAGATTCGTTTATTATCCTGAACAACATTCGTGAAAGTAAAAAAGTTTGGAGCAATAGTGGTGCAATCATTCAAGATTTGGGTGACGGTATCTTAAATATTGAATTCCAATCAAAGATGAATACTATTGGTGGCGATGTTTTACAAGCTATCAATAAAGGAATTGATCTTGCCGAAAAAGAATACCAAGGATTAGTAATCGGTAACCAAGCAGCTAATTTCTCTGTTGGAGCAAATATCGGAATGATATTTATGATGGCCGTTGAGCAAGAATATGACGAGCTTAATATGGCGATCAAAATGTTCCAAGATACGATGATGCGTGTACGTTACTCAGGTATTCCTGTTATCACAGCACCTCACGGAATGACATTTGGTGGTGGTTGCGAGATGAGTTTACATGCTGATAAAGTAGTTGCCGCAGCCGAAACCTATATGGGATTGGTTGAATTTGGTGTAGGTGTACTTCCTGGTGGAGGTGGATCGAAAGAAATGGCGCTACGTGCTTCGGACTTATTCCACAAAAATGATGTTGAGTTGAATGTATTACAAGAATATTTCTTGACTATTGCAATGGCAAAAGTATCTACTTCAGGTTACGAAGCCTTTGACACTGGCCTATTACAAAAAGGAAAAGATATCATTGTAGTAAACAAAGACCGTCAAATTGCGGAAGCTAAAAAACACGCATTAATAATGGCCGAAGCTGGATACACACAACCTATTCGCAGAACAGATGTTAAAGTTCTAGGAAAACAAGCCTTAGGAATGTTCTTAGTAGGAACAGATCAAATGGCAGCTGGAAGTTACATCTCAGAACACGATAAAAAAATTGCTAATAAGCTTGCCTATGTTATGGCGGGTGGTGACTTATCCGAAGCTACGATGGTAAGCGAACAATATCTTTTGGATTTAGAAAGAGAAGCATTTCTTTCCTTATGTACCGAAAGAAAAACACTAGAGCGCATTCAACATATGTTGAAAACAGGTAAACCATTGCGTAATTAGAATAAATAACAAAATAGAGAAGAGAAAATAGATATTAGAGTGCATTCTTAAATACAACAGTCACTTTTCTTTATTTTTTATTCTTTCATCAAAAAATAAAAAAAATGAAAACAGCATATATAGTAAAAGCATATCGAACTGCAGTTGGGAAAGCTCCAAAAGGTGTATTTCGATTCAAAAGACCAGATGAGTTGGCTGCAGAAACCATTCAATACATGATGAATGAGTTACCCGATTTCGATAAAACTCGTATCGATGATGTCATGGTTGGAAATGCTATGCCTGAGGCAGAGCAAGGATTAAATATTGCTCGTTTGATCTCATTAATGGGGTTAAAAATTGAAGATGTTCCTGGAGTAACCGTCAACAGATATTGTGCTTCTGGAATTGAAACTATCGGAATGGCAACAGCCAAAATACAATCTGGAATGGCCGACTGTATCATTGCTGGTGGAGCAGAAAGTATGAGTTTTATTCCAATGGGAGGTTACAAACCAACTCCAGATTATGCCGTTGCCAAAGCAGGGAACGAAGATTACTATTGGGGAATGGGGTTAACAGCCGAAGCGGTTGCCAAACAATTTAATGTGTCTCGAGAAGATCAAGATCTATTTGCTTTTCATTCACATCAGAAAGCTTTAAAAGCACAAGCCGAAGGGAAATTTGACAAGCAAATTGTTCCAATAACTGTGGAACAAACATTCATTAATACCAATGGTAAAAAAGAAACAAAGTCTTATACGGTAACCAAGGATGAAGGTCCTAGGGAGAATACTTCTGTTGAAGCTTTATCACGTTTAAGACCCGTTTTTGCTACAGATGGTACCGTTACTGCGGGAACCTCTTCACAAATGAGTGATGGTGCAGCCTTTGTTTTAATTATGAGTGAAGAAATGGTAAAAGAGTTAAATCTAGAACCGATCGCTAGAATGGTGAGTTATGCTTCTGCCGGTGTTGAACCAAGAATCATGGGGATTGCACCCGTAAAAGCAATTCCAAAAGCCTTGAAACAAGCAGGTTTACAACAAAAAGATATTGATTTAATTGAATTAAATGAGGCTTTTGCTTCACAATCTTTGGCAGTTATACGCGAATTAGAATTGAACCCTGATATTGTTAATGTCAACGGTGGTGCCATCGCATTGGGTCACCCATTAGGATGCACAGGAGCCAAACTTTCAGTGCAATTATTTGACGAAATGAAACGACGTGGAAGTAAATACGGTATTGTAACCATGTGTGTCGGTACTGGACAAGGATCTGCAGGGATTTATGAGTTGTTATAATTCCTTCACCCCAATTGGGGAATAACCATATGAAAATAGTTTAGCGAAAAAATAATTTTACACCCTACTGACCCCTAGTAGGAGTTTCCCCACCGCGGCGGGGTTAGGGGGATTAACCATGAGCGACGTAACTAGAGGAGGACAATTCCTTGTAAAAGAGACCAAGTGCGAATCAATATTCACACCAGAAGATTTTAATGAAGAACAAATCATGATGCGCGATAGTGTCAAAGAATTTGTTGATAAAGAATTATGGGCACACAAAGCCCGTTTTGAGCAAAAAGATTATGCATATACAGAAGCGTGTATGAAAAAAGCTGGAGACTTAGGTTTCTTGAGTATCGCTGTACCAGAAGCCTATGGTGGAATGGGAATGGGATTTGTAAATACAGTATTAGTTTGTGACCATATCTCCGGAGCAACTGGATCTTTTTCTACTGCTTTTGGAGCCCATACTGGAATAGGTACAATGCCAATCACCCTCTACGGAACCGAAGAACAAAAACAAAAATACGTACCCAAATTGGCTTCTGGAGAATGGTTTGGCGCGTATTGTTTGACGGAGCCTGGAGCTGGATCGGATGCGAATTCTGGAAAAACTAAAGCAGTTTTGTCTGAGGACGGAAAAACATACAAGATTACTGGACAAAAAATGTGGATCTCAAATGCAGGTTTCTGTAGTGTGTTCATCGTTTTTGCTCGTATTGGAGATGACAAAAATATTACTGGTTTTATTGTAGAAAATGATCCTGCAAACGGAATCACAATGAACGAGGAAGAGCACAAATTAGGAATCCGTTCTTCATCTACTCGTCAAGTTTTCTTTACTGATACTGTTGTACCGGTAGAAAATATGTTGTCTGAAAGAGGAAACGGTTTCAAAATCGCAATGAATGCCTTGAACGTAGGACGTATCAAATTGGCTGCCGCTTGTTTGGATGCACAACGTAGAGTAATTACTAGTTCAGTAGAATATGCTAATGAAAGAGTACAATTTAACACTCCAATTGCTAAGTTTGGTGCTATTCGTTACAAATTAGCCGAAATGGCAACTTCTTGCTACGCAGGAGAGAGTGCTACTTATAGAGCGTCAAAAGACATTGAAGACCGTATCGCAGCTCGTGAAGCTGAAGGTGCATCTCATCAAGATGCTGAGTTAAAAGGTGTTGAAGAGTATGCTATCGAATGTTCTATTTTGAAAGTAGCTGTTTCTGAAGATGTTCAGAATTGTGCTGATGAAGGAATTCAAATTTTTGGTGGAATGGGATTCTCTGAGGATACTCCAATGGAATCTGCTTGGCGTGATGCTCGTATTGCTCGTATCTATGAGGGTACAAACGAGATCAACCGTATGCTATCTGTAGGGATGTTAATCAAAAAAGCGATGAAAGGTCATGTTGATCTTTTAGGACCTGCTTCAAAAGTTGGTGAAGAATTAATGGGGATTCCATCTTTCGACACACCTGACTATTCTGAATTGTTTGCAGAAGAAAAAGAAATGGTTGCCAAATTGAAAAAAGTATTCTTAATGGTTGCTGGTAGCGCTGTTCAAAAATACGGACCAGATTTAGATTCTCATCAACAATTATTAATGGCTGCTTCAGATATTTTGATCGAAGTATACATGGCTGAAAGTACTATTTTGAGAACTGAGAAATTGGCTAAAAAAGAAGGTGCAGATAAAGTTGAACAACAAATCGCTATGGCGCAATTGTACTTGTACAAAGCAGTAGACATCATTACTCAAAAAGGAAAAGAAAGTATTATTTCTTTTGCAGAAGGAGACGAACAACGTATGATGTTAATGGGATTGAAACGTTTTACAAAATATACAAACATGCCAAATATTGTGGCATTGAGAAATACAATTGCTAGTAAACTTATTGACGAAAATCAATATTGTTTCTAAACAAGAAAGGTTCTGAATCAAAAAACCGCAATCATTAAGTTGATTGCGGTTTTTTTGTTTTTTATACTTACCAAATTAAAGTAAAATTGTAAACTCTAAAGTTCATCTATCAAGAGAACTTAAAAAACATTTCGTCTCTAAACCAATTTTATTTTACAATCCACAAAGGGATGTTCAAATCTTGATTAAAGAGTTCATCTGTGACGCTACCAACCAATAATGATGAGAAAGTATTCCTCCCCTTGTCACCAACAATAATAAGATCAACCTTTGCAGATTCCGCTTTGGTACGTAATTTTTCAGCAATCCCAGTATCTCTACCTGGAATTATCTCTGTAGTCAATTCTCCTTTGTATCCTATCTTTTTAATAAATTTCTCATGTTTTCCCTTTAAATGATTCTCAATTTTTGAATCAAGATGTTCCTTTGGAATATAAATTGAAAATTGTAATGGAACATTGTAAACGTGAACCGACTTTACGGTAGCTTTTGTAGTTTTCTGTAAATTTTCGGCTACTTCAAATACTTTATTAGAAGCGCTTGAAAAATCTGTACCCGCCCAAATAGCACTAATAACAGGTTTTGAATTCATAGGAATGGATAGAATATTACACTTAAGCATATGAAGTAGCTTTCCGCTAACAACCCCAGTTCCTTTAATTTTATTTTTATTACCTACTATAGCAAGTTGAATTTCATACTTATTAACAATATAATCTATAAGTGATTCCGAATAGGGATCTTCTGAAATAAGTACCTCCCAGTCTGTTGAAGAGGTAAATCTCTCTTCTACTTTTTCATTTAATTCATCTCCAATTATTTCATCTAGATTGATACCTTTTAATTGCTCTTCAAACAATTCTGATATTTCATATTTCTTGATATTATGTACAAAGTAAACTTTATTCACCTTTAAAGTTTCTGCTATAAAGGATGCATACTCAATTAAAGTAGTGTCAATATTTGAAAGGTCTAAGGCGACCAATATGTTTTTTATTTCAGCCATTTTATGATTGTTTATTTTTATTTAATTGACTTGTATGTTGTTTTTTAACGATCTCTGAAACTATTTCTTCGTAATTTTCAAGCTCTTTTTGAGAATGTCGTTTTTCTAATTTTCTAAGGTCTTCGCTTAAACCTTTATAAAGTGAAAAGCACATCACGATTAAAATAATAGCAAAAGGCAGGCCCGTGACTATCGTGGCCGTTTGAAGTGCCTGCAACCCTCCTCCTAATAATAGTACGGCAGCAACACCACCTTCAGAAAGGGCCCAAAAAATTCTTTGGCCCACAGGAGCATCTATTTTACCTCCAGAAGTTAAATTATCAACTACCAATGACCCAGAATCTGAGGAGGTAATAAAGAAACCTGCAATTAATATTATAGCAATAATATTCAGATAAAAAGAGAAAGGATAATCTTCTAAAAACACAAACAAAGCAGTAGCTACATTATCATTTACTGCTTTTACGATAGTCTCATCTCCAAGTAGTGCTTGATGTAATGCGGTACTTCCAAAAGCTGTTATCCAGAAAAAAGTAACAAGAGAAGGTACTAATAAAACACCTAAAATAAACTCACGTACGGTACGACCTTTGGAAATACGAGCAATAAACATCCCTACAAAAGGAGACCATGCAATCCACCATCCCCAGTAAAAAATGGTCCAAGCATTTTGCCAATTTGAACCCGTATAACTTTCTGTCCAAGTTGCTATTTCAAGAAAACCAGATAAATAATTCCCAGTATTTTGCACAAAAGATTTAAAAATAAAAATGGTTGGTCCTAGAATCAAAACAATCAATAGAAACAAAACGGCTATTATCATGTTCCATTCACTTAATACTCGTACCCCTTTGTCTACTCCCAAAACAACCGAAACGGTAGCAATTAATGTAACACCAATAATTAAGACAATTTGAGTTTGCACACCGCTATCGATTCCAAAAAGATGGTGTAAACCTGCTGCAATTTGTTGTACGCCCATACCTAATGAGGTTGCAAGACCAAATAATGTAGCCAACACTGCAAAAATATCAATTGCATCACCGATCCTCCCATAAATCCTATCTCCTAAATAAGGATAAAAAATGGATCTAATGGTTAACGGTAAGCCTCTAGAATACGTAAAATAGGCCAAAGACAAACCTACCAAAGCATAAACAGCCCAAGCGTGAAAACCCCAATGCAAGAAGGTGAATTTCATAGCTTCCTTGGCTGCTTCGGCGGTTCCGCCTTCTGCCATTGGTGGACTAAGAAAATGAAAAATAGGTTCTGATATACTCCAAAATAACAATCCGATTCCCATTCCCGCACTAAAAAGCATAGCAAACCAAGATAGAGTCTTGAATTCAGGTTTTGCATTTTGACCTCCGATTCGTAAGTGTCCAAATTTACTGAACGCTAAATAAATCATGAATATTAGAAAAATATTCACACTTAATATAAAGAACCAACCCGCCTTATTGGCTACTAATTCTTGGGTTGCTGTGAAAAATTTTTCTGCCCCATCTTTAAACATCAACGTTAGTGTAATGATTAGAATGATAGTAATCGCTGATGTAAAAAACACCGGGCCATTAACCTCCAACCCAAAAATGGATTTCCTCTCATCACTTCTTATAATTTTCTTAGCCATAGATCCTTTTATTTATTATTATAATTTAAATTTCTTATTCTTCTAAATCCTTCTACTTTGTGTTCAAAGTCTAAAAATAGTAACCAATATTAATGTTAAACCTAGCTTCCCATTTGGCATCAGGATTCCCTTTTGCAAAATCATCTACAAAATTCCCACCAAGCCAGGAATGATTGTACCCCGCGGCATAATCAACATAGGTATACACATTTCCTGCTGAGATTAAAACTCCAGTAACATTCATATACGAATCGGTAAATCCAGCTGTTTTTTTCTGCATAAAACCAAAATCATTATAAAATTGCAAGTTGGTTATAGGTCCATATTCTACGGGAACATTCCTAGAAATCCCCAAGGTGTACATATTAAAATCGGCAGCAACTTCATAAGGTGCTCCATATGCAGACATGGTTACAACATCGTCGGATTCTCCAATAGCATTTTCAGGATTATTTGTTGCAGCGATAAATTGTGCTTTTACATTCCATTTTCCTTTGGTTAGTTCATAGTGAGCAGCAAAAGCAGCATGATTTCCAACTTCTTCTGTGTCTAGATTGTAAAGCCCACCATATTCTACTGAAACACCCAATCTACTTGCTGACTTTTCGCCAAATTTGTAGATGACTTTTCCGTTAAATTGATTCACTTCTTTATTTCTCCCCGTGACATCGTAAGAATAGCGACTTGTCGAATTTTCTGAATTGTTTCCAAATCTTAATTCCTCTGCATTTTTGAAAAAAGCCAATTGATATTCAAATTTCTCACTATTGTGCATGTACTTTATTCCCATATCATGATCGTCTTCCAGACCTACATAATACGTTAAGTTAAAAAACCAATTGTGAGAGTTGTATTGCTGAATACCAAAAGGAACCTGGGTTAAACCAACCTGAATTTGATCTTGTTCGTTTAAATTGTATCCTAGCCAACCCTGCTTTAGCATTCCACCACCAAAACCTTCAGAATACAGTCTGTACTCGGCATTCATCAGTATTCCTTTGTATGCCCCTTTGGCATTTATTCTAAACACATCATATCCAAAATCTCCCCCTCGCTTTTTCTGACCATCCTTCCATGAAGATAAATTATAGTTGAAACGCAAAGCACCTCCAATACTTAGTTCTGGCTTATCCTGAGCGGCTAATGGAAGTACCATAAGTAAAACTAGGAGCATTAAGCACTTCTTTTTTGTGCATTGTAATCGAGTAATTTTTTCTAACATCAATCTTTTTTAAATTAAACTTTTAATAAATAAAGGATACCTAAAAAAAAGTTATTCAGGTGATCCAGCAATAGGTTTGATTATCTTATTGTCCTGCCTTTTTTTTATAACTAAATACTGTAAAATAGCAATGTTCATCCTATAGCAAAAAGCTAGAGAAAGGCATTCAAAAAACTTAAATGAGTAAATGATTTATAATCAATGTCAACCTGTTTGAAAAAAAACAGTCTTAAAGAAGCAAAATAATGGATTGCAAATTTAGACAAAAAAGAGGGTTTTATTGTCCAAAACGTGATTTTACGAGCTATTTCTTAGAATATCACAATGATAAAAACCTTCTATTATTTTATTCGCACTTATTTTATTAAATGACAAAAAGATAAAAGATTTAGAATTACTAAAAACATCTTAATTAGTCCAAAATCGACCATATAATTTTTCCATTATTGATAATTTACACCTAAAAATTAGTTATAATTCACTTTTTGAGAACAAAATTAGATAATCCCCCTTTTCAACTTTTATTACAAATACCAATAGAAACAAATGCGAGATGACCTGCAAATTATGTAAAATTATAAAGTAATTATCAATCTGGGAGTACTCCTTTTATTTGTAATTTTATCCCTAAACAATCAAAACTTACAATTATGAAAAAATTAATTATCACCTCTCTATTTATTTTAGCTATTGTGATAGGCTGCAAAACCAATACTAATTCGAACAATACTAAAAAACTAACGTTAAAGTTTGAAGCCAAAAGTGGTAGTAATGTTGCAGGAACAGCCACATTTGTAGAAAAGGATGGGGAAGTTACCTTAGAAGCACATTTCACGGGACTAACGCCTGGAATACATGCGATTCATATTCATGAAAAATCGGATTGTTCTGCTGCGGATGGAACATCTACCGGAGGACACTGGAACCCGACTTTCAAAAATCATGGAAAATGGGGTGTTGGGCAATATCACAAAGGCGATATCGGTAATTTCATTGCTGATAAAAACGGAAATGGTTCTATTAAATTCACTACCGATGAGTGGAATATAGGTTCTGGTGATCCAACCAAAGATATTTTGAACCACGGTATTATTGTACATCAAGGAGCAGATGATTTCACTACCCAACCAACAGGAAATGCAGGTGGTCGCGTAGCATGTACAGGAATTATTAAATAGTTAGTTTTTCTAATTTTTCAATTTGAGCTTGACTAAATTTAACTGTCATTAGTTCTTCGACTAATTCAGACTGATATCTTTAATTGATTATATTTGATAATCCAATTCAATATTTTAAACATTTTGAAAGAACCCTTAGACTTCTATTTTAAAAATACTATCGAATGGCGTGAGTGGTTGCATACCCATCATGCCATTTCGACTGGTGTAAATATCATTTTGTATAAAGTAAGTAGTCCGCAGGAAAGTATGCGCTGGGAGGAAGCAGTTAAAGTAGCACTTTGCTACGGTTGGATTGACTCCACAGCTAAAAGAATTGACGATATCAAGCGCCGTCAAAAATTCACGCCTCGAAAACCCAAAAGCGTTTGGAGTAAAGTCAACAAGACTCACCTGATTCAACTCGAAAAAGACAATCTTATTCATGAAAGTGGCTACGAAACCATACAAAGAGCCAAAGAAAATGGATCTTGGGAATCATTAGATACAGTAGAGGCTTTTATTATTCCACCCGATTTGGAAAAGGCATTTACAGATAACATTGTTGCTTACTCTAATTACCAAGCTTTTAGTCCATCCTATCGAAAAGGGTATCTCTACTGGTTAAACCAAGCCAAACGGGAATCAACGAGAACCACTCGAATTTTAGCAATTATTGAATCATGTGAATTAAACAAAAAATCGAGGTAATTTTTTGACAACTAATTTCAATAGAATTTAGCCTCAACAGCAAAATATGGCAATATCACAAAGAATGTATTTATTTCAAGGAAAAGATTTTCATTTATAACATTTACATTTTATAATTCGTATTCCTACTGCTTTTGTAGTGTTTTTTTAGAATGCATTTCTGATTAAGATCATTATCAGTCTTCAATGCAATATCATTAGAATATATTATTTAGTTGAACCCAATTATTTAGTGTACAGGTTTTTCTTAAAAATGATGTCAAGTAGGCAAAGATATTTCAACCCAAGCCTCTCACAGAACCGTACGTGAAACTCTCGCTTCATACGGCTCTTGTCATACAAATCATATCGTTTTAAAAAGTTGCCAATGGTAAAACATTGATGGGTAATTGGTTCTTATTTCCCTCAACCATCGGTATGCTTTAGTATAGCTCCTTTTCATCGATTTAAACTTATTCCGTACCCATTTCGCCAAACGATTTTCTAGATTTCTAAACAGTTTCTGTAGCGTCCAAACTTTAAAATAGCCATAGTAACGTGCTATTCCTATTGTCTGTAAGTGTAGCTTATTGGCTATATCCTGTATAACTATATTACTTTGCTTATGAAATTTTAGGTCTATCCACTTTTGGATTATCCTTGTTTTTGATTTCTGACTTATTTCACAATCAAATCCCAAAAACAACCTACCCTCTTTTGTGGCTTTTGTTCGTGGCTTGAATGTGAAACCTAGAAAATCAAATTTCTTCGGATACTTCTTTTGCCTAACTCTATTATAGGCTTGGCAGTGGACTATTTTGGTCTTTTGCTCACTCAATCGCAATTTACATTGTTCTAGTCTGGTTTTTATAGCATTTAGAACTTCTAAACTTTGAGATTCGCTGTAACAATGTACTATCACATCGTCAGCGTATCTCACAAATGTTAAGTTTGGGTAGGTTTGCTCCAGCCATCTATCTAAAACATAATGTAAAAACAGGTTTGCCAATAGCGGACTTATTACGCCTCCTTGGGGTGTGCCTTGTTCGTTTTTGTAAACCAATGTGCCGTCTTGTGTTTGCACTGGGCTTTCCAACCATCGCACAATGTACATCTTAACCCATTTCTCACTAACGTGTTTGTCTATTGCTTTGAGCAAAAGTTCATGATTTACTTCGTCAAAAAATGCTTTGATGTCCATATCAACAACCCAAGAATAATGTCTTACGTTTTCTCTGACCTTTTCTAGTGCATTGTGTGCGCTTTTATTGGGTCTGTAACCGTACGAATTTTTGCTAAATATAGCTTCCATTCTAGGTTCGAGATAGGTTTTTACTACTTCTTGAGCAATGCGGTCGCTAATTGTTGGAATACCCAACTTGCGCTGACCTCCGTCTGATTTTGGGATAATAACCTCCTTGACTGCCTGCGGATAGTAACTGCCCGAACTCATTCTGTTCCAAATTTTATACAGATTGTTTAATAAGTTTTCTTGAAATTTTTTCAAGCTTTCTGCATCAACTCCTGCGCTGCCTTTGTTAGAATTGACTTTGCGGTAGGCTTCCTTGACCATCTTTTTGGTTATTGGAATTGTTTTTGATTCTGTCGTAAATAAATTAGTCATCCTTAAATTTTGTGTTTAAGTTGTCAAAATACCAACAACTGTATGACTGCTGTTCTTCGCTCCACCTCCATTACAGTGGCTTCATCACTACTACAACAACATCCGCCATCCTTACCAACCTTGATACTGTAAGCCTTGTGGGTACTGCCCACTTGTGCCGTTCTCTTGTCATTTGATAAGGACTTCCTGAGTTTCGTATAAGAGCCTAAATAAGAGTCATGCCTTCTTTATTGCGTTTGCCTTATAGCCAGTAAGCAAGTAACCGCTATAATTATAACCTATGCTCAGAAAAACAGGCTTTTGACAAAAGGTTCCGATATCTCACAACTTCATCTAAGGTTCACTCACGTTCATCTCTCTTATTCGCACCTGACTGTTTTAAACAGCCTTTTCCCCTTTCCGTTCAATACCTATCCTTTACTTTCAAAGCACCGAGGGGCGGTTTGCAACCTCCGCTTGCACAGCGATTGCGGAAGACCTACTTCCATCTCTTATACAACATTGAATAACACTCGTAGTCGTTATTCATTCACAGCACACTCCGAGCGATCCTGCATTTTGATTAAGTAGATTCAAAATCATTATTTTTTTTTCGAAAAATTAAATCCTTATAAGCAATGCTTACTTATTGCTTCTTATTGGTTTATAGCTTTCTTAAAAATTTCAAAAAATCATATTTACCAATTGCAGTAGTCTAAATTTCCTTTTTTATGATTGTTTCAAAAAATCATAATAGCCTATTGATAGCTCAAAATTTGCACCCCTAAACTACGGCTAAGTATTGCATTTTTTCTTAATACGCCATAAGACCTCCTTAAATTGAACGATTGAGATCACACTTCTTAACTCTTAGCATTATCTCCTGCGCTATATTGTAGTATTAGACATAATTCATTTGGTAAAACATGTTAATTATGTAACCAATACCAAAATTTGTAACACATAAAAGCCTATACTGTAGCCTATTTTTGCATCATTCTAAATCCCCAAGCATGCCGCAAATATACCAAGCGATTCTATTTTTATTATTGATTACCTCTATTTCTAATGCACAAATTGATCCGAATAAGGTTATTATTCGTAAAACCCTATCTGAAGCTTGGGAATTGGATAGCATTGACAAGCAGGGAACTTTTAGATTAATGTCTTATCGCCCAATTTATTTTACTGCTGCGCGATGGTCAAGTAGGCGAAATACAAAACCCTTTAACGAAAGTGGTGAATTTCAATCCAAGGATAAAAACATTTTTAATAATATTGAAACTAAATTCCAAATTAGTTTTAAAACCAAACTTATACAAGGATTACTTTTTGGAACCGGAGATCTTTGGGTTGGCTACACCCAGAAAGCACACTGGCAGGTGTACAACAAGACCTTGAGTAGAGCTTTTCGTGAAGTCAATTACGAGCCAGAAGTGATGTTAAATTTCCCGACTAGAATTCCGTTATTTAAGGGGCAGATTCGAACGGTTGGTTTGACTTTAAATCATCAATCCAACGGAAAAGACGTTCCGACCTCTAGAAGTTGGAACAGAATCATCCTGAATATTGGGTACGAATATAAAAATTGGAACATCAACTTCAGACCATGGTACCGCATGCCTGATGACGAAGACGAAAACCCAGGCATCACGAGGTCTGTGGGTGATGCAGAATTAGAAGTTGCAACTCATTTTGGTAAACATGAATTTTATACCATTATCAATCACTCTTTTAGCACGCTGGAAAAGGGAAATATCCAACTTAATTATGTCTTTCCTATACATGGACACCTACGTGGACATGCACAAGTTTTTCAAGGTTATGGCGAAACCTTAATTGACTATAATATTCAGCAAACAACTATTGGTATTGGAGTTTCGTTTGCCAATTGGTAGGGACAATTTAAATGGTAATTCCATTATCCAAACCACACATTTAAATATTTTCAATTAAAACCCTCGCATTTTATAGCTTGTACTCCTACTTCCTTTATCTTCCTTGTATAAAATGTCTTTAAAGATTAAATCATTGATGTCTCTTAAAGCGGTATCATCGGAACATTTGGTGATTTTAGCCCACTTTTTTGTGGTCAAATTACCTTCAAAATCATTCCAAAGTAGCTGAATCATTTTTAGTTGACGGTCATTCAAAATCGTCTTTTGATGTGTCTTCCAAAATTCAGCCTTTTGTAAACTTCGGCTAATCACTGTTTCTGAGTGAATTATTGCTTTTTTCAAAATTTTAATAAACCATAGTAACCAATTAGTGCAATCTAAATTCCCTTTTTGAGTTGCCTCTAATAGATCAAAATAGCTTTTTCTATTACTTAAAACCTGAGACGATAAGCTATAACAGCGCATCGTATTATTTTCTGACTTTGCCAAAAGACTTTCTGAAATTGAACGCGCTATTCGACCATTTCCATCATCAAAGGGATGAATTGTCAAAAACCATAAATGTGCAACTGCAGCTTTTATCACTAAATCTTGACCCGTATCTTCAGCAAGCCATTTCATAAAGTCCTCCATTAAGGTAGGAACTAAAGCAGCAGCTGGAGCTTCAAAATGTATATTTTCGTTCCCAATTCCACCTGAAACTACTTGCATTGGTCCTCGTTTATCTTGCCGCCAACCCCCTACTGTTATGGGATACAAACCACTATTGCCCGTTGGGAACAAAGCAGCGTGCCAATTCAAAATTCGTTCTGTAGTTAGTTCGTCCTTGTAATTTTGGAAAGCATCCAACAATAACGCCACAAAGCCGTCAATATTTTGATTTGTAGGTTGGTTGTCATAAAATGGATCACCGATCTGTTTTGCGATGGAGGAACGTACCGCTGCTGGTTTATAAATTTCTCCCTCTATTTCTCCCGAAGAAAGTACTTCTGTTTCCAATAGTAATAGATTGGACTCATATTGCGTACTAAAACCCAATGACTCCATTTTGCCCAAAATGCGTCCTTGCAAAAAACGTACTTCGCTTAAAGGAGTCAATAATTGCTCATTATCCCAATAAAACTGAGGGAAATCTGGTCGTTGGTGGATGTATTTTGTCATTGTCCTTAAATTATGCGGTAAATATACAATTATTTACCGCATAATTTGCAGAGAATATTGAGTTATTCACCGCAGGATTGATTAGGTTATACTTAGAATTAGCTTATGTTTTGGTACTTTTCGTCATTGCGACGAAGGAAGCAATCACGAAAAGATTTTAAAAACTTGATTAGTTAGCAGCCTCAGTATTTTTATCATGTACATCCTAATTATTTCACCTCATTTCTTGCTTTCTGTATATTCAATAACATCATTAAACACTTGCCTATCTGAAATTTTATGATCCTCATAGAATTTGCGACTATCATCAAAATTTTTAAATCTCACATTCCTCTCCCCCCAAACACTCCACAATAATTTATAGTTATTTTCAGCCAAAAACCTATCTAGTAGGTCTTTTCTTAAATATGTAAACTTATGATTATTGTCGATGCTTTTAGTGTACTGTAGGTTTTGAGAAGCTAAATTACCATCATCATCATAAAGATTAAATGTTTGTGGTCTATCAGTAAGCTTTAAAAAAAATGCTAATTCTTTTGATACTATAGTCTCGTGACTAGCTTGATTTAGTACGCTTTGACTATATATCCAGCTATAATCCATAACAGGCAGTAATACATCATAGTCATCAGAAGTTAGTTCGTCAATTTCAATAAATTTAGGGTATGATAACTCTATCACTCCTTCAATTACTATTGGAGTAGGATAATATCCTTCCTCTCCTTTCTGCACTGTAACTTTTTTTCTACTTGTTTCAAAACTTATTGAAAAGACATTTTCATCAGTTGAATTTTTAATACTATATAATTCTCCTGCAAAAGCATAATCATTTGATCCAGAATCCGGCAAAAACCGCCCTCCTAAATCTTTATTTTTTAGATGTACTTTAAATTTATCATAATCATCTTCTTTAACTAAAACACCTCTTATAAATGCAAAAATTTCTCTATTTGCCTTTTTATCTTTTTGACTGATTACCCCATCCAAACAAACCCAATTTCCTTTTTTCTTATTTAAACATGAAACTTCAAGGTATTCCTTAATTAATGGTTTACCCCCATTTAAACACCATTCAACTAATGATAAATTTCTGTCTCCTAAATAATCGTTAAATACATATTTCTGGCTTTTTGAATTAAGTGGAAAAGTCGGATCAATGTCAGCGTTCGGAAATCTAAATTTATTCCAATCATTTTTAAGTAGACCATCATCACTTCTTAAACCAGCCATTTCGAAATATGCAATCCAGGAATACTTTTTCCCATATCTTTCAACATCAACTTGATCAGATCTTGACCTATAACTTTCTGACCTAATGTCACCATCAATTTTGTTAAACTGTTCTTCATTCCAACCTAAATCATATATCCTCCAATAAATTTGCTTTCTAACTTTAATCTTCTCAGGAGGATTAGAATACGAATGTCCATCTTTTACAATGCTACCAATAGTATAGTTACTAAAATCCATACTAATTGGCTCTGAATAAATCCCTCCACCTATAGTATAATCAAATTCACCTGGCTTTCGATTACCACCAAACTTAAAAGGCGCAACGGTAAGATTTATATCTTTGGTGGAAAATAAATTAGAATGATGTAATAACACAATTTCTACAATTTTTGAGGCATAATCTCTTGCAATAATGTGCGTACTTGAATACGGGGCACCTTTTTTAAAAATTAATTCAAATAAACTAATGCCTATAGCGGGAAGAGTCTTTTCTCTAAAATTTATGTCTATGTTATGTTTTGCTAGTACAATTCCATATAAAGCTGCTAAAGTTCTTTCCCAAATGTAAGGATCGTTAACTGATAAAGAATACTTTACTAACTCTAAGAATTGATCTAAATACTTTCTACCATAATAATACAAAGCTCTAGTCGACAAATCTCTAAATTCTCTATTCGTTGTCGATAAAAACCACATAGTTTTTTTTGCTACTAAATGAATTTTATCTGTTTGATAATCCATTTTAGAATTACATGCCTTTGTAAATCTGTTTAAAAAATTACGATACTCTTTGTCATAGTTACCATAATTAATTCTTATATATTCTGTCCAACTTAAATCTCTATCCGATACTTTCATTTCGAACAATAAATCGGAGAGCAAAATTAAATTTAACGGACTTTGAAAGTCTAATTCAGAGGTTTTAAAAAGATTATAAATTAACTTGTGTTTATTATTATTTGTGAAATTTTCTTTAACAATTTGAATAACAATATCTTTATTTTCAATAATTGTCTCCCTATTAATTTCAAAAATAGATTTTAACATATATTCATCCATTATCTCATTTGCACCGTAAGTATAAAATTTGAAGCCAAATTTTTTAATAGCCAAAACGCAAAAACATCTTAGAATATCATTAAATAATGGATGATAAGTTTCTCTAATTAGAAGTTTATTTTTAAATTCGTCACTTTTGACTTTCTTAATCAACTCTTCCGTACTTTCAATAGATTCCAATAATTTTTTTGCAATTAAATACCCACTTAGCAAATCATAGGTAAAAGTAATTACCTCTACATTATGCCAATCTCTGAAAATTAAAAGATCTTCTTTTTCGAAAATTAATAGCTCCTCTTGGGTGAGTACATATGCAATAGCATAATCCAAGCAAATTTCTCTTGAATTGTTGTCCCATAAACTTTTAGAAAGTTTACCTAGAATATTTTTTACATAAGTTTTATAAAGCCTACTGTCCAACCTTAACTTCTCAAGAATACTACCACTACATTTTTTTAAATATTCCTCAAAAACATCAAATAGATCTTCATTTTGAAATGAAACAGTTCTTCCTTGTTTTGTTTGGCAGAATAACTTTAAAAACAAAGGTTCTTCAAAAGCTTTTATCGCAGTTGAGGAGTTCTCCAATGTTATTTTATAATGATTAAAATACTTATTAATTGCTTCATTAATATTTTCATTAGAAAAACCATATATTTCAACTAACCTATGATTATTTTCATTTATATAATTGAAATAATCAGTAGGAAACAATTGCTCCTTATACGAAGTTCTAAAAGTTGTAATTAATAAAACATTTGGGAATGAAGTATTAATTTCATTTATTAATTCTTCTAAACTATCTCCCCAGATGGTTTTCCAATTAATAGCTTCATTAAGTCCATCAATTAACAATATAGCTTTAGTATTGTGAACTCTTCCGCATATATTTAACGCACCTAAAAAATCAGTAATACTCCATGATGCAGGTAAATCTAAAATACTTCTTAACTGCTCTTTTAAATGTAAATTAGTTGTAAAATTTTTACCAAAGACAAAAATTCCAGGTTTTCCTTTTTCTATTTGTTTTTTTATTATGTTTACTGATATATGAGTCTTACCCTTAGAGGCATTCCCACCTATATGCATTTCGTTACTTTTAAGCAAACTACATTCATCAAAAACATTTAAAAAATAATCATAATTCCGTATTGTAAAATATGGTCCTAATAAAGTATTTCTGCATTCTTTAATTTTATATTTTTGTCCTTTATCTTCTTCATTCTCTTCATTGTCCCAGTGGACGGATTTTAATTTTTTAATATCTTTATAATTGGTATATAAATCAAAAAACTCTCTAAAATGAATTTTATAGACTTGAATCTTGATCTGAAGTACTTCTGATAATCTATAATTATTTTCTAATAAAAACAATTTAATTTCTTTAAGTAGCTCAACACCATCATTAATAATAGAATGATAACTATTTAAGCCTAAAAAAAGGTTTATTTCATCATAAATTTCCTTAAACTCATATTCATTTTTCCGCTCAGTAATTTTCTTTACACCAATATTAAATTCTTTTTGAAATTGCAATAAATCAATCTTAATTTCAGCCTTTTTAATTAAATCTACTAACTCTACACCGCCTAGATGTCGTGAAACAAAATCATCTACTTCACCTTTGGTATGTAAATTATCCAAATACTTTGTTCGAATAACATTTGAACTATAAACCAAATCAAATTTGCCTTTGAACCATTCATCATCTAAAATTTTCTCAGTAAAGAAAAATTTATAGATACTAGGATGTTTTCTTAAGTAATTCAAAATTGTACTATCTCCCCAGTGCTCCAAAAAAACAGAATCACTTTGAGGTACAATCTCACTTCCTTTATATTGAAGGCTAGGAATAGAATCAAACCATTTTTTTTCTTGATTGGTCAATGAGTTTTGAGAACATAAAATCCACTTTTTTAATTTATTTCCATGTTTTCTGTAAGCAGTAGCTATAGATTTTTTTATTTGTTCTTGCCTTCCTCCTTCACTAAACCTTCCAAAAAACTTGCATTGCCAACCCCAAATATCTCCATTTGGAAGAAGCAAATAAAATTCAACACCATCACCACCTCCACTGTCATCAATACGAACAAAATCACCTTTTGAATTAAACTCCTCCATACAAATTTGAAAACATAACTCTTCAAAACATTTATTTTGAGTTGATTTGTATGGTTTTAAATTACTCCAATTGATTAGATCCATCATTTTATCATTAATTTTTAACTAAACTTATTATTAATTATTTTGACTTATAAAACATCGAAAACCTCATTAATTATTATCTTGAATAAATTTAGAATCCCAAATTTAGCCAAAAAATACCCCATACGAAAGACAAAACACATAGATGTTATCAATAATATCTTACACTTATATACTTCAATTATCCCCCAACCTCCCCCAACTCCCCGCATTAGGGATCGCAGCGGCATCCTTTTTTGGGGCTTTTTCTGCCCCAAAAAAGATATAGCGAAGAGCCCGACCGAAGGGAATGCCCAAATAATTATTCTGACTAGTCGAACATTCTATAAAATGTCGTTAAAAACCATTTTTAAACCTGCTTGGATGCCCGCTAAATGATAACAAATAAATATCTTTGCACCACTTAAAATGTAAAGATGGATATCAATCAGGAAATACTGAATGCTTACGAGGTGATTAAGGAGGGCGGAATTATTCTATACCCTACCGATACGGTTTGGGGAATTGGCTGTGATGCTTCGAATCCTGAGGCAGTGGCGAAGATTTACAAACTGAAACAAAGGGCCGAAACGCAGTCGATGATTTGCTTGATGAATGGCGACAAGATGTTGTACAATGTCTTTAAGGAGATTCCGGAAGTGGCTTGGCAGATTATGGATTTGTCTGAGAACCCAACGACTTTGATTTTGGATAATCCGAGAAATGTGGCTGCAAACATTATTGCGACTGATAAAACACTCGGAATTAGACTGGTTAAGGAACCGTTTTGTTTTAAGTTAATGGAGCGCATGAAGAAGCCTTTGGTTTCGACTTCGGCCAATATATCGGGCCAACCTACTCCTAAAAGTTTCAAGGAAATTAGTCCTGCGATTGTTAGTGGTGTGGACTATGTGGTGAACTGGAACAGGGAGCTTGTATGTGGTAAACCCTCTACGATCATTAAGTTGGGAAATGACCACCAAGTGAAGATTATTAGAAAGTAAAAAAAGTTTAAGCGCTTGATTGTTAAAGCGTTTAATCCTAAACACAAAATGTTTAAAAGTTTAAGGTTTTAAAGTGGTTTAAGGCGACTTGGAATTTTAAATCTGAAATAACAATATGAATTATACCAAAGCATTAGAGAATCCTATATTTAAAATTGTGGCGCAAGCAAGTGCCGAACTGCAAATTGACAGCTATGTGATTGGCGGGTTTGTGCGTGACTACTTACTGGCGAGACCGTTGAAGAAAGATATTGATATTGTTGCCGTAGGTAGCGGTATTGAACTGGCATTGAAGGTGTCGCAACTACTGCCAAACAAGCCCAAAGTGCAGGTTTTTAAAAATTACGGAACAGCGATGTTGCGTTATAAGGATACCGATATTGAGTTTGTGGGCGCTCGCAAAGAGAGCTACCAAACGGAAAGCCGTAACCCTAAAGTAGAAATTGGGACGTTGCAAGACGACCAAGACCGCAGGGATTTTACGATTAATGCGTTGGCTTTTTCGTTGAACGAAAGCAATTATGGGGATTTAATTGACCCTTTTGGCGGCGTGGCAGCTTTGGAGGCTAAGTCCATCAAAACACCTTTGAACCCTGATATCACCTACTCTGACGATCCTTTGCGCATGATGCGTGCCATCAGATTTGCAACCCAATTGGGGTTTGAAATTGAAGCTGAGTCCTTGGAAGCGATTTCGAGAAATAAAGACCGCATCAATATTATCTCTGGTGAGCGTATTGTGGATGAGTTGAATAAAATCCTTTCGACTCCCAAGCCTTCTATTGGCTTTTTGCTGCTATACAAAACAGGTTTACTAGACATTATTTTGCCCGAATTGACGGCTTTGAATAATGTGGAAGAAATTGAAGGTCAGACGCATAAAAACAACTTTTACCATTCGCTTGAAGTAGTAGATAATATTTGCCCAAACACAAATGATGTGTGGTTGCGATGGTCGGCTTTGCTACACGATATTGGTAAAGCACCAACGAAGAAATTCAACAAAAAACAAGGTTGGACTTTTCATGGTCATGAATTTTTGGGTGGAAAAATGGTTAAGCGAATCTTTGAGCGTTTGCACATGCCACTAAACCAAAAAATGAAATTTGTACAGAAAATGGTAGTGATGAGCTCACGCCCTATCGTGCTCTCGCAAGATTTGGTTACCGATTCGGCAGTACGCCGTTTGGTGTTTGATGCTGGTGATGAAGTGGAAGATTTGATGACGCTTTGCGAAGCAGATATCACGACCAAAAACCCTGGGAAATTCAAGAAATACCACAATAATTTTGTGATTGTACGTCAGAAAATTGTGGAAGTAGAGGAAAAAGATTCTGTTCGAAATTTTCAACCGCCAATTACAGGAGAACAAATTATGGAAATTTTTGATTTGAAGCCATCGAGAGAAATTGGAACGCTGAAAGAAGCGGTTAAAGAAGCCATTTTGGAAGGTGAGATTCCGAATGAATACCAAGCTGCTTATGATTTTGTGTTAATAAGGGCACAAAAAATGGGCTTAAAGGCAATAAAACAATAGTTTTTTACGCTATTTACATTAGACTAATAAATGTTTACATAAAACTTACTAGGACTAAATTAAGATTCATTTCACTATATAACCTTAATTTTTTATTGGTATAAATATATAATTAAATGAACAAGGCAGATAAATCAGTTATTTACTGGTTACTAACAGGATGTTTTCTTTTATTTTTGATGGTTACCGTGGGCGGCATCACTCGTTTGACCAACTCCGGTTTATCAATGACAGACTGGCATTTGGTCACCGATACCTTCCCTCCCATGACGGAGGCAAAATGGAATGTTGCTTTTGAGGAATATAAAAAGTTCCCAGAATACCAAAAAATTAATATTCATAATGATTTCCAATTGTCTGATTATAAATTTATTTATTTTTGGGAATGGTTTCACCGCTTTATTGGTCGTATTATTGGATTGGTATTTTTAGCACCTTTTGTTTACTTTTTAATCAAAAAGAAATTAGACCGTGCGACTGTCAAAAAGTGTTTTGTATTACTCTTCATGGGTGCTTTTCAAGGTTTTTTAGGCTGGTTCATGGTTCGAAGTGGACTGATTGATAATCCTGATGTAAGCCATTTTAGACTTTCACTACACCTTACCTTTGCTTTTATTACTTTTGCCTATACGTTGTGGGTAGCGCTAGATTTAATTTATCCACATCGCAATCCTCCCCAAGTAGGATTGCAAAAAATAGCGCGTTATGCTTTGGTTATTTTACTTATACAAATCATCTATGGTGGTTTTGTAGCGGGATTAAATGCCGGTTTGATTCATAACCACTGGCCATTAATGAGTGATGGACAATTTATCCACGATAGTGTTTTTATTGAGCAACCTAACTTATTATTAAACCTAACTGAAGGAAAAAGTGGTGTTCAATTTGTACACCGTACACTTGCCTATCTAGTTGTCTTTATGATTGGTTTCTTGTTTGTTAAAAGTAAGAGGAGCATGTTGCTACAAGATCAAAAAAGAGGAATTAATGCTTTGATTTTCTTGGTTTTGGTGCAATTTGCATTGGGCGTATTTACCTTATTATTAGCTGTTCCGCTTTGGTTGGGATTAGCACATCAAATCAATGCTTTCTTTTTGTTAGCAACGATGACGTTTACTTTGCATAGACTTTCTAAATAATATTAGGGGTTATGAGTTAAAGATTAAAAGTTTAGGGATAAACGGATAGAATTGTGGTTTAGCAGTTTGCATCTACTTTTACGTTACACCCTAGCACTAAAACACCTAATTTTACTTATATTTATAACTAATTGTATAAATTTACACCAGACTATATTGTCGCATTTATTTTTGTTTCTAAACATTAATGTCAAAACTTTCTGCTAAAGACCAATTTATCGATTTGTCTGATTACGGACGTCCTTTTGGTCGATTATTGGCTAATTCCTTAAAAAACACTCGCTTTACCCCAATTGATGTTACCTTATTATTTGGTCTGTCAGGACTAACGGCTATTTACTGCATTGTTGAAGGCCATTTGTATTGGGCTGCTTTTTTTATTGTACTAAAATCAATGATTGATGCCGCAGATGGAGAGCTGGCCCGCCTCAAGAAAACTCCTTCCTACACGGGTAGATACCTCGATAGTGTCTTTGATATCCTACTGAATTTTATGTTTTTTTCTGCTATTTGCTATGTTTCGAATACCCCATTTTGGGTTACGATTATCGCATTTGCCGCGCTGCAATTACAAGGAACTCTATACAATTACTATTATGTTATTTTGCGTCATAAGTCTGCTGGAGCCGACGCCACAAGTATGATATTCGAACGACATACACCAACCGCTTTACCAGGTGAAAAGCAACGAAATGTTAACTTGATGTTCCGAATATATACCTATGTATATGGCGCCTTTGATGCTGTGATCTATGCCTTAGACCCGAAAGCGTATCTTGTTTCAACTTTTCCGAATTGGTTTATGACTGTACTATCTTTGTACGGTTTGGGCTTTCAACTGCTATTGATTGCTGTTATGCTTCCGCTGGGATATGTTGAATGGATCCTTCCCTTTTTTATTGGTTATTCTTTATTATTGGCTGTTTTAATTCCGATTCGCCGTATGTATATTGAGTAGGTATTTTATTAGCAATGTATCGATGGTACGCGGATGAGACGGATTAAAACTGAATTTCTCCTTTTGCTGGTATGCCTTGTGTATGTGACGTGATACTGGTACGCGGATATAACGGATTCGCTATCGCGAAAGCACGGATGAAAACTGATTTTCTTATCTCTTTAACGGTTCATGTACTTTATGTACATGGCGTGGTATTGGTACGCGGATATAACGGATTCGCTATCACGAAAGCACAGATTTAAACTAATGTTTCCTTTTGACTATCTTGTAAATAGAGTGAACAGCTTGTGTGTATAATACGTTATTAGGTTAAAGATGTAACGGTTTCGCTATCGCGAAAGCATGGATAAAAAGTAATTTTCTTACCTCTTTAACTGTTCATGTGCTTTATGTACATGGCGTGGCATTGGTACGCTGATATAACGGATTCGCTATTGCGAAAACACAGATAAAAACTGATTTCTTCTTTTGATTATTTTGTAAATAGAGAGAACAGTTTGTGTGTATAATACAATATTAGGATACGGATGTAACGGTTAAGCTATCGCTAAACCTCGGATAAAAACTGATTTAATCCTTTGCTGCTAAGCCTTTGTATATGACGTGCTATTGGTACGCGGATGTGAACGATTCGCTATCGCGAAAGCACAGATAAAAACTGATTTTTATATCTCTTTAATGGTACATATGCTTTATGTACATGACGTGGTATTGGTACGCGGATATAACGGATTCGCTATCACGAAAGCACGGATTTAAACTAATGTTTCCTTTTGACTATCTTGTAAATAGAGTGAACAGCTTGTGTGTATAATACGCTATTAGGTTAAAGATGTAACGGTTTCGCTATCGCTAAACCTCGGATAAAAACTGATTTTCCGATCTCTATAGCGGTGTAAATGTTTTATATAAATGGCGTGGTATTGGTACGCGGATATAACGGATTCACTATCGCGAAAGCACAGATTTAAACTAATGTTTCCTTTTGACTATCTTGTAAATAGAGTGAACAGTTTGTGTGTATATTATGCTGTTAGGATACGGATGTTACGGTTTCGCTATCGCGAAACCATGGATGAAAACTGATTTTTCCTTTTGCTTATCTTGTAAATAGAGAGAACAGTTTTTATGTGTAACAAGCTATTAGGAAACGGACGTAACGGATACGCTATCGCGAAGCCTAGGACAAAAACTGATTTAATCCTTTGCTGCTGTGCCTTTGTATATGACGTATTGCTGGAACGCGGATATATAGGATTTGCTATCGTGAAAGCACAGATAAAAACTGATTTTTCCTTTTGACTATCTTGTAAATACAGAGAACAGTTTATGTGTATAATACACTATTGGGATACAGATGTAAGGGTTACGCTATCGCGAAACCTCGGATAAAAACTGATTTACTCTCTTGACTATCTAACAAATAATGCGTACAGTTCATGTATGTGACATGCTACTGCTACAGGTTTGAAAACAGATTTCTCATTACCTATTTCTTATAAAGTAAGCGAATATCTTGTATCTAAGACTTCCAATTAGGACATGAATTTAACGAATTCACTGCATTGAAAGCACGGTTAAATATGGATTTTTTAGTTCTAATAAGTTTATATGAGCAATGATTTTATATCTATGACGTATTAAAAGAACACTAAAATCATAGAATCGCTAACTTGAGAAGACCGATTAAAAGGGCCTAATTCAACGCTTTTGTTGCAAACCTATTAACAAAACTGTATTGAAAACCCCTTAAATTAACTCTTATAAAGCAGTATAAAGCACCAATTATCTAATAAATCTTCCATATTTAGCTTGTCTAATCGTCCGAAATAAAGTAAATCTAGCGTATAAACTACTTCAAAAAACCGTTCTTAAAGCCTAATTTATCTATAATTCGAACGAATATAGTATGCCTTTTCGACAAATTTCGGACTCGGATAAGCTTGATTTCTTTTCGAAATATAAGAAAACAGCGGACTGATTTAATCAACTTATTGCCAGCCATAATGTAAAAATACAGTCTCAAAACCTAAGATAAAAACTAATTATTTTTGAATTATTTTGATGATTACTTACTATTTTCACGCATAAAAAACGGCACTTTGAGGCATAGAAAAGAGCAAAAAATCTACAACTTTTTGCTCTTTTTTGTTGTTTACTGATTGTAAAAATAAGATAAAATGAATGCCTTTCAATTTACTATTACCTCATCACTTTGATTGAACAGCCTATTGCTTTAGTAGTTTCTGGTGAAGGACTTTGTCCTTTTTCTAAAGCTGCGATGGCATTTTCCAAGTATTTTTCTTTCACTTCTTTGGCGCTATCTACGTTATCATCGATGGCTCCAATGTATTTTACGACTCTGTTTTTGTCCAATAAAAAGACGTGCGGTGTCTTAGTCGCTCCGTATTGAGGATAGATTTTTTGTCCCTCATCTAGCATATATGGGAAAGCAAATCCTTTCTCTTTGGCTCTAACTTTCATTAATTCGTAGCTATCTTCGGGCTGCGCTTCAGGATTATTTGGGTTAATCGCTAACACAATATAGCCTTTGGATTTGTATTTTTTAGCCAAAGAATTGATACGATCTTCATACTTTTTAGCAAACGGACAATGGTTACAAGTGAACACAACAATAAAGCCTTTTGCGCTTTTATAGTCGGCCATACTATACATTTTACCATCAACAGATTTGAGATTAAAGTCGGTTGCGGTATCCCCAATTTTATAACCCGTTGGAGGAAATGGATTGGCCAAGCCAATAAAAAAAGTAAAAACAAACAAGAAGGAAGAGATGATTTTCATAGTGTAGTAGTTTAATTTATATTCGAATTTATGTATTGATTTAGTTCCTTAAAAGTAGCGAAATCACGCTCAACAAACACCCTTTTTTCACCTTGTATAATCAGTGTAGCGGGGATAGATCCAGACCAGTTTCGGTCTACTTTTTCGAGCCAATTATTATAGTTTTTATCAGTCAAAACCACGACTTCAGATTGCACCTTTTTACGCTTCAAAAACGGAATTAATCGGGACTGAATCTGGTCCTTAAAATCCAAACTTACAAGGACTACTTTCACCGCTTTATCCTCTGTATTCAGTTGCTCAAAATAGGGCAATTCTTTAACGCATGGAGCACACCAGGTCGCCCAAAAATTGACTACATAAGTGGTGTTTTTATTACTCAATATTTCGTTTTCCAAAGCTTGATAATTATCAAAAACGACTGGATTTTGTGCCTTAATTTGGAAAGAAAAAAGCATACATACAAACAAGAATAATGAGTATTTCATAACGACCAACGATTAATTAATTTGAGATAACAATTTACAATCTATATCTCATTTTATCATTTCAGTTAACAAAACATTATCATGAAAAAGCAAATTACAATTGAGTAGCAGTAGGTAATAAATAGATCATTTTTACCTTCAAAATTACCGCTTTAAAACTGATGACAAACTTAAAAAAAAGGTGGATTTCAGCATGACAGGGACTTCATATTTTAATTAAAGTATTACTTTATATAAAATGCAAATTACAGCATACTGAAATTAAATTTTAGTACAATTTAAAATCTGAAATTTTGCGAGTTAAAAAAATTGCACTTCCAAAAAAGGAGATTTAGTTACTAAAAATAAATTATCAAATTTAAAATAAAAAACTTACAATTAAGCAATATAGACAAAAACTATACAATAATATTAAATAGTTATTTACCAACTAATTATAAACTATTAAATAAACCATAAATTTAATTAAAAACACAAGGAAGTAAGATGCGTTTACTCTTGCAATCTTTGACAAAATTAAGCTATTTAAGCTATGTATTAGTCATAAATTGTGTTTGTTTTCAAAAACAAAATTAGAATATCTCAAATTAACAATAAGAACCAAAATCAAAGTTAGATATTAAAAAATAACTTATATACTACCCTAGTAACCTAGAGAAGTCTCTTCATTTTTTACCTTATAAAAAATGCTAATCGAGCGATATTTCAAAGGCTTTTGTCATCGTTTTTTTAGCTCAAATACAAGCCTGAGCTCACCAATTTTCTATAAAAAATAAAGACCGAACACTAGTTTATCTTGAAAGCAAATCCCGCATAAATATCCGTTTTAATCACTTCTAAAGGCTTCTTTTTCGAATAAAGCATAATTATAGAATGAAGGAATGACCCGCCTTAATTATGCGCATAAAACCATTATTAACTCGCTACAAACACTTACTCCTACGAGTCACAAATCCACCTCCTACTCATACCTAATACGCATACAAATCACAGATCAAAAACAGACCAAAGCAAGCCTAAATTTATTCATAGCAAACAGACAAAAACGAAGCAATTATTTCGAGAATAAAACAGTCAAAAACCCGAACAGTTTGAACCAAAAAAAAAGCCTGAAATCAAATTGATTTCAGGCTTTTTTTTCTGCATTATTTTCGATAAAAAAGAAGTTGGTTTTAGATCAAATTTTAGTTTACATTATTGAATCCAATTTTTGAAATCTGAGACCTTTTCTCTGGAGACAATCACCTCATCTTCTTTGTAACTTGGAAGGACAATTTTGAGTCTCGAATTGGAGTAGACCACAATCTCTTTTATGGCCGAAATCGGAATTATAAATTTACGACTGATGCGATAAAAAGTGGTGGGATCCAATTTCTGTTCGAGTTGATCCAAGGTGCCATCGATCAAATAATCTCGATTTTCAAAAGTGTGCAAATAGGTCGCTTTGTTCTCGCTGTAAAAACATTCAATTTCGTCAATAGCGATCACTTTTAGATGTTGGCCAATTTTGATGGTGAATCTTTTTTGATATTCTTTTTCCACCGAGCCACTCAACATTTTTTTTATCGTCTCAAAATCCAATTCCACTTTTTCATTTTTAGGATGACGTTCCCTGAATTTTAAAACTGCCATTTCCAAATCCTCTTCGTCGATAGGTTTCAAAAGATAATCGATGCTGTTCAATTTGAAAGCGCGCAAAGCAAATTCATCATAAGCAGTTGTAAAAATGATAGCACTTTTAATTTCGACCTTTTCAAAAATTTCGAATGACAAACCATCCGACAATTGAATGTCTAAAAAAATCAGATCTGGATGTTCATTTTGAGAAAACCAATTGACAGCCTCTTCGACCGAATGAAGCATCACCCCTACTTCGATATTTAATTTTTCTAATTTTCGTTGCAACAATCTAGCTGCCGGTTTTTCGTCTTCAATAATTATTGTTTTCAAGATAAAATTTTTAATGGTTTACTACTTGCGCTTTAGTCTCTTTCGAAAAAGCTATTCCCACTTATTGCTTTTTTCTTCGCTCATGAATTCGTTCATTTTTTTCTCTTCCCAATCCGAACCAAAAAAATAGTTCTTCCCAAAGACAGACCAGCCATGTACAAGGATTCCGATACCCCAAAATAGCGCCGTACTCCAAGTTTCCCATTTCCATAACATTTCAAATTCAAAACCGCTACTTTTTACAATTGAGATCAAAATAAAGGCATTTACCAGCGCATAAACCAACAAATGAATATAGAACCCTTTTATTCTTTTTACGCGCTTGTATGCAGCGTTATATCGTGCTTGATCACTGTTAGGATCCAAATCGTAATTATCAACTATTCTTTTATCTCTGCTCATGATTTCTTGCTTTTAAAAATTATTGCCATTGATCTCTTTTCTGATTCTGATTTTCCTTCTCCATGAATTCTTTGATTTTTCGTTCTTCCCAATCATATCCAAAAACCGAAATGAGATCAAAAACTTTGCAGGCATGAAATAGAACGCCAATTCCCCACCCCAACAAAGGCCAATAAAACCAGTAATGGCCTGGTGAAGTTATAACGTTGAGAATAAACAACCCGCTATTTACCACTACGTATGAGGTTAAATTACCGTAAAAGCCTTTGATGTCCTCAACTTTTTTTCTCGCTCTGTAATAGCGCTCTTCTTCTTGATTACTGTATTCCATGATTATATCTTATGTTTTTTAGTCGCTTCTTTTCTCAAAATCTCTTGTATTTTACGTTCTTCCCAATCGCTTCGGTAACCAAAGACTTTGATTCCGTGCATGAGAAGTCCAAATCCCCAACCACCGGCAGAAAACCAAAACCATTGGAATTGCGGCGAAAATGTCAAATTAATAAAAACCAAAAACGGAATGACGATGCAATATGAAATCAAATTCCCGTAAAATCCCTTTAATTCTTCCACTCGTTTTTTGGCACGATAATAAGCGTTATTTTCATTTTGCAAAACTGTTGTTTGAATTATCGAAATTTGTTTGGTCAAAATTGGTAAACGGACTTTGAAATGGTGTTCTGTTTTTTCGATCAAAACTTTTCGATCAGTGATAATTGCGTAGCGGTTGATGATATTTTGTAATCCTACCCCTTCCCTATTTTGCAAAACCTCTTTCTTTTGAAGATCATTTTGAACTACTAAAAATCCGTTTTCGATAAAAATTCGAATTTTCAATGGTTTTTGGGTGCTCACCACATTGTGCTTGACTGCATTTTCTAACAAAAGCTGCAAAGCAAGCGGTACCACTTTTGCTTCTGGATCTGGATTTTCAATTGTCATCTCGTATTCCAAACTGTCCTCAAAACGCATTTTGAGCAAACTCATATAGGTTTTGGCAAAGGCAAGCTCCTCTTCAATAGACACCAATTCCTTGTCTTTTTGCTCTAAAACATAACGGTAAATCTTAGACAATGAAGTTGTAAAACGCTGTGCATTTTCAGGATTTTCTTCAATCAATGAACTCAATACATTCAGACTATTAAAAAGGAAATGAGGATCGATTTGATTTTTTAAACTTTCGAATTTAGCCGAAGCTGTTCCTGCAATAATCTTCTGTTCTTTTACCTTATCTTCATTGTATGCTTTGTAGAAATATAGCGAGTAAATCCCGAGGAAAACAATAAAGGAAGTTACTGCAGCAACAATGTAATTTGAAATCGTTTCTGATTCGAAAAATGTTAAAAAACTCCTGTTTTCTATAATTACATCTTCAAAAATTCGAAGTAAAAAAATCACGAACAAAGATAAAAGCAAAGAACTACCCAAACTTATAACCAATCTTTTGAGCGTATAACTTTTATCTTTAAAAGATGATTGTAGTTTCATAAAAAGAATAGCATTACTATAATATAAAACCATCCCATACAACATGGTGTACAAAAAATTCACCTTCAAATTATTATCGAATGTTATCGTTCCGCCATTCAAAACCGGAATAGTTACCAAGACAATAAATATTAAAAACGAAATAAGAAGTGCTCTTGGGAGTTCTTTAAATAGTCTACTTGGATTCATTTTTTATTTTATTAGTGCTGTTATATTTGTTCCAGATTTTGAGTGCTTAAAACAGCAGTACATACAACGAATGTAAATACATGTGTTAAGTGTTGCTGTTTTTTTGGATGCTGCTATGCTACAAGAAGCTAATCCTAAAACATTTCTATTTCAAAAGTACTATTATTGTTGTCTCAAATAAATTTAATACTACTGAACTGTTGAAATTTCATGATGAATTGTAACAACTATAATTTTGATTTATATTTACAACTAAATACAATAATCTCCCAAGGCATTTTGCATGAGGGGTAGTAGCGGCATCCTTTTTTGGGGCTTTTTTTGCCCCAAAAAAGATATAGCGGATAACCCGACCGTAGGGCATGCCCAAATATAAAAGTAAAGAAGGATGACTGAAAAAGATAAAATGATTGTGGGTGATAGTGCTTATATAAAATACCGACGTAGAGCCAAAAATTTTAACGCAATTTAATAATTAATTATCTATAGACTATTATAGTTTTTTTTACCTGAAGGTGTATCCAAAATCACAAGGGTAAGAAATTAAAAGGAGTGGGTATAAAACAAAAAAAAACACTTACAGAAATACAACTGCAAGTGTTTTAGTCAACTTTTATAAAATTATAATCTGTGCCGAAAAATAGCACTAGTAAAAAAAACTAAAATTAATTAGTTTCCTGTTTCTTTTTGTGCGTCTTGCAACATTTTTTCATTTGCAGTAATAGCAAATTCTACACGACGATTTTTACTTCTTCCTTCTGGCGTTGCATTGTCTGCGATTGGATCAACAATCCCTAGTCCAGTAACTGTAAATCTAGCCGCTTTCATTCCTTTTGAAGCCAAATAGTCTTTTACAGCTGCTGCTCTCTCTCCTGAAAGTTTCAGGTTGTATTCAGCTGCACCAGTGTTATCAGTGTAACCAAAAATAGTAATATTTGTATCTGCATACTCTTGAAAAACTGGGATTAACTTATCCAAGTTTGCTTTTGCAGCAGCAGTCAAAGTAGACTTATTTGTATCAAAACGTACAGCATTTTCATTCAATACTAATTTAATACCCTCACCTACTCTTTCAACTTCAGCACCTGGAAGAGCTTGATCAATTTGACGTGCTTGTTTGTCCATTTTGTTACCGATAACTCCACCAGCAACACCACCAACAACACCACCAAGTACAGCACCCATAGCACTATTTCCTCCCTTACCAAGATTGTTTCCAAGAACTCCACCTAAGATCGCTCCAGCGACAGCTCCTATTCCAGCACCTCTTTGTGTTTTGTTAGTGTTTTTTACGGATTCACAACTTGTAAAAATTGAACTTACTGACATTAATAATGCCAATGTAATTACAGAAATATTCTTCATATTATTTTTTCTTAAAAATTAGTTAGTTTTTTGAAATTGATAAACAACATCTGTCATTTTCCCACCTACATTGATTTTATCAATCAATTGAAAAGAAGACTCCGTTTGATTGGCAACAGCCAATACATAACCATCTCTTACTTTTTTTGCTTTTTCACCTGCGTTCAAAACTTTCAAGACAAATTGTCCATCTTGATTTACAAACCAAGTAATAGGAGAGCTAAACGCTGCACAATTGGCACTCGTTAAATCCATTGTACCTTTATTATTGTTCGAAATAAATTTCCATGCACTCCCTTCAAAACATTTTGAGTCTGCCAATTGAAAAGAATTTACTTTGATATATTCTGATCCTGGATAGCTTACAGAGCTTATTACCCAGTTTCCTTTCATAGCAACTTCTGATTTCTTATCCAACTTAGTATTGGTTACTGAACTCGTTTTACAGGCAAACATCACTAATGACATTGCACATAATAAAATAATTTTTTTCATTTAATTTACACTTTATTGTTAAACTGGTACAAATATACAATCATAGCAATAAAATATAGTTTCAAAATTTAATTATTTTCTTCCAAAATTCAATTACGCCATTTTGTCACCCACATTACAATTGGTATTTTATTTGAGAGAAATTGAGTAACAATACAAACACACCTAAAATTATAAAATATGACAACAGGAAAAATTAATGTTTCAGTAGAAAACATCTTCCCATTAATCAAGAAGTTTCTTTACAGTGATCACGAGATTTTCTTACGTGAATTAATTTCAAATGGTACAGATGCAACTTCAAAATTAAAACACCTTATTAGTATTGGCGAAACCAATGTTGATTATGGTAACCCAATTATTGAAGTAAAAATTGATAAAGAAGGCAAAAAACTACACATTATTGATCAAGGTTTGGGTATGACTGCTGGCGAAGTAGAAAAATACATCAACCAATTGGCCTTTTCTGGTGCTGAAGAATTTTTGGAAAAATACAAAGATTCTGCAAAAGATTCTGGTATCATCGGACACTTTGGTTTAGGATTTTATTCTGCCTTTATGGTCGCTTCAAAAGTAGAGATCATTACCAAATCATACAAAGACGAGCCAGCTGCACACTGGATTTGTGACGGAAGCCCTGAATTCTCATTAGAGCCAGCTGACAAAACAACACGTGGTACAGAAATCGTTTTGCATATTGCTGAAGATTCCCTTGACTTTTTGGAAGAAGGAAAAATCAGAGATCTATTGAACAAGTACAACAAGTTTATGCCAATTCCAATTAAATTTGGAACAACGACAGAAACACTACCAAAACCAGAAGATGCTCCAGAAGATTTTGTTGCTGAGACTGTAGAGGTAGACAATATCATCAACAATACAAATCCTGCTTGGACCAAAGCGCCTGCGGATTTAACAGATGAAGATTACAAAAAATTCTACCATGAATTGTACCCAATGCAGTTCGAGGAGCCATTGTTCCACATTCATTTAAATGTTGATTACCCATTTAACCTTACTGGTATTTTGTATTTCCCAAAATTAAGTGGAGATATGCAAATGCAGAAAGACAAAATTCAATTGTACCAAAACCAAGTATACGTTACAGACAACGTAGAAGGAATTGTACCTGAATTTTTGATGATGTTAAAAGGTGTGGTAGATTCACCAGATATTCCTTTGAACGTTTCTCGTTCAAGCCTACAAGCAGATGGTGCGGTTAAGAAAATTTCGAACTACATCACCCGTAAAGTAGCTGATAAACTAAAATCTCTTTTCAATGAAAACCGTGAGGAATTCGAAAAGAAATGGAACGATATCAAAATCGTTTTGGAGTACGGAATGCTTTCTGAAGACAAATTCTACGAAAAAGCAGGTGCATTTGTTTTATACCCAACAGTAGACGACAAATACTATACGCTTGAAGAGTTGAAAGAGGCGATCAAAGAGAAACAAACTGACAAAGACGGAAAAACCGTTGTATTGTACGCTGGAAACAAAGAGCAACAACACTCTTATATCGAAACTGCAAAAGCAAAAGGATACGAAGTATTGTTATTAGACTCTCCGATTATCTCGCATTTGATTCAAAAAATCGAAGGTGACAATCAAAACCTAACTTTTGTTCGTGTCGATTCTGACCATATTGATAACTTAATCAAGAAAGACGAAACGGCTATTTCAAAATTATCTGACGAAGAGCAAACAAGTTTAAAAACAGTTCTAGAAGCTATTGTTCCTAAACAAAACTATACCGTTCAACTACAAGCCTTAGACAGTCAGTCGGCGCCATTTATCATCACGCAACCAGAATTCATGCGTAGAATGAAAGAAATGAGTCAATCAGGTGGTGGCGGAATGTTCGGAATGGGTAATATGCCAGAAATGTACAACCTTGTGGTGAATACAAACTCTGAATTGGCTACCAACATTTTGAACAATACAGACAAAACGGCCCAAGAAAGCTTAGTAAAACAAGCACTAGACTTAGCCAAATTATCTCAAAACCTTTTAAAAGGAGAAGCTTTGACTGCTTTTGTAAAAAGAAGTTTTGAATTGATTAAATAATTCCTTTCCCTCCCCTGTGAAGGAGCGGAGAAAGAATGTTGTATAGAGACCCGTAAATGAAAATTTGCGGGTCTTTTTTTTTGGAGCAAACCGAATGATTTTCATAAGAACTGCCCTCCCGCTTTCCACTGTATCTTTTTATCTGGAACTAGTATCATTACCATGTTACTAGTTCCAGATAAAAAGGATGCCGTTTCAATCGGGGCTAACTAGAATGTTTTGTATTTCAAATTTCGATTAAAAAACTAATAAAGCGTAATTAATAGCCCCAATTGAACTACTACATTTTTTATCCAATACAAAAGGACTACAAAAAATAAAAAACACTATTTTAGCACACGCTTATAAAAGCATTAGAAAAACAAAATACATGTTCGAACAAACATTCAAAAATATAGACGACCTGCTTTACAAAGATTCAGGAGCAGACAGTGAATTAGATTATATAGGACAAACTTCTTGGGTGATGTTTTTGCGTTACTTAGATGAACTAGAACAAGATAAGTCTGATCAAGCCGAATTAAAAGGCGAAGAATATACCTTTATACTAGAAGAACAATACCGTTGGCCAAATTGGGCAATGCCTAAAGATGCTGAAGGAAAACTAGACCATCACAGCGCTATGACTGGACCCGATTTGGTGCAGTTTGTTGATGGAAAACTATTTCCTTATTTGGCCAAATTTAAGCAAGAAGCAGAGTCCGCCAATACGATTGAATATAAAATTGGGGAAATCTTCTCAGAATTAAAAAACAAAATTCAATCGGGCTACAACTTGCGTGAAATTTTGGAATATGCAGACAGTCTTCCGTTTCGTGCCTCCAATGATAAGCATGAGCTGAGCCACTTGTACGAAACCAAGATTAAAAACATGGGTAATGCAGGTCGTAATGGTGGACAATATTACACGCCAAGACCTTTAATTCGTGCGATGATTACTGTGGTGAACCCACAAATTGGCGAAAAAATATATGATGGTGCAGCAGGTTCGTGTGGTTTCTTGGTGGAAGCATACGATTATTTGTACCAACGCATGGAAAAAACCACCGACAACCTCAAAACACTACAAGAAGAAACGCTGTACGGAAAAGAGAAAAAGAACTTGGCTTATGTGATTGGGATTATGAACATGATTTTGCATGGTATTGAAGCACCCAACATTATACACACCAATACACTAGGCGAAAACATACGTGACATACAAGAAAAAAACCGTTATCATGTTATTTTGGCTAACCCACCGTTTGGAGGAAAAGAACGACCAGAAGTACAACAAAACTTTGACATTAAAACAGGAGAAACCGCTTTCTTGTTTATGCAACATTTTATAAAGAGTTTAAAAACAGGTGGTCGTGCCGCTATTGTTATTAAAAATACGGTATTGAGTAATACCGACAATGCCTCGGTAGCTTTGCGTAAGTTATTGCTAGAAGGTTCTAATTTGCACACTATTCTCGATTTGCCAGGAGGAACGTTTACAGGTGCAGGAGTTAAAACGGTTGTCTTATTTTTCCAAAAAGGAGAACCAACTAAAAACATTTGGTACTACCAATTGAACCCAGGACGCAACATGGGGAAAACCAATCCTTTGAACGATAAGGACATGGAAGCTTTTGTCACCCTGAGCGCAGTCGAAGGTCAAAAACCAGAAACCGAACAATCTTGGAATTTAAAAGTAGCCGATATTGACGAAACGACCTTTGACCTAAGCGTAAAAAACCCAAACACTCCCGAAGAAGCTGCTCTAAGAAGCCCAGAAGAAATACTTGACGAAATGGTGTATCTTGACAAAGAAACCAAATCTATTTTGAATGCTATTAAAGAATTGATATGAGTGATAAAATAGAAATAACTACTATTTTAATCGAGAATAGAATTTTTACTTGTAGAGCGCAACAAGTAATGTTAGATTTTCATTTAGCGGAATTATATCTGGTAGAAACAAAAAGGATAAACGAGCAAGTAAAAAGAAATAATGCACGTTTTCCAAGCTTTTTTATGTTTCAAGTTTCGGAAAGCGAATGGGAAGATTTGCAGTCGCAAATTGCGACCGCTGAAAATAAAAATAATTTGCAGTCGCAAAATGCGACCGCAAAAAGAAGAACATTGCCTTATGTATTTACAGAACAAGGTGTAAGTATGCTTTCGGCAGTTTTAAATAGCGAAATAGCTATACAAGTAAGCATACAAATTATGAACGCTTTTGTTGATATGCGTAAAACAATTGGTAATAATTTAACGTTATTACAACTTTCTCATAACTTTACCCAACACAAACTAGAAACCGACCATAAATTTGAACAAGTTTTTAAAGCACTCGAAGCACCAAGTATAAACGACAACCAAGGCATTTTTTTTGACGGACAAACCTACGATGCCTACGATTTTGCCAACCGCTTGATTAAAAAAGCTAAAAACAGTATCGTGCTAATAGATAATTATATTGATGATAGCGTGATTACTCAATTAACCAAAAAAAACAAAAACGTAGCCGTAACTTTATTGAGCAAAACCATCTCAAAAACACTGCAACTCGATATTGACAAAGCCAACAGCCAATACCCAACTTTTAAAACTGTTACTTTTGCCAAAGCACATGACCGTTTTTTAATTATCGATAGCAACGAAGTATATCATCTAGGAGCTTCACTAAAAGATTTGGGTAAAAAATGGTTTGCTTTTTCTAAAATGGAAGTGGATTCAGTTACTATTATTAATGAAATTAAAGAGCTGATATGAGAGAAGGTTGGGGAATAAAAACATTTGATGAAATAATTTCATCTTCATTAATTGGTATTGTAAGGAATAACAAAGAGCAATCTGTAGAGTTTGCATACAGGTACTTTAAAATGAATAATATAAGAAATGATAATGGAATAAATGAAGGTTCATTTTCTTTTGTTAATGCAACAGATGAAGAAGTTAAAAAGTATAGTTTAGAGCAAAATGATTTCCTTTTTAATACAAGAAATAGTTTTGAATTAGTTGGAAAAACTTGTCTATATAAATCTAAAGATAAAGAAGTTACCTTATTTAATAATAATATTTTAAGAGTAAGATTCAAAAACTATCTTATACCTCAATTTGTAGCATATGCTTTTTCTACTTCTACTATTTTAGAAAGGTTAGAAAAAATGAAGAGTGGTACTACAAGTGTAGTTGGTATATATTACAAATCATTAAAGAATCTTCCTTTACCAATCCCACCACTACAAGAACAACAACAAATTGTAGCGATTCTAGACCAAGCCTTCGAAGCCATAGACCAAGCCAAAGCCAATATTGAAAAAAACATTATTAATGCTAAAGAATTGTTTCAATCTAAATTGAATGACATCTTTAGTCAAAAAGGTGATGGTTGGGAGGAGAAGAGTTTGAATACTATCTGTGAAGTTAAAGATGGCACACATGATTCACCAAAGTACATTGACAAAGAACTTGGAATACCTTTTGTAACACAAAAAAATATTCTTGATGATGGAATATCATTCGAAAATACGAAATTCATCAGTTTAGAAAACCATAATGATTTTTACAAGAGATCCAATGTTGCTTATAATGACATTCTATTTTCTATGATTGGTGCAAATAGAGGAATGGCATGTGTTGTAGATGACAAAAGAGTATTTAGCATCAAAAATGTTGGTTTAATTAAGTCAAACGAAAATTACAGACCAAAATTTCTTCTTTACTTTTTCAAAAGTTCAATAGCTCAAAAATTTATAGCTGAAAATTCAAGCGGAAGCGCACAAGGATTTGTTAGCTTGGGAAAATTGAGAACTTTTCCGATTCCATTCACACACATTGAAAATCAAAAAAAAATAGAATCAATAGTCGAATCTTTAAATGATTCTGTAAATTCTACAATATCAAATTACAAACAAAAACTAAACAATTTAGAAGACCTAAAAAAATCGATACTCCAAAAAGCGTTTGCAGGAGAGTTGACTAGTCCTGAAAGGACGAAGTAAGTTAAGGAGGGACGTAGTCCTTCCGTATAGTAAGAAGGAACATAGTCCTTCCTCAGTAAGTCACAAGAATAAAAACCCTGAAAGGGTGTGATAACCAGAACGCATACTAGTTATACCGCCCTTTCAGGGCTTTGATGATGAGTAGTTTTGGGTGGTAAGGGCTATGCCATAGTTTTGGGTTCATAGGGCTGTGCCCTATGTTAGTAAATGTCGCCCTTTCAGGGCTTGTATGAGGAGTAGTTTTGGGTGCATAGGTCTATGCCTTATGTGTTTAAATGTCGCCCTTTCAGGGCTTTGATGAGGAGTAGTTTTGGGTGCATAGGGCAATGCCCTATGTGTTTAAATGTCGCCCTTTCAGGGCTTAAGATACATTTCATATACTAGGCAGGACTTCGTCCTACCTTATGGAATAACATCCCTTTGGGATTATTATTAGCTAATCCCATAGGGATGAAATAAATTAGGGTTGGATGTAAACCTTCCCGCTATAAAAAAAATATGGGGCAATCATTAGTACAAAATTATGTGCATATCGTGTTCAGTACCAAGTACCGTGAAGCACTCATAAAACCTCCTTATGAGGAAGAACTTCATGCGTACTTGGGAGGAGTTTGTAAAGAGCTAGAATGCCCCGTACTCATTGTTGGCGGCTACACCGATCACATTCATATTTTGTGCATGTTGTCTAAAAAAATGGCCTTAATGACTTTGGTACAAAAAGTAAAAGCCAATTCATCAAAATGGATGAAAACGAAAGATAAGAGTTTGGCAAATTTCTTTTGGCAAGATGGTTATGGAGCATTTTCAGTTAATCCGAGTCAGGTAGATGTGGTGATAAACTATATTAAAAATCAGCACGAACACCATAGTAAAAAAGATTTTAAAGAGGAATATAGAGGAATTTTAAAAAAATATAATTGAGGTAAGCAGTTAAATTCATATCTTTAAAGTATTGAAAAACATAGAAATAATGGAAATTTTTAAAGGTCAAAATCTCATAGAGTTCTCT
>NZ_JAOQMX010000022.1 GCF_025960985.1 Flavobacterium psychraerolatum | reverse complement strand
AAAAGAGAAAAAGATTTAATTTTCTTTTCTCTTTTCTGAAAAAAAATCATCCAAACGGCAACTTCCAAATGTTGCATTTATTAATTGAATCTAAGCGAAATTTAAAAAACAATTTTAAAAATTCATTACCCGAACTTGACAGACAGTTGGTAGGACATTTAAAAAATAGTTCTGATAAATACGACGAATATGCAACTAAAATAGATGATTTTCAAACTGAAAAAGAAAAAACATATTCGGACTGGTTTATTAATACAAAAGGAGACTTTGAAACATTTGACAAAGACTCAATACTTAAAATACAAGAACTTGAAAAAACATATAAAGAAAAACTAAAATTAGAAGGACCAGCAACCTATTGGGATGAAAGATCAAAAAAATTGAAATCGCAAGGATGGATTGCATTAGCGACCTTAGTTATATTAATTCTAATTGTTTGTTATTCATTAAGTGAGTTATTATGGAATACTCCTGAACAGATATATACAAGTTATTTTAAAGGCGACCATAGCGCCTCAATAAGATGGTCGATTATCTATATAACTTTAATTTCGTTTATGGCTTTTTGTATAAAAGCAATTTCAAAAGTAATGTTTAGTTCTTTCCATCTTGCAAGAGATTCTGAAGAAAGACATACACTAACTTATTTCTATCTTTCCTTACTAAAGGAATCAGAAATTAACACTGAAGAAAAAAAATTAATCCTACAATCTTTATTTAGTAGAGCAGATAAAGGTCTATTAAAGGATGATTCTTCACCAACAATGCCAAACGATTTAGCAGGGAAAATATTTAGTGGAAAATAAGCCAGCTGGTAACAGCCCGATTGCTCGGATTTATACTCAATCGTTAGCGCAGAATTGCTTTCTGTGCCCGCAAAGAATATTGTCAAAATCAAACTATTGAAAGTCAGTCATGAATGATTCGATACTCAATCCTATATTTTACATCCAACAACTGATGCGCTGTACGTGATTGCTTCGTTCCTCGCAATGACCTTTGCATATCGAAATTCTTTGTAACTCTTTACGTGGGATTCTTTCAGAATGACAAGATTGCGGAGTTTTATGCTTGCATAAAATGACATATAGAAGCTTCTATTTCTTATATGGATAAAAAAAACAACAGCAAATAGAGCAGAAAACTTAAATGAATTATATGGTAAAAAACATTCATCTAATAGACCAATTCAATACAAACAATAGTAAAACCCGATCGCTCGAATTTATAGACAATCGTTAGCGCAGAATTGCATTCTGTGCCCGCAATGAATATCGTCAACAATAAACTATTGAAAGTCAGTCGTAAATGATTCGATGTACATTCCTATAAATTACATCCAACAATTGATTCTCGGTACGTGATTGCCGCGCTTCGCTCGCAATGACCGCAGTTTGTCGAAATACTTTGTAACTCTTTACCTGAAATTCTTCCAGAATGACAAGATTGCGGAGTTTTATGCTAGCATAAAATAACTTATATGAGCTTCTATTTCTTATATGGTTCAAAATTTTGTAGCAAAGTGAGCAGAAAACTTATGTGACTTTTATGGTAAAAAGATAATCATGCAAAAGACCAATTCAATACAAACAATAGTAAAACTTTTTTTTGTAACTTTGAGCATAAGAAGTTAAAACATGGATATTCAAACATCTAAAATAGAGCTCGTAAAAATGATTCTCAATATTGAGAACGACCAATTCATTGAAAAAATTACAGCATTTATTCAAAATGAAAAAGCTGATTTTTGGAGTGAATTAAGTATAGTGGAGCAAAAAGAAATTGAGAAAGGTATTAAACAATTAGATGAAGGTAAGAGAGTTAATTACAAATATTTTTTAAAGAAAATCTCCTAATGATTGTCTTTTTATCCGAATTGGCAGAATTAAAACTTCTAAAACTCAATGACTATCTTTTGGAGAACTGGAATCTAAAAGTTCGTAATGATTTTATATAAAAACTAACTGCAAAAATTGAACAGATAGCAAAACAGGCCAAAAGTTGTCCACAATCTTCTGATTTTAAAGGACTTTATAAATGTGTTGTTACTAAGCAAACTACTTTTTACTATAGGATAAACTTTATTAAAAACGAGATCGAGATTATTACTGTTTTTGATTCAAGGCAAAACCCGATCGCTCGAATTTATACTAAATCGTTAGCGCAGAATTGCATTCTGTGCCCGCAAAGAATATCGTCAACAATAAACAATTTCAAGTCAGTCGTGAATGATTCGATGCACATTCCTATGATTAAAATCTAACAATAGTGCTCGGTACTTGATTGCCATAATCCACCTGCAAAAGCCAGTTGTAAATAGTATTACTAATTAGCTATTTTGCAATACGTTATTATAATATTACAATATCTATCAATAATAATGTAAGATCCAAACTTGCAGATTGCTGTAATATTGCAATTGATGTTTGAGTAGTGTCAAAAGCGCTAATCAACTTCAGATGAAAAACAATAATCTGTTAATTCCAATTTTATGACTTACTGCCTTGCAATTAAAGTTAAAGAAGGTTTGGTGGCTATCGCCGATACCTGTATCACCGCTGGATCAAATGTGTCAATTAAAAAGAAAGTACATGTGGAGCAACATGACGGACATTCTATTTTTATTATGACAAGTGGACTTCGTTCTGTTCGAGATAAAGTAATGTACTATTTTCAGGAATTATCTGAAGAAACCAAAAATTATAATAAGCTCTACCAAGTCGTCAATGCCTTTGGTGATCAAATAAAACGAGTCGCGAGAGAAGACAAAGCTTCTTTGCTAAGTGGCGGTTTGAAATTTAATCTCAACACTATTATTGGAGGACAATTGAAAGGTGACGAAACCCAGAAGTTATTCCTCGTTTATTCTGAAGGGAATTGGGTAGAACTAGATGAAGGCTCTCCTTATGTCATTATTGGAAATTCGGGTCAAGGGAAAGCCATTCTTAACCGAATAATCAATCCAGATACAACCATGAAAGAAGCTTTGAAAGCAGGGTTTTTATCTTTTGATTCCACACGTGTGAGTGCAAACAATGTTGATTTTCCGATTGATGTGGTTTTATATAAAAAAGATTCTTTTAAAATGTTCGAAAAACGATATGACCAAAAGGAACTCGCCAACATATCTGATTTATGGGCTGAAAAATTAAAACAAGCCTTGGTTGAACTTCCCGAAGATTGGATTGATTCTACTTTTAATAAACTCGACGAGAAGCTCGTGCCTACCAAATAAAAAAAATATCAATTAGTTAAATCCTATTCAGATGAAATTTAATGTACACAGTGAAATTACATATAACGTAGCTTTTCCAACTACCTTTATATTCAATATCCACGCAATTCGAAACAATAGCCAACAAATACTTACTGAATCCCTAGTATTGAACCCGCAATTGGAAGTTGAAGAGTTCTCATATAATGCAGGTGCAGGTAGATTTCTTAGATTAAAATCATTAGGAAATACCTCATTTACGATTTCGTATGACGCCACTGTTGAAACGAACTATACTATTTATGATCAGCGACAAGAGTTTCAAAATGTTCCTGTATCAGAATTAGATGGAGATATTATACCGTTTCTATTTCCCAGTAGATATTGCCAATCTGATAAATTACAAAAGCTAGCATATAAAGAATTTGGTGGAATCGAAAACATTTACTCAAGAGTACTCGCAATCACAGATTGGATACATAATAATGTAGAATACGTGAGCGGGAGCACCGACTCGCAAACCTCTGCACTAGATACCATTACCGATCGTGTTGGTGTTTGTCGTGATTTTGCACATTTAGGAATAAGTTTGTGTCGTGCTTTGTCTATACCTGCACGCTATCTTACTTGTTATGCATACACACTACAACCACCCGATTTTCATGCCTGTTTTGAAGCCTATATAGGAGGAAATTGGATTGTATTTGATGCTACACAATTGGTCCCTTTGAACAGCTTAGTTAAAATTGCTAATGGTCGTGATGCTGCAGATGCTGCTGTAGCTAGTATTTTTGGGAATGCTTCTTCGAGTAAAATTATTGTTTCATGCGAATTGGCCGAAGATAATTTCACCCCATTCTGGTACAATGAAAATGTATTAAATGGATTTTCGATACAGTAAATAGCCTTATAAACAAAATGTAAAGCAGTAGCCTTAAGTGTTTAACGCACTCAAGGCTACTGCTTTTTTTATAACAGTGATATTTTGTAGTACAATGTATTACTATAGAATACATTATTTCCTTTTGGAGAAAAGAATGTTTTGAGAAACTTTGCTTCCATTGTCTTTTACAATAGTTCGTATTTTTCGACGTAAAAGTTTATTATACCTTTACATTCTTCAATTTTTCTTTAAACATAATGGCGGCACTCGTGTATCCTCCTTCGGTTCCATCGACAAAATGAATGTGTTTCTTTTCTTTATCTTCGATGTAACACGACATGATGGAAGCATGTGTTATGTGAATACCATAAATAATTTTATTCTTGGCTTCCAAATCATCCAAAAGCATTTTCAATCTAGTAACTTGTTCCTCAGTACCAGAAATTACGGTATTTAGAAAACCATCCAGCATAATTGTGTCTGACAATTGGGTAACACGGTATTTGTATAGTCTACCTGCTTTGAAAAATTTAAAATAAAAAGTACCAAATAAAGTCATGAGCCAATTACTAATTACATAGGTAATTTGGTATTTTCCAATTTTTATTTTCATTTCTTTTCGGATATTTTCCAAAGAAGTATTTAGTTTTAATTTAATGGTAGAAATTGGATTGCGTTTCTCTAAATTTCCAAAAATAAAATCAATTTCCCTCATAATGATTCCGTACACATTGGCTTGGTCTTTTTCATCATCACAATCCACCAATAAGCAAACTACTTTTTTATCATTTTTATTTGGATAAATTTCGTCCCAACGGCATTGCATCCCCTCTAAATTGGGTTGAATATACTTGTTTGACTCATTGAAAGTTGGAACAAAATTTTCTTTGATTACTTGTTCTGCATATTTCAATCCATTTCCTATAATTACTGGAGTCGTCAAAAATTCATTGTGTCTAAGTTTTGTAATTTTCAGCGATACATCTTTCGAATATACTTTTTCTACTTCAAGATGACCTACTCTCAACTGTAATTGTAAGCTGTTTTTAATATGTCGACTATATTGATTCAAAGCCTCTAATACAGGTTCCAGTACTGAATTTGGCATGATAAACGTAGATCCATCTCCACCAAAAAAATATGGAATTTTAACACTATTATTTAGACTCTTTAACGTATTTAAAACCGTAATAATACTTCCTGTAGCGGTTCTATTCACGTCATTGTGTAAACCTCGAGATACAGCCGTAGTTGAGTTTTCAATATCTGTTACCACAATTGACCAATTTGGAGGCACTGTAGAAAATAAATTCTCATTCTTTAATAGTTCCGTAAGCGGAAGGTTGCTTTTAGAAATATTTTTATAAAAATTTATAGTATTGTTCATAATCACAATTGGGCTATTTTTATTATTTTGATTTAAAGATAAGATTTAGAACGAACAAATAACAAAATATACTAAAAGTTATGACTTGTTGAATATAATAAAAAATGAAGCTGCATCCAAAAATAGCTTACTACCATATATTCTTCTTTATCCAAAATATAAGTGGAACCATTGCTCATTTATTACCACCCCTTTTAAAAGGATAATTATTAGTGTTTTTATTATTGAAAACTGTAAATCCCTTTAGACATCACTCTTTTATATTGGCTTGAAATTCTACCCGAAATAAAATTTTAAAGAAATGAGGATTAGTCTTGTTTTTACTGGACTGATTATTTATAAAACTGCCTTTAATCCTTGAGAAAACTATATTTATAATAAGCAGTTCTTTAGTGGTTTTAATTCCTCATCTGGAAGTAGTTGCGGAAATATGTACAGTAATTATGGCCTTTGTATGCATGATTCATTTTACAAAAGAAAACTATGTAAAATAGTTTTTTTGTACTATAATAACTCTCGTCCTAATTGAATAAAAAAGTTAACATTTTTACAAACAATTTTTAACTTTGTCTTTTTTTTACTTATTTTTGGTAACATTTATTAAAATACGAAATATCTAAGTTCGTGTTATTTAGTTTCTCTATTATAAATCGTTCTCCCAAAAAAATATAATGATGCACAAGCTCTTACTTGCAGATGACGATATGGATGATTGCCTTTTTTTTCAGGAGGCAATGGAAGAATTAAGTCTTTCGATGACTTTGACAACCGTAAATGATGGAGTACAATTAATGAATTTTTTAAATTCTAATACTCTTGCATTACCAGATGCTCTTTTCTTGGATTTAAATATGCCTCGTAAATCGGGTTTTGAATGTTTGACTGAAATTAGGCTCAACCAAAATTTTAAAGAGTTACCGGTAGTCATTATTTCGACTTCCCTTGATACCGATGTTATTAATAAACTATATATTAATGGTGCTCATTACTACATCCGTAAACCAGGTGATTTTAATGTCTTGAAAAAAGTTATTCAAGAAGCAACAGAACGCCTAGAAGAAAACAAATTACAACAACCAGAGCGCTGCAATTTTATTATTGAATCCTAAAATTATTGTATTTTGAGTAAATCAAACGATACCTATTATTTCCTGAATGGTGGTGGTGAAATGGGTAAGCTCCTACGTGCCAAAGACTGGAGTAAAAACATTTTGGGAACTCCCGATACCTGGCCACAAAGCCTTCGTACTACAATTAGTATTATTTTAAACTCGAAGTTTCCCATGTTTTTGTGGTGGGGAACTGAGTTTACTTGCTTATATAATGATGCTTACCGCCCCATTTTGGGTAATGAAGGGAAACATCCTGAAATACTAGGACAAAAGGCTGAAACAGCATGGCCCGAAATTTGGACAATAATCAAGCCCCTCATTGATCAAGTAATGGATGGTGGTGGTGCAACTTGGAGCGAAAATCAGTTAATTCCAATTTTTCGAAATAATAAAATTGAGGATGTATATTGGACTTTTATTTACAGTCCTGTTTTTGATGAATCTGAAAAAATTTCTGGCGTAATGGTCATTTGTAATGAAACAACTGCCGCTGTTGTTGCTTACAATAAACTGAAAGAAAGCGAAGAACGCTTTAAGACCATGGCCGATAATATTCCTAACCTAGCTTGGATGGCCGAACCCGATGGTGACGTTTATTGGTACAACAAAAAATGGTATGAATATACAGGTAGTACTTTTGAAACCATGCAAAATTGGGGCTGGCAAACAATTTATAAAGAAGAAGAACTTCCCGAAGTTTTAAATCAATGGCAACATTCTTTAAAAACTGGAGTTCCTTTCGAAAGGGTTAGTCTACTTAAAGGTGAAAGTGGTCAATACCGTCAATTTCTTACGCGTGCGCTACCCGTAAAAAATGACCAAGGGAAAATTGTCAATTGGTTCGGAACCAATACTGATATCACAGAACATTTTGAAATCAAGGCTGAATTACAAGACAATAAAAATCAGTTGGAGTTTGTACTTGAAGCAGCCAAATTAGGAACTTTTGACTATAATCCATACACTAATAAATTGGCGGTTAACCACCGATTAAAAAAATGGTTTGGATTATCTATAACAAAGGATATTGAACTTAACCAAGCCACAAATGCCATTGTCAAAAATGATCAACCTAGAGTAATCAAGGCTATAGAAAAAGCATTGGATTACAAATCTGGAGGGAATTATGACATTGCATACAATATAATTAATCCCATTACAAATCATGAAATAACTTTACATGCTAAAGGAAAAGCATGGTTTAATGAGGAAAAACAAGCCTATCGATTTAATGGAACCGTAGAAGATATTACTGCTCAAACACTTGACCGAAAAAAGCTGGAACAAAGTGAAAATAATCTTAGATTGATGATTATCCAAGCTCCTATTGCTATCGCAATCTTGCGCGGTAAAGATTATGTTGTTGAAATTGCTAATAAAAATGCGCTAGAATTATGGGGGAAAACTGAAAAAGAAATACTTCATAAATCGATTATTGAAGCCATGCCAGAATTAATAGTGCAAGGAATAAAAGCGCTACTTGATGGTGTTTTGCATACAGGAGAACGATTTGCAACTACAGAATTACAATTGACTATGGTGCGATTTGGAGTACCAGAAACAATCTATATTAATTTTTCATTTGAACCATTATTTGATGAAGAAGGTAATACGAATGGTGTAATGGCGATAGGTTATGACGTAACCAATCAATTTTTAGCACGTCAAAAAATAGAAAAAAATGAACAAAATTTGCGTAGCCTTGTCGAAAGTGCCCCTTTTCCGATTGGAGTTTATATTGGTCGTGAAATGCGTATTGCATTGGCCAACCAAGCAATAGTTACGGCATGGGGAAAAGGTAGTGACCTTATTGGTAAACTTTACAAAGATATTTTACCAGAGCTCGAAAATCAAGATATTTATCAAAAGCTAGATGATGTGTACACATCTGGAATTGCGTATCATGCTAAAAATCAAAGAGTAGATCTTGTTACCGACGGTACCTTAAAAACTTATTATTTTAATTATAGTTTTACTCCCGTAGTAGATTCATTTGGTGCAATCTATGGCGTTATGAATACTGCAGCCGATGTAACAGAACTGCATGAAGCCAAACAAAAGACAGAAGAAAGCGAAAAACGTTTTAGAGATGCAGTTCAACAAGCTCCTACTGCAATGGTCATTTTTAAAGGAATGAATCATGTAGTGGAAACAGTAAATAAATCTTATCTTGAACTGGTTGATCGAAAAGAAGAGAACTTTTTGGGGAAACCTCTTTTTGAATCTCTTCCAGAAGCCGAAGCCGCAGTAGGAAGTATTATTGAAAATATTTATAAAACAGGTGAGCCTTTTTATGGTTATGAATTTCCGTTGACATTAAAACGTTTTGGACAAGAGGCCCTTACTTATTTTAATTTTGTATATCATCCATTAAAAGAGAATGATAAGGTGAACGGCATAATTGCAGTTGCTACAGAAGTTACAGCAACAGTTATTGCAAAAAAAGAATTAGAGAAAAATGAACAAAAGCTGCAAGTAATCATTAATGCTAGTGAGCTAGGTGTTTGGGAGTTGGACGTACTCACAGATGTTACCACCATATCAGACCGTGCTCTGGAAATATTAGGCATAGATAATGACAAAAATATTGCTCGCGAGGAATTGCTGCGAAATTTACACCCTGATGATAAGGATAAACGAGAAGCTGCTTTTCAAAAAGCATATAGAACAGGCATATTACAGTACGAAGTACGAATGATTATCAATAATCAAATACATTGGATAGAAGCAAAAGGAAAAGTATTTTATGATTCTGACAATTATCCTATTCGTATGCTGGGTACTTTGCGAGACATTAGCGAAGAAAGAAATTTTCAAACACAATTATTAGAAAGGGAGCAAAAATTCCGTTTATTGGCCGATTCAATGCCACAATTTATATGGACTGCTGATCCTGAAGGAAATCTTAATTATTTCAATCAATCTGTATTTAATTTCTCAGGACTTACACATGAAGAAATAATCAAAACAGGATGGCTCGAAATTGTTCATTTGGATGACAGAGAAGAAAATATTCAAAAATGGAAAGAGTCCATCACCACTGAGAGAGATTTTTTAATTGAACATCGTTTTCGTAAAAGTGATGGAACCTATCGTTGGCAATTGAGTCGCGCAATAGCACAAAGAGATAGTGATGGTAAAATTACAATGTGGGTAGGAACAAGTACCGACATTCAAGATCAAAAAATATTTACCAATGAATTGGAAAAAAAAGTTTCAGAACGTACCAAGGAATTGTATCAAAAAAATGATGCTCTTGAGAAAATGAACAAAGAATTACAGTCTTTTGCCTATATTTCAAGTCATGATTTACAAGAACCATTGCGCAAAATACAAACTTTTGCTACCTTAATAAATGATCGTGAGGCTCCAAATCTGTCTCAAAGTGGGAAAGATAAATTCAAGCGCATGCAAAATGCAGCCAACAGGATGCAAAATCTTATTCAGGACCTACTCGCCTATTCTAGAACGAGTGTTCAAGAACGCAAATTTGAAAAGACCAAACTTTCTATAATTATTAACGAAGTACAAGAGGATTTACAAGAAGAGTTAAGCTTGAAAAAGGCCGAAATTACAGTAAATAAAGATTGTGAGATTAAAGTTATACCCTTTCAATTTCGTCAATTGCTTTTCAATCTAGTAAGCAATTCACTCAAATTTGCACAAGAAAATAGTCCACCCAAAATAGCTATTATTTGTGAGATAGCCACTGGAGAAGAATTGCAGCAGGAACAATTAGTACCCGAAAATAAGTACTGCCGTATTAGCATAAAAGATAATGGTATTGGTTTTGAAGAAGAGTACAATGAAAAAATATTTGAAGTTTTTCAACGTTTACATGGCAAAGAAAAATTTGAAGGTACGGGAATTGGACTGGCGATTGTAAAAAAAATTGTCGATAATCACAACGGCTTCATTAGCGCAAAAGGGATCCATAATCAAGGGGCAACTTTTACAATTTATCTACCTGTTTAATAAAATTATTTTAAAACTAAAAACTCCGCAAAATCTATGACGTTGCGGAGTTTTTTTTATATTTAAATATAAGTAGTATTCGAATTAATTAGGACAAATTACTTTCATTTCAGTACGTCTGTTCAATTGATGTTGACTTTCAGAACAATCAACTCCATCGCCACAGTTGTTCAATAATTGAGTTTCACCATACCCAATACCTTTGATTCTATTTCTGGCAATTCCTTGTGAAACTACATAATCAACAGCTGCATTGGCTCTGTTTTGGGATAATGTCGCATTGTACTCCTGTGATGCTCTCGAATCAGTATGTGAAGAGATCTCGACATTGATTAATGGATTATCTTGCATAAAGCGTACTAGTCGATTCAACTCTTTTTTAGCTCCTTCTTTAATAAAATATTTATCCAAATCATATAGTATATTTTTCAAACCAATTGCTTTTCCACAATCTGCTTCTTCCATACAAACTTCTAATTTGACAAACAATGTAGTGTTTCTGTCATAGTCTTTGGTCAAAATTGTTTCTGTTTGAGAAAAGTAGCTGTCTTTTTTACCATACACTTCATAAGTTGAGTTTTTAGCTACATTAAAAATGAACTCTCCTTTATCATTTGTCAATGTGTTTTTTTGTTCTGCAATCACAAGGTTTTTTAAATTTACCGAAACATCCGAAAGTGGTTTAGGACTATTACACAGCACAACCTTTCCTTTTAAGATGAAATTCAAATCGGTATATAAAATTTCTTTTTGTAAAGTTATTTTAGGTTTAAATTCGTTTGAAACAGTCGAATTACTTTCCATTTTGATATCGTATAATTTTCCGTCAATGGTATAATTATCAGGTGTTACATTATTAAAAACCACAACACCATAGGTATTGGTAGTACCCGACTGTACCACATCACCTTTTAAATTTTTGACAACAACATCTGCCTGTGGTAAAATTTCTTTGGTATATTTATCTCTAGCAGTTACTGCTAATGAATAAATAGGACAGCTTGCACAAACTTTTTCAGTTTTATTCGATGTTAATTTTAAACTAATTCCAGCAAAAACACCTATTGAAGAAATATCACTTTTTGAAGTTTTCAATCTCGTCACGGGACCATTTTTCGGGTCTAAAGTGGTCACGTTTTGCCCGTTTGAACCAACAGTACTAATAAAAGGTTGGTAACTTGAAGTAATTCCCAAAGAAGGATCTGTCATCTCTTCAACATCAAAATGTCTCATGTAATAAGCCCCTGCATGTACTCCAAAATAATTATTGAAGAAGTAATTCACTCGTACTTGTGCTTTGGCAGTAACGACATTGGTAGCATTATATCCTGCGTGAAAATTTAGCAATTGTCCTAATGGTACTGGAGCAGTAGTCGTTTCTCTCAATTCGGTACGGCCTCCTTTAATGCTGCTTAACCCTGCCCTTGTGTTTAATTCGTACACCCATTTTCCATTACTACTTTGGTGTTTAAAATCGGGACCAATACCGTAGAAGAATCGTTTTATTCCATTTTCAGATAAATCAAAACTTGTAAGCAGGATGTTTCTGCTGTTCAACAATCCTTGTGTTGGATAAGTACTTTCGGGACTGTTGGAAATATAATCTACATCAGCACCTATACCAAACCATTTCCAGTAGTAATCAACAGATAGTCCGATATCGAGGCCACTATTGTAATCAATATAAGGTGTATTATTAGAATAAAAGGGAGTATCGAATCCTCCTCTTGGACTAATTTGAAAATAATTTTCATTTTTCAAAGCTGTATTTTTAACTACAGATTTTGCTGTTTGTGCTGAACCTACTTGAAAGAGCATACTAACTAAAAGTAGAGCAATTAATTTGAAGTGATTTAAAGTTTTCATAATGTGAGTGTTTTAAATTATTATTTTTAAATAACTCCTATTCAATATTTATTTGAATAGTGAGTGGTTTACATCTTTATATCCCCAACACTTCAATATTGTTACCCATGAAATGAATAAAAAAATATAAATATTTCTAAAACCCACAATAAAAAAACTACTAATCACTCATTATCAATAACTTAAAAATTTTATTTTATTTTTTTAAATATTAAATAAGTCTCTTATTAACCAAAAAATAATCTGTTTTTAAAAATTTCACTTATCGAAAAGAGACAAATACTCATACCTTTTCATCACTAAAATAAGCAATCTTATTTTTTTCGAAAATTAAAAAGCAATTGATACTTATTCTAGCATCGCTTCTGCCGACAAATACAAATCTTCCAAAGCTTTTTTAGTTTCTAGAGATGGATTTTGCCATAAACCTCTTTGTATAGCTTCCAACATTCGCTCAGACATATCTTTCAAAGCCCATTTGTTATGTTTTTCGATAAAAGCATTATTTTCTTTGTTTAGTAAATAAGCCTCGGTGATTCCTTCGTACATAAAATCTTCGACCAAATTAGTGGTAGCATCATAAGCAAATAAATAATCCATGGTGGCTGCCATTTCGAAAGCGCCTTTGTAACCGTGGTCCCGCATACCTTGCATCCACTTTGGATTTACTACTCTAGATCGATACACCTTCAACAATTCCTCTTTCAAGGTTTTAATTTTTGGATTTTCGGGTCTGGAGTGGTCGCCAAAATAAGTTTCGGGTGTACTACCTTTAATGTGAGTTACTGCAGCATTCATTCCCCCTTGAAATTGGTAATAATCGTCTGAATCTAATAAATCATGCTCGCGGTTGTCTTGGTTCTGAATCACCAATTCGATTTTCGACAAACGTTTCTCAAAAGATTCGTGTGCAGATGTACCTTGGTTCTTAGGACCATGATAGGCATACCCGCTCCAATTAATATACACTTGCGCCAAATCGGCTTGAGTTTCCCAGTTTTTACCATCAATTAATCCTTGTAAACCCGCACCATACGCTCCAGGTTTGGAACCAAATACTCGGTACAAGGCTTTTTCTTCTGCTTTGTCTTCACTGATATTCTTTTCTATCCATTCATATTTTTCTAATTTAAATAGAGCTTTCAATGGATTCATACTGTCTTCTTCGTCTAGCTTGGCCACTTTTTCGACAGCAGCATTGAAAAGCGAAATCACATCTGGAAATGCATCCCTGAAGAAACCAGATATTCGCAACATCACATCCACACGAGGTCGGTTAAGTTTTAGCAGCGACAGGACTTCAAAGTCAGTTACACGCCTATTCATCCCTGACCAAATGGGTTTTACTCCCATCAAAGCAAAAGCCTGAGCAATGTCATCACCACCCGTACGCATGGTAGAGGTGCCCCAAACGGATAGTCCGATAGAAGTGGGATATTCTCCATGATCTTGCAAATACCTATCAATGATGTTTTGAGCACTTTTGACTCCCAATTCGTAAGCCGCCTGCGACGGAATAGTACGCACATCTACAGAATAGAAATTTTTTCCAGTTGGCAAAATATCCAATCGTCCACGTGTAGGTGCTCCCGATCCTCCTGCGGGTACATAACCACCATTGAGTCCCGTTAATAAGTTCGACATTTCGTCTGTGGTTGCATGGACTTTGGGAATGGTTTGATTTTTTATATACTCAATAACCGCCAATGTTTCTGGTCCTAGTTTATCAGATTCCAACTCATTATAGAGTACATCATCAATCAAGTTTTTGGCATGTAATTCCAAAGTTTCAACAGCTTGTCCATACGTTCTACAAAGAATCCCCATGACCTCTTTATTGAAAATTTGCTCATAAACTACATTAAGTGGGTCAAAATCCAAGGTCAAATCATTTGCAAGTGCTTGCGTAAAACCGCTCACACCTGTATTGGGCAAACGGTGCAAGGCTACAATTAAATCGGTTAATTTTTCTCCTTTTGGATACTGTCCAAAAATATGCAATCCTCCACGAATCTGCGCTTCCTTCAGTTCACACAAATAGCCATCAATGACTTCTAGCAAAGCATCAATATCTTTACCATCACTGTTTAAATCGCTATGAAGGTTTGTGCTACTAACTAACTTTTCTATTTTCAATTTAATTAAATTAGCCCGTTTGGGGTCTAGTAAAGCCGATTCGTAATACTCGTCAATCAACAATTCCAGTCGGAGTAAATCGCCATAATTCTCCGCTCGGGTCATGGGCGGAATTAAATGATCCAAAATTACGGCATGGGTTCTGCGTTTGGCTTGTGTTCCTTCGCCAGGATCATTGATGATAAAAGGGTAAAAATGTGGAATCTCATGCAATATCGCTGCTGGAAAACAACTTTCTGGACTCAAGGCCAATCCTTTTCCAGGCAACCACTCTAAATTTCCGTGTTTACCTACGTGCACAATTGCATCTGCTTGGTACAGCTGTTGCAGCCAAATGTAATATGCAAAATAAGCATAAGTAGGAGGTAAATCGGGAGAGTGGTAAGTGGCTTGCAAATCGATATCGTAGCCTCTGCTAGGTTGAATACTCACAAAAATTTTCCCTAAACAAATTCCTGGAATTAGAAAATGTCCGTTTCTATAATTGGGAGATTCAGTTGGATGTCCCCATTGCATTTCAATTTTTTCTCTTAATCCCACTGCAATGCGATTATAATGCTCATAAAAATCGGCTTCACTGATTGCTATTTCAGCTTTTCCAAAATGGAGTCGGTCTTGGTCGTTGGTAATGTTTTCTGTCAAACGTTCAATCAATTCGTCTGAAGTTTTTGGAACATTCGAACCTAAATCATAGCCTGCTGCAATCATTGCGTGCAAACAAGCAACTGTACTTTGGGGAGTATCCAAGCCCACACCATTGGCCAATCGGCTATCTTTGTTGGGATAATTGGGTACAACTAATGCAATCTTTTTATCATAATTCTTTTTTTCTGCTAAGTTAATCCATGCTTTGGCTTGCTTGGCAACTGATAAACATCCTTCATCAAAAGCCACATAACGTACCACTTCTGAGTCGGTTAGGATGTCTTTGTCTCCAGCTTCTTTAAATGAAATGACGGTTGTAATAATTTTACCGTCAACTTCGGGTAGAGCGATATTCATAGCTACATCTGTAGGAGGCAAACCAAAGCTTCCCTCCTGCCATGTTGTACGATTGCAACTTGCCATAATGGCCTGCAAGACAGGTACTTTTAAGGCATCAAACAAACCAGGCTCATTGCCTTGGTGGAAAGATTGCAACGAAAATCCGGTAGTATTCACAATCACAATAGGTTGAGATAATCCAACTGATTCTAGTACTTCCAAAATTTGGTCTTTGATCGATTGGTCTCTGTAACTCAATGCCATTAAAGTCACCGCCAAAACACCTTGATTTTCTAAAGCGGCTGTCAACTGAATCATGGGATCCAAATTATCGGCTAGAAAATAACTTCGGTATCCAAAAATCAAAACTAGTGCCTTGCCATTTTGTTCTATTGGAGCCGTAATTTGTCCATATTTTGGATGATACAAAAATAAATCCGGCAAACAGATGCGGTCTTCAATAGCAAAACTCCCTTCCAATGTGACATTAAAAATAAACTTCAACGCTTCTTTGGTATTCTGATTTCCACCAGATAGTAAATAATTCCAAACCAAATCAACAGTTTCCAAAGGAACAGTAGACAATTGCATCAACTCCAAATCGGGAGTATCGTCACCGGGTAAAAATAGCAGCTCAATATCATTTTCCGCAGCACATGCAACAATAGCTTCACACAAATACGGATAGTAACCCGTTCCACCCAGTAATTTCAAGACTACCACTTTCGCTTTCGAAACTACTTCTTCAATATAAGTATCAATCGTAAGTTCTTGCTTGAAATAGGTAAGGTTGGCCATTCGCAGACTCGGGAGAGCTTCCTCTGTTTTTGTTAACGTTTCATAAGCATTGCGCATGCTGTACAAATCGGTATCTGCCGCAGACAAATACAAAAGATCTCCAGGACTTTGTTCTATATAAAAAACACCGTCATCATTTGGATTCCAACCGCCGGGTATTGTTGCTATTAAATGCATGGAACTATTTTTTGAAGTGGATAAGTAGCAAAACTATTAAATTTCGTTATTCTATTATTTTGTTGGTAGCTGTCTTTTTATAAACTGTAAAATAAAGCCAGTACTTGCCTTGCATCTGTAGCAATGTAGACAACAAGAGTCCGGATTATTAGGGAATAAAGAGTATTATTGTAAAAAACCAAGCAATCAATTGTTATAAATAGACTGCTTGGTTTTGTTCCTTAATGTGAATGATTGTGATCATGATCATGATCCTGATCGTGTGCGTGAGCTGCTGCTTTTTTCACAGGATCAATGTTTCGACCAATAACTACCAAACGGGTTTGGCGCAGTTCTCCTTCTTTCCAGGCACGATCAAAATAATAATCAAAACGTTCTCCAACACCTTGTAATACCATGCGCATGGCCTTATTTGGAATATTTACAAAGCCTTTGATTCTATAAATTTCTTCTTCTTGCACGCGTTTTTTCAAGGCATTTACCAGTACTTTAATATCAGCTGTTTCTGTTTCTGTAATCATCACCGTATGCATGTCATCATTGTGATGGTGGTGATTGCCTAGTTCATGGTGACGCTCATGAAGTGAAATACGGTCGTCTAGATTGTCTTCCCCAGCAGCTTCAATACCTAGCAATACTTCATTGGTAATCATACCATTGACCATAGGAATAATTTTAGCAGTGCTTCTTGCTTTACTTTTTACATACGCTAGCACTTCTTCCAATCGCTCTGGAGCAACTAAATCTGTTTTACTTAACAGAACCAAGTCTGCACAAGCCAATTGATCTAAAAATAATTCTTCGATTGAGGTATCGTGATCCAATGTCTCATCGGCCAAACGTTGAGCTTGCACAAGCTCTCTATCACAAAGTTCGCCAGTTACGACACCTACTGCATCTACTACCGTTATTACTGCATCTACCGTAATGTGTGGTTTCAGGTCTGGCCAATTGACTGCTTTTACCAACGGTTTTGGCATCGACAAGCCCGATGTTTCAATCACGATATGGTCAATGGTATCTTTTCTTTCGATCATGGTTAACATCGTTGGCAAAAATTCCTCTTGAACCGTACAGCAAATGCAACCGTTGGGTAATTCTACCAAATTGCAAGCATCATCTTCACAACCACCTTTTATTAGTTCGCCATCAACATCTACTTCTCCAAATTCGTTCACCAAAACAGCTATACGCTTTCCGTTGGCATTTTTAATCATGTTGTGTACCAAGGTCGTTTTTCCAACGCCCAAAAATCCGGTCACAATTGTTATAGGTATTTTTCTCATGTTTGTATTGTATCTAAATTTATTATTCGCTAGGTGCTACTTTTTTCTTTTTTTTATATAAAAATAAATTCCATTTTTCTTCCGCAACACCATGCTTATCCATTTCGGCTCTGGCCATAATGAAAAACAAATCCGATAAACGGTTGATGTAAGCCGAAATATACTCGTGTACACATTCTGGATCCTCGTGCATTAACGTTACCAAGCTGCGTTCGCCTCTGCGCATTTGCGTTCTACACACATGACATAAAGCCGAAATTTCATTTCCTCCTGGTAGTAAAAAATAATCCGATGCAGACGAAATTCCACTTTCCAAGGCGTCTATCCACTGCTCACAAAATTCGGCACCATCCTTTGGTTCTGGATTTGTATTGGCTTTATTAGAGTCAGACGGACGCGCTAAATGTGACATCATATCCATCAAATCTTTCTGAATACGGTGTAGATTGGGTTGCCATTCGTGGGTATCACCCAATTTGCAACGCAACAAACCAATAGTCGAATTGGCTTCGTCTAAGCTACCCAAACATTCAATTCTAGGTGCATCTTTAAATTCTCTTTTACCACCAAACACACCTGTTTTTCCAGTATCTCCTTTTCTAGTGTAAATTTTCATACTTCCTTATTTTTTGTTTCTAGTCTTACTTATTCTATTTCAAATCCACATAAATCTGCAACTGCTTTTGGACTGCCCAAATAGTAGTGCATATACGAGGCACTTACATTTTTATAACGGTAAAATTGTGTTGTAACAGCCATCCCTCTTGCATTGGTAAATGTTCCAATTGTATTTTGCTGGTGATCATTTACAAGACTTGAATAATGAAATTCATGACCTTTCAAAACTACATCTCCCATCTGAAAGCTGCGGTATCCCAACGTCAATTTTTTATTTTCTAGTGTTGAGCTAAAGTCAAATACCCCCACCAAATAATGTTCTTTTCCCTCCAGGTCAATCAGAGATTTGCCCAAATACATCATTCCGCCACATTCTGCCAAAATCCGACCGCCTTTCTCGGCATACTGTTTTACGGCCTCCAACATCGATTGATTACTAGCCAATGCTGCCGTATATAATTCTGGATAGCCTCCTGGAAAATAAACCAAATCGGCTTTTGGTAATTCAGAATCGTGCAAGGGGCTAAAAAAACATACACTACCAAGTTCCTCCAAACTGGCAATATTTTGAATATAACTAAAATTAAAACTCTCGTCCTTGGCCACTGCAATTCGTAACTTGCCCTTGCCTTTTGGTATAGGAATTACTATTGGTTTCTCCTTATTTGTAGTCGCTTTCAGTAAGGAATCCAAGTCAACCGTTGCTTCTATGACTTCGGCTATTGTATCTATCAAAGGATCGTAGGTAGTAATTGCACTAATCGATAACCCCAAGTGCCGCGACGGAATCTCACAATCCGAAACCATCGGAACATACCCAAACGAAGGCATACCTACATCCTCACAAGCTTCCTTCAAAAACTGATAGTGCGACTCGGTATTCACTTTATTAAAAATCACACCCGCGATCGTTACTTTTGGATCAAAATTCTTAAAACCATACAACAGCGGTGCGACAGAATACGCCACCGATTTGGCATTGACCACCAGTACCACTGGCAAATCCAATACCTTTGCTACAGCTGCGGTACTTCCTTCATCTTTTCGAGCACCATCAAACAAACCCATCACACCTTCTACACAAACAACATCTTTTTCTAGCGAATAGGCCGCATACTGCTCCAAAATCTCCGCTTCAGACATCATGTATAAATCCAAATTTAAACTCGGTTTGCCATTGGCCAATTCGTGAAATTTGGGATCAATATAATCGGGTCCTACCTTAAATGCCTGTGTACAATTGCCTCGTTTTTCCAAAGCTCGCAACAATCCCAACGTCAAAGTAGTTTTACCCGAATTGGATGTAGGAGCTGCGATGATAAACTGTGGTTTTTCCATTTGGATTCTTAATGCTTCTAATTAATAATATGAATTTGGGCGTGCCCCTTCGTAAAAACTACGGGTCGGGTTTTTCGTTCCCGCTTTTTTTTATTTGGTCAAAAAACCAAATAAAAAAAGAGCTCCACTACACCCCCTCACGCAAAATAGGAGGGCGACAACAGCCTCCTAAATAAAATATTACTTCACCCTCAACGGCAATCCCGACACCATAAACGTGGCATAGTCGGCTTGTTGGGCCACATATTGATTGATTTTTCCTTGAATATCTACAAAATTCCGTATCGATGACTCCATCGGAATTACACCCATTCCTATTTCATTTGTCACCACGATTACCGTGATGTCTTTTTCACAAAGCAAATCCCATTCTTCCTGTGCATGTGCAATGGTTTTGGCTACATCGTATTGGTACGCATCAAAAATATTTGTAATCCAGAGCGTAATGCAATCCATCAGCACCACATTACCTTGAAAAATTACACTACCAATATTTATTTCTTCTTCGATAGTATGCCAAGCATCACTTCTTCTATTTTTATGAACAGTGATACGTTTTTCAAAAGCATCATCCCAAATTTTTGAAGTTGCCAAATAATTAGGCGCTTCTGATAAGCTCAAAGCTACCGATTCGGCATATTCACTTTTACCAGAACGTTGCCCACCAGATACAAAATGTATGGTTGCTTTTTTCATCTTAGTATAGTAAAGGTTCGTAATCCGCGCTAATTTTATAAGCAAATTTTTGTGCAAAAGCCAATTTAACTCCACCTCTTTCTGCATCAATCACTCGTTTGTGCTGTATTGATTTACAGTACATTTTGAAACCCAAAACAGCTTGATCAAAAGCATTCCCTTCCTCTGATGTGAATTTCCCATCTGTAACCATAATCAACTCTTGATTTTGGTTGTTATCTTGTCGTATAATTTCTTTTACTGCTTTAAATGCTGCTACTACATCTGTTTTTCCACCTGTTTCTATAGCATTCAAGGCAAGTGTAAATTCTTTTGTACTTTTTAGTTTTCGAGCCAAAACCTCTGCTTTATTATTAGAAATACTTACTAAAGAGAACAATGGATTCTTTCCCTTCTCTTGATCGGCTATCTTTTGTACCACTCCTTTTGCGTAAGCGATCACTTTGTCTTTCAACATCGATCCGCTGGAATCCAGTAAAAAAATAAGGTGTCTTTGCATTGGTTGTGCTTGTGCTTTGTGTTGCAATTCAAAACGATCTGTTGCGATATAATTGCAGACAGTCTTTTTTATATCTACACTTTGTTTTTGGGTAGCAAAGGCTTTTTTAATTGTGCCTTGTTCGTTCCCAATTGCAGAACTATCTTTGGAAACCTCATTAACGTCTACACTACTTTTTTTTAATTCCATGTTGGGCAGTACTGATTCAAATACTTGCTGCCTTCCTTGTAGCTTTGATTGATTTTCTTGCGGTTGTTCTTCTTGCGATGGGCTAGAATCCGACTCTGGGTTTGCCTTATCATTATTTGAACGATGGTTTAATACCAAATCTTTTATTAGTTGCACGTGAGCAACAGTCACCAGCGTATCTCCAACATAAGCAGTATAAGCTCTTGCTGTTTTCAATAACAAAATATCGGCGCGATGCCCTTCTACCTGATGATTTAAAACTAAGTCAACAATTTCTTCATATACAGCTTCATCAATTTTTATTCCATGTAACAATGCGATGGCTGCTTTTATACTGTGGTATACGTTTTGCTCTTGCTCAAAAAATAAACGTACAAATGCTGGTGCATCATCATCAAATGCCAATCTATTTTTTATAATTTGCAAACGTTCGCTAGCTTTAAGGTTAGTTTTTACCTGAACACTCAACCCAAAACGATCCTGCAATTGCGGACGCAATGAACCCTCTTCGGGATTCATCGAACCGATCAAACAAAAACGACTTTCCAAATAAACGGAGAGTCCTTCGCGCTCTAAATAATACCCACCAGAAGCCGCAGCATCCAACAGGCTATCCATCAAATAATCGTTTAATAAATTAACTTCGTCAATATATAAACATCCTTTATTGGCTTTCGATAATAAACCCGGAACAACTTGTTCTTTTTTGTCGTTGATTAATTTTTCTAGATGTATATGACCCAACACTCGATCTTCTGAAGCTCCAATTGGTAGATTGACAAAAGGAAAATCCTCTTGATTCTCCATCAATCCAGCCAGCGACCGAATTAAGGTTGTTTTCCCCGTCCCTTTGTCTCCTACGGCCAAAACCCCTCCGATACTAGGATCGATGCAATTGAGGAGCAATGCCAATTTAAAATCATCTTGCCCTACTATGGCCGTAAAAGGATATGTTATTTTTTTCATATTATACGTTGATTGTATTGTATAACCAAAATATTCCGATGAGCATGGATGCCAACCCAGCAATACCATTCATCCATTTGAATACAGCTACATTTTTTTCTAAAAAGCGACTCATTACAGCAATCAAACTATAACTGTAAACCCCCATCGCAATAATGATTCCGAGTGACTCAACACAAAGTATTATGATTGCGTCCCCTGTGGTCGCTGCGCTCAATACCAAGGCAGATGTTAAAGCACCTCCAGTTCCTGCCAAACCATGTAACATACCAACCCAAAAGGATCGATTCATGGGGTTTACTCCAATTTCTTCCCCCGATTTTCCGTGTAAATGTATCGCTTTATCTACATGTGCATGATCATCAATTTGTTTGTGTTGCTCAATTATGGCTGCAATTTTGTAATTACGTCTGATAGCTACAATACCCAACCAAATCATAATTGGACCCACAAATAAATCTGCCCAGAATGAAATACTCCCTACAAAATGTTCCAAAGAGGATTTAAAAATAAGTGCTATACCTCCAAACAATAACAAAGTTGCCGAATGACCAATTGCCCATTGTGATGCTCTAAACATTGTTTTTATAGATAGTTTTTTTTTACTTACTGCATTCTCTGCCGCCAATGCCGAAATAGCGGTTACATGATCAGGTTCAAATGAGTGCAACACTCCAGCCATCAATGGCCTAATTAAGTTTACTCCTAACATTATTTGATGTATTTGATGATTTCTCCATTTTTTCCAACTAAAAAGAGATTTAATTCGGTTTTACTCATGATTTTATGACTGTGTTGGTAACAATGTTTTAGCATTACTTGATAAAATATTTCTTCTTGTTCGAAAGGAAAAATTTCAATCAAACGTCCCCCCATATTCAGATCTAGAATAGCTTCTGCAATCTCATTTGTACAATATCCTGATTCTTGTGCCAACTCCACCACAAATTCTTTATCCCAACTTGATACACAGCTGTGCGTATCGGTACGACCTCCTGCTAGTTTTACTGCCTTGCCCAACATAATACCGATACTCACTTTTTGAATAGCCGAATTTTTAATTTTCTCTAAGGTTTCTCCAATCCAATTTCCGTAATGAATAAATGACTGCTCAATTAAATCGGGAAATAACCCTCGAATAAATTTTTCACTTCTCGCTCCTGAGTTGATGACCAGCTCGAGTATACCATTGGCAACAGCAACATCTACTCCTTGCTCGATACTTGCAATGTAGGACGAAGCCGAATAAGGTTTCACTATTCCAGAAGTCCCTAGAATTGAGAGGCCATTCATAATTCCAACTCTTTCATTCAAGGTTCGTTTGGCCAATGCCTTTCCATTCACCACAAAAACTGAAATAATGACACCCAATTCCAAATCGTAATCGTGCAATAGTTTTTGTACCGCACTAGTCATCATTTTTCTAGGCACAGGATTAATCGCAGGTTCACCAACGGCCAATTCCAAACCAGGTAGCGTTACGGTCCCGACTCCTTCTCCTCCCACAAACTGAATCGATCTGTCGGTGGTCAATTGTATTTCGCAACCTACCTCTGCTCCATTGGTTACGTCGGGATCGTCTCCTGCATCTTTGATTACAGAAGCTTTAGCCCAATTTTCTGTATATTCATTGCTATGTATCTTTATTTCTAATACTTTATCTATTGGCAATTGTACCTTTACATGATACTGATGGCACTGCTTTATAATGGATATCAAAGCTGCTTTGACTGCCGCCGTCGCAGAAGTTCCGGTAGTGAATCCGTCACGTAAAGGTCCATCTGGTATTTTTTCTAATCCCATTTTTTATACTTTTCGTATCGTATTTTCTAATGCTTCTTTGCTTTCCATCAAGATAAAATGAGCTGGTAATATTGGTTTTTTGATGATTAAAATCGGGATACCACAGTGTGATGCAGCAGCAATTTTTAGTGACAACGAACCGCTTTCGCCACTTTCTTTGGTAACCATAAACTCAATTCCTAAGGATTGTATTAGCTTTATTTCATTTTCTATTATTTTGTTTGGCATACCCAAAATCAATTGACTTTCTGGAAACTGACTTTCCAAAGCCATATCAATTGATGATTGTCTGTCTAAAATTCGAAAATAGCTACACTGCTCTTTCCAAAAATACTGCAGACGAGAAATGGTTTGTACACCTGTTAAAAACAAGCCTTTTTTATGGCTAAAGTTTTGCTTCAACTCTGTTTTTAATCCTTCGTAACTGTCTAGATAATTTACATTTTGTTCTTTTTGCCTTAAGGGATATTCGCGTTGCAAACGATAAACAGGAATTTGATGCTGTACCGCAGCAATTGCAATAGTTTGGTGCAACACTTCAGCAAAAGGATGTGAGGCATGAACAATCATCTTAATACCACTATTTTGTATATAATTACTTAGACCTTTTACTGTAAAAGCTCCAAAGCGATACGTTCCAAAATCTCCAACGACAGGTTCGATTTCTGTTTTTGTAGAATATACAAACGGCTTTCGAAGTGTATTTAACACTTCAATTACTTGTTTCCCTTCCGTTGTTCCTCCAAATACTAAAATCATGGTTGTTAAATTTGAATTATGGTTGTTTTCACGACAGTTTGAATGCTATTAAGTTTACCTATTTAAAATTGCTAATCAATATATATTTTGGTTTATTCTTTTTAATAGAATTAAAATCTTAACGTATTGAAACCTATATTGAGTTCATGCTCCCATTAGATATCAATGATAAAAAAGTTAAACCCCTATCTATTCATTAACCACAAATTTCTTGTTAGTTCTAAAAATGTGTTTCCATTCTGGACTATACAAGTACGATCTGTTTTTACGAGCGCCTATCGCTTTTCCAACAACAATCAATACAGTTCTTGTTTTCTTGCTATCTTTTACAATCTGTGCTAAATCTTTTAGTTTACCCGTGTAAACTGCTTCGTCTTTCCAAGTCAATCGGTACAAAACTGCTACAGGTGTATCTGCATCAAAATGTTCCAACAATTGAGCTTGAACATTTTTGGCTATTAAAACACTCAGAAAAATACACATCGTTGCGTTTGTTTTGGCAAAAGCAGCCAGATTTTCTCTCGAAGGCATCGGTGTTTTTCCTTCGCCACGTGTCAAGACAATCGACTGTACGACTTCTGGAATCGTAAATTCTGATTTCAAAACAGCAGCGGCAGCACTAAAAGAAGAAATTCCGGGAACAATAAAATACTCCATGTCCAAGGCGTCAAAAATGGTCATTTGCTCTTGGATGGCACCATACAACGAAGGATCTCCACATTGCAAACGCACAATCGCATTTCCTTTCGAATACTGTTCTTGCATGATTTCTATCTGCTCCTCTAGGGTCATCATCGCCGAGTTACGAACGATCGCTCCTGGCTTACACCAATTGGTCATTTCTTCAGGAATTAAACTACCAGCATACAAAACGCAATCTGCTTTTTCAAGATATTCTTTTCCTTTTACTGTAATCAATGATTCATCTCCAGGACCGGCACCAATAATTGCAATAGCCGATTTTCTTTCTACATTTTTATCCAAAGCCACCGCAAAAGTGAATTTTTCGTTCGTAGTTTCTATTCTATTTTTTTGTTTTTCGACCAATAATTTTTTGTTACCAGACAACAACATCGCTGTCGATTCTGAAACGCCATCTACGCCAATTTTCTCCAATACGACTGCACTAGGATTCGGAACTGTTACTTGGTTAATGTCTTCAGCTGTAAATGTTACAAATGGAATAGAATACTTAGTTGCCCAAACCAAGTATGCCTCCTGCTGCCCTTTTATGTCAATCGAACCCAAATTTTTAATTGCTTCGAATAGTAAACCTTGGTCTACTAAACGTTCTCGCAACTGCCCGTCAAAAAGTACTGGATCCAAACTTTTGGAACATCCTGATCCAATAGACAATACTTTTGGAATATAGGTTAAATATGGTTTCTTAAAATGATATATTTTATAAGTAACTGCTATAATTAACTCAAAATCAGATTCATTAATATCATTTACATCATAAAAAACTTTAACCTGCTTCGCTGATGTTTTTTCTAAAAAAGTAGTGCCTTTATCCTTAATATCCAATAATAGCGCCGTAGGTTTATTATTGACAAATAATGCAATAATTGTATTTAGCTTATCACTACATGCTATTGTCCATCCAAATTGATTGGCCAATGTATCCAAAGCCCAAATATTTTGTTGATCGCTTGAAGTCGATATAACTGCTTGAGCTCCCAACAATTGTGCAACCTTTAATGCAAAATCATTAGCACCACCCACATGACCACTCACTACTGACTGTACAAAAGTGGCCTGATCATCTACACAAATAACTGCAGGGTCGCTGTTTTTATCTTGAAGATGCGGTGCAATCATACGGACACAAATTCCTAATGCACTCACAAAGCAAATACCATCCAACTGGCTGAAATTATTTGCAACATAATTATCGATAGCTTCAATCGTTGATACATTGGGATCATTATGTTTACGTGTAGTTACTACCACCGATTTTGGAAATTGTTTTTGTAAAATCAAGGCTTTACTAATTGCGTGATCTGTAATGGCTATAAAGGCTACTTTTTTCATCTTCTTATTTTGTCTTCACTGCAGCGTGAATCATTATTTTATTATGTTCATTTACTTGTAATGCAAGGCTATCTATCGAAAAACCTTTGTCTTTTAAAACTGAATTAAAGACCAAACTTGTCTTTTCCTGCACCGCATTGGTAACCAATCTAATATTCGGATTTAAATCAAGGAGTTTCTCCAACATTTCTTCCAATCTATCTCCGTGACCTCCTATAAAAACGACATCGGGACAAGGATAATTTTGCAAATTCAATTCAAAAAAGTCTGCAATCACTACCTGAATTCCAGGAGCTGAGAAGCGTTCTTTATTTTCCTGAATAATAGCTTGACAGTTATCTCTTTTTTCGAAAGCGATGACTTTCAAGCTAGGCTCGTACCTTTTTACCTCAATGGCAACAGCTCCAGTACAGGATCCAATATCCCAAAACACTTCATTTTCGACACAATTTAATGCATGAATTGTAGTTAATCGAACTGGCATTTTGGTAATCATGTTCTCTCTATTAGGTAAGTGAACAAAGCGGTTATCTGTATTACCCAGTTGTTTCTCTTTAACTTTAATTCTTTCCAATAAAATACAATTTAAAGGACTATATTCCTTATAAATTATCGATTTTAAGTTGGTTTGAATAATCTCTTCATCATTACCATCCAAATTGACGCCAATTGTAATGCTATAATTATCAAAACCATATTGCAACATTCTTTTTGCAATAGCAGAGGGATTTCTGGTGCCATCTGTCAATACACCAATTAATGCTTCTTTGTTGATTAAGGCGGTATCCAAGGCCGACCAATCCCTTCCGTGAACCGAAACTGTTTTCAAAGTATTATAGTTAGTTTGCGTTTTATGGCAAAGTCTTTGAATACTATTAAAATAAGGATAAACAGTAAGGCTAGCCTTTGGTAATAAACGTTTGATAGTATTGCCAAAACCATAAAATAAAGGGTCACCAGAAGCAAATACTACAATAGATGCTGTTTGAGCAATATAGGCATCCATCAAAGCCTCCATACTTCCGCTAATGAAAATCCATTCGTGTATTTTGGGTAAATAGGGACTTACTAAATCATAATGTCGTTTTCCTCCCGAAAAAACATGATGACTACCTATAATTTCTTTTAATGTTACAGTAAACTCTGGTACAGGATGATTTCCTATACCAATAAGTATAATATTGCTCTTTTTATTTATTACTTTCAATTACTATATTAAAAATACTGATTAACAGTACGTTATTAATTAATTTAAAAATATTCATTCGCTTCCTCTAGTGTAAAGGCTGCGTTCACAATTGCAGCAGCAACATTACTACCTCCTCGATTACCTTCGATCAAAACCCAAGGAATATTTTTGTTTTGTGACAACTGTTCTTTCGATTCTATCACGTTAACAAAACCAACGGGAACTCCAATTACTCCTGCCAATTTTAAGTCTTGATTGGTGCGCAATTGGTCTGTGATTTCCATCAAAGCTGTAGGAGCATTCCCAACTACATACAAAGCGTTTGGATACAATTGCAACGCTTTACGAATTCCGGCTTGTGATCGTGTAATGTGTTGTTCGATCGCCATCGCAATAGCGTCTTCATCATTGAGGCAACACACAATTTGGTTGTGATATTGCGCACTGAAAGCCTTCGTTATTCCAGATTGCACCATAGTAACATCAGTCACGATAGTTCCGCCATTTTGTAAAAATTTTTGCCATTTAGTGATTGCGTTTGGTGTAGAGTTATAGAATTGGTGATCGTCTAGCACTCCCGTCGTATGAATGATTCGTGTAATGGCCCATTTGTCGTCTTTCGCTTTTGCTAAATCCTGAATATGGTTGGTAACAATTCTGAAACTCTCTTGCTGAATTTCTTTTCCTGTATGAGGTTTTCTATCTAAATAACCTCTAGGAGTAACCAAAAAGTTTTTGAATCTAAAGGTTTGTGAATTACCAATCATTACTAGACTGAACATATCTACATCTTCTGGATCAAAAGCTCCCAATGTGGTAATTTTGATGTGCTCTTCTGGTCGTGTCACTTGCTTGACAATCGCTACAGGTGTATCAGGGGAACGTTCTTCTAAAAATAATTTTTGTAAACGACCCAATTGCCAGTGGCGCTTGATACTCTTAGGATTGTACAAACTGGTTACAAAATCCCCCATTGCTGCCGCACGTATTCTTTTTTCGATTACGTTCCATGGTGTCATTAAATCAGACAAGGAGATACAGCAAAAATCATGACCAAGTGGAGCACCCAATTTACTACCCGAAGCCAAAAATGCAGAAACACCCGGTAAGGTTTCTAGTTCTAAACCAGCATGGTCTTGTTTGGCTACCATTTCATAGACGATTGCTGCCATAGAATAAATACTAGCATCACCCGAACCAATTACAACCACATACTTTCCTTCTTTGGCTTTTTCGATCGCTTTTTCGGCCCTCGCTTCTTCTTTACCCAAGGGCATTGAGATCAATTCGGCATCCTCTTTAAAAAAACTTTCTCCAAATTGAAAATAATAGTCGTACCCAATTACTACATCAGCATTTTGTAATGCTTTTTGAACTATTGGTAAAATATATTCTATGTCTCCGGGACCTAATCCTGCAACTGTTATTTTCATTTTTTTATCATAATTAAAGAGAAATACGGAATCACTCTTGTTCTTATTTCGTCCCAATTGGAAGAAATAAAGGTTTCTTTTGTTCCTAACTTTTCGCTATAGAAAACTTTGTAATTTGAATTCACGAGCACTTCATCTAGTATGGCTACCACAGAAACTATCTTCATCAAAACTACTGTATCGTTATTTTGAATCGCTTCCAACAACAAAACTGTAGATTGTACCCTTGGCAATATTAAGAAACGTTCGTTTTGCAAACACAAAGGTTCTTTGTGTAAAGCCGCGCCTGCTGCATACGAGCTAATTCCTGGTACCAAATCAACTTCCAAACCTTGTTCTTCGGCTTTTTCGAGCAAATACGAAAAAGAACTGTAAGTGCTAATGTCGCCTTCGGCTACTACAGCCACTGTTAAACCATTTGCTACATCCTTTTGAATAGCTACAAAAACTTCATTATAAATTTCCTTAGCTTGTGTGCGTGCCAAACTCATTTGGAGATAAAATCCGATACATTTATCAGGATCCAAATCATAATGTTCCAGAATAGATAAAGAATAACTCGTTTTGGTTCCATCTTTGTACAATGATCCCGGATAGTATATTTTATCAACGGATTTTAAAATATTGAGCCCTTTGACAGTAATCAAATTGGGATCACCAGGACCTAAGGAAATACCATATAATTTTGTTGTACTCATTTTTATATTCCTAAAACTTTTTTAATTTTCGATAAAAACGAATTCGATGCGTCAACCTTGTTATTTTCTTGAAATAAAATTCCTTTAACATTCAAATGATGACCAACTTGTTCTTGACCTTGCTCGGCTTCAAAACCTACAATTTGTTTGCGGTATTTACACAGCTGGCAATTCATATTGGCAGTACCATTGATAGCTTCTTCCAATCGTTCGTCAAAAGCTTTCAACACAAATTCATCAGATCCAAACGCATCGGTGTATACATATTCTTTGGTTGAAGTAGCATTAAATGCCTCAATTTGACCATAAATACGTTCCAATAATACTCCGGTAAAAAAGAAAAACGGAATCGCAATGGTTCTATCAAAAGGCAATTGATCCACCAATTGTAAACTTTCTGTTACCGATGGATATGCAGTACCACTGTAAGCTACGGTTGTAAAACCAAATCCCATTCCTTCCCCCAGCATACAGGCCAATTTATGCACATCAGAGTTCGCATCTGGATCTGTTGTACCTCTTCCTACGACTACCAAGCAGGTTTTTTTTCGATCTAGAAAAGGATGCTTTGCTTCTTCTTCCAAAATTCGTTTCTTGGACAACTCTAGTAAATGAGTATTGACACCCAAATGAGTTCCCATTTTGATGGTCAATCCTTCGTAATTGCGTTGGATCGTATTCATCTCAAAGGGAATATCGTTTTTGGCGTGTGAACCTGCAAAAAGAATTACTGGTAAAGCATAGATTTCTCTAATTCCTTTCTCATACATCCTAGCCACGGCTGCCTCGTACAAAGGGTGATTGAATTCTAGAAAACCATAATCCACTTCATAATCGGTGTATCGTTTTTTTAATAACGAGACCAATTGCTGGAAAGCAGCTGTTCCCGATTCTCTCCTTGATCCATGACCGCAAAGTAAAATTCCTTTTTTCATTTTGTAATTATATAATGATACCGTTATGCTTCGACTATAGGGTCTTGCATACCAAGTAATTGTATTTTTAAGCAATACTCCCAAAATAAGCTATCGCTTGGATTTATGTATAGCATAGCTATGAGTTTTCCGATTTTGTTTTTGAAACGAATTCCTTTCTGGTTGTTATCTATCGAAATAAAATACTCCGTACTCGAAATTTTTGATTGTGCCACTTCTAAAGATTCTTCTTTCGGTACACCACCAATGGTTAAAAACTCTTGTTTTTTATTTTTAAAATTTAATTCTAAAGTAAAAAGACTTTCATACACCACCGATTCCAATTCACTAATAGAATAGGTCAAATCCGATGCGAAAATAATTTCACCTTGAATATTTTGTTCTGATAAATATAAAAATAAGGGATACAAATATTGATCGGAACTAAAACCTTTGGTTATAAAGCAAGTTCCTAGTAGGTCGTCTTTTTTGACATCAAATGGTTTCGGTTTTACGGCAGCTATTTCCTTTTTGGAATTCATTTTAAAATCTTTCTCTTGGTATAAAAGATAAGCTTCCACCGGTTTCTGATGGTCTAGATGCGAGATCACGACCTCTTTTATTTTATCAGGTGTTAATTCTTTATACCAAAAATCGCCCGAATGAACGATACAAGTGGGTGCATCTTCGCAACGACCATTACAACGGGTTTTAATGGTGTGGGTATTCTCCCATAATCCATTATTTCGCAAATAAGATCGTGCAGCACGAACTACGTTTTCGCTTCCTGCCTTTTGGCAAGAACCTCCGTCGCAGAATAGGAAAGTTTGTTGTGATTTTACTAAATTTTTACCCATGACAAACCTTTAAATTGTTGGGATAAAACAGTAAAGTAGTTTTTTGTGGAAAATGTGTGTCCATGTAAATAACTCTTGTTTTACCGATAGAACACACAAAGAGTTAATACACTTACTAAAATAGTAGTGTTTCATAACACCTGGACCTTTCTTCCCGAAAATCCTGTATTGCAATCGAAAAAGTTATTGGTAGGTATTCTGACTCACTCTTGACTTTTGCAATCCTTCCCATTTAGAATATAAACAGTGGTTATGTCACAAAAGCGTTTTTTATACAAAAAACTAAGTTTACAGCTGCGGGTACAGTTTTGGATTTACACCAAATTCCCTATTAAACCTCTAGAAACTAAAGGTGCCAATAAAGTTCCAAAGATATTACTTTTATTGTAAAAGAGCTGTTGTTTTTTTCAAGATAAATTTAATTCGACTTTCAACCGAAACTTTAGACAAGATCACACAATTAAACCCGAAGCGCTGGTAAACCTCTTGAAGTTTCTCTGCTAAACCCTGAAGTTCACTATATTGCTGTGGTCTTTGTGGATCTATTTTGTAAATTTCTTGCCATGAAGGAGCAAAAAATACAGTCTGATGATAGTAAGTAGAAAAAGGAAAATTTAACAAATCATCAAACACCAATTTATTATAAAACTCCAAATAGGCAATAATATCTAGCATACTACGGTCTGTAAAAACGGCTTCTGGATTGTTTTTTAATCGGTTTTTTATCGCTTCAAAAACCAAAACTGCATAAGTTTCTATATCTTCCCATGGTACTGCTTTACCGTTGTTGAGTTGCTGAGCAATGATAATTTCTCTCGAAGCCTCCGGAATAATTATTACCCCTTCTACAGCCAACTGATTGATTAAAGTTGTTTTTCCAGCACCGGGTGGCCCGGTGATAATGTACTTTTTTACCTTCATATACTAAATAAATAAAGAGCTCCAAAAAAAACGAAAATAAAGGCTACACGGTAATTAATAGCAGCAACAAATTGAATTTCATGATGTTCCAATTTTCGATCATTTTCACCAATAAAGGGTTTATAAACCAATTGACCATGATATACATTGGGACCACCAAACTGACAAGACAAAATATACGCCAAAGCTGCCTCTGGATACCCTGCGTTGGGACTACTATGATTTTTTCCTTGAGTAAAAACAACTGACAGTCCTTTTAATTTTCCTGTTACCAATAACATCAATACCGCAGTAAGTCGTGACGGAATATAATTAGCAACATCATCTAACTTTGCAGAAAACTTACCAAATTGCTCGTAACGTTCACTTTTATACCCAATCATGCTGTCTAATGTATTGATCATCTTGTACACTAATGCACCTGTAATACCAAAAAAAATAAAATAAAACAAAGGAGCAATTACCCCATCACTAAGGTTTTCGGACATGGTTTCGAAAGTTGCTTTGCGAATTTGTTGGGCTGTTAATTTGGACGTATCTCTTCCTACAATCCAAGACAATCTTTTTCTACCGGCTTCAATTCCATCCTTTTTTAAGGCATTAAAAACGGATTTCCCCTCGGTAACTAAGGTTTTATTTGCCAAACAGTAGTACAGTAAGATAATTGAAATAATAAAATATACGACTTTGATTTCGAAATAAGTACAGACGAAAGACAACAATAAACTAGCTCCCCAAACTAAACCCACACAAAATAAGGTGCATCCCATTCCTTTTAAGAATTGCTTATTTCCATTATTCCATTTTTTCTCGCTCCAAGAAATTAAATTTCCAAATCCTACAATAAGGTGTGGGATCCCCCTTGGATCTCCAAAAATTAAATCTAAAACATAACCAACGAGTAGAACAATCATTAATTCCATTTTTCTAATGCTTTAATTAGAGCTTCATTCGAAGAGCTTTTTTGAACTGCTAACCGAATATATTCTCCTTCTAATAAATTAAAATTGGTAGCATCTCGAACTAATATTTGATGCTCCATCATCAAATACCGCTTTAAATCGGCTGCTGAACCTTTCAAAACTTCTACCAAAAAATAACTAGTGGCGGAATCTTCAACTTTTAGATTGGAAATTGTATTGATTTGGGCTTGGAACTTTTGGGTTTCAATTGTTAAATCAACTACCGAAAAAAGCAATTTATGGTAATTTTTAAAAATATACAAACCCGCTGCAATTGCTAAAGCATTTACTGTCCATGGTAGTTTATAAGCTAATAACCTCTGAATTATTTCGGGTTTACCAACCATATACCCCAAGCGAATTCCAGGTATGGTAAAGGTTTTTGTCAGAGACTTTACAAGTACTAAATTGGAATACTGCTCCACCAATGGCAGAGAAGAACAAGTTGCAGTAGTAAATTCAACATAGGCTTCGTCAATTACAAAAAGGCTTTGTGGTGCATTACGAATTAGAATTTCGATTTGTTCAGGTTGTAAAACTGTTCCTGTAGGATTGTTGGGATTACAAATAAAAACCAAATCAGAAGTGTAACAGTCAGGTAATTGTTCCCAAGAAACCATTTGGGTTTTAATTTGAAACATTGTACAAGCATCTTCGTATTCCGAAAATGTAGGCCCGACAATCGTAGCCGATCCTCCTGCATACAGTTGCGCTATCAAATAAAACAATTCTGTGGCACCATTACCAAATAAAAATTGATCTTTTGAAAGACCAAAATAGAGTGCTGCAGCGGCATTCAGTTCATTCGCTATTGGTGATGGATAACTTTCGACCGTAAAAACTTTTGATTTTATTTCTTCCAATAATCCAATTGCACAGCCTTTGTTGTATACATTCGAGCTAAAGTTATGCAACACTTTTTTTGGATACTGGTACGCATCATCCCCATGACCCTTAATCATTATTCAAGTTACTTTGCGAATACATGTATTCTATATCCAATGAGGCACGTAGGATAGTAGCTAGTGCATCAAAATTCTTTTCTTTAAATTCTTGATAGGTCTCTACTCGCTTGATCGAAAAACTTCCCAGTAAATCATCAATCACCAGTTGATTGTCTAAAATACCATGTACATAAGTTCCCCAGCAATTATTATTAAGCAGATAACCTTCTGGTTTTCCATCAATAGTATGTAATAAAGGTGCTGATTCTACTGTTTTTGATTCTCCCATATGTATTTCATAACCTTTGCAAACTGCTTTATTTTCTTTGAATAAAAATTCACGCTGTACGGTTACTTTTTCTTTGGTCATGATCGTTTTTATAGGTAATAACCCCAATCCTGGCAAAACAGTAAAACTACTTTCAACCTCGTAAGGGTCCTCTACAAGTTCCCCCATCATTTGGTACCCACCACAAATCCCAATGACTTTATTTCCGTTTTCATAACTATTCAAAATAGCTTGTGCAAGGCCCTCTTTTCTTAAAAAATGTAAATCACTTAAGGTATTTTTGGTACCAGGAAGAATTACAATGGCAGCTTTTGCTATTTCCAGCGGATCTTTGGTGTAGTACAAATTCACCCGTTCGTCTCTTTCCAATAGATTAAAATCAGTATAATTAGACAAATGGGGCAACAAAATGACAGCAATACTTATTTTATTTGAAAATGATCCAGCCGATACTTTTTTGGTATTTAATGCTACTGAATCTTCCTCTTCGATATATATGTCTTTTGCATATGGCACTACGCCCACTACCGGTATACCGGTTAATTCCTCTAGCTTGGTTCTTCCCGAATCAAATAAGCTGATATCTCCTCTAAATTTATTGATAATAATTCCTTTAATCAAGGCGCGCTCCCATTCTTCCAATAATGCAATCGTACCGTAAACACTACCAAATACGCCACCTTTGTCAATATCTGCAACCAGATATACACAGGCATTCGCATGGGCAGCCATACGTAGATTCACAATGTCACGATGTTTAAGGTTCAACTCAGAGATGCTCCCGGCGCCTTCCATAACCACTGGAAAATATTCTTTTTCGAGGGCATCAAAAGCAATTTTGGCTTCTCCAAAAAGGTTCTCTTTATTGTTACCCAAAAAATACTCTTTGGCAGATTGGTTGCCAATTGGTTTTCCGTGTAAAATAACTTGTGATCCAGTTAGTGAAGTTGGTTTGAGAAGCACGGGATTCATTCTTGTATCACACTCAATACTGCAGGCTTCTGCTTGCACAGCTTGCGCACGACCGATTTCCAAACCATCCTTAGTAGCAAAACTGTTCAAGGACATGTTTTGCGCTTTGAAAGGAGCTGGACGATAACCATCCTGTAGCAAAATCCGACAAAATCCAGCCGTAATAATGCTTTTACCCACGTCAGACCCTGTGCCCACAAACATAATAGGTCGCATTTTCATATTTTTTCTTTAAAAAACAAAAGTATCATTTTTAAAAGAAGTAAAATAAATATTCTGATGAAAGGTTTTTCTATCCCGAAGAAAAGTACAGCACAGAGTGTATTTGAATTTATTCTCGAATAAAAGAATTTGAAATAAAATTAGCAATAAGATCAAAAGCAATCACCACCTTTTAATGATTAGCGCAAATGTTTTTTAAAGTTTCAAAACTCAATAGAAAAAAAATGGATACAGTTCAATTAATGATATTTTGAAAGATAAAGAATATCAAAAAGGCATACTCTTTGCATACTTCTATTCATAACTTGTAATTGTTGAAAATCTAATTATAAACAATACTTTTGCTCAAATGAAAATCCATATGCGAAAAATTATACTTATAAGTTTTATTTCTATACTAATGATAAACTGCGGTGTGCGAACTACACGTAATTTATTAACGTCCGGAAACTACGATGAAGCAATCGACAATGCCATTTCGAATTTACGATCAAATAAAGACAAAAAAAGCAAACAAGATTATGTTTATATGCTAGAAGAAGCTTTTGCAAAAGCCAAACAAAGAGATTTAAACAGCATCAATCTAATGAAACAAGATGGGAATCCTGCCAACTTAGAGCGAATATACAATACATACCTTGCACTCAACAACCGCCAACAAAGTATTACCCCTATCCTACCGTTGAAAATAATAAACCTGAGACGAAATGCTATTTTCCCATTTGATAACTATAACAGCCAAATTGTAGATAGTAAAAATGCACTTGCTAGTTATTTGTATATTAATAGCAAAAAATTAATGCTTTCGAATAACAAAATGGACTTTAGAAAAGCATTTGACGATTTTAACTACATCAACCAAATTAGTCCTAATTATAAAGATATTTTAAAATTAAGAGATGAAGCTCAATTCAAAGGGACCGACTTTGTAACGGTTTATACACGCAACGAAACCAATTTGATTATTCCAACTCGCTTACAAAATGAGTTATTAGATTTTAACACGTATGGATTAAATGATAAATGGACTGTTTACCACAGTATCAAAACCAAAGGTATTGATTACGATTACGAAATGGCAATCAATTTTAGAGACATTCGGATTTCACCAGAACAGATAAAAGAAAGAGAATTCATAAAAGAACGTATCATTAAAGACGGATTAAAAAAACTATTAGATTCAAACGGAAAAGTTGTTTTGGATAAATCAGGAAAAGAAGTTTTAATAGATAATATGCTGAAAGCAACAGTTCGAATCTATGAAATAAGACAATTAAAAACCAGTATGGTTACTGCAAAAGTTGATTATTATAACACTCAAACCAAGCAATTGATACAAAGTTTTCCGATTAGCAGCCAATTCATTTTTGAAAATATTTACTCGAATTACAAAGGAGATCGACGAGCGGCAGATGACAATTACTTGAACTACTTTAATAATAGAGTAGTTCCTTTTCCTGATAATCAACAAATGATATACGACACAGGAGAAGACTTAAAATTAAAAATAAAAAACATAATAGCACAAAATCATTTTAACTAAAATTAACTGATTTTTTCAATAGTATCATTAAAACCATTAAAATTTTAAGAGTAATTACTTAAATATCTTAATGGTTTAACTTTTTAAAAACGTTCTTTTTTTTAAAAATTCAGATGAAGTCAATTTGATAATTTAAATAACTGTTTGTATTGACTACAAATCTATTTTTTAACTCTGACAAAAAGAACCAACTACAAGGCAGTTAAATTGACTAATTCATGACCCTTTTTCAAGATACAACAGATAACGATTAAATTGTTATAAAAAATAATTTCGTACTGCTAATTTTCAAAAATAATTGTACTTTTGTTCTATGAATAATAAACGTGTACATATTACTTCTAATTCACGGATGAACAGACCCGTTACCTCTCCCGAGGTACGGATGCTATTAGTATAGTATCTACCATGTTTGGCTCAATCACATTTTATTCATTTTTCATTTTTTTTGCTTTGGAATTGCAACTGTTATCTAGCATTGGATTAACAAATCCTATTTACAAAAGTTATAGTCAATCTTCGTATCCATTTATATGGTTGCACTGTGCTATTATATCTATTAGTAATTCCGAAAAACAATCAAAATTTGTCTCACAACGCAATAAATCAACTCTCAAATGAATATTGATATCGTAATAGCTCAGGAAGAGCATTTCAAATATGCACAAGAAATTTGTGATACCATAGAAACTTCTGCCAAGTTGAGAGGTACAGGAATAGCTAAAAGAACTCCAGAGTACGTTCAAAAAAAGATGATGAACCAAGATGCTGTAATTGCATTGGCCAATGGCAAATTTGCTGGTTTTTGTTATATAGAGGTTTGGGAACATGGAAAATTTGTGGCACATTCTGGATTGATTGTGCATCCTGACTTCCGTAATCTAGGTTTGGCTAAGAAAATCAAATCATTTGTTTTTGATTATTCGCAAAAGAAATACCCAGAAGCTAAGGTTTTCGGTATCACAACTGGATTAGCAGTAATGAAAATCAATTCGGATTTGGGGTACAAACCTGTTCCGTTTTCAGAGTTGACCACTGATCCAAGTTTTTGGAAAGGATGCCAAACCTGTACCAATTATGAGATTTTGAAAAGCAAAGAAAACAAACTTTGTTTGTGCACCGGAATGCTTTTTGACCCGAAAGAAAAACCGAAAGATCCGCCCAAACATCCTTTTAATGTCAAGGTATTAAACCGATTAAAAGCCATAAAGCAAGCCATTCTTTTGACTATCACAGAAAAAAAATAAAAAACAAGCATCATTTGTTAATAATGATGAACAACAATAAAGCAACATTCAATAATAATCAACTAGGTACCAAACGGACCTGGCCAAAAGTAAAAAATGATGAAAAAAGTAGTACTAGCATACAGTGGAGGTCTTGATACCTCATATTGCCTTAAATATTTAAAAAACGAAAAAGGATTCGAAGTACACACTGTATTAATCAACACAGGTGGATTTGACGATCAAGAACTTAACGATATTGAGGAACGCGCGTATGAGTTAGGTAGTGCCAAACATGCCAACCTTACTATTGTAGACAAATACTATGACAAAGCAATCAAATATCTAATTTATGGTAATGTCTTAAAAAACAATACTTACCCACTTTCTGTAAGTGCCGAAAGAGTTTTTCAAGCGATCGAAGCGATAAAATATGCTAAATCTATTGGAGCAACCGCTATCGCACATGGTAGTACAGGTGCAGGAAATGACCAAATTCGTTTTGACCTTATTTTCCACACCATCGCTCCAGAGATCGAAATCATCACTCCAATTCGTGACTTGAAATTGTCAAGACAAGAAGAAGTTGATTATTTAGCTCAAAACGGCGTGCACTACTCTTGGGAAAAAGCACAATACTCCATCAACAAAGGTCTTTGGGGAACATCTGTTGGAGGAAAAGAAACTTTGACTTCACACCAATCGTTACCAAACGAGGCTTACCCTTCACAATTGATAAAAGAAGGAGAAGAAAAAGTAACTCTTGAGTTCAAGCAAGGTGAACTAGTATCTATCAACGGCAAAAAAGACAAACCTTCGAACAATATTGTAACCCTAGAAAAACTAGCCAATGCCTATGCAATTGGTAGAGATACGCACGTAGGTGACACGATTATTGGAATTAAAGGTAGAGTTGGTTTTGAAGCTGCTGCTCCCCTAATCATCATCAAAGGGCACCATTTATTGGAGAAACACACACTAGGAAAATGGCAACAATATTGGAAAGAGCAACTAGGAAACTGGTACGGAATGCTTTTCCACGAAGGGCAATTTCTAGATCCTGTGATGCGTAACATCGAGGCTTTCCTTGAAGACACGCAAAAAAATGTAAACGGAAAAGTATTTGTAACTTTGAGACCGTATCATTTTGTGTTAGACGGAATCGAGTCTGAAAATGACTTGATGACAAACAGTTTTGGTCAATATGGCGAAATGAATAACGCTTGGACGTCTGACGATGCCAAAGGGTTTATCAAAATTTTGGGTAACGCTCAAAACATATTTTCGGCAGTAAACAACGAAACTTACGAATAAATAAAAGTTTTTCTAAGGAGCAGAAACATTTTGCTATGCAGGAAATTCCGTCCCGCTATTCGTTACAATCTTTTTGGGCTGAACCCCAGCCCAAAAAGGATTTTCACTGCTATCGGGGCTAAAGAGAAAGTTTAAGTTTTTCAAATGAACTTTTACAATCTTTTTAAACCATTAAGAAATCAAGAAAAATTCAAATGAATAAAACTTAATTTCTTAATGGTTAAAATAATAAAAATGTTTAAAAACAAAGAGTTATGATTTCAATCGGAATAATTGGAGGTTCGGGATATACAGCAGGAGAATTAATTAGAATCTTGATGTTTCACCCTAATGCAAAACTAGATTTTGTCTACAGCACCACAAACGCTGGAAAACCATTAACTACTGCGCACCAAGATTTGATGGGCGATATTGATATGAATTTCACCGATACCGTTAACCCAAATGTAGACGTGCTTTTCTTGTGTTTAGGACACGGAAAATCAATTTCGTTTCTAGAAAATAATACATTCTCTGACGCGACCAAAATCATCGATTTAGGAAACGACTTCCGTTTGACCAAAGACAATCAATTTGACGGAAAATCATTTGTTTATGGACTTCCAGAATTGAACAAAGCCAATATCAAAAAAGCACAACATATTGCTAATCCAGGATGTTTTGCAACCGCTATTCAATTGGCATTATTGCCACTAGCAGCAGACGGATTGTTGAGCGAAGATGTTCACATCAACGCAACTACGGGTAGTACAGGTGCAGGTGTAAGTTTATCAGCAACCTCACATTTTAGTTGGAGAAACAACAACTTCTCACACTACAAAGCATTCGAACACCAACATTTGGGCGAAATAAACCAAAGTATCAATCAATTACAAGCATCTTATTCAGATGAATTGATTTTTGTACCCAACAGAGGTGATTTCCCAAGAGGAATCTTCGCTACTTTATATACAAAATCAGAAGAAAGCTTAGAAGATTTGGTTGCCAAATACGAAGCTTTCTATGCAGACCAACCATTTGTTACCGTTACGACAACCAACATCAACATGAAGCAAGTAGTACAAACCAACAAATGTATTATTAGTTTATTGAAAAAAGGAAATCGGGTTTTGATAACCTCTGTTATCGATAATTTACTCAAAGGCGCCTCTGGTCAAGCCATTCAAAACATGAATTTAATGTTTGGATTGGATGAAACTACAGGATTGCATTTGAAACCGAGTGGATTTTAAAAATTTGTTTCAAGTTTCTAGTTTCAAGTTATTCCGAGAACTTGAAACTTGAAACCTTAAAACAAAAAAACAAAAAAAAATGAACTTATTTGACGTTTACCCATTATACCCTATCACACCTGTAAAAGCATTAGATTGCACCATTACAGACGACAAAGGAATTGAATATTTAGATTTATACTCTGGTCACGGAGTAATTTCTATTGGACATACGCAACCGTATTATGTTGCCAAAGTAACCGAACAATTGAACAATTTGAGTTTTTACTCCAATGCGATTCAAAATCCATTGCAAGTTGAACTAGCAGAAAAACTTGGAAAACTATCCGGTTATACCGATTATAGCTTGTTTTTGTGTTCTTCTGGAGCTGAAGCCAATGAGAATGCTTTGAAAATGGCTTCTTTTCATACCAATAAAACAAGAGTTATATCTTTTAATAACGCCTTTCACGGACGTACCTCTGCAGCTGTTGCTACAACAGATAATCCGAAAATTGTTGCACCGATTAATGCGCAACAAGTAGTTACTTTTTTACCCTTGAACGAAATTGATTTGGTAGAAGCCGAATTGAAAAAAGGAGATGTTTGTGCGGTTATCATCGAGCCTATTCAAGGTGTTGGTGGTTTGGACCAAGGAACAACGGAATTTTTTCAGGCGTTGGAGAAAGTTTGTAAAGCTCATGACGTAGTTCTAATCATGGATGAAGTACAATCTGGTTTTGGAAGAAGCGGAAAATTCTTTGCGCACCAATTTCACGGCATCACACCAGATATTATTTGCATGGCAAAAGGTATGGGTAATGGTTTCCCGATTGGCGGAATTTTAATTGCTCCTCAATTCAAAGCAAGCTACGGATTACTAGGAACTACTTTTGGTGGAAGTCATTTGGCTTGTGCTGCAAGTATTGCTGTTCTTGAAGTAATAGAAAAAGAAAACTTGATGGCAAACGCTACCAAAATTGAAGCCTACTTTTTGGAAGCGATCAAAGCAGTTCCGGAAATCATAAAAGTAAAAGGTAGAGGATTAATGATTGGAGTTGAATTTGATTTCGATGTAAGTGCCTTGAGAAAGAAAATGATTATTGAAAAACATATTTTTACCGGAGGAGCAAACAATAAAAATTTATTGAGAATCTTGCCTCCTTTGACAATTACTACTGCTGCTATTGATACATTCATTGTAGCATTGCAAGAGTCGTTGGCGGAGTTGAAAGGGTAAAGATTAACCTTTTTCAAGAGTTTTATTTTTAATAGAATATAAACTCAATTGTGCCACAGTATGTGGCACAATTATCAAATTGATTTAAATAGTTGAAATCATACTATTTTGCGTGAGGGATAGTAGTGGAGCTCTTTTTTATCAATTGCCACGGGTTTAAACCCGTGGCAATTGATAAAAAAAGCGGGAACAAATAGCCCGACCCGATAGGGACACGCCCAAAAACAATTAAAATAAAAACAATGAACAAAATACTTCCAATCGAAAAAAGAAATGCTGTTTTAACTACAATGGCAGCTTTATTAGAGCAAGAAAGAGAAAACCTAAAAGCGATTAACCAGCAAGATTTAGCCAATTACAACGGTGATGATTTGGCTATGGAAAAACGTTTACTGGTTGATGATGCCAAAGTGGACGGCATGATCCTTTCGATGCAACAATTGGCTAGTCAGGAAGACCCTGTTGGGCAAGTTCGTTTCACGTTTACACACGAGAACGGAATGAAAATCAGCAATAAAACGGCTGCTTTTGGAACTATTTTAATTATTTACGAATCGCGCCCAGACGTCACTGTCGAAGCGGGAGGAATCGCTTTTAAGTCGGGAAACAAAATCTTGTTGAAAGGCGGAAAAGAATCATTGCTTTCGAACCAAAAAATTGTGAGCCTTTGGCACCAAGCATTAGAGAGTAATGGCGTTGCTACAGAATGTGTTGAATACTTGAATTATGATAGAGCACAAACACAAGCATTCTTAGAAAAACCAACACAAAAAGTCGATTTAATCGTTCCTCGTGGTGGCGAAAAACTAATTGAATTCACTAAAAAGTTCGCTACTTGTCCAGTAATTGTAAGTGGTCGTGGAAATAATTTTGTTTATGTGAATCAATCTGCCGACTTGAAAAAAGCGATGGACATCATCATTAACGGAAAAACAACCAATATTGGAGTTTGCAATGCTCTTGACAAGGTTTTAATAGATACTAAAGTTCCGAATTGGGAAAGTTTTGCAAAGGAATTAGCTATCGAATTGCAAAAATTCAATGTAGAAGTTTTGGGAGATAGCGCCTTTGCAAAAGCGACTCAGGTTCCAGAAATTGAAAATGAAGTAATTTGGTACGAAGAGTTTTTGAATTATAAAATTGTAATTGGGGTCGTGAATTCTGATGAAGAAGCGATTGCTAAAATTAATAAATATTGTGGCGGTCACTCTGCTTCGATCATTACGGAAGTTCCAGATGATGCGCAAGTATTCATGGAGAATGTAGACGCAGCATCTGTATATCACAATGCTTCGACTCGTTTTACCGATGGTGGACAATTTGGTTTAGGTGGCGAATTGGCCATCAGCACTGACAAATTACACCAACGTGGACCAATTGGTTTACAGCATTTGGTAACCAATAAATGGTATGTTTACGGGGATGGACAAATACGATAGCTAATTAAGCTTTTGGCTATTAGCTATTGGCTGTATCCGATTTAAATATAAATGCAAACTATAACGCCAATAGTTAAAACTAAAGGCTAAAAGCATAAAATGAAAAAAAGAATTTTACTAAAAATAGGAAGTAACACATTAACCAAAGAAACCAATCATATTTCGAGAGGAAAAATTGAGGATATTGGTATGCAAATAGCGGCTTTGAAGGACGAATACGAATTTATAATTGTGAGTTCGGGTGCGATTGCGGCAGCGAAACAATTTGTAAAATTAGATAAAAATGACCAAGAAGTTTTTGTTAAGCAAGCTTTGGCGTCTATTGGACAACCTCATTTAATGCGGATATACCATGAAAATTTTAGTGATTTAGGATTGCATACGTCACAATGTCTACTCTCCTATTCTGATTTCGAAAAAGAAAATACCAAAGTCAATATTGTCAATACAATAAATGTGTTGGTTAAAAATAATTATATTCCTATCATCAATGAAAATGATACGGTGGCTACGGACGAAATTAAATTTGGTGACAACGATAAATTAGCAGCATTAACGGCTGTATTGCTGAATGTTGACATTTTGATCATCGCTACTAATACCAACGGAATCTATACCAAGGCTACTTTTCAGGATAAAAATCCAGAAACGATTTCGATTGTAACAGATTTGAATTTAATGCAACAAGAAGTAGGCGACTCAAAATCATCACATGGAACTGGTGGTATGCAGTCAAAAATTGAAGCTGCCGCAATAGCCAAAGCTGCCAATATTGAAACTTGGATTGTGAATGGGTTAAATGACAACTTTATTTTGAATGCTATAAATAATACAATACCTTTTACCAAGATTGTGTAGAGTTAGGACACGGATGAAACGGATTCGCTATCGCGAAAACGCAGATTAAAACGAATTTTTTTAATTCTATTGTGACCATTTTTGATTAGCTAAAGCTAATTTGAATTAAAAAGGATTTATTATATTGTGTTTCAATAGACTTATAGATGCTCTTAATTGTTTTTTCAACGCTTATGATTTAGAAAGTATGCCTTTACTACACGAAGTACTTACAAATGTTATCATCAAGACCTTTTATGAAGTCTACAATGAGTTGGGATATGGTTTTTTGGAAAAAGTATATCAAAACGCTTTATGTATAGAATTAAGAAATAAAAATTTAGTAGTAGAACCTGAAAAAAGAATAGCGGTCTATTATAAAGAACATCAAGTCGGTGATTACGTAGTTGACCTAATAGTTGAGAACAAAGTATTATTGGAATTAAAAGCAGTTGATCACATAAATGAACAATATGAAAATCAAATACTCAATTATCTTCGGGCAACAGATTGTGAAGTAGCATTACTAATGAATTTTGGTCCAAAACCAGAGTTTAAAAGAAAAGTATTCGAAAACAATAGAAAGCGAAGAAAATAAAGAAGAAGCTAAATCACATGCAACTTAAATCAGTACAAATCAAAATTAGCTTTAGCGAATCAGTATAATCCGCGTCCATAAAAACGCAGCAATAATAAATCAGTACTAATCAAAATTAGCTTTAGCTAATCAGTACTAATCAAAAAGAAGAATATCAGTTTTAATCCGCGTTTTCGCGATAGCGAATCAGTACAATCCGCGTCCATAAAAACACAACAATAGTAAATCAGTACAATTCAAATACATAAAAAATGAATTACATCTCAGTACAAAACATCGACAACCTATCAGACTGGGTTAAAGATGCCTTGAAAATCAAAAAAAATCCCTTAAAGAATAAGAAACTAGGAAAACATAAAACCCTCGGAATGTTGTTTTTTAATCCAAGTCTACGTACGCGATTAAGCACGCAAAAAGCAGCCTTGAATTTAGGAATGAATGTCATGGTCATGAACTTCACCAATGAGGGATGGACTTTGGAGTTTGAAGATGGAGCCATTATGAACAAAGGAGCATCTGAACATATAAAAGAAGCAGCAGAAGTTGTTTCACAATACTGCGATATTGTTGCCATCAGAGCTTTTGCCGGTTTGGTAGACAAAGAAAAAGACAACGCCGAAACCGTTTTGGCAGGTTTCTTAAAATATGCAACTGTGCCAATCGTGAACATGGAAGGTTGTACAGGTCACCCACTACAATCCCTTGCAGATGCAATCACAATGGAAGAGCACAAAACCGCACACAGACCAAAAGTAGTACTGTCATGGGCACCTCACCCAAGAGCATTGCCACAAGCGGTAGCCAACTCTTTTGTAGAAATGATGCAGTTGCAAGATGCTGATTTTGTAATTACCCATCCCGAAGGATATGAACTAAATCCTGAAATCACAAAGGATTCAAAAATAGAATACGATCAAGACAAAGCATTTGAGAATGCCGATTTTATCTATACCAAAAACTGGAGTAATTACAACGACTACGGTAAAATAACCAATTCTGACCCAAATTGGACGGTCAATGCAGCAAAAATGGCTTTGACAAACAATGCTAAATTCATGCACTGCTTACCTGTGCGTCGTAACGTTGTTGTAGCTGACGAAGTCTTGGATAGCGAAAACTCCATTGTAATCGAACAAGCAAATAATAGAACCTATGCGGCACAATTGGTGCTTCAAAAAATATTGAAAAATGAGCAATAAAAAAATAGTAACCCTTGTGAAAATTGGCGGAAACATCATTGATGATGCCAACGAATTACAACAGTTTCTGAGCGATTTTTCTAAAATTGAAGGGCATAAAGTATTAGTTCACGGTGGCGGAAAATCAGCTACCAAAATGGCCAAAAGCATTGGACTTGTTCCGCAAATGATTGACGGACGTCGCATTACAGATGCTGCTATGCTTGAGGTAGTTGTCATGATTTATGCAGGACAAATCAACAAAGAAGTAGTTGCTCAATTGCAAGCAAACAATACCAATGCCATCGGATTTTCTGGCGCAGATGGAAATTTAATTCAGTCTGAAAAAAGAAATCATCCCACGATTGATTACGGATTTGTAGGCGATGTCAAAAAGGTAAACACGACACTTTTACAAACGCTAATCGAAGCCGGAATCACGCCTGTTTTTTGCGCAATCACCCACGACAAAAAAGGTCAACTGCTCAATACCAATGCTGATACTATTGCAAGCGAATTGGCAATTGCTTTATCTGAGGTTTATGAGGTGACGTTAAATTATTGCTTCGAAAAACCGGGTGTTTTATTCGATTCAGAAGATGATAGTTCTGTGATTGCGAATATGAATGCCGAATTGTATTCAAAATTAAAAGACGAAAAAGCGATTCATTCGGGAATGATTCCTAAATTAGACAACTGTTTTAATAGTTTGAACAAAGGAGTACAAAAAATCCGAATCGGACACCACAAAATGTTGAAAAATACAGAAACTATATGTACAACGATACAATTATAAAATTAAACACCTAATAATCACTTTGACTTTCAAAAGTATATGTGAAATCTACTGAAAACTGTGTTTAAAAACCGATATAAATGAAAAATATAGAAATCCTTACGCAAGAAGCAATTTCACTTTTAGAGGCTTTAATTGAGACTCCCTCCTTTTCTAGCGAAGAAGACCAGACTGCACTTCTAATAGAAAATTGGTTCAATCAAAATGATATTCCTTTTAAAAGAGAGAATAATAATGTTTGGGCATTCAACAAACATTTTGAAGAAACCAAACCTACCCTCCTTTTAAATTCACATCACGATACCGTAAGACCCAATCAAGCCTATACTAACGACCCGTTTAATGCCTTTGTGAAAGACGGAAAATTATACGGATTAGGAAGTAATGATGCAGGTGGCTGCTTAGTTTCTTTATTATCTACTTTTGTCCATTTTTACGAAAAAGAAAACTTGCCCTACAACTTAGTTATGGTCGCATCTGCAGAAGAAGAAAGCAGTGGTAAAAATGGATTGAACAGCGTTTTAAAACATTTACCTGAGCTATCCTGCGCCATTGTGGGTGAACCGACTTTGATGCAGTTGGCTATTGCCGAAAAAGGATTATTGGTACTCGACGTCAAAGTCAAAGGAACACCAAGTCATGCCGCACACCAAAATGATGATAGCGCAATTTATAAAACACTGCCTATTATCGAATGGTTTAAAACCTATGCTTTCGATAAAATCTCAGAGCAATTGGGCCCTGTAAAAATGACGGTAACTCAAATCAATGCCGGAAAACAACATAACGTGGTTCCATCTGACTGTGATTTGGTGGTAGATATCCGTGTGAACGACTGCTATAACAATACCGAAATTCTAGAAACCGTTCGTGCACATGTGAACGCAGAGGTCAACCCGCGCTCCATGCACCTAAACGCCTCGTCAATACCCGAAGCTCACGGTTTGGTACAAGCCGGAATCGCATTGGGCCGCACTACTTATGGTTCTCCTACCCTCTCAGATCAGTCAGTTTTGAGCTGTCAATCATTGAAACTAGGACCTGGAGACACCCTACGTTCCCACTCTGCAGATGAATTTATTTATTTAAACGAAATTGAAGAAGGAATCGATTTGTACATCAAAATATTGGGAGATTTTTTGAAACAGTAAAATGATGGGGAGCTATTTCCCGCTATCCGTTACAATCTTGTGGGGGCAAAACAAAAGCCCCCACAAGGATTTCCACTACTATCGGGGCTAGGGATTTGGGTAAAGCAGTATATTTATAGTTAATCGATTGAAATAAGATGAATCTAAACCAAATTACAATACCAGTTTTAGATGTTGAGAAATCAATTGAGTTCTACCAAAAACTAGGCTTAAAATTGATCGTACATTCCACATCACATTACGCACGATTTGTATGCCCTGAAGGCGGAACAACGTTTTCACTCCATCAATCGGATGATAAAAATAATGGTAGTGGAATTTGGATTTATTTCGAAATAGAAAATTTAGACCAAAAGGTTAACGACCTAATTAAACAAGGATTTATTTTTGAAGAATTACCAAATGATAAACCTTGGTTGTGGAGAGAAGCTAGATTAAAAGATTTAGATGGCAATCAGTTACTATTGTATTACGCAGGAGAAAATCGAGTTAATCCGCCTTGGAAAATTAAATAAAAAATAAAAACTTTGCGAATCTCTGAGGCAACTCTGAGTATCTTTGCAAAACAAAAAACACAAACATGAAACTTTGGGAAAAAGGAATACCTACTGACAAGCAAATAGAACACTTTACTGTTGGTAACGACCGTGAATTGGATTTAGTACTAGCAAAATACGATGCTTTGGGCTCTATCGCTCATGCAAAAATGCTAGGTCAAATAGGACTATTGACAGCAAGTGAAACCGATTCTTTAGTCGAAGCACTAAACGAAATCATTGTGGATGCTGAAGCTGGAAATTTCGAAATCGAAGATAGTTTTGAGGATGTACACTCCAAAATCGAATACCTTTTAACGGTAAAACTAGGAGATGCAGGGAAAAAAATCCATACAGCACGCTCTCGTAACGACCAAGTGATGGTTGATGTGAACTTGTACCTAAAAGATGTTGTGATCGAAATGAAAGAACAAGTCAAAACAACTTTTGACTTACTTATGGAAATGGCTGATAAGTACCAAAATGTATTGTTACCAGGTTACACGCATTTGCAAATCGCCATGCCATCATCTTTCGGAATGTGGTTTTCGGCTTATGCAGAAAGTTTTATTGATGACATTACTTTGTTGAATGCCGCTTTGAAAGTTGTAGACCAAAACCCATTGGGTTCTGCAGCAGGTTACGGAAGCTCCTTCCCGATCAACAGAACCTTCACTACAAAAGAACTAGGTTTTGAAACCCTAAAATACAATTCGGTTGCCGCACAAATGAGTCGTGGTAAATCAGAGAAAATAGTGGCTTTTGCGATGAGTAGCGTAGCAGCTACTTTGGCAAAATTTTCTATGGACGTTTGCTTGTATATGAGTCAGAATTTTGATTTCATCGGCTTACCTGCACATTTGACCACAGGTTCTAGCATTATGCCTCACAAGAAAAATCCAGATGTTTTTGAATTGATTCGCGGAAAATGTAACAAAATTCAAGCTTTGCCATACGAAATCACTTTGATCACCAACAACCTTCCAAGTGGTTACCACAGAGATTTGCAGTTATTGAAAGAAGGATTGTTTCCTGCCATTCAAAACTTAAAAGCATGTTTGGATATTGCAATTTTCTCTATCAAAGACATTACTGTAAAAGACAATATCTTAGCAGATAAAAAATACAACTACTTGTTTACAGTAGATACATTAAACGAAATGGTAGTAGCTGGAATGCCTTTTAGAGATGCTTACAAAGCCGTAGCAGAACAATTGGAAGCAGGAACTTACGAATCTCCAAAAGCAACCCAACACACACACGAGGGAAGTATCAACAACCTTTGTTTAGCAGAAATAAAAGCAAAAATGAATCGCGCGTATTAATTCGCTTTCGATATAAAACCTAAAAAAGGCTGTTCAGAATGTAATTTCTGAACAGCCTTTTTCTGTTACCGAATTTTAAGATCGCTATTTAGCGTATTAAAAATATTGGCCAACACCAATTACCAAGCCTTGTGTTCCGTTTTTGGTAACACCAAAACCATAATCAATTCTAAAAATCGCATCAAAGATCGTTTTATGAATGAATCGTAGTCCAAGGCCTGAATAAATTCGAACGTTATTTGAATCGACCAAATCGCTCAAGTCACCACCAGCTTTTCGCCACGTTCCACTATCTACAAATGCATTTCCTTGCAATACAAACCATTTTTTTTCAAACAATGTTTTTCTGAATTCTGAATTTAAAACAATTGTTCCCGTACCGCGATCGATAATATTACCAACACCCCTAATATTCAAATTATTATCTACAGAAAAAGGAGCAAAAGGATCATTAGTATTAGAGGCGATACCTACACGCAACCTTGATGCCCAATTGCCTTTGTAACCCACTTTTTTAAAATACATAAGATCATTCCAAGCGATCAAAAGTTTATTTTGGAAATCATTATCAATATAAACGTATTGAAATTGGAATTTAGATTTAAAGCCTTCAATCAAATAAAAATCATATTTCAAATCATTGAAATTATAAATTAGCTTAAGCATCTTTTTTTTATGTTCAAGTGCTAGTGGTACTCCTGCTACTTTTGCGCCACTGAGATAGTCATACTTTTCATCAAATACATTCACACCTACCTTAAAACTATTTTTAATATCAAATTGATATAGCCCTAAAACTTCAACCGAAGAATTGCGGTAATCATAAGATGCTGCACCAGTTGATAAAAAAATAGGCTCTTCTGTAGAAATACTTTGTGCATTTATTTCTAATCCTGTTTTCTTCGAAAAAAGATAAGGCGCGGAAAATACGATGCCGTACGAATCATTTTTATTAGATTGATAAAAACCGCCTAAGGTGTTATTTTTGCCTAAAAAATTAAAATTATAAACTCCAACGCGATAGGCCACACTATTTTCGGTAGTCCAGAGTGACAGTGTCGGAATTAAACTAAATTGTTCTACAACATCAAAAGTAAGGTCGTAAAGATTTTTATCTACTTTCGTCACAGCATAAGTAACATTTGCTATTCCGTTTAGTCTACCCAAAAAAGCAACATCCTTTTGTATAATTGTACTATCTAGAACTTGATTTGCTTGAGTTTGAAGACACTTATTCAAAAAAGCAATATCCATTTTTTTTACATTATCAAAAGTGACATTTCTAATCGTTTTAACTTGCCCCTGAAGCGATGTACATAAAAGAAATAAAAAGTAGATATACCTCATTAAAATGAATTGTTGTTTTCACAAATATGAAAACAATTTTTATCAAATCCCAATTGCAGCAAATATTGGCTACTAAAAACGGAAAAGTGATAAATTAGTAGGAAGTAAGTTCAAAAGTAAAATATAATAAGGCTAGACAGCAACACTTTTCATCAAGCGATATAAAGTTGTTTTTTCTTACACTTCCGTTATCCCATATAAAACAACCAATACCACAAAACGCAGCTCATTAATTGTTACTATAAACTACTTCTATTTAATTAGTCTACAAAACTAATGAGTCGAACCATTGAAAATTAAGAGGTTTTGGTTAAATTGTGCTGAAAATGAATGATGATTTTGCTAACTAATACTTACATTTGAACTTCAACCAAAACCATTATGCAAGACATAGACCAAAAAGCATCATCCTCACTCTTTGAACAAGGATTCATCAACGAGGAACAGCTCAACGAAATTAAAAGCTATCGCGCACGGAACATCTTTTCCTTAAATGCCGAATTAAAACTATTCCTTTATTTATCAGTTACACTGTTCACAACGGGTATTGGCTTATTGATTTATGACAATATTGATACCATAGGCCATTCGATTTTATTGGCACTTGTTTTAATTTTAATGTTTGTTTGCTATTATTTCAGCTTTAAAAAAGCACCAAAATTTGAAAAAACGAAGACAGAATTTGAAAGTCCGGTTATGGAATACATCGTGCTTACGGCCAATCTACTGACTTGCATTTTTATTGGTTATTTACAGGTTCAATACACTGCTTTCGGTACACATTATGGCTTGGTCACTATCATTCCGACCGTAATTGGTCTATTCTCCACCTTTTATTTCGATAACAAAAATGTTCTTAGTTTATCAATTACGGGGCTTGCTGCCTATATTGGCTTAACCGTTACCCCACAATCTATACTTCAAAACGAAATCTATACCACTACTGCATTGAGCTTTGCCGCGCTAGCTTTTGGAGCAGTACTTTTGGCTTGGAATTTTTACTGTAAAAAGGCCAATTTCAAAACTCACTTTAGTTTTGTCTACCTCACTTTTGCACAGCACCTTATTGGAATTTCCTGCTTGAATAATCTCATCTATCAGGAAAATTATTTATTATTTGTCCCTGTTCTTGCAGCTGTCACCTATTACTTTTACCATTTAAGTTATACTTTAAAATCTATATCACTTTTTATATTCACCCTTATCTACGGCTTTGTTGGCTTTAATATTTGCTTTTTTACTATAATAGACGAGATAGATTTAGATGAGTTCTGGGAATTCTTACTGGTCCTAAGTCCACTATACACCATTGGAATGCTGTGGTTATTTGTTCAAATGATTAAGAATTTTAATACCGAAATAAAGAAATGATAGTGTACGAAACCCAATTTCTAGAAAATCAAAAGTTGATTGCTGAAGCAAAGTCCTTAGAAAATGCAGGATTTATTACGAAGGAGCAACGGAATGAAGTAGAGAGCAAACTACTTGAATTCAAACATCAAAAAAATATATTCCTCAGAATTGCTTTGTGCATTCTAGGCTCATTTGCCTATGGTTCAATCTGTGCTTTCATATCCTTGTTAGGACTAAATACAATTGAGAGGAATTTAACGGTATTCATTTACTTGTTCGCAGCAGTTGGCTTTGCAGGAACTGAGTTCTTTGCCAAGCAAAATATCAAAGGCCAAGGTTATGACGATACTTTTATCATAGGTGGACAACTTCTTTTGGCAGCCGCAGTGGGTGTGACAAGCGATGGTAATGAATTGCTAATTGCTATTGTAGCCTCAATTGCCGCTTGCTTGACTTATTTACGATATTTAAAAACCATTTCGATATTATTTTTCGCTATAGCAAGTACAGCTATTGTCGTTTTTGGTCTGTTTGAACTAGGGAGTATTGGTAAAACTATTTTACCTTTTGTTTTGATGATATACTCAATAACACTCTATTTTATTTGTAAAAAAGTGATTGTCAAGAATCCATTTTCTTATTATCGAAAAGGATTGGTTTGGTTGAAATACTTCAACCTTGTCCTTTTTTATATTTCTGGTAATTATTTTGTAGTTCGAGAATTATCAGTTGTTTTATTGGGTAACGAAATTGCACCCAATAGTGATATTACCATGGCGTGGTTCTTTTATGCATTTACATTTTTAGTGCCACTATTTTATATTAGTACTGCTCTCAAACAACAAAACCGAGCGATGTTATGGATTGGATTGGCAACTGGTGGTTTTACGATTTTTACCATTCGAAATTATTATCATGTACTACCATCAGCAGTAGCGTTAACAATTGGAGGCCTACTCGTTTTCGCAATAGCCTATTTCAGTATCAAAAAACTAAAAGACAAAACAACGGGTATTACTTTTCAGCCTGATCGTTTTATGAATACAAGCGACTTCATGCATACCGAAGCTCTACTCCTTACCTCACAATTTGGCCTCAAACCAGAAGTAGCACCCGAAGCTTCCCCTATGGAGTTTGGAGGAGGCGATTTTAGCGGTGGCGGTTCAGGAGGTAATTTCTAAAAACATTTTTAAAAGAAAAAGACACGAATTGCACGAATTTGCACGAAATTAATTCGTGGAAATTAGTGCAATTCGTGTCTAAATTTTAATTTCAATCTGCAGTTAATTAACACTCTTAATTCGTGCAATTACTTAAACATTTGAAAATTCGTGACAATTCGTGTAATTCGTGGCTAAATTTTAAATGTGTTTTCATCAGCGTTTTCGCGATAGCGAATCCGTTTCATCCGTGTCCCAATAACGAGTTCTATTGAAAACAAGGCTTCGACAAGCTCAGCCAGACAAAGAATTCCGTTTTCATCTTGGTCTTCGCGACACCGAATCCGTTTCATCCATGTTCCAAAAACTAGATTTTACTTTTCAACTCCACAGCATCGATATCACTGTGCGAAGCATCATAAACCGCTTTACCGTTTTTAATTACAATCAACTGCGGTGATTGATGAAACACACCAAACTTAGCAGCGATTTCGTTCGAAATATCACGGTGCTCCAATAAATCTAAGAAATAAGGAGTTACCTCTGCTTCCGAATCAAATTCATTTTCGAATTGCTTCAATGCCATACGGCTAATGCTGCAACGCGTACTGTGTTTAAAGATGGCTACTGGTTTTTCACTAGCCGCAATTTCGTTCAATTGGGCAATATCCGTCAATGCGGTCCAATTCATTTTATTATTTTCTTGTTTTGGAGTGTCATCACCCCCGAAAATATTTTTTAAAAAACTCATAATTTGTCTTATTTTCTGACTTTTTGTCGTTTCAAACTGATATAAATCAGTTTATAACCGTCAATTTGTCTTTACATTTGTTATGGAATACAATTTGTCGTTTCAATGACAAAGTTAGTTAATTAAGTACTAATCCAAATCATAAATAAAAATGAACATAAATAAATTTACAATAAAATCGCAAGAAGCCATACAGCTCTCGCAACAGCTTACGCAACGAGCTGGTCAGCAACAAATCGAAAACGAACACCTCTTTAAAGCTATTTTTGAAGTGGACGAAAACGTAGCGCCCTTCATCTTGAAGAAACTCAATGTCAATGTACCATTATTTTTACAAATTTTAGACAGCACTATTGCGAGTTTCCCAAAAGTATCTGGAGGAGATGTTGTTCTTTCTAGAGAGGCGAATAAAGCGTTGAACGAAGCCGAAACCATCGCACAAAAAATGAACGATGAATACGTTTCTATCGAGCATTTGCTATTGGCAATTTTTGGTTCGAAAAGCAAAGTAGCGCAAATCTTGAAAGACCAAGGCGTAACCGAAAAAGGTCTAAAAGCCGCTATTGACGAATTGCGAAAAGGAGAACGAGTAACTTCAGCATCGGCCGAAGAAACCTATAATTCACTTAACAAATATGCCAAAAACTTAAATGAATTAGCCAAATCGGGCAAACTTGATCCCGTTATTGGTCGTGATGACGAAATTCGACGTGTGTTGCAAATCCTTACCCGTAGAACCAAAAACAACCCCATGTTGGTGGGTGAACCAGGTGTGGGTAAAACTGCAATTGCCGAAGGATTAGCACATAGAATTGTAGATGGCGATGTGCCTGATAACCTAAAAGACAAAATCGTTTTTTCTCTCGATATGGGTGCTTTGATTGCTGGAGCCAAATTTAAAGGAGAATTTGAAGAGCGTCTAAAAGCGGTGGTGAAAGAAGTTACTGCAGCCGAAGGAGACATTGTGCTTTTCATTGACGAAATTCACACCCTTGTAGGTGCAGGTGGTGGCGAAGGTGCGATGGATGCCGCCAACATTTTGAAACCCGCTTTGGCCCGTGGCGAACTCCGTGCTATTGGTGCAACAACTTTGGACGAATACCAAAAGTATTTCGAAAAAGACAAAGCCCTAGAACGTCGTTTCCAAAAAATCATCATTGAAGAACCCGATACCGAAAGTGCGATTTCGATTTTACGTGGAATCAAAGAGAAATACGAAACACACCATAAAGTACAAATTAAAGATGAGGCTATTATTGCCGCTGTTGAGTTATCGCAACGTTACATCACCAACCGATTTTTGCCAGACAAAGCAATTGATTTAATGGACGAGGCGGCATCCAAAATCAGAATGGAAATCAATTCCAAACCTGAGGAATTGGATATTTTAGATCGAAAAGTAATGCAACTCGAAATCGAAATCGAAGCTATCAAGCGCGAAAAAGACGAAAGCAAAATTAAAATATTAGGTCTTGACCTGGCCAACCTCAAAGAAGAGCGCAACCAGATTTATACCAAATGGAAATCGGAAAAAGATGTTGTAGATAATATTCAGGCCATTAAAACCGAAATCGAAGATTATAAATACGAAGCCGAACGTGCCGAACGTGACGGTGACTACGGAAAAGTAGCTGAAATACGTTACGGAAAAATCAAAGAAGCTCAAGAACGTCTCGATATTTTACACAAAGAGTTGGTAGAAAACCAATCTGACGGAAGTTCGTTAATCAAAGAAGAGGTTACTCGCGAAGACATTGCCGAAGTTGTTGCTAAGTGGACCGGAATTCCGGTTATGAAAATGCTACAAGGTGAGCGTGAAAAACTCCTGCATCTTGAGGAAGAATTGCACCGCCGCGTGGTAGGACAAGAAGAAGCCATCGAAGCCGTGAGTGATGCCGTGCGTCGCTCTCGTGCCGGTTTGCAAGACATGAAAAAACCAGTGGGAACCTTTCTATTCTTAGGAACCACCGGAGTCGGAAAAACAGAGTTGGCAAAAGCCTTGGCCGAGTACCTTTTTGATGACGAAAATGCCATGACCCGCATCGACATGAGCGAGTACCAAGAGCGCCACAGCGTGAGCCGTTTGGTAGGTGCACCTCCGGGATACGTGGGTTATGACGAGGGTGGTCAGTTGACCGAAGCCGTACGCCGTCGCCCCTATTCGGTAATTTTACTTGATGAGATAGAGAAAGCACACCCAGATACTTTTAACATCTTATTGCAGGTATTAGACGAAGGGCGTTTAACAGATAACAAAGGACGTTTGGCTGATTTCAAAAACACCATCATCATAATGACCTCCAACATGGGAAGCCAAATCATTCAAGACCGATTTGAAAACCTAAAAGGAACAATTGAAGAAACCACTGAACTGGCCAAAGCAGATGTTTTGGGATTATTAAAACAAACCGTTCGCCCCGAATTCATCAACCGTATCGACGAAATAGTACTGTTTACGCCGCTTACCGTGGCCAACATCAAACGAATTGTCGAAATTCAGCTGAAATCGGTAACCAAAATGCTAGCCTTGCAAGGCATCGTCATGGATGCCACACCAGAAGCCATCGAGTATTTATCCCAAAAAGGATATGACCCGCAATTTGGTGCCCGCCCAGTCAAAAGAGTCATCCAACGAGAAGTCCTCAACACACTCTCCAAGGAAATCTTAGCCAGCAAAATCACAACCGATAGCATCATATTATTGGATGCCTTCGATGGTGAATTGGTCTTTAGAAATCAAACGGACTAGAGTAATTAAATATTCTACGTCAGTTCGAGTGTTTTTTGTGTAATGAAATGGAACAAAAAATGTATCGAGAACTTTTTACAAAACATCAGTCGCAAGATTGATGTTTTTTTTTTTTAGGAGCAGATGGTTTGGGATTTCATAAGGATGATTTGTCCTGCTTTCGGCTTTATCTCGTTCCGCTCCGCTGCACGAGGATATCGCCTCTATCAGGGCTATGTTTTGATGAGTTGGTTTTTTATTTGCGATTTGTAGGAAATAAATTGATATATTTGAAACAAAAAAAGCGAAACAAACCTTCGCTAATCTACCCTTATTTGGTTGGCTATACGAAGGTTTGATTCGTATATATACTAGTTGTAAGCAATATTAAAAAGATAAAACATTATAAAATGATAGATATAAAAGATTGGTTACCTGAATTTGAAGTTTCTGCAGAAACAGACAATGAGCTACAAGAATATTTTTTGCAAACTCCAGAGTTAGAAAAAATAATCAATAGTAAATATTGGTTATTATTGGGAAGAAAGGGAACTGGTAAAACTGCAATTTATAAATATTTAGAAAAATCTGAAGCTAACGAAGTTAATAATAATATTGTCGTATCGTTAAATTTTAAAGATTATCCTTGGCCTGCCCATAAATTATATAAAGAATCAATTGCTGGAGAATTAAGTGCCTATCAAAAAAGTTGGAGATTTCTATTTTTTGTTAAATTAATTTCTCGTTTGATTGAAATAAAAGAGAAAAATTCCGAACCATTATCAAAAGATTTAAAATGGGCAAAAAAATATATTGATAAAGTATTTGGGAATCCAGATCCAACGATTTTAGAAGTATTATTTTCTAAACTTGCACGAATAAAAAAGTTAGCTGGACCAGGTTTAGACATAGACGAGACAAGTTTTAGCGTTGGTGAAGTTTCTTTTGACGATGTAGCTGATGACAAAGAATTACAGAACACACTGCGTTCAAATGCCTTTAGCTTATTAAATTACTTTGAAGTAATTTTTAAAAATAATGTTGGTAGTCACAAATTCTTAATTGTGTTAGACCAACTTGATGAAAACTGGTTGTCAGGAGAAATCGAAGAGTATAGTAAAGTTCTCATAAATCTTATAAATGTTTGTAGAAATATTTCAATTGATGAATCACTCAAAAATAACTTGAAAGTAATTCCTTTTTTAAGAACGGATATTTATGACACTTTACGATTTAACGACAAAAATAAATTATATCAAGATAGTGCTATTGTTATTTCTTGGAATAATGATTCACTTGACTCAATGTTCTTTGAACGAGTTAAAAAATATAAGCCAAGTAATTTAATACTACAGTTAGATAAAAAATGTGAGTCAATATTTGAGGCTTCATTTGTTAGACAAGGTACTCCACCATTTAAATATATTACAAGGCGATCTTTTTTCAGACCTAGAGATATTATTACGTATTTTAATAACATACGAAAAGTCCATCAACCAAACAAATCGGGATTCTATACCACAAAAGAACTTTATGATGCAGCTGTCGAAGCTTCAGTAAGTGTTTACAATGAAATAATGGATGAATGGTCAAATCAATTTCCTGAAATTGAGGGTTTATTTTCTGTTTTACAAACTATACAAGTGGAAACTTTTGTATTTGAAGAGTTTGAAAAGAAATACAAAGGAGAGTTTCCAAAATCAACAGACGGTGATTTAAGGAAACATTTGAGTTTCCTATTTGACAATTCAATAATTGGCCAAAAGAAACAAGGTCGTTGGGAATATTTATCAAGTTTACCAAATTTAAAAATAAATATAGAAAAACCTTTTAGAACACATCAATCTCTAAAATATAGATTACAATTGGTAGAAAGTAGACCTGGCCAAAACGATGATTAAAAATACTGCTTACAACAGCTAAGGTTTCGTTGGGCTTGAAAAGCCAACAATGAAACCGCGGTTGAACGGAACCGCTCTACTTCCGCCACTATGGGGATATCGATAAACAAGTTTAGGTTATTTAAGAGGACAAAGCGTCCTCTTTTTTTTTGAGCCGTAAATAGACTGGTTTCATTGTGTTTTCCTTCACATTATCGCATACGTTGCCCTACCCATAAAACTAATTTTTACAGGCAGTTAATTTGTGGCTACCGCCAAGATACCAATCAGGCGGACCTCGCTGGTCGAAAATCAATATAGTGTGCAAATTGCCTGTTTTACAGCATTGACACTTTCTAATTTTCGATTCTTTGGCTACCTTTATTTGGGGTTTGACTTTTAGTTTTTCTTGTAAAACCTTTAGTTTCTCTCGCTTCCAATTACTACTCAAAAAACCGTAATGCCTTATTTTCACAAATCCCTTAGGCAAAATATGCATCGCAAAACGTCGGATAAATTCCTCGTGTGTGAGAGTCATGCTCTTACGTTGCCCATTCTGACGGTAGTCCTTGTAATGAAAACTTACATTTTGATCATCAATGCTTTTTATTCGGTTGTTGCTAATGGCTATTTTGTGGGTATAACGCCCTAGATATTCCACCACTGAATTGGGATTTCCAAAAGGCTTTTTGGCAAACACCACCCAAGATTTTTCCCAAAGCTGCTTCTTCACTCGGGTGTACTGATCAGGATCTCGCTGTTTTAAAGCATCGCAAAATTTGCCTCGATACATCTTTGATAAAGCTTTGACATTATAAAGATATTTTCCATCGGCTCTGATGCTTTTCCAATTGCCGTCTTTGTCCACACCACCGCCTGGAACAATGCAATGCAAATGAGGATGAAGCGATAAATTCTGTCCCCAAGTGTGTAAAACGGCAATCATGCCAGATTGGATTTCTTTTCGTACTCCAAAAGTCTTTAGCGTCGCCCAAGCCGATTCGAACAACAAATTATACACCAATCTTGGATCCTTTATCGCAAGTGGATTAATCCCTTCGGGCAATGTAAAAACCACATGGAAATACGGCACGGGCAAGAGTTCACTTTGCCGTGCTTGTATCCAATCTTCTCGGTTTTTACCTTGACATTTAGGACAATGCCGATTGCGACAGGAATTGTAACTAATACTGATGTTTCCGCAACTATCACAAGCATCAATGTGCCCGCCCAAAGCCGCCGTACGACACCGCCGAACTGCCGATAAGGTCCGCAATTGCCAACTGTTGAGTCCTAAATTCTCAATCTTTGTCCCGAGTTTTTCTAAAACATGGGCTACTTCACTTCGGCTTGGCTCAGTGCAGGCTACTTCTTGCGACACTTGGCAAACAAAGTATCGAGTGGACTAAAGGCTTTTTGAGTGTCAAGCTGGGCGATGTGCAAATACTCCATTGTGGTCTCAATTTGCTCGTGTCCCAAAAGGTTTTTTAAGCTAACAATATCAAGTCCATCCTCGAGTAAGTGCGTTGCAAAAGTGTGTCGTAGCGTATGTACGCAAACCTCTTTGGTGATGCCAGCAGCTTTACTAGCTTGTTTTACTGCCCATTGCACACCTCGTTGGGAATAACGAGAATCAAAGCCTGTGCTGAGCGTAGACGAAGTATCGCCTCCAGCACGTGCTACAGGTTGTCCGTTGAAGAGATAGATTTTTGGTTTTTCGGCTTCGATATATACTTTTAGCACCCGAATAAGATGCTCAGATAGCGGAACATAGCGGTCTTTTTTTCCTTTTCCCTGAACTACTTTGAGTTGCTGACGGTCAAAATCTAAATCTTGCAAACGTACCGATCGCGCTTCCATGCAACGAAGTCCACAGCCGTACAAAAGTCCGATTAGGACTTTATGCTTGAGCAACTGACAACTTTTGAGCATCCGCCAAACTTCTTCTTTACTCAAAACCGTAGGGAGTTTTTTATCGTGCTTGATTGAAGGTAAATGCAAATACTCATACGGCAATCCTTCAGACTTGAGTAGAAATCTCAGTCCATAAACACAATGTTTAAAGTAAGTTTGAGAAGGGGTTTTGGATCGTTTTTGCAGCATAAACAAGTACTCCTGTACTTGCTCTACATCCAATTCTGTTGGAATCTTACCAAAATGCAACGCCATCGAAGCCACATGGCGGGAGTAGTTGGAAAATGTACTTTGACTGCGTCCTAATACCGAAATTGTTCTCTCAAATCGATTCAACAAGGCTTCAAAATCAGGTACGTTTCGTATAGCCTGATTGATGATTTTGTTGTACTTTAATTCTTCTAGTGGTTTTTTTTATTCATCTTATAAAGTTTTTATTTACTTTTACAAAGGACTGCTATTTAACTCAATACACTACCGAAGGTTTAGTTCAACAGCTGTTTTGATATAGCTGGAATTTAGTGGAATTTCCGTTTCGCATCAAGTTTTCGTTAAACCGAAAATTGAGCGGTTACGAACTTCCAGCCATCTCAAAGCAGCAAAACGTTAGCACCAATTTTAAAAATAACGAAAATGAAAAAAATAACATTCATACTTTTAATACTAATTTTTACAAATTCAATTTTAGGGCAGATAACTAAAACCAAAATAGTAGGGAGTAAAGAAGAAATTTATGAAACACCATACGACAGTTTACGTAACTTTTTAGGTGCAGATGCTTTTCAATATAAAGGGCAAGACCTATATTTAATTGAAAAATCTGAAAATTCGAGAAAATTTGGATATGATAATTTTGTTTTAGATTATCAATACAATGGATATGACAAAAAATCTAATACTTATAAATGTTGTGATAGTTATAACTCAAAATACGACGAATTAAAAGGTAAATATTTTTCAGTAAAAGCTATACACAAAGTCCCCGTATACTTTGGAAGATTTTATTTGGAATTAGAAGAAAAAGAAACTAAAGACAAAATTTACTACAAGTATGATGGTTTAAATGAAAATGAATTTCCTTTTTTAGTAGTTGGTTTTTATGAAAAACTAAAAAGAAAACTTGTTGGAAATGAATTTGTTTTTAAAGACCGATTTTTAACAAACATAGAAACTGGGGAACGTATTACTATAAATATTAAAGAAAAGTGGAAATGCACTGATTTAACAATAGAGGAAAAAAACTATACGTTAGTAGCGATTCTCCAAAATTCCAGTGGTGTAAAAACATCTTGTGGTTACGACATTGTTACTGGTTCAAACTTCGGATTTAAAGCAAAAGAAGCAGAAAAATTTAAAATTCAGTTCGGAGCAGTTAATTTTGAGGCAATAATGAAAAGAGAAGTAATAATCGGAATGACAAAAGAAATGTGTAAATTATCTTGGGGAGAACCAAATGACATAAACCAAACAATTTCATCAGGAAGGAATTCAGAACAATGGGTTTATAGTGACAATTATTTGTACTTCGTTGGAAACAAACTAACAACAATACAATAAAAAACTGGTGCTAACCGCCGTTTAGCAAGATTGGGGTTTTAGTGGAATTAACGTTTTTTATCATATCTTCATTTCGGTAGAAAACACTCTGCTTTAAAGTCCCCAACCTCGCTAAGCGCCATAACGTTACCAGCACTAATAGTACAACTCAGGATGAAACAAAATCGAAAAATGAAAAAAACTTTGATAATCTTATATCTTCTTACTTCACTTACATTAACATTTGGACAAACTAAAGAAAACAATGCTGATTATAAAAAGTTGGAAGAGAAAATTGAAAAGATAGAATATGAGAATCAAAACATTAATAATCAATATAACAATCTTACAGTCCAATACCAACACACAAACGACAGACTTAATAATTACCTAACTTTCACAGCAATTGTTGCTTCTATTTTTGGAATTCTAATTGCATTAGCAGGTATTTATATAGGTTTTGAAAGTTTAAAATCACAAAACAGATCAAAAGAAGCAATTAAAACTCTTGAAGATGCAAAGGGTTATGTAAATGGTAAAAAAACGGAATTTGACGAGCTTATTGATGATAAAAAGAAGTTGTTACAAAGTGAATATGATAAATTAATTCAACTGATTAAAGATAAACTTCTAAGTGATATAGCAATTGAAACTTCAAAAATTAAAGAAGTTGCTGAAAAAAAGACAGAAGAAATTCAAAGTCTTTCAGTTGAACAACAGACTAACAAAACAATTGAGTTGCTTGAAAAAAGGCTTGAATTTTTTGAAAACGTTGGCATACCGGATGATCCAGAAATTCTTTTTTCAAAAGCAAAAATATTAAGAGAAAAAAATATGCACAAAGAAGCTATTGTATTACTTGAAAAATTAGTTGAAAAGACACCTTTGCATAAAGAAGCCTATTGGTATTTAGGCTATGAATATTCAGAATTAAAAGACAACGATAATTCAATTAAAAACTATAAAAAACAAATTGAAATTAATCCAACGGATTCTTCTGCATTTAACAATATTGCTTTAAAATACAAAGCTAAAGGCAACTTACTCGAAGCTTTAGATTGTCTTAATAAAGCTATTGAGCTTTCGAATAAAAAGGAACTTTATTATACTAATAGAATTGACATTCTTAAAAAGCTAAACAGTTTTGAACGTGCAATTGAAGATTACATTAGTTTATTAGAAATAAATCCTGACAAAGTTGACTACTACAAAGAGTTAATCAAGTTGCTAAGACATGAAAAGAGAATTAATGACACAACAAATTTCTTTGACAAAGCAATTACCCATTTCAAAGACAATGAAACTGAACTTTCTAATGATTTTAATTTTTCAAAAGCTATGTATTTAGGAGAAATTGGAAAAGAACAATCCGCAATAGAAATACTACAAACACTAATTGACAGTAATTACAAAATTGAAACTTGTTATATTAAAATTGCTGATTTAAAGAATAAGATTGGAAAAACCGAAGAAGCAATAAGTATTTTATCAAACGGAATTACTAACAACCCACTTTCTTCCGCATTATATATCTATAAAGCATTCATTGAGTCAGGTGCTAGTGAAAATAATTCTAAATCTACTATTGATATTGGAGGTAAATCAATTAATACAGAGACCTACTATTTTATTGTAGGACGTTTTTTTTACCAAAGAGATAAATTTACTTTAGCAAAACATAGTTATGAAAAAGCATTGACATTAATTGAACCAAAACTTTTAATCGAGAAAATTGAAGAAGGTGATATAATGAATTACTATGAAACACTAATAATTCTTCAAAAGCCTTTGACTAAATTTAACGAAGAATATCGCAAGCTTATAATTAGTGAAAAATATCTAATCGTTTTGACGGTATTAGATATAATTAATAGACTTAATACCAACTTTAATGATGCTAAAAAAGAAAAAGCAATCTTGGAAATAAAAAATCTAAACATAGAAGCAAAAGATAAAGATTTAATAAATTGGAATTTTAGTGATATTGGAGGTTTTATTGAGAAAACAAAAGGTGGAGACTTTGCTTCATTTACTGATAAATTGATAAAATATATAGAGAGAAAAATAAAATTAGATGAACTTTAATGTAATTACCCCAGCTCTTCGAAGTCTTTATCTAACAACTAAATATCATTAGGAATGCTGTGCGAATGTCTCCTAACTTCGCACACGCTCCTATTGTCTATAAAGTAAAATCAAATTATTTATACTTAAAAAATGATATACTGTACGTGATTGCTTCGTTCCTCGCAATGACTCAGTTTATGTGCTTTACTTGCCTAGAGATTCTTTCAGAAAGATAAACTAGGTGGAGATTGTTACCACGGCAAAAATTATATGCTCTTATATTTCTTAAATGGTTTAAAAAACCTTAGCGAATCTTTCTGTAAAACGCTATCTTAGTCTTACAAAATCAATTAACAATAATAACAAAGAGAATGTGCATAGTCTACAATACTATCGGAGCATTGAGCCATATAGAAGCTCACTTGGCTAAAAATAATATTGATGAGTTTAATTCTATTCCTGAATTAATAAAATACGAGAAAGACTATACTTTTCTTAAAGAACAAATCATTTTAAAACATCGAGATAAAGTTCGTAATGAAAAACAAGTTCTTGAAGAAGAAATTCCATTATTGACCGAAGAAATCTTGAACAACAAGCTTGAATTAAACCAAAAACTAGAGCAAAAGCTATCTACCTTAAATGCAGAAGTTGAAAAGTTGTTTTTGCCAAATTCAAATATTAGTACCATTCTTAAAGACTTATTTTTGAATAGTATTGTTTGGTCAAAAATATGGTCAGCTCCTATTTTAACTCGTTTTAACTTATTTCTTTCAACTCGAAAACTAAATAAGATTCTAAAACAAAAAAACTCAGTTTATGAGTTTTTAAAATATAATTTAGAAGAGGCTGTCAACCAAAGTAGTTCCAGCGAACTGCAAAATATTGTACGAAAAGGAACTGCAATAAAAGAGATAAACAATTTTATATACGGTGCCATAGGAGAGCATAAAGTAACGGAAGCGCTATCTAAACTTTCTAATGACTACATTTTGATAAACGATTTCACTTGTTCTTTCCAGCCAGCTTTATTCCGTAGCAATCAAAATGATTATATAAAATCGGTACAAATCGACCACATTGTAATTGCGCCTTCAGGAGTTTTTTTAATTGAAACCAAAAATTGGAGTGAAAATTCAATGAAAAACAAAGAATTACGTTCGCCCGTACAACAAGTTTTGAGAGCAAATTTTGCTTTGTTCAAAATTCTCGAAGGCAACACTTTAAATAATCATAATTGGGGTCACCGAAAAATCCCTGTCAAGAATATAATTACTTTCATTAATCAGAAACCAACAGAAGAATTCCAATTTGTAAAGATTCTTTCTTTAAACGAATTAGTAAATTACATTACGTATTTCCCTCCTTGCTTTTCAAAAGAAGAAGTTCAAAAAATTGCAGATTATTTGCTTAGAAATTGTGATACAAAAAACAACTATTGCAAATTGAGAATTGACTAATTACTGTATTTAATCTATTGTGTTTCTTAGTTTATGTGCTTTGTTTGTCTAGATATTTTTTCAGAATGACAAGCTTTGTGGATATGCATTGTGCATGGTTTGGCTATGAGCGTTCCAAAACTTATATGAACTTCTATTTAATCCAATTGTAGCGCTGTTAGAACTCTAGCAACAAAGAAAAACTTATATGCCTTAAATGGTTTAAAAAATTGCAACCCATTCGATAAAGAATAAATTGATATACTGTACTTGATTGCTTCGTTCCTCGCAATGACCCAGTTTGTATACTCTATTTGTGTACTTTGTTTGTCTAGAGATTCTTTCATAATGACAAATTTTGTGGATTTGCAATTTGTATCGCTTGGCACTTTTGAGCGTTCAAAATATTGTATTTATTCCTTTTATTCCAATCGTTTACAAGCGTTTTTGTTACTCATTTTAAGAAGTTTTTAATCTATTTTTAAGGTTATTTTATATTACAACCTAGTCTACCCCATTTGGATAGAAAAATTTAAAATCAATATATAAAGTATTTCCTATTTTTAATATGTATTTCCTATATTTGCACCAAAATCTAGCAACTCATGTTAGGTAAAAATTAACAAAATAATTATGAAAAAAAAACTTTACTTATTGGCATTCGTTACCTTTAGTTTATTAATGAGTAGCTGTACAAAAGACAGTGAATCATCAACAGAAGAAAAATCAAATTTCTTAAAAGTTGAAACTACGCAATACGAATTAACAAACGGATTAGCAGAAGATTACAGTCAAAGTTCAAATAATAATATTTACAATATTGATTTAACTTTACTAACAGCTGAATTTACTATAAATGGAGAACAATATACTGGAAATGGGAGAGGAATGTATTTTGAAGCTTTCTCTTCTGTTGCTAATAAACTAGAAACAGGAGTGTATCAATACAACAATACACAAAAATCACAATCCTTTGATGATGCTGTTTACTATGACAATACTGATGGAAAAGATTTAGAAATTGAGATAAAAAGCGGAACAATCACAATTACAAAAAGTAAAAATGATTATTACGAATTGACATTTGAATGTGTTGATGAACAAGACAGAAAAATTAGTGGGCGATATTTTGGAAATGTAAACTACGTTTCTAATTTAATGCAATAATGTAATCTCTTCTTCAATAAGCAGCAGTACTAAGTCTCTGACTTTATACTGCTGCTTAAAAGAAAAAGTAACTTGTATGAACTGTTATCTAATCCAATTATAGAACTGCTATAACCTTACTAAAAAGTAAAAACTTATAACTCTTATATTACATCAAATCTCCAATGATGAAAAATTAATTTATTATACCTGAACAAAATTGGCTGTGATGAATTTAAAATTTATAGAACTATTCACCTGCCATCAAGAAATGGTAAAGTAAAAATAGCCTACTATTATAAAACTTTCCTAATAGATTAGCACAATCAAAAAGGCTGTACTAACTTGTAATCTCAATAAACAGCTTTCCAAATAAACGATAAGAAATGAATTTTAGAAATATAAAAAAATCCACGATTCACAATATTATTTTCTTCGTGTTCATTGGTTTACTATTGTTCAGTCCTATGGGTACTTTTGTAAAAGTGCAACTAAACCGATTAATAGCGTTCTCTCCAAAGACGATTGCAGTAACGGATCAAAAGAAACTCTCTAGCTACGATTGGCAATTGATGGATGCTAACGGAAAGATAGTTTCGCTAAACGATTATAAGGGTAAAATTATATTCATTAATTTTTGGGCTACTTGGTGTCCTCCCTGCATTGCTGAGATGCCGAGTATGCAAAAGTTATATGATGATTACAAAAACAAAATGGTGTTTTTGTTTGTCACCAATGATGACTTTACAAAAACAAACGCTTTTTTGGCTAAACAGAATTTAAACTTGCCTATCTATTTAGCTGATGGTAATCCACATTTAGAATTGGAATCTTCGACAATTCCAGCTACTTATGTCATTGATGCGCATGGCAATATTGTTTTGGCTAAAATAGGAACAGCAGATTGGAATAGTGAATCTTTTCGAAAAGAGCTAGACGTTTACATTGGTGGATGATTAGTAAAATTCTATTGTTTATCTAAGCGCAGAGTGTTTTGACCCCTATAAAACAAGAGTATTATTCTAAATTTCGATTATTAATTATGCGGTTAATTTTTCCATTAAAATTAGATCTTTATCCTGGTTCCATTTTT
>NZ_JAOQMX010000021.1 GCF_025960985.1 Flavobacterium psychraerolatum | reverse complement strand
TTACGACCACATTATTCTAATTATATGCTGACACCAAATCAAATGCACGTACAGAATCAAATTAAAATGAGAACATATAAAACAAAAAACACTTGAAAAAACGTTCTTGCAAGTGTTTAATTAATTATTTTTATCCCAATAATCTGTATCGTTTATTTAGGACTAGACAAAGTGAAATCTATATTTTAATTGAGTAATTCTGGATGACTCAATATTAATTCAATTTTTTTTATGGTGATTGTAATTTGATTCATTTGTAATTCTATATTTCTAAAGAAGAGACTAATGTCTCTGTTTACCCAACTCTCAGAAATCACTCTTGCACCCAAACTAATTCTCAAAACAGCACTTTCAATCTTATTAGCATAAATTACATTTACGGCTTGTCCTATATGACACTTTTGAGCAGCAAGTCTAATTATTTCGATAGAGGAATCTTCAAATTGATCAGATAAATCGGAATTTAATAATGTATAGAGTTTTTTTACTTTTTCTAGAGACAAAGCTTCGTTATTTTTAAGGATAAAGAAAGGGAAAATGGTACGAATATTACGTATTCCAAATTCTTTACTACTATAACTCTTGGTTTTTGTTTCATCACCATAAATTGGTTCTAAGAAATTAGCATCATTTATGGAGTCTTCAACAAAGTTGCAAAACATTTCGATTCCCATATTTCGGTATAATATAGGAGTTTTGAAGTACCTACTCATTTCGACTATGGCTGCGTTCCAGCGCATATACGAACCATAATTAAAGCCTTCTGATAATTCTTTCGAACAAAACCATGAAGTAGGCCAATCAGAATGATTGTAATACTGTGTTAGACCTTCTGGTAAGTTGTTTTTTATAGACTGTACTACTTTACTAACGCTTTTGGGTAAAAATAATGCACCTGAATAAGGTGGACCAGTGAAGAATTTACTTCCTGTGACAGTCACAATATATCCTTTGCTTAGGTAATTTTGGATGTCTTTTGGGTCCAATCTAAGTTGAGAACCATCAACTATGATTTGCATTGAAAGTGATACTAATGAGTTCAATTTTTTAATCAAATTATCGGTAGGAGACTGGTAGCCTAGTTTTGACTGATCCATTGTATGTAATACAACATGTCTGCCCAATTTATTGGTTTTGGAAACGGCATCATAAACTTCTTGATCCAATTGACTAGAAGATTTTAACGCACCTTTATCATCTCTAAACGGAATTTTTATCAAATTTACATCTCTAAAACCTTCAATTCTATCGCCTTTTTTAATAGGGATGTCCAATGCTGTAGTATTTTCAAAATGACACCCTTTCAAAGCCGATGCTACTCCGCTACCTGTTTCATCTGAAGCTACTAATATATGTGTGATTTCTTTATCTGAAATAATTTGAGTGATTGCTGCAATTTGTAATGCAGAATCTGTGCCTGAGGGAGAAAAAATGATTTCACATTCTTCACTTAATTTAAAGTTTTTTCTAAGGTTACTTTTTAATAATTCAGAAAACTCAATTGTAGTTTTTTGAAATCCATTTTTCAAGCTGTTTCTAATTAATATACTTCTTACTTTGTCCGTTTTGTCATAAGCAAAATTTGAAACACTTGATGCAGTTGATGATGCAAAAGTAAAGGCATCTGGCCTAGGAAATGGTCGACAACCATATTTATTAAGTAACTGAATTTCGTCAATGTTTAATCTAAGATCACCCCCAGACATCAATAAATATTCGGTAGGTTTTGCTAGATTTTCAATTATAGGTTTCCATGATTCTTTAAAGATACTGCTTGACGTTTTTAATCCATGGTAGGAAAGCAATTCTTCATGTTGTGGTAAAGAATCTTTGTCTAAATTTCTTTTAATTAAATTAATTAAAAGAAAATCAAGATCTTCTAATTTTTCTTTATCGTCCTTGGGTAGCAAATTATAAAATATACGGGTTACTTCAAGCGCAGCAATATCGCACAGAGTGATGTCTTCTTTTTCATTATTCAACGCCTTGTACCACAATTGCCATTCGATACCATACCTTAAATAGACTAAAGCTAAAATAGGTTTATCCAAAAATGAAGTACCAATTATGATTGATTTGTTCGGTACTATTTTAAAAATAGTAGGTTCAGTAGTCGAAGTTATAATATTAACATTGTTGATTTTTGGAACAGTATTAAACCTCTTTAAAATGCGAACTAAATAGTTTACATTCTCTTTTTCAAATAAACTCGATCTTTTGTATTGGTTTTCAAGTAGAATATTGTTTGTCATAAGTGGTATAATTTAAAACGTTCCTGAGAACGGTTCTCTCTAAATTGCAGTTTTTAATTAACTAGGTACTGCTCCCGATTATAAGCATAGGTTACGAAGTCCTATGCAATTTATATTGGGGTGTAATTTAGTAATTTAATTTCACTATTTAAGCATTAGCAACGTTTTGCATTAGATATAATAGTGCGTTTTAATTCATTTTGTGTTTTTACACGAATAATTTAAATTGTTTTGGATAAGTTTTGTTCTCAATACTCATTTTTCAGTCCTGTTTGAATCTTAATTGCCTACTTTTTAAGAAAATATAATCCTCTCTCAATGATAAATTTCATTATTTTTAAAATGCACAAACTTTTATAGAAAATTCAAAAGTTAATTTTGTTCAATGATGGAATAAAATTGCATTCTATGTCCAGGAACATATGCTGTAATCAACTTTTTTTTTCTAAATTATATTCAAAAGTAGTATTTCTAAAAGAGGTCTCTATCTGATTAAATTTCTTATATAATAAAATAATAGTCGTTTGTTGAGCTGCATTTTTCTTTTATAGTAATTTCTAATAAAAGTTACTCTTATTATTTTGGGATTACAAATACGTACTAATAAGCTGGTTTGTTACCTTGGTCTCCAGGTGTTTGGGAACTGTAATTTCCACAACCTTGTATGATATGTAATGACGGTTCTGCCTTCTTTTTATATTCTATATTTACAGTGTATGGCGAAACTTCTCCAGACATTGCATTGGTGCATTCAAGTTGGTTAATTTGGATTTTAATTTGGCTTGATGCAGTTTGAATTTCATATACTTTTACGCCACTATTCTCAATCCACGAAGGTGCTACATAAGGTGTGATCACAGAATCTGTAATTGTCTTCAGTTTGATTTGATTCTTTGATAGTTCTAAATCCCAAAAAGGTTCTGTTCCTGAGGCTCTAAAGTAAATAGTACTTTTTTTGTTTTCAAGGATTTGTATTTTTGTCGTTTTTAATGAATCCTCTACAGTTTCAGTTTTGTTACTTGTTGATTGCTCTTTTTTCTTATCCATGCAGGAAAGGCTTACTGCTAGCAAGCATAAAGCACTTATTTTTATAGTGAAATGCATTAGTTATCCGTTTTTTTAAATCGCATCATAGTTATATCATTATACATTAAGATTAGTCTTCCTTCTTGATCAAAACTATATTTATTTATTTTATTAATCATATTCATAAAAACAGTCTCGCCTTGGCCACAAAACATTAATGTTGTTGGTCCAGGTTCTCCAAAAAAAATAGAATCTTCCTTTAGAATATAATTTGCAGAGTAGCTATTACAGCTATTATTTCCAGTAACTCTATTTGTTGTTTTGTCAAAAGTTATTTTTGGTATTCTGTCAGGATATAATCCTTTGAATGCTATTCGTGGTCCAGTAATATATTCTAGTTCCCAATTCGTTGAGTATAACTTATCACTATCACTATTTTTTTTGGTAGCACAAGAGACAATTAGTACTGTAATTAAGGCAACAAGAAAAATTGTTTGTTTTTTCATCATGGTTTATTTTTAAATTTTAAAATAAAGGACAAGGCTATTATAATGTTTTGCCCCCTATAAAACAATAGTATTATTCTAAATTTTGATTATTAATTATTCCGTTAATTCTTCATTAAAATTAGATATTTATCCTGGTTCTATTTTTCCATTGGTGTAATATGGCCTAATAGCCCTTGCATCCTAGCCCAGATAGAAGTGGAGCTCTTTTTTATCTTGCTTTTTTTGGCAAGATAAAAAAAGCGAGAACGGATAGCTGGAAATAGCTCCAAAAAGTTATAACCCATTTTATAAAATAAGTATAGAATTAATATCAGTTTCAAATTTGATTTAGCCAAAAGTTGTTTTAGGATTGCAGCAATTGTGAAAAGGTGATAAGTACAATAGCGACTAGGGCAAAAAGTAATCCGAGGTAATTTTTGGTATTTAATTTTTCTTTGAAAACCAAAATTCCAATAAGACTTCCAAGGATGATGACGCCCATATTCATAGCTGCAAATACGGTCGATGGATTTTTGGCAAAGGCTTGATGTGCTTTGAGATAAAACAGTATATTTCCAAAATTGAATATCCCAACCAGCGAACCAATGAGGAGGTTACGCATGGTGATTTTTACTTTTTTGAATGCAAATTCGTAAAGTACGGCCAATAGTATAATCAATAACGAGATACCAAAAACAATGATTAATGAGGTAGTAAAAGGTAGGCTAGTGGCTATTGCAATTTGTTTGAAAAAGATATCGATAACGCCAAATCCGACTAAAACTACTGCTGGATAGATCCATTTTCTGTTGGTATTGTCTGCTTTTTTGGAGAGTATGAGTAGTAGTGCTGGTAGTGCGATGAGGAAAGCGAGTAGTTTAAGGCTGTTGAATTCTTCATCAAACAATAACCAAGCGGCGAGTAAGGGAATAAATAACGACAGGCGTTGTGCGGCATCAGTTTTTACAATTCCCATGTGCTTGATGGATGCAGCTAAAAAAAGGAATATGGTTGGTAATAAAATTCCTAGCGGAATATAAATATTCCAAGGTGCCGTTGCATCTATCCCTTTTAAATCGGGCTTAAAAATGAAATAGCATAGAAGCAAGGCAAATACATAGTTCCAAGCTACAATTTGGGTAGTATTAATGGAATAATTTCGTGATATTTTGAAAATAACGCCGATGATAACGCTACATAATATGCTTAGGATAAGAAATAACATGAGTAGGGATTTTGGTTTGTAAAATTGGATACAAAAAAACTCTAGCTTTCGCTAGAGTTCTTGTATGTATTTAGTAGTAAAGGTTTAAGCTTCTTCCATGGTATGGTACACGTTCATAACGTCATCATCTTCTTCCATTTTTTCAATCAATTTTTCAACGTCAGCCATTTCAGCTTCGGTAAGTTTTTTGGTAATTTGTGGAATTCTTTCAAAACCTGATGATAGGATTTCGAGATTACGCGTTTCCAATTCTTTTTGGATAGTACCAAAACTAGCAAAAGCAGCGTAGATTAAGATTCCGTCTTCGTCTTCAAAAACTTCTTCGGCTCCAAAATCGATTAGTTCTAATTCTAATTCTTCTGGGTCAAGACCTTCAGCAGGAATACGGAAGTTGCAAGTATGGTCAAACATGAATTCTACCGAGCCTTGTGTCCCTAATGTACCATTGCATTTGTTGAAATAGCTACGTACATTGGCTACGGTTCTGTTGTTATTGTCAGTAGCAGTTTCTACAAGAATTGCAATTCCGTGTGGAGCATAACCTTCAAAAAGAACTTCTTTGTAGTTGGCGGTATCTTTGTCAGTTGCTTTTTTGATGGCACGTTCTACATTATCTTTGGGCATGTTTACTGCCTTTGAATTTTGGATAACGGCTCTTAAACGGGAATTGGCATCAGGATTTGGACCGCCTTCCTTAACAGCCATTACAATATCTTTTCCTATACGTGTAAACGCTTTTGCCATTGCTGACCAACGTTTCATCTTTCTTCCTTTTCTAAATTCGAATGCTCTTCCCATTTCTAATTTTTTATTTTAACAGTTGCAAAAATACAGCTATTAGTTATTTTATCAAATATTTATCTAATCAATTACTATTTAATTATACTGAAACGTTGTTTATGAATCATCAGTGGTGATGATTTTTCATTATTTCGAGTCATCTCCGATAGGGAAATATATTGATACCAAGAAAAAAGTCATCAAAAGTAGTTCTCGATACTTGTTTTCTTTTGCTACCCAAAAAAAATGAATTGACGTTTTTAATAATTGTATCCAATAGGTTGCATTGACTATCTTCTATTTGAAACATTAAAATCATTTATAATCGTAATTGCTTCTTGTAAATAGGGATTATGTTTCAGGTCGCTTATTTTGATTGCATTTATTTCTAAATTTGCGGTATCATCTTTTAAAGTTTCAGCATCAAAAGAATTATTCGTTATAATACATTCAGTTTCTAACAAAGCTGCTTTTTGAAGCTTTTTTTGCAAGTCAGTTAAGTCGTTACAATGTTTAAATATACTATCGAATGTTAAAGCGAGCGTTATTTTTGGATTTTTAAAAACGGCATCTATTTCTTTGTTTAAGTTTTTGATCTCGCTAAATCTTGAATTTTCTTTGATTCTAAAACTGCTTAACTCCAGTGGAGTAGCAAAATAAGCTCTCGGAAAAGGTTTATAGTTCGCTTTTAATGGAATTGAATCGTTTACCAAAGCTGTTTTGTAGCTTGATTCTCTAATACTAATATCTTCGAAAAGCATTGGCAAAGTGACGTCAGGAATAATTCCTTTAATTTGATGACTTTGGCCAGTGATTCTGTAAAACTTTTCGATAGTTAACTTTACAAATTCTTGCTTAGAGTTATCAAGAGGGATTATAGTTTGCATTGACGCTTTTCCAACAGAATTACTTCCCACCACAATGGCTCTGTTATAGTCTTGCATTGCAGCAGCAAAAAACTCGCTTGCTGAGGCTGTATTACTATTAATTAAAATCACGATAGGGCCATTGTAGGCAATTTTTCCACTATCATCTTTTAAGATGGTTGCACTTTTCTTATTGTCAACTAAAATAGTTACAGGTCCAGAATCTATAAATAAACCCACCAATTTGATGGCTTCTTCCATCGACCCTCCACCGTTATCTTGTAGGTCGATAACCAAGCCTTTTATGCCATCGTCATTTAGTTTCTTTAGTTCAACAGCTACATCATGAGCACAACCTGTCTTATTGCTATTATCAAAATCAGAATAGAAAGTGGGAATATTAAGATATCCAACTTTCGTTTCATTTTCGGCTACGAAGCTATATACACTATGTGAAGTTGTACTAAGCAATTGTTTTATGAGTGTAACCACTACGATTTTTCCGCTTTTTTTCTGAACGGTCAATTCTATTTCTGCATTAGAATCAGAAAGTATCATTTCGCTAATTTCTTCCATTGGAGTACAAGAAACGATAAGTTCTTCTCCTTTTTTGTTCGAGACTTTTATAATGACATCTTCGTTTTCTAATTGTTTAGATTTTGCCGCAGGCCCACCTGGCGTCATGTCTGTAATTTGAATTTCGTTATTGTCATTCAATTTACCATTTAACCCCAATGAAAGTTCACTGGTAGATAAACTTGCCATAAAATTATCTTTTGCATCTATAGAAAAGTAATTGGTATGTGGATCGAAATAATTGCAAAAGTCATTAAATAAAGCATTTCGCATGTCATAATCCAAACCTTTAGGACTATTTAAAATACTAGAAAGTTTACATAAATTGTTTTCAATTATATGGCTTTTGGCTATTTTTTCAAGTTTTGAAAAATGAGGTTTCAATGAATCTAAATTGGTACTGATTTTTGAAATATCCTCTAAAATATCAAATTTTAATTTCTTTTCCCATATCTTTTTTAAATCCTTTTCATGTAAGTTAAATTGATATTTTTTATTAGAAAAATGTATTGTATCATGACCATCATAATGGAGATTTACTTTTTGGAATTTTTCAAGAGCTGCTTTTTTTCTTTCTAAGGCAAATCGATAAGTTGACACAAAATCATCCAAAAAAGAACAATTGTTTTGCAAGATGTGATTGTCTATAAATAAACGATGTTTGCTCAGTTTTTGGTATTCAGCTTTAGTCAATAAGGTGTTACTTTGATATAAATCATTGATAAAAGTATCAAATACATAAACCGATAGACTATCATCTACCGGTTTTGGAAGGTAATGTTCGCTTTGAATTAAAGTGTTTATTTTGGATAGCGTTTCGCAAGTCTTTAAACTATTTTGTCCAAAGGCATAAACCGATAATAAGGAACATAAGATTGTTAATTTTTTCATTTATTTTTTATAAAAAGGCAATTTTACAACTTTGGCTAAAGCATCTTTTTTACGAATGCGAATAAAAATTTCGCTATCCACTGTGCTATTAGCTACGGTTACGTAGCCTAGTCCAATTCCTTTATTCAAAGAAGGAGCCATGGTTCCGGAAGTTACAATTCCGATTACATTACCATTGGCATCTACGATTTCATAATCATGCCTTGGGATTGCGCGTTCTTGCATTTCGAAACCTATGAGTTTGCGAGTAACACCGACTTCTTTTTGTGCTTTTAAGTTAGCTGAGTTAGTGAACTCTTTGTTGAATTTGGTAATCCATCCCAAACCTGCTTCTATAGGTGAGGTGGTGTCATTGATATCGTTTCCGTACAAGCAGAATCCCATTTCTAGTCGTAAAGTATCACGAGCAGCAAGACCAATTGGTTTGATGCCATATTCAGCTCCAGCTTCGAAAACTTTATTCCAAATTTGCTCCGCTTCGGAGTTTTTACAATAGATTTCAAATCCGCCAGCACCTGTATATCCCGTTGCTGAGATAATTACGTTTTCTATTCCAGCAAAATCACCTATTACAAAATTGTAATATTCGATAGTAGCCAAATCGATAGCAGATAAAGCTTGCATCGCTTCAACCGCTTTTGGTCCTTGGATAGCAAGCAATGAATACTCCTCAGAAATGTTTTTGATCTCTACATCCAAATCATTTTGGCTCGAAATCCATTCCCAATCTTTGTCGATATTTGAGGCATTGACAACTAATAGATATTGTTCGTCTCTTATTTTATAAACCAGTAAATCATCTACGATTCCGCCTGTAGCGTTAGGTAAGCAAGAATATTGGGCTTTACCGTCTGCCAAGACTGAAGCATCGTTTGACGTTACTTTTTGGATCAAAGCCAAAGAATTTGGTCCAGAAAGTAGAAATTCTCCCATGTGTGAAACATCAAATACACCCACAGCAGTACGAACCGTTTCGTGTTCTACATTAATTCCTTCGTACGAAATAGGCATGTTATAACCTGCGAAAGCCAACATTTTTGCTCCCAAGCCTTCGTGTATGTGTGTAAGTGCCGTATTTTTCATCTTGTTTTACTATGATTTTGAAGCCGCTAATTTATTGTTTTTTTATGGACTGACCAAAGTCAAACACTATACAAATTTGTCAAGTTTACTTTTTGAATATATTTTGATTAAGTATTGGAAGTATTGGTTTAGTTTAAAAAAAATAGTTGTAATTTTAAGTAAAAGTTTACAATATGAATGAGGTTATAAAAATCGATAGGAATGAAGTTTTAAAACGCTGTAAAATAGTAGCTTTTGATACGCACAAAGGCATACAGGGGCATGCGCTTATAGTAGCAGGAAGTTACGGCAAAATAGGTGCAGCTGTATTATCGTCCAAAGCTTGTTTAAAATCGGGTTGTGGATTAGTAACAGTATTTATCCCTAAATGTGGGTACCAAATTTTGCAAATGGCAAACCCAGAGGTGATGACTTGTACCGATGATGTTGAGTATCGGATATCAGATATATATTTACCCTTTGAACCTGATGCAGTAGGAATAGGTCCTGGTTTGGGTCAATCGTCACAGACTCAGAAAGCTGTTTTGAAGTTTTTGCATAATTGCAACTCATTTCTGGTTGTTGACGCAGATGCATTAAATATTTTATCCAAAAACAGGGAAGGTTTGGACTATCTAAAAGCAAAAACAATTTTGACACCACATCCAAAAGAGTTGGAGCGTTTAATAGGGGAGTGGGATACTGAAGAAGAAAAATGGTCTAAAACGATCAGTTTTTCTTTAAAATACAATGTAGTTGTAATCATGAAAGGAGCACCGACCCATATTATAGATGGTTTTAATGTTTATAAAAACACTACAGGTAATGCGGCTTTGGCCACGGCAGGAAGCGGTGATGTGCTGACAGGGATTATCACCAGTTTATTGGCACAATCGTACACACCACTTGATGCTGCTATAATTGGAGTTTATATTCACGGACTTACAGCAGATATTGCTTTACCAGAAACGGGTACGCAATCTTTTATCGCATCGGATATTATAAAGTATTTGGGGAAGGCTTTTTTGAGTATAAGTGATTTAAGAATAACTTTAGAAGCTACCAATAAAATGAAAACCGATTAGGTTGCTAGAAACTTGTGGAACTAGTTGCTTGGTCATTCTAAATTTTTTAGGGTTGTAATTGAGAGCGCTATTTTTACTTTTTTCAATTTGTTTGCGACTACTTATTACTATTGATTTACCGATGATAGTCCCAACTAGCCCACCCACAAGTAAATCCGAAATCCAATGGTTGTGTCCTTTAATATCTGACAAAAAAGCTACAGATACAAAGGTATATGGGATCCAGTAGTTGTGGTATTCCATTTGGAACACTTTGGCTACTGCAAAAAAGGCCGTCGAATGAAAAGAAGGAAAAGAGGTACCGTCTGTAACAGCGCTTAAATAAGGTCTATGGAAATTACCGAAGTCCCACTGGTTTTTTGTCCAAGGAGCAACAGCTGGTTCGTCACCGTTGAGAGGACGCTGTGGTCGCTGTCTTGGTATAAGAGTTTTTAATATAAGATGGGAGATAACAAAAGAATAAGTCAATGATTTTACTGCATTTACAGCTACTTCTTGTCCTTTCTTATTGTTTAGAATCAAAGATCCTGCATAGAGTCCCATGATGGGATAGGTGATATAAGGGTCATTCCCTTGAAATATGGGGTTGGAGCTTTCTTTGATTCCAATAGTGGGTAAATGGTAATCTACATTAGGTTCAATTTTATCATGCAAAAAGCCAGTTGTAATTTTGTCAACTGCAATTAGGCCTACAATTCCTCCTGCATACATTGCAGTGCGTTTCCAATCACTAGAGACGGTATGTCCCATTTGAGAAAAGTCACTTGGAATACTTAGAATACCATTTTTTATGACGCTAGAAGCTACTTTAAATCGGCTTTCCTTTAGGGTAGATAAACTATCCATTTGAGAGGTACAGTTTATTGAAAATAAGAATAACAGTAGTATAGTTATATTTCTCATCAGAAATCAGGGCTTTTTTTTGGGAACAAATATACATTTTATTGAATTCAAATAAAATCAAACTATTTTGTGTAGTGATTTTTTTTAAGACTTTATTGTAGCCATTGATAAAACTCGTATTGTTTAAAATAGTGTTATATTTAATGGTAAAATTTTGAAGTTTAATTATTTGAATAATTTTTATCGAATTTCATCAAATGTATTTCCTTGTTTGATGTCTCCAGAATTATATCCTTTCAAAAACCAATACTTACGTTGTTCTGAAGTCCCATGCGTGAAGGATTCGGGTACTATATGTCCTTGCATTTTGGATTGAATGGCATCATCACCCACTGCGTGTGCAGCGCTCAAAGCTTCGTCTATATCTCCAATTTCCAAAACATGGTTCATTTTTTGATTGTAATTGGTCCACAAACCGGCATAAAAGTCAGCTTGCAGCTCTAGAGCTACGGATAATTTATTCGCTTCAGCTTTACTTTTTCCTTCTTGCATTTTTCGCATTTTTGCAGAAGTTCCCAGTAATGTTTGAACGTGATGACCTATCTCATGTGCAATAACATAAGCAGTTGCGAAATCACCTCCTTGTGCACCAAATTTTGTTTTTAATTCTTTGAAAAATTTTAAATCCATATACACTTTTTGGTCGCCGGGACAATAAAATGGTCCTGATGCAGAGGTAGCTCCACCACACGCAGTTTGTACAGAGCCTTCAAACAAGATGATTTTTGGTTTTTGATAGGTAAGGTTGTTTTCTGCAAAAATTTTAGTCCATACATCTTCATTATCTGCAAGAATAGTTTTTACAAATTCTTGTTCTTCTTTTTCCTTCGCAGTCAGTGCTCTTTGTTCTGTTGGAGCTGATTGGCCTTGATTCATTTGTTCTAGAATTGGAGTAATCATTTGTGCATTTTCGCCACCAAAAACATTCAGTAGTAAAATTACAATTCCAATAATTCCACCTCCTGCAATGGCTTTTCCTCCACCAGACATTCCTCTTCTATCTTCTACGTTGTCACTTTGCCTTCTACCTTTCCACTTCATTTAAATTTTTTTTTATTGTTTCTATTTAGTATTTCTACATTTTATTAAGCCATTTGGCAAGCTTACCTTCAATAATACCTTTTACAATTGGTTTTGAAATATAGTCATTCATTCCTATTGAAATACATTTATCTTTTTCTTCTTTTTCAGCACCAGCAGTAATGGCGATAATCGGAATTTTTTCTCCTGAAGCTAATTTTCGAATCGCTTTGGTAGCTTCATATCCATTTACTAATGGCATCTGGATATCCATAAAAATGATATCTGGTTTTATACCTTCATATTGATCTATGGCTTCTTGCCCATTTTGTACTTCATAAATACTAACAGTTGTAAAAATATTTTTTATTATTTTTTTTAGTAATAACATGTTTATTTTATTGTCTTCAACAAGCATTATTATGGGATTCTTATTTTTTAACAATGCTAAATTTTCTAAATATTTACTTTCTACAAGGTCTAATGCTATAGCGTCATTATTGAAGTCTTCATTAGTTGTTTTTACATCTAAAACAAAATAAAAGGTACTTCCAGAATTAATTTTGCTATGGAGATTTAACTGACTATTCATTAAACCTAATAGCTTGTTGGATATAGTTAATCCTAATCCTGTTCCTCCAAATTTTTTGGTAGTGGAATTGTCTTCTTGTGAAAAAGCTTTAAAAATGCGGTCTTTATTGGCATCCAGAATTCCAATTCCTGAATCTATCACCGCAAAACGAATCTGATTATTGAATTTTGAAGTTTCTTGGACCATAGAAATTTCCAGTTTGACAAATCCATGATCTGTGAACTTGACTGCGTTGGATAATAAGTTGATTAGAATTTGTTTCACTCGAATGACATCAATCCAAAAATATTTGGGAACATCTTTAGCAATAACAAACTGTAAATCGAGGTTTTTTACATTTGCCTCATAGGATATCAATTCTACAATTTGCCTGAAAAGGTCATACACTTCTGTTTTTTCGATATAAAGTTCTAGTTTACCGGCTTCTATTTTAGAAAAATCAAGAATATCATTTACAATATCCAATAAAGTATGAGCAGATAAATTAACCGTATTCATATCTCTTTGTTGATTTTTATTTAATGATGTATTCATCAACAAGTTAGTAAAACCTATAATTCCGTTTAAAGGAGTTCGAATTTCGTGACTCATATTTGCGAGGAACTGAGACTTTGCAATATTTGCTGCCTCGGCATATTTTTGACGTTCTATAACAGCTTCAGCCTCTATTCTTTTGGTGATATCTAGCATGATCCCCTCGATATAGCTAATTTTTTCATTTTTAATAACGGCATCACCAAACTCTTCTACCCAGGCGATTTGTTTGTTTTTTTTAAATATTCGGTATGTCAAATGAAAAGGTTCATGATTATTTAGCTTCTCACAAGATATTTTTAGAATTTTTTCTAGATCATCAGGGTGCACCAAATCAATAAAATTCATTCTTTTTTCCAAAAACTCATCTTTGTTATAACCTGTTAATTTTTCGATCTCATCATTGAGGTAAATTTTGGTGAAATATGCATCATTTTCCGAAAGGTAGACGGTTCCGGGAATGTTATTTGCAAGGAGTCTAAACCTCTCTTCACTTTCGTATATAGTAATTTCGGCATCAATTCTTTCAATAGAGGATCCTATATTTCTAGCTAACGTTTGTAGAATAAGTATTTCGTCATCAGACCATGGTCTTTCTTCTTTTGTATCATCAAAACCTAAGAAGCCATAAAAATCATTTCGAACAAATACGGGGAATAATATTAAAGATACAACTTCTAAGTTTTGAAATTTTTTTCTAAGTGAAACATTTTCAATTTTAGAAACAGTGGTCTTGTAAGTTTTATTATTTAATAAAGGAAGTAATAACTCTTCAAAATAGTCATAGGGTAAATTTTGGAGCTGTTGGTTTGGTTGAGTCAAAGAGGTATTGTTTATGATCCACCTGTATTTTTGACTTAATACATCTTCATTGGATGTTTTTTGATAATAATAAGCACGATCAGATTGGGTTGATTTTCCCATTATAATCAATGCATCTTCAAAAATTTCGTTTATATCTTTACTCTTTAAGAATTTCTCCGTACAATGTGTCATTGACGCTAATAAATCACTTTTGTACCTAAGTTTTTCCTCAATATCTTGTCGCATTTTTGATTCGAAAATAATACATAAAATATCAGAAATAGATCTGGCAAAATTAATGTCTTCACTATCCCAATTTCGTATTTTACCAGTTGCTTCAAAACATATTATTCCGCGAAGTTCTCCATTAATAATTACGGGAGTATCCAAAATTGAAACAATCTGATTGGAAGGGAAATAATCATTACAAAATTCAAGGTCATACTCATTATGATATACATCAGAGACTACCACTTGCATTTTTTGGTCGATTAGGGAAAAATATTTAGGTGAATTTCTTTTGTTTATTTGTAAATCATTGATAAAACAATCTCCATTTTTAAGGTACAGATTGGAACAATTAATCTCTTCGGAGGTATAATCCCAAAAGCTGACACGGTCAATCTCTATTGTTTTGGCAATTGTTTGAAGTATTTTTTTTAATTTATCATTTAGTGTAATTTTATTTGAATAACTAGTTTCGGTAAAATTCTTTAATACCGAACTGTATTTCTGGTTTTTTAATTGTCTTTCGTATTTCTCTCTTTCATTTAACTTTAAGTAAGTAATGTCTCTAGCGATGGAGTAGTATCCTATAATCTGCCCAAAGTTATTTCTATTTATAGCTACTTTTTGTGACAACCAAATCTCCATTCCTTCTTTGTTTATTATTGGAAATTCTAATATTGGAAAATTAGTCATTACGTCGTTTGAATTAGTATAAAATTCTATGACTTTTTCTTTATAATCAGGACTAATTAAATCTCTAAAATGGGAATTAAATAATTCTTCGATTGTATATCCTGTGAAGATTTCTGAATTCTTATTGATGAATAAATAGTTACCACATTGATCTAATTCATAAATGATATCATTAGCCGACTCAACTAAATTCTCATATGATTTTTGAATGTTTATTTGCTCTGTAATATCCTGTCCAACAACAATGTATATGTCTTTAGTGTGTTTTTGACAACTCCATTGAATATCTTTGTAATTTCCCTCTTTACATTTTATTTTTTTTACATATAATTTATTCTCAACAAAACTTACGTCAAATATTTCATTAATTAATTCATTACTATTTGAAAGCTTTAAAAAATGTAAACCAAGAACTTCAGCACTAGAATACCCTAAAATTGGAGTTATACTTTGACTGCAAAAAACCACTTCTTTTTTAGTATTAATAGCTATAGTTAAAGAATTTCCATTATTTAAAATATCATTTGAAAACCGAAATTCATCTCTAATTTTTAAAAAGGAAATGTGTCTGATGAAATTAATGCAGAATATGATTAGAGAGTAATTTAATAATGAAATCCAAGATCGTACTGGAATTAATTCGAAGGTAAACAGAACATATAAAGTAGTGAATACCCAGATAGAAAATATCCAATATAGTTTTACGGGTTTAAAAATATTATAAGAACATAGATATAAAATGGTGAATCCAGCAAAAGGGATGCTATCTGTTGGAGAAAGAGTTAGATTTCGAGTAACATTTAAAAAGAAGAGACAAAAAATTATTTTGAATAACTTGTGTAGATTATTAAAAAGAGTGGGGGTTCTTTTGCTAATTAAATAGATGGAAATAAAGAGAAAACCAATTATTAAATTATGGATTAATAAACTTTTTGGACGTATTTTAAAAAATTCTAATGCTGTTTCGAGGAAAATAAAAAATAAACCGACAAACAAAAAAATTGTTTGATATTCTTCATTTTGAGATTTCTTAGAAAGGAAATTATTAGAAAATTGAGGTCTGAGAATTGCCTTTGGACTTAAATAAAAATAGATTAAAACTAAAATTAGAATAATAAAAAAAACAGAAATAGTTCGTATGAAACTTTTGTCCAATGTTATAGTATCAAAAGGAGAAAAATAATCGATTCTTAATGGAATATTGTTTCCAAAAAAAAGAATTAATTTAACAAACAGAGGATTGATAAACATAGGTGGTATTTTCGTTTAAAATAAACTAGTTACGGTAATTAGTAAAAATAGTTAAAAAAGCACTATTATATAACCTTTTTTCGTAATTTATGAGCTAATTTTCAAATCCTACAACTTCTTTATATAAAATATAGTAAAAGGAATATATAAATGGAAGCGTAAAAATGATTCCAATAATAAAAAGTAACATTCCGACTAAGGTAGCTATGATAGAAACGGTACACAGACCAATAATAATTGTAGGCTGTTTGGATACCAAAATCATACTTGTTTGGATGGATTCAAATATACCTAAGTTGCTAAAAATAATTAATGGAACAGTTAATAAAGCATAGAATGAAATTAGCATCGTAAGTACGGTACCTACTACAGGGAAACCAAAGTATTCTGCACTTGTCGAAATACCATTGTTCACCAATGCAATAATAAGTGTTGTAATAAATAGTGTAAAAAATTTAGTGGAATGGTAATAGGAAAAAATAGTAGAGAGACGAAACTCCTCATCATGATCTGCACAGTAAGCCATTTTGATAAATCCCGCAGAAAATGGGCTTATAAGGCAAGTAAAAAGAATTGCAAAGGCAGTATAAATCATTAAAAACTCTTTGGAGAAATTTGCCGGATTTAAGTTTTCTGGTTTTGTCATTTCAGTTATGGTTTCTATTCCAAAATAAGACAATAAACCACCGTATATTGCTGTAATTAGTAAGATACCGAATACAAAAAGTATTAATCCTGCATAGAGTGCTATTTTTTTATAATTTTCAAATATTTGATTAAATAAATTTTCAAACTTTAAGGTATATCCTTCGGATTTTAATTTTTCAATTTTATTTTTTTGCAGGTCCATTTTTTATGTAGGTATAATTGTTTTTATTAAAATCAAGCTTTAGTTTTGGCCGAATAAGGGCGTTACAACAGGTATATTATAATTATAAAATTCTCAAAATGCTTTTAATGTAATGTCTTATTAAAAGTATTTTGAGAATTTATAACTTGTTATTTAAACAGCTGACCAAATGGTGTCATTTGGTGTGGGGGCAGTTAATGTAATGCTTTCTTTGCTAACAGGATGAATAAAATGAAGCTTTCGGGCATGTAAATGAATACCTCCATCTGGATTACTTCGATCAAAGCCATATTTCAAATCTCCCTTAATCGGACAACCTATTGCAGACAATTGTGCTCTAATTTGGTGGTGTCTACCTGTGTGTAAATTGATTTCCAGCGCAAAGTAATTGTTCAGTTCTTTGATAATGGTATAGTCTAAACTTGCAATTTTACTGTCAGGAACTTCTTTTAAGTGTGCTTTTGAAGAATTGTTTTTCTCCGTTCTTTTTAAATAATGAACTAATTTGTCCTGTTGTTTTGGCGGTTTGTTCTTGACTACAGCCCAATAGGTTTTTTGTGTTTCTCTGTTTTTAAAGAGTTCGTTCAATCGTGTTAAGGCTTTGCTTGTACGCGCAAAAACCACGATACCTGTAGTGGGTCTATCCAAACGATGTACTACACCCAAAAAAACTTCTCCGGGTTTATTGTACTTATCTTTAATATATTCTTTTACAATATCAGACAATGGTTTGTCTCCTGTTTTGTCACCTTGCACCAGATCACCAACACGTTTATTAATCACAATTAGGTGATTGTCCTCGTGTATAACTTGTAAATTATCTTTGGTTGATACTACTTTCAACTTAATATTGTTCTTTTTCGTTAGGGAAATCCATTGATTTCACATCAGTTACATATTGTCCAATGGCAGTTGTCATGCCTTCGTATAAGTTCATGTAACGACGTAAAAAGCGTGGGCTAAATTCATTATTCATTCCAAGCATGTCATGAATTACTAATACTTGACCATCGACTTTACCACCAGCTCCAATTCCGATTACAGGAATAGAGATGCTTTGAGCTACTTTCTCCGCCAAGTGTGCAGGTATTTTTTCGACTACAATTGCAAAACAGCCTAATTTTTCAAGCAACAAAGCATCTTCGATTAATTTGTCTGCTTCTTGTTCCTCTTTGGCACGTACAGTGTAGGTTCCAAATTTGTAGATAGATTGTGGTGTCAACCCCAAATGTCCCATCACTGGAATTCCAGCATTTAGGATTTTTTTTATAGAGTCTTTAATTTCTTTACCACCTTCTAATTTTACAGCATGACCTCCGCTTTCTTTCATGATTCTAATGGCGGAACGTAAGGCTTCTTTTGGATCCGATTGGTAACTACCAAAAGGTAAATCAACTACCACTAGTGCTCTTTCAATAGCTCTTACGACAGAGGAGGCATGGTAGATCATTTGATCTAGTGTAATAGGTAAGGTTGTTTCATGACCAGCCATAACATTTGACGCAGAGTCACCCACTAGGATTACATCTACACCTGCGGTATCCACAATTTTTGCCATCGTAAAATCATAAGCCGTAAGCATAGAGATTTTTTCTCCATTTGCTTTCATTTCGATCAATGACTTCGTTGTAATTCTTTTATAATCTTTTTTAGCTACAGACATTCTGTTTTATTTTTTAATTGAAATCTTACTGAAATAAGGCCAGTTTGAAGTTTAAAGCGTGTAAAATTAAGCAAATATTTTATAGTGAGGCTCAAAAAACAAATGAACTTTATTAAACCCTAAAGTTTAACAAAGTTCATTTGTTTTAAAATTATAATTACATAACGAGTGATTTAATGCGCTTTCATTTCACTTTTACGTTTATTCAATTGTGATTCGATATCTTTTATAGTTTCTGCAGCTGCTATCTCAAAGGAGGTTTCATTCGAAACAGCAAATATACGTGGTCCAGGGCAACTCAAAGTGATTTCGCAAATTTTACCTTTGCCATGAGAGTCTTTTTCTTCCTTGAAAATTACGTTGGCACGTATGACCCAATCAAAATGATTCGTCAAAGAATCTAATTTTTTTACTATAATATGTTCGGCAGTTTTGTTCGCTTCAGCATGTACAAATTGAATAATTGATTCCATATATCTTTATTTTAAGTTTAATTGTTAGGTTATACTTTTATTGTGTATGTCTGTTACCGATATTTTATATAAAGGTTTTGACTAATTTGAGATGGTTATCCTCAAATTTACATATTTAATTCCAATCACTATGGTATTGGAAATTTAAAGTTCAATAAAATCATCGCTTTTTGGAAATACAGATAATGCTTCCATGATAGAATCGGGGACAGGATTCACAAGTTTCCTCAGTTTGGTATCCATCCACGCGCCGTCGACAGAGATAGTAGCAGCCAATTCATCTTTTTCATTACGCAATTCATGAACAATAGTCCATCGTGAAGCATCTGCATTCATTTTGGCTACTTTGGTATGGATGAATATGGTGTCTGAAAGTTTGATTTCTTTTCGAAAAACACACTCTTCTCTGAAAATTACAGGTCCAAAATGCTGTAAAAACATCATTTTCATGGTCAAACCTAGACCTTCAAGAATTTCTATACGATGTTGTGCTCCAAAATCATAATAGACACTGTGTCTAACGTGCAAATTAGGGTCGATATCTGCCCAGCGAAAAGAGATTTGTTTGCTAAAAGAGGTCATATTTTTTGATAGTATTATGTTAGTGTAATAGATTTAGCTTGCTTAGTAAAAATAACAAATTGAAATATAGTTTTGATATATCTGTGCGGAAAAAACTAAAAGTAAATGGTTCTTCTCTTAAAATAGTTCTATATAATATATTTGTTTTTTTTCTCTAAACTACTAGTTGTTAGTAAGCTGTCATGCTGTGAGCCGTGTGGAGTCTTATAAGTGTTAAAATTTTATATTTATCAATTTCAAAGTAATAACGGACAGCAATATCATTTTTGAAAATTAACATACTCAAAATTAGTTATAATAAAGGATTCTTAAACGGGAATTTTTTCGATTACAATGGGATTGCTAGCTGCATCCAAGTAAGTACAAGTCATCTCAACAATATCTATACGCCATTTTGCAATCCCGCATTGAGCGGCATGTTGGCAAAAAGTATAGTAGTTGGTTTGGCCGTCTTGATGCATCACCAAAAACTCAATAAAACGTTCTTTGTTGGGTAGGGTAGCGGTCGGCAGTGTTTCGTATTTAGTCCCGGTACTTGTGGTATAATCATTGTCACCGTAATAAACAACACGGCCATCAGCAACAATAGTGTCATAACCTTTGACGCCCATCTGAATTAAATCTTGAATATAGATGGAAAAGTCGGCACCAGATTGTACTTTGTCGTGCGCAGTTTGAATTTGTAATAAAGTAAACATAATTTGATTTTTTTAAACAAATATACTGTAAAATCAAAAATCAAGATCATAAAATTAGTATCAAGATTCCAAAGACAGAAATCAAGTTTTAAGACAAAAAAAGAAAAAGAGATCATTTTTTTGTTTGTGGAGTATTCTGTTGCCTATGTTCACGATTCAAGAGGGTGATGAAGGTAGGTGACATCTATGGATTCTGATTTTTAGTTTGTCAGTCCTTTTGAAATGTCAAGTTGTCAGCTATATTTCCGCCATTCTAACAAAAACTGACAATTTATTAAGTGGTTTTCTGTTGGCATAATGATTGCTTTACAGTCATCAAGTTATTAAAATGAGTATATAATAAAATTAAATATAGTAAAAATGGGTAAAATAATCGGAATTGATTTAGGTACTACAAACTCTTGTGTTTCTGTAATGGAAGGTAATGAAGCTGTTGTAATTCCTAATGCAGAAGGAAAAAGAACAACACCATCTATCATCGCTTTTGTTGAAGGTGGAGAAATTAAAGTAGGGGATCCTGCAAAAAGACAAGCGGTAACTAATCCAACTAAGACTATTGCTTCTATCAAACGTTTTATGGGACAATCTTTTGCTGAAACTACAGAAGAAGCAAAAAGAGTTCCTTATTCAGTAGTAAAAGGAGACAACAATACTCCACGTGTGGATATTGATGGTCGTTTGTACTCTGCGCAAGAATTGTCAGCAATGACATTGCAAAAAATGAAAAAAACTGCTGAAGACTATTTAGGTCAAACAGTTACTGAAGCGGTTATTACTGTTCCTGCTTACTTTAATGATGCACAACGTCAAGCTACAAAAGAAGCTGGTGAAATTGCAGGTCTTAAAGTTATGCGTATCATCAATGAGCCAACTGCTGCGGCACTTGCTTACGGATTGGATAAAAAAGGAGTAGATCAAAAAATCGCAGTTTACGATTTAGGTGGAGGTACATTTGATATCTCTGTTCTTGAATTAGGAGACGGAGTTTTTGAAGTATTGTCTACAAATGGAGATACTCACTTAGGTGGAGATGATTTTGACCAAGTTATTATTGACTGGTTAGCTGACGAATTTAATGCTGAAGAAGGTATTGATTTACGTCTTGACCCAATGTCATTACAACGTATCAAAGAAGCTGCTGAAAAAGCTAAGATTGAATTGTCTGCTTCTGCTGAAACAGAAATCAACTTACCATATGTTACGGCTACTGCTTCAGGACCAAAACACTTAGTAAAAAAATTATCTCGTGCTAAATTTGAGCAATTAGCTGATTCATTAGTAAAACGTTCTATGGCTCCAGTAGCAAGAGCGTTGAAAGATGCAGGTTTATCTACATCTGATATTGACGAAGTTATCTTGGTAGGTGGATCTACACGTATCCCAAGAATTGTTGAAGAAGTTGAAAAATTCTTCGGTAAAAAAGCGTCTAAAGGAGTTAACCCTGATGAGGTTGTTGCAATTGGAGCAGCTATTCAAGGTGGAGTTCTTTCTGGAGATGTAAAAGATGTATTGTTATTAGACGTTACACCTTTATCTTTAGGTATCGAAACTATGGGTGGAATTATGACTATCTTAATTGAAGCTAATACTACTATCCCAACTAAAAAATCTCAAGTTTTCTCTACAGCTGCAGATTCTCAACCAACTGTTGAACTACACGTTCTTCAAGGAGCTAGAGCAATGGCTGCTGATAACAAAACTATCGGACGTTTTAACTTAGACGGTATTCCACCAGCACCAAGAGGAGTTCCTCAAATCGAGGTTTCATTTGATATTGATGCAAATGGTATCATCAAAGTATCTGCTACTGACAAAGGAACAGGTAAATCTCATGACATCCGTATCGAAGCTTCTTCTGGATTAACTTCTGAAGAAATCGAAAGAATGAAACAAGATGCTGAAGCTAACGCTGAGTCTGACAAAATCGCTAGATCTAGAGCTGAGAAATTAAACGAAGCTGATTCTATGATCTTCCAAACAGAAACTCAGTTGAAAGACCTTGGATCTAAATTAACAGATGATAATAAAGTGGCTGTTGAGTACGCATTGACTGAATTGAGAATGGCTCACCAATCTCAAGACGTTCCAGCTATTCAAACTGCACTTGATAACATCAACGCTGCTTGGAAAAAAGCAACAGAAGCAATGTATGCTGAAGGAGAACAAGCTCAAGGTGGTGCAGAACCACAAGCTGAAACTCAAGGAGACAACGTTGAAGATGTTGAATTTGAAGAAGTAAAATAATTATATTATAGAGATGGATACTATCCGTCTCTACTATAATCAAAAAATCCTAAGTCGTAAGGCTTAGGATTTTTTTTTGTTTTATAAATAAATATTATGTGGGTGTTATGTATTTATAAAAAAAGCTACCAACTTAATATGTAGCTTTTTCTTACTTTTTGTGTTTTTAACATTTTTGATAAAATAAGTCAAAAATTTTGTTTTATATGCATTTTTATGTTCGAATTATTCAATTCCTAGAGATTGAATTTCTTTCTTCTTGATATATATTTGATCTTTTACATTTATATAACAAATTTATTAAAAACATGAAGAAAAAATTACTCTCAGTTATTTTGCTACTCTTTGCGATCATGGGGTGGTCGCAACACAGCAATCCGGATGATTATTCTATTCTAATCAATGGAAGGAAAATTACCACTTCGGCAAATTTTAAGCAGCAAATGACTGCTCGCAAAAAAAATGCCAGACATAAAATTCCAAAAACGGAATATTCTTTAGTCCAATTTCAAACTACTCCAACAGCTAAGGAACAGAGCGAATTGAAAAATCAAGGAATTACAATTATTGATTATTTGTCAAATAATAGTTACTACGTAGCTATTGATTCAAAGTACTATAATCAAAGCACTTTTTCTAAAAATATTAGAACAGTGCTACAAGTGGAACCAGGGTATAAAATTGATCCTATCATTGCAAGCGGAGAGGTTCCAGACTATGCGATGGAAGAAAATGAAGTTAAAGTAGTAGTGAGCTATTTTAAAGAAGCAGATCAAGCAGTAATTGCTTCAGATTTACAGGTTTTGTCTGTAAAAGGATTTAAAGTAATAAAAGATTTTGATCAAGTTTATTTGCAAGTACCAGCTGCTAAATTGAATGAAATTGCAAAATTAAACTGGGTACAAAATATTGAGTTGATTGCTGCTCCAGTTGAAAGTGATAACCTTCCTGGTGTTACTTCTCACAAGGTAAATGTACTAAGTTCAAAAATTCCTGGTCTTGGTTATGATTTAACCGGTAGAGGAGTTAAAATTGGTATTTGGGACGGAAATCTTGAAAAACATATTGATCATACCGGAAGGGTGACGAATAGAGAATATGAATCGGCTTCTTCACATGGTGAACACGTATCTGGAACAATTGGAGGTGCAGGTATACTTGATCCTAAAGCGAAAGGTATGGCGCCAGAAGTACAAATGTACGGTTGGAATTTCAACACCCAATCTAATGGGCTACCAGTTTATGCTGAAAGAGATCTTGCTGCAGCAAATGATGGAGTAGAGCTTACTTCAAATTCCTATGGTGTAAATCTTACTTCTGGGTATAACACTACCCGCTATAATGTAAGTGATAGAGGTGATGATGATGTGACTGTGAAATATCCATATTTATTAAACGTATATTCAAACGGAAATGCACAGTCAGCCTATGCTGGTGGATTTAATACTTCAACTAAAGCATCAAAAAATGCCTTGCATGTAGCAGCCAACGAACCTACTGATGTGATAAGTAACTATAGTAGTTTTGGTCCAACACTTGACGGTCGATTGGTACCGCAAATTTCTGCTGTTGGTTCTAATGTATATTCGTTAGACTATTCAAATGGATATCAAATTATGAGTGGAACTTCTATGGCTACACCTGGAACTTCTGGAACATTAGTACTGCTTTATGAAAGGTATAAAAATATTTATACTGAAAAACCATTAGCATCATTAATGAAAGCTCTTGTATGTAATACTGCAAAAGACGTTGGTAATCCGGGTCCAGATTATAAATATGGTTTTGGAAATCTAAATGCATTGCGTGCTGTAAAAGTATTAGACAAGAAAATGTTTTATACTGCTTCGGTAGTAAATGGAGCGTCTTATGAAAAACAAATTATAGTACCTGCAGGATTGGTTTCTTTGAAAGTAATGTTAAACTACACAGATCCGGGTGCGACTCCTGGTGCAACGGCTATTTTAGTTAACGATTTGGATATTAAAATTGTAAAAGATGGTGTGGTTACACTACCTTGGATTTTAGATCCAACATTACCCAATTCAAATGCAAAAAGAGGCGTAGATTATTTGAATAATATTGAGCAAATCACTTTAGATAATCCAGCAGCTGGAACTTACAAAATCATTGTGACTGGGACAAATGTTCCATTGGATGCTCAGGAATTTGCAGTGGTTTACGATTATGTTGCTCCAGAATTAGTTTTGACTTACCCAATCGGAGGAGAGAAATTTAATCCAGATAATACGGAGTACATTCGTTGGGATTATGAAGGAGAGGATAAAACCTTTACTATTGAATATTCTAAAGATGGTGGTAGTACGTACACAAGTATTGCAACTGATTTACCTGCAACAGCAAGAAATTTTGCGTGGAAGGTTCCTGCTGGAGTAGTTGCCAATGCAAAGATCAGAATTATAGCTGGTTCTAAAGTACAGGTTTCAAATGAAACTTTTATCGTTATGCCTGAGCCAAAAAATTTGGTAATTGCACCTGCAACCTGCGGAAGCTCATCTTATAAAATGGACTGGGATGCTATTCCTGGCGCAAAGTATGAGGTATTAAGACTTAATGGCTACCAATTTGATTCGGTTGCTATTGTAACAGACCCAACTTACACTTTTACAAATTTAACTATTAGCGAAAATAACTGGTTTACAGTTCGTGCTATTGATATCGCAACTGGTATTGTTTCAGAAAGAGTAAAGGCTGTAAATGTAGAACCAATAAGTGCACCTGTTTTAACGGCCTTAAGTTTACCATTCAAAGAAAACTTTAATGATAGAAAACCAACTAATTATACCTTGTCAAAAGCAAGTACAGCTGGTTCTATTGGATACGAGTCTGTAAGCCTTATCACATTAGATGCTGTAAAGATGTCAGGATCTGCTGTTGCGGGATCACCGCTTTGGACTACTAGTACAGCTACAACTGCATTTACAAATAACCCTAACTTTATAAAGAGATTATCTTTTTGCGAAATTGATGCCACTAGTCTTTCTGGTAAAGCTTTACGTTTGAAGTTTGATTTGATTTTGCAAAATAGTGTAACTACGAATAAAAACTTTTTTAGAGTTTTGGTAAATGGTGTTGCTTTAACAAGTGCTGATGGTACTTCAGTTTATACTGGAACAACAACTTCAACAACAAGAGCATTAACATTTAACTTAGCGGCTTATGCTGGAAGTAAATTTAATGTAACCTTTGAAGGTGTTATGGATAATGATGCTACTACAACACCAACCTACAATATTATTTATGTAGATAATGTTGAAATGTATGAGCAAACGACTAGTGATCTTGCACTTACTGCACTAACAACTAACACTGCATTTACAGCAGCAGAAACGGTTTCTGCTAAAGTTTATAATTTCTCTCCTACAGCTATAAGTAATATTCCGATTTCATATCAATTGAATAATGGAACCAAGGTAGTAGAAATAATTCCGGGACCAATTGCACCTTTGAGTGAACTTACCTATATTTTTATACAAAAGGCAGATTTATCTGTTGGTGGAGTGTACACCATCGTTGGTAAAATAACGCCTGTAAGTGATTCGGACGTTACAAATAATTCAATAACCAAAACGGTTATTAATAATGGAACAGATACTGTTATGGGAAGTACTGCAACAGTAACTACTTGCGCTGATGTGTTTGTTGATAGTGGAAGTAGATATGGTGATTATACTAATAATCTTTCTCAAACAATCACTTTTAAACCATCTGTTACTGGAAACAGTATTAAGGTTGATTTTACAGAGTTCAGCCTTGAATCAGGATATGATTTTCTTTATATTTATAATGGATCTTCAACTAGTGCTACTTTGTTAGGTGTATATGATGGAACTGCGCTTCCTCCTTCTTTGACATCAACTGCAACAGGTGGAGAACTTACATTCAAATTTACATCAGATACTGAAGTAGTAGACAAAGGATGGGTAGCAAACATATCATGTGTTTCTAAACCTACGGTTAATGATACACAAATGGCATCAATCACTACACCGGAAATTCTTGGATTGAAAACGGCAACAAATGCAGTTACTGTTCGTGTAACTAACTTGGGTCCTGCGACCCGAACTAATGTACCTGTATTTTTTCAAGTAAATGGTGGTACCAAAGTAGTAGGTGTTGTTCCTTCAATATCGACATTGGTAACAGTTAGTTATACTTTTACAGCTACGGCAGATTTATCTGTAGTTGGTGCTACTTATACTATTAAGGCAGGTATTGACGAAGTAGATGACAATCTAACTAATAATGTTATCGAAAAAGTAGTTTATAATAGCAATGAGTTACCTGTTCATACAAATACAAATGGTTTTGCTATTACAAAAATGAAATGGAATGATATCGTAAATACATCAGGAACGACTAGTTATTCAAACTTTAAGGATATCAAAATTCCGGTATATGCTGGATTTACTTATCAACCTGAAATTACTATTTCAAAACCAGAAAGACCAATTTCTAGAGATTTATCCAATACAACACCAGGTGTTTTTACAATGATTGTAATCGATCTAAATGGTGATGGAAATCTAACAGATGAATTTTACGCAGGAAACTTTTGGGTAAATACGGTAACCACTGCTACGTCTCCAGCTATTGCTTCAACAACCAGTGTGCATAATTTTAGAAATAATTTCACGTTAGTAGGAGGATTAACAATTCCAGCGAATACCACTTCTGGTGAAAAGTTAATGCGCGTTATTCACATGTTCCGATCTCCAGGTGAATATTTCAACGTGAATCTTGGACCGACTTTCGATGGCTTAACAACTTCAAGAGATGATTTCGAAATAGAAGAGTACACAATTAATGTTTTACCTTTTACTGCAGCTGATGCAAGCGTAGAATCAATCACGGCACCAGTAAAATTAGGAATGAAACCAGTTACAATTACTGCTCTTATTCGCAACTATTCAACAACTGCGATTTCAAATTTTCCGATTGCTTATAAGATTAATGCTGGTGCAGAAGTAGTGCAAACAAGTACAGCTTCAATTGCAGCTGGTTCAACAGGAACCTTCACTTTTACAACAAAGGCAGATTTAGCAGCTGTTGGTAATTATACAATAGAAGTATATACTAAATTGGTTGGAGATACAGATGCTACAAATGATTTAAAATCAATCTCGTTTAACCATGCAGCAAATACAGCTACCAACGTCGTAGGTACATTTGACGGTGTTAATGATTATATAGTTACGGATGCAAGTCCAGCTCTAGACTTAACAAATAATTATACTTTTGAAGCTTGGGTAAACAGAAATAATCCAACGACATTTGGTAGAATTTTGGATAAGTCAAAAGTGCTTTTGTTTGTTCATACTAATAACAATCCTACATATCAGGAGAATAGTTTAGTATTATCAATTACTACTGCTACTGGTTCTTACGTATTGAACACAGGATTAAATTCTGTGTCGTTGAACAAATGGCAACATATCGCTTTCTCTGTAAGTTCAAGTAATGTTTACACAATTTATGTGGATGGTGTTGTTGCCCCTTACACAACGACAGGTGTCGCTGCGGCAGCTTCTACTAATGCAACTTCACAAGCATTCATTGGTAACAATGCTTCACTAACACGTGGTGTTGATGGTAAAATTGATGAAGTTCGTATCTGGTCGGGTGTTCGTGATCAAGCTACATTGATCGCCAACTCAACAACTAAATTTACAGGGAATGAAGCTGGCTTATTAGCGTACTATTCATTTTCTTCAGGTGATGGACAATTTGTATACGACACAAGCGCAAGTGATAATACGGCTATTGTCAAAAATGCAGACACAAATGGTATGGGTTCTGGTAAATTCTGGAATACACCAGTATTATTAGAAAGCTTGAAGTTGACAGAACAATTATCATCTTCTTATGATGCAGCTACTAAAACATACAACGTTGTATTAAAAGATGGAGCAGATATTACTGCTGCTACAATAGATTATAGTGCAGGGATGAATTCTACCGTAACGATTGGAGGTCTTCCAGTAATAAGTGGTCAAACATTGGTAAACTTAGCACTGCCTGTTATCCTAGAGGTTCAAGGAGTTGGATTCAATACAGGAATTGTAGAACAATACAATATTAATGTCCTTGTTGGGTTAAATAGTGAAAGTAAATTAACAAGCTATAATTTCACTACCAGCGCAAATCCTAGTTTGACACAAGGTATTACAACTACTATTTTTGGAGATAATGTAACTGCTACGGTTCCCTTTGGAGTAGCTACTTCAAATTTAAAAGCGGCATTTACCGTTTCTTCAGGTGCAGAACTTTACATTGATGATGTAAAACAAACAGGAACAGTAACATCTGAATTGGATTATTCGAATAGCATTTTAGTAACCGTAGTTTCAGAAAATAAACTTTCGAAAACAAATTATATGATTACAGTTGATGCTAAAAATACTGAAGCTAAATTTATTTCTTACACGGTAGCAAATCAAATTGGATCGTCTGTAATTGAAGAAGGATTTAAAACAGTAAAAGTCTTGGTTAATAACAATGCTATTCTTTCTGCTTTGAATCCAAGTTTTGAAGTTTCTCAATTTGCAACAGCGCGTATTGGAACATATCTTCAAAGTAGTGGTGTTACACCATTAAATTATTCGATACCAGTAGGATACAATATTCTTTCGCAAAGCGGAGCTATTGCAAACTGGACAGTTACTATCGAAAGAGCAAAACCAACCTTAACTTTACTAGGAGATGAATACATCACAATAGGAAAAAGTTGTGGATTTGTAGAACCTGGTTATGCTGCTATGGATAATCTAAGTACCACTTTGACATCGGCTGTTGTTGTAACAGGATCTGTAAACGTAGATGTTTCTGGACAATACACAGTTCATTACAGTGTTACAGATGCTTTAGGGAACGAGACTTCAACCTTGCGCTCAATAACTGTGATGGACGCTGATTGTTCCCTAGGTGTTAACACATCTGCAATTGATGGATTTGCAATTTTTCCAAATCCAACGGTAGACGGTAAGGTGTATATCGTATCTGCTACAAATGGAACGAAAAAAATTAGCTTCTTTGACGTTTCTGGAAAAGAAATGTTAACGGTTACTACAGACAGTAAAGAAATTAATATTTCTAAACTAGTTAGAGGAATGTACGTTGTTAAGGTAGAAGAGAATGGTAAAACTGCTATCGAAAAATTGATAGTAAAATAATCCTTAGTAATAATCGATTAATAATCTTAATCTATTCCAGTAATTCAAATTTTAGTGGATTGCATCAACGCTGCTTGGAAAAAAGCAACAGAAGCAATGTATGCTGAAAGAGAACAAGCTCAAGGTGGTACAGAACCACAAGCTGAAACTCAAGGAGACAACGTTGAAGACGTTGAATTTGAAGAAGTAAAATAATTATAGTAGAGATGGATACTATCCGTCTCTACTATAATCAAAAAATCCTAAGTCGTAAGGCTTAGGATTTTTTTGTGGTATTTTATTTTATACTAATGTCGTCAAGTTTACTTATAATTCGTGATGGTTGAATTTCCCAAGGGTCAAAAAGAGATTTGTCAGACCGTTGTACCCAAATGGTTTGTAGTCCAAATGATCCAGCACCTGTAATATCAAATGGATTACTTGAGACCAGCCAAGTATTTGATTTTTCAGAATCGGTTTCTTTCAATAAATGAGCATAAACAATAGGGCTTGGTTTGAAAGATTGAACATCTTCAACGCTTACTATTTTGTCAAAAATATGTAGTATTTGAGCATTTGTTAGTAGTTCGATAATAGCATTTCGTGAACCGTTTGAAAAAGCAACTAGTTTGATATTTTCTTTATGCAGTTTCTCTAAAGTTGATACTACGTCGGGAAAAACTGGTAGCTTTTTATATTCTTGTAGTAGCGATTCCTTTTGTGCTTTATCAATTACTGACCCATGTTTTAGGCATGCATAATCCAATGCATTTGCAGTACAAACTGAAAAATCAACATAAGAATTCATTAACCCTCTTCTAAAAGAGTACTCCAATTGTTTATTTCTCCAAGTTTCCATTATATCGGTTGCATTTTGAGCATCAATAATTTTTAATGATTGGAGAATACTTTCTGTGTTAATTAATGTTCCGTATATATCAAAGGCGATTGTTTTTTGCATGTTATCTCTGTTTTAAATTTAAATAGGCATTATCCTTATTAATAATGCCTATACAAAATTAGTGATTTATTTTTTCCAAGAAAATTGTTCAAAAGGAGCATCTATAGGGGTAGCTGCAACATGATTAACATAGTTACTAATTACTTTTTGAGATAGTCCCAAAATTACTTCAAGTACTTGTCTTTGCTCATATCCTGCAGCATAAAAATCATCTAAATCAGCATCCGATACATACCCACGGTCTCTTACCATTGCCAAAGTAAATACATGTAGTGCTTGAAGTTTTGCGTTTGGCATTGATGTTCTATTTCTCAAAGCCTCAGTGATAGCAGGATCTACTTTCATTGAGTGAGCGATTCCTGTATGTGCTGGTACACAATAGTGACAATCGTGTTCTACGTTGATGGTTTGCCAAACAACTGTCAATTCATCATTATTGAATGAAGAGTTAACGAATAAATCATGTAAATCTTGGTAACCTTGCAGTATACCAGGAGCTTCAGCCAATACACCATGTAAATTGGGAACGATTCCGTAGGCCTTCAATGATTTTTCCAATAATGGTTTACTTTGTTCTGGTGCAGACTCGATTGTGTGAATTTTTAATGTACTCATAATTTTTGTTTTAATTTTAATTTATTGATTTAATTACTAAGCAATCGCTTAGATTTGTTTTAAAAAAAGGTTTAAAGCTTTATAAAGATTGTTTCGATATAGTCTTTCAATTGTTTTTCATTCATCATTTTAGACGCCATTGATAGTCCCAACATACTTCCACCGAGGTAATTTGCTTGTGTCTCAATAGTACTTTCATTTTTGCTATGGTCTTGCGCAAGATTCTTATGGAATAGTTTTATAATGTTACCGAAGAAATTCATTAACTCTATTCGAATTTCATCTTCGTCATTATCACCTATTTCATTAATGGTATTGGTAACCAAACACCCTTTTTTTAATAGACCCTCTTTCGAAAATTCTAAAAATGAATAAAAATAGTCCTTAATACCTTTGATACCATTATTTGAGTTTTCCAAAACATCTGTAATACTACGGATGCGCTTTTTATACGCTTTCAAACTTTCGATAAAAACACCTTGTTTATTACCAAAGCTAGCATAAATTGAAAATTGATTAATTCCCATTTCTTGTTCCAACATACGTACTGAAGTATTTTCATAACCATTTCGCCAGAACAAAGCCATAGCTTTTTCGATTACTTGTTCTTCGATATATTGTTTTTTTCTAGCCATTTAACTTTTAATACATTACAAAACTAAGCATCTGCTTTGATATAAAAAAAAGTTTTGGATAAGATTAACATTTAAACTTAAGTTTTCAATGGTTAAGGAGGAAATTTAGAGCTTTCCCAATATTGAATTTTATAGTAGAAATGATTTTTTAGTAGTATAAATGGAAGTAGTGAATCCTTATTAAAATTTAAGTAAAAGGTAATTTCGGATAAGTTTATACTCATATGATTAATGTTGTATGTAGTCTTATGAGATAATTCTGAAAAGTATACTAAATACGGAATTAGTTTATTTGAATTTCAGCCCAAATAGGTATATGATCGGAAATAGAATGTGCTTCTTTTAAAGTATTAAATTTTTTGTAAAAAAGTAGTACTCCTGTACTCTTAATGACTACTTTGGTTGAATTATAAAAGAGGTTGTCAAATTCAGACGACAAACATTCTTCGAAAACACAATCTCTTTTCAATGATGTTTTTTGATTGGTTAAAATAGGCAAATACCCCATTTTTCGTAATGGATTAAAAACGGTATGCGATTGTGGACAATTCCAATCTCCCGTAAATATTAAATTAAGTGTTGGATATTGAGCAGGTAAAAATTTGAAATATTTGATTTCCGTCTCCGGTTGTTTGCTTTTTGTAATTGCGTGAAAATTAACCAAAGTAAAGCTTTTATGATCCGCTTCAAAAGTGCAATAAAACGGCTCACGATCAATCTCCAAATTGTATTTTTTCTCGAGCCAAGCAGTACCAATTTTTCTAATTTTGGCCGTTTTCCACAAAAAAGCATAGCGTTCCGTTTTGTAGGCGCTACTCGTTGTAGGCTCGCTCACAATATAATCCCAGCGGCTGCCCTTACGGTTGAGTACATCTGCAAGCCTTGCAACTGCCTGTGACCCGCCATAGCCCGCTACGACTTCCTGTAGTGCCACCACATCAAAATTTCTGAGGGTATTGGCTATAAATTCGATTTCGCTATCCGACTTGGACTTGCCTAAATTTTCGATGTTCCAAGACACAATTTTGGTTTGGGCGCAAACCGCACCAAACTGTACCCACACAAAAATAAAGAGGAATAGAAAATGTAGTTTAAAAGAGGAAAACCGATTTTTAGTAATAGACATTTGTAGGGCTGCTTATTGTTTTTTCGAAGGTAAGGCAATAGATCCTAATAAACCAAGTGCAATGATAACATCGACTATATTCCAAATCGTTCTCCCCAATGCAATTTTAAAAAACGGTTGAAAAAGCAATGCCAAAGCAATATAAATAATTACTTCATTCTTCTTTTCTTCACCCGATGGCAACACTGCTAAATACCCAAATCCTGCCATACCCAAAAACCGAACAAGTTGAAAATAACCGTAAGGCAAGGGTAGGAGGCAGGCTAGTAGGAGGATGGCGAGGGTGAGTTTTAGAGTGGGTTTATTCAAAAGTTTATTTCTCAAATTAGTTGGTTATAAAATCGTTTATAACTTTATCTATGTTACTTGGTAAACCTGTTTCTTTGATTTCAAATCTTTTCACTTTCATTTTAGTGAACCAATTACTCCAATATTTTTTAATAACCTTTCCTTCGTAAGGATTCTGCGAACTAGGATTAAGTCCTAATACTAAAATTTCCAGATCGGATAAATCTTCATTAGCGGGAATAAAGCCTAATTTGTTATCATTAAATATTTTTTCCCAATTTGATGTGTTTAATCCTTTTGATTTTATTATTCCAGGTAGCAATTGCGTTGTTAGATTTCCTTCAGTCATTTTCGTGTTTTCGTGATACATATAACCATCCGTTAAAATTATTAGGATATTGCGATGATTTTTTTGGATGCTATAATCATTTACATTATTGGCGAAAAACCTCCATATATCTGATCCAATATAATTGTTATCCTTAATAGCTAATTGGTAAATTTTTGCTGTTTCAACATTGTATGCTTCATTAACCTGTTGAATGTTTGAAATCGAAGCATTTGATTTATTAAATTCAAATTTTAATTTTTTAGAAATAGTATTTATTTCCTCATTTTGTGGTTCAGGATTAAAATACACTTCAATTTTATCATTCATTTGCATGATCTTTTTACCTTTTATATGTGCAGTGAATGCATTTGAAATCGAGTTTATATAGCTTAAATCTCTTTGGTAAAACTCCATTGCTTTATTAGGATTCAAAACTGGGCTAATTCTATCAGATAGGTCTAATAAGATACTAATATTATAATTGTTATCAATTTTGCTGGAGGTTAAATTAGTAGTTTTTTGCTTTGAACTTTCTTCTTTAGAATCATTTTTACATGACAATAATAAAATAGAGAAAACGAAAAAAGTAAAAGTGTTTTTTATTAATAATTTCATAATAGAATTAATTTTGTGAGTAAACTAAATTTTGATGGTCTGAATTATTAAGATCTACAGATTTTAAATGTTCAGTTGCAACATCATCACATTCCAACAATAATATATCTTTTTGATCTTTTGCTAAAGCTATTTCAGTTCCAATGGCTTGAAACCAGCCTTCTTTATATTGATTATGGTAATTTAAATATTCTTTTACAGGAAAAACGAATCCATCAATTTTAGATTGAAGTACTTTTATATCTCCTTTTTGCTGATCCCCTTTATTTGTAAATTCATGAATTTTAAGAGCGTTTTCTGCCTTGCTTTTTTCAAAATTCACAATTTCTTCTCTTTTACCCCTTATAAAAACTCTTATTCTATCTTTATTTTCATATTCTTTCATGACAAAATCAAAGACTAAGCCCCAAATAACATAAACAACAAATCCAGCAAAAATAATCATCCAAAATTCAGCTTGTCCTAATGCAATTTCTAAATCATAATGGGGTGAATCTGGCGTTTTGTTGAAATCATAAATTTTCTTTTCGATTACGTAAGCTAATAACGAATCAAAAAGAAAAGTTGTGGTAAAAAGTGCAATTATTCGTAAAGTCTTTTTTATACCAGTGCCTTTTTGCATCATATGAATTACATATCCTAAACCCATAAAAACGAATGGAATTGTTATAACTAAAACACCTTCTAACCAGCTCGCTTTAAATGCATTAGTTAGAGCATCTGCATCAAATATCGCAGCAGTAAGACTATCATCTGTAAATTCTTTGAAAAAGGCAGAATAAGATGCAGAAACGTAAAAGACTAATAAATATAGTGTTATTGGCAAAAGAAGAATTAATCCAATGTAAAATTGTGCTGTTCCACCTTTACCTTCATCTATGTACTTTTGAGGATTTACTCTCACATCAACAATTTCTGCGGATGCTTTTTCGATTTTATGAACAATTTCAACTTCTTTTTGGACGTAAATACTTGCGGCGGTTTCGCACTTTTTGAGCTCTGTTCTACATTTTTCTTGTTCTTCTTTGTATGGTTGCTTTAACCTTTCTTGCTCTAATACTTGTTTTCTGCACTGGTCTTCAAAACTGCTAAATAAATTTTGAAGGCAAGCTCTGAGAACAATTGGCTTTCCAGTTGCTTTAACGGAAGCAGCAAAGCCACTTTGATAATAAGTTATTCGAATCTGTTCCCTATCAATTTCGGTTTCCGGTGCCTTAGCGATTTCGGTTTGATCACTTTTCTTTAAACTAAATAATTGCTGTAAAGGTTTCATCTGTTAAGAATTAAGTTGATTAATAATATCTTTTTTTTCCATTCCTTTTTGGACACATTCAATTAAGTAGTTGGCTAATTCATCAATATTTTCGTCAAGAAATTCAAATTTCCTGCAATATTTTTTCAAAGTACTTAATTCATCTTCTGTTATAATTCCATCTGCCCACATTACGCATGTTAAGTCATATAAATATTCTATCCTAGTATTTAAATCCTCTGGTAAGCTTGTTTGTGTATTAATAGGATTAATAAATAGTTTATCAAGTTCTTCTTTTGGTATCCCGCGTTGTTCAGCTAGATAATATAACATTTGTAATTCTAGTATATCAAAGTTATCATCTGAAAGTGCCATTTGATATAGTCTTAGAAAATGGCTTTTTAGCTCAATTGTCATTTTTGTTGTTAAGTCCATAAATCCTCTTTATTTATTATTATTTATTACTTCTTGCCTAGATTTTTGCAAACACCACAATTGCCATTTCTTTGTGAACAGTGTTTACAAGAACTACAATTTTTGCATGCAGAGCAATATTTACTGCCTGAGCATCCTCTACCAAATATTATGTCAGTAATAGCGATTTTTGATTTTGAACTTGAATAGTTCATTGTAAATATTATAATGAATGCAAATATTGTTTTTGTCATCTAATCTTTATTTTTATTTCTCGTTTTCGTAATTCCCTACAGTATCTAACAACTCTTTTTCAAAAGAGTAAATCTCATCCAACGATTCAATTTGCATCTTTTTTTCCACCTTATTTTCGTTAAATAAACCGATATATTTTTTCCCAGAATTAAGGTGTAATCTGCACAACGGTTTTCTATTATTATCATCCAATAAAATCCCAAAGTAGGACTGAGTATCACGGTGTACAATACGATCAACAGCAATTTTTCTACGGAGAATTGCGATTACAATTCTGTAGCCTTCAAGTTCCTCTTCTGTAGTTTGGACAAGGCTTTCCTCAATGGTTTCTACTACTTCTTCTTGCTGCTGTTTCGCTTCTTTAGTTAACGCAGCATTAAGTCTGTCATTAATTTTTTCGTTTATAAATTGGTTAAAGCCTTTTTGAACTAAATCTTTGAACTCTTCCATGACTTTTTCAGTCAATCGTCCTCCATATACTTTATTAGCAAACAACTTTACAAATTCATTAGATGGATTTGTCAACTCATCATTAATTTGCTTTCTGATTTCTTTCACGTATTTCAATGAACTAGCATTTGTAACTATATTGTTTACATCGAAATTAGATTTGTGGAACTTAGCAATTTCGTTGATGACGTTGTCTTTAAGATTTGTAATATCAAATTCAAGAAATGGTTTTTGATCCATTTTATTTTTTTCGTCTAAATCAGTAAAGAATTGGTAGGTTATACCATTTGTCAATAACGCGAATCTTGTTTTGGAAACATGGAAATAGCGAAAAAGTTGAGATCCATGAATTGTTAGACTTTCTTTCCAATTTTTGCATTCAATGATTAAAATTGGTTCATCATCTTGGATAATGGCATAATCTACTTTTTCACCTTTTTTTAAACCTAAATCGGCAGTAAATTCAGGGACTACTTCAGTTGGGTTGAACGTATCATAACCTAACAAATTAATAAACGGTAGAACAAAAGCGTGTTTAGTCGACTCTTCTGTTTGGATCTTATCTTTTAATAAGATAATCTTATCTGCCAATGCTTTAAGCTGTGTATTGAGTTCCATAATTACTTGATTTAAAAGTTTCTCCAAACCTACACCCATAAAACTTCATTACTTTACGGGAAACCACAATCGGGCAAAATAAATTTTATAAAAAGAAAAAAAGCCTCCTTTCGGAAGCTTTTTTTGAAATAAGTTAGATTGATTTAAACTAATTCTATGTAATTAAAACAGAAAATAATATTTAACTTTTCAATTTTATAAAAAAAAATCTGTGTAGATTTTGACGTCTACACAGAATTTTAAAATTATTCTGTAAACTCAACAATATTTGCTGATGCAGTTACAGTAACTTGAGAATAAAAAGGAAAAAATCCATTGAAGTGTTTATCATAAGTAACATTTACAATTGCTTTTGGTCCAGTTAAATTTGCATTTTTTATCATTTCACTTTTAGCTTTCTCCAATAATGCTCTGTTTGATGAACCTCCAATTCCAAAGATGTAAGTATTAGTAGATACACCAGAAGCCGTTCCAATAACATTGAAGTTTTTCTTAGATAGTTCTACATTAGTTTGATTACTATTTGAATTACTCATTACTGATGCACTTCCTCCACAACTTGTAATTGTTAAAACTAAACTCATTGACAGTAAACATAAAATTTTCTTCATGCGAAATATATATTATTTTTTTTCCTACTCTTTTGGATTTTCGGATACCTCCCCAATTTTTTTGTTATGGTTCAATTATTCTCCAAACCTACCCCCATAAATATTCATTCCCTTACGGGAAACCGTAATCGGACAATTTATTTTATAAATCAGCAGAATATTTAACCGAGGTAGCAGAAATTTCGACATTAATTTTCCCCTTTCGAGCCTTATCAATACTAGAAAAAGAACATAAAATCAAAGTAAAAACTGCTAGGTGGAGTTTTACGTTTTTATTATAAAATGTTTTTTTTAAGGATTCTATTCGTTGAAGGACAAACTTAGGACGGTTAAAAACGTTTCCTTATGTTATAATGATAATTACAAAAACAAAATAGTATAAAACGAAAAAAGCTCCCCGAAGGAAGCTTTTGTATGGCAATTATAATTTAAAATCTAGATGACTCCGAGATCTTTGGCAATTGCAACAAGATGTGTTGCATTGTTGGCTTTAAAGTATATTTTTAGTTTATTGATGTGTTTTTCGATCGAACTCTTGCTGTTGGGAGTAATACCTTCTTGTTTCAATACTGCTTCCATACCTTCTTGACTAATGCCTATAGAGAGTTTTTTGAGTAAAATAATATCATATTGATTGATTTCGCTTGTTGCTTTATCTTGCATGATATAGAGTAATTCAGGAGAAATATTCCCAGGTTGGCAGCTATACGCTTTTTGAATCGCTATTTTTAAATCATATATAGTATTTCGCCCTTTGAGTACAAAACCATCAATTTGGAGATCTTCAAAGAGGGCTCTTATTTTGTGAGGTCGATCTTCGATTGAAAAGGCTATGATTTTAATCTCTGGAAAAAGCTCTTTTACAGCTTGTATTAATTCTTCTCCAGAGTTGAGTTTGTTGGTTTGATGATCTGCTTTGAAGGACAAATCGGAGATAAGTAATTCATATGGGTTATTATCCTGGTGTGCTTTTTTAATTTTTAGTAAGGCTTCATCACAATATTTTGCATATTGCACCTCTGGGACGTCCAATTCTTTTAGAATTTGGGCTGCACCTACATCATTGAAATCAATATCATCTGCAATTAAAACTTTTGTAAACATATAGGGTATTATTTAGGAACGTTAATTGTTGCTTTAAATCCTTTTTGGGTTTGAGTGTCAAAAGTAAGAAGTCCATTAATAGCATGAATACGGTTTTCCGCATTTTGGAGACCATTTTTTAAAATTAATTTTTCAGTGAAGCCAATTCCGTTGTCCGAATACTCGATGAGCAGCCTATTTTCTTGAGAATCGAAGCCAATAACAACAAAAGTAGCTTGGCTATATTTTTTCATATTTATCATCAATTCTTGTAAAACTCTTTGAATTGCAATTTTCTTATAGGGGTCTATGGCAGACCAGTTAATGGGATTTTGAGTTTTTATAATGACTTCGATCAAATTAGTTTTGTAACTATTAAGCATTTGTTTTAGATTAAAGGCAAATTTTTCACCAGTATCTATTGGACTATTTTCTCTAGAGATGTTACGAGTCCGTTTGTAAATTTGGTCCAAATTCTCCATTAAGACTTCTTTCTTGATTGGGTTTTGTAAATCCTGAGAATCTGCAAAAGTCATGGCGTAGAAAACATCGTTCGCAAGTTCATCATGAAGCTTTTTGGAAATTCTAGTTTCGGTAGAATAACTAGCTTGTAATCGCTCTTGTTTGTTTTTGTTTTTGAAGTAATGTATCAAGAAAGCTATAGCAATGAGTAATAATATAAAACCAAATCCAAATAAATAAGATTGGTTTTTTTTAGTTTGAAGTTGTAATGCAATTTCGCTTCTTTCTTCTTTGTATTTAATATTCTCTAATATGGATTTGGAGGCATCGTATTTGATTTTGGCAAATTGATTTTTGGCATTGTTTCGCACTTTTTTTATGCTATCATTCTTTTTGATGAACGTTTGAGCATATTCATTGAACCCCATTTTTGAATTTTGAGTCATTAAAAAGGAAAGTGCTTCTAACTGCTCATCAATACTATTAGTTTCAGTTGCTTTTTGATAAGCCAGTTGAGCATTTACAATTGATGTTTGTACGTTTATATATTGATAATATTCTGCCAAATGCAAATAACTTGCGATACTACCATAGGAATCATCAGCTTTAATACGAATGCTTAATGCGTTTTCCATAAGATCTAACCCTTTTTGTGTAGATCCATTTTTGACGTACGCAAATCCTAGATTATCCATCAATATAGCTTTTCTTTTGGGGATACTGTCTAGCACATTGGTTTTCAAGATAGGTTCTAGTAATGCTATGGCTTCGGGATATTTTTTTTGTTCAATGTAAACAGAGGCGATATTATTGATTGGTGTAACTTGTAATAAAGGATCCTGAACAGTTGTTAGAATTTTGTTGTAAAATATGATTGCATCTCCATAGTTTTTTAGGTGCTTGGATGTAATACCTAGTAAGTTATGAATTGCCAAAAGATACTCGGGCTTATTTTTTGTATAGTCTAGTGCTTCGGTAAGGGTTTCCTCAGAACTGCTATAGTCACCAAAAATTTGTTGGATTTTTGCTATTTGGATTAAAGTGTAGCTTGTATATGTGCTATCTTTTTCTTCTTTAAATAAACGAGATGCTTGGTTGTACTTTAAAAAAGCACTATTATATTTTGATAAGGAGTTAGACCGGTCTGCAGAAATTGATAATCTTTTTGCAAATTGGTGTTTTTCTGAAGTAGGATCAATCGAGGTACTTTTTTGAGGCTCTTTTTGGCAACCCAAACAGAAACATAATATAAGGTAAATGAAAATAATCGGGGAACGAGACATTTGCTATAACTTTCCCCGAAAATAACAATAATTTTAGATTATTACTCTATGGGTTACATTATTTTGGAGGGTAAATAGTAATGCAATCATCTCCAGGGCCTTCATTAGATATTGAAATAATGTTTGTACTACTTTCTTTACTGACATTGCTTGTGATGTAGTTTGGGATTGAGATTGATTTTTGTACTATTGTTGAATGTGCTGCAAAATTTGATGCAGTAGCAAATGCTGATACAGTTAGTATCGAGATTAAAAGAAATTGTTTCATTTTTTTTGTTTTTAAATTGGACATAGGTTAGCCTGTTCGATGTATTAAATCGAATAATTAAAGAGGCCTGACGTTTTGTGTTATTAGGTTTTGGGAAGTAAAGTGTGCTGTTGCAGAATAGTTTTGTATACTTCCCGGAATAAAATTCCACTCTGTATAGCAACACTTTTTTGGAAGTTGTTTTGTACATTTGTTCCTATCGCGAAATAGAACAGTAACAAATTCTAGGGCAAAGAAAGATAAGTTGTGAAGCGATAATAGTAGGGAATTCCTAAGATTCCTATAATTCCATGGGATTCCCAGAAAGTCCGAATAGCTTATGAAAAAAAATACTTTAGACGATTATAAAAAAGCAATTAAAGCTCAATATAAACTAGCAATACAAGAGGAAAACTCTAGTTTGTTATTAAATCCTTCTAGAGCTAAACTCAGAAATTTGTGTTTTGAAATTTTTAAGGATGTTTCAAATAAAGATGACTTGATGAGTTTTGCTTCTTTCTGTGGTTTTGAATTTAATCCAACAGCTTTTAATAAGTTAAAGGACTTAACAGATAAATTTAGACCTATTGAAACATTCTTTAAGGGAGAAACGGAATTAACAGACATTGAAGCATTGAATATAGCTGCAATTTTGGTTGATTATCAAGCAAGGCCTTTTTTGAGATTCATGAAAAAAGAAAAGGAATTGAAGGAAGACCATAGTGAAGAAGATATGGTTTTTTTGAAGGATAAAAAGGAAGTTTTGGATAATAAAGTTAGCACTACCTTAAATGAGATTAAAAGTATTGAGAATAGAGGTACAAGTACTTTCTATAAATTAATAGGGAGTACTGTGCTTCTTAGCAGTCTAATCTGTGGAGTAGTTTTCTTTTTTTTATCGCAAGAGCAGTGCATGCAGTGGAAAGGGGATCATTATGAAATAGTAGAATGTAAAGAGGATGCAAGTTTTGGAATCGTTACTATAGAAACAAAAGTTCCCTTGAATAAAAATATGCTTAAATTTAGAAAAATAACGGTTTGTGATACTACAACCTTTTTTAAGGATCATAAAGCTATTGTATGGTATTGCAAAAACGGAAAAAAAGTGGAGTTTTTTAATAATCCAGGATTTAATCCAGATAATGATAGACCATTGAAAGCCATTACGCAATATATGATTGATAAGTATGTAGTAAATAAATAATTTTTTTGTGTGTAGTAGTATGAACCTATACCTTATAATTGTGAGGTATACTCATTTGCATATTTCTAGAAAACGAAGAGCGTAATTTTTGTCAATTTCTAATCTCGAATTTTAGATTTTGTATTAATAGTTATACTGCCAATATTGATGGCTTCTGTAGGGAAAACAGAATAAACTTTAACGATTACTGTTTTTGATATTTTATTACGAATAAGAAATGGAATTTCGATGTTAAAGTCATCAGTGTTCAGTACAAAATCAGATGACATCATAAAGCCTTCATTAGTGGTTTGTAATCTCACAATAGTTGTAATTGCTTTGGATTCACCATGAATTTTTATTTTTCCTTTAATCAACAATTTTTTTGGTGTATTATTGATATCCTCAAGGTTAAATTTTTCTATTATCCCTTTAAAGGTAGCACGTGGATAGCGGTCGGTTTCTAGGTAATAAGCGTTGAAATGTTCTTGCATCAAACTTCTTTCAAATATAAATTGGTTCATAGGAATTACAAAACTAATGTAGCCTCTTTTGGTATTTAATGCCACTTGAACAGCTGTGTTTTTTGCCGCTACAGGTTCAAAAACAGGAACCGAAGCTTCAAATTGAACCTCGGCATCTTTGACCGTAAGTATTTTTTGAGAAAAAAGAGTAGTGGTATAAAATAAGATGATTAGGAGTATTGTTGTTTTCATCGTGTAAGTATTAAGGGGCTCCCTTAAAGTTACATTTTTTTTTAACAAATTAAAAGAAGAAACTACCTTAATATCTATAAGTGAGGGCTTTTCTTAGTTTTGTTTATCAATGAGGATATTGTTATTTTGATCTGCTCTAGCCAGTACACTATCGGGTAATGATTTCTTAGCCTTGGCACCCATTTTTTTGAGTTTTTCAACACTGGTGATTAAGTTTCCTTTTCCTTCAACAAGTTTATTCATAGCACCATTGTATTCGGTTTTTGTTTCTTCTAGCTTTTTACCAATACGGATTAAGTCAGTGACGAATCCTTCAAATTTATCGTAGAGTGCACCAGCTTGGCGCGCAATCTCAAAAGCATTTTCTTGTTGTTTTTGGTTCGTCCACATACTGTCAATTGTACGTAAGGTAGCCAGCAAGGTAGCAGGTGTTACAATCACGATGTTTTTCTCAAAGGCTTTGTTATAAAGTGTTGTATCCTCATTCAAAGCCATTGCAAATGCAGGCTCGATCGGGATGAAAAGAAGCACAAAATCTGGACTTTCTATTTGGTACAAATCCTGATAGTTTTTGTTCCCCAATTGTGCTACATGACGATTGATGGAGTTAACATGTTCTTTTAAATAACTAACTTTTAGTTCGTCATCTTCCTCATTGATGTACCTTTCGTAACTGGTTAAAGAAACTTTAGAATCTACAATCATTTTCTTACCATCAGGAAGATTAATAACCACATCAGGGAATACACGGTTACCTCCCTCAGCAGTAAAACTTTGTTGAACTTCATATTCACGCCCTTTCTCCAAACCTGATTTTTCCAAAACACGTTCCAGTACCAATTCGCCCCAGTTACCTTGTATTTTACTGTCTCCTTTCAATGCCTTGGTCAAATTCAAAGTTTCCTTACTCATTTGTAGATTCATTTCACGCAATCCCAAAATTTGTTGGCGCAAAGCAGCATGGTAATCTATACTTTCTTTATGAGTATCTTCTACTTTCTTTTCAAATAGCTGAATCTTATCTTGCAATGGAGACAAGATGTTTTTCATGTTTTCGTTATTTTGTTCCGTGAATTTTGTTGATTTCTCTTCTAGGATTTTGTTGGCTAGATTTTCAAATTCCTTGGTAAACTTCTCCTGTAATTGTTCTACTTCCTGTTTTTGTTCCTTGTTGCGTTCCCATAGATTATCAAAATCAGCTTCCTTTTTTGATAACTGAATCACAAGAGTTTCCTTGTCGTTGCGCAATTGTTCTTTTTCATTTTGATTGTCTTTGCGTTGTTGTTCAAAGTTAGCCTGGTCACTCATACGTTGCTCTTTTACGAGCTCAAGTTGCGATTGTAAACCAATAAGTTGCTGGTTAAAACTGCTTTTTTCGGCATTAGTACTAGACCCAGAAAGAAGTTTACCAATGATAAAACCAAGTGCAAGAGCAATAACAAAAGTCAATAATAATGAAAAAGTTGTAGGCATGTGAGGACGGTGTTTTATAGAAAGTAAAAGTAAGGAATCGAAAGGCAAGAATCAAAAATCAATTTCAAAAATCAAAAGTCGATATTAAAGTTATGTTCAAGAGTATTTTTAGCTAGTAGGAGCTATTTCCCGCTTTACACTTCATTCTTATTTATAGCCTTGTTTTTTTCTACGACCATAAAGGAGCTTCTTTCAGTCGCTCTTTATCGCCAAGAAAAAACACAAGTCTATTGCATAAGGAATTCCGTTGCAATCTGGGCTAGGGGATACAGCGGTTAAAAAAAGATAATGGTATAAAATAAAAAAATCCCACCGAAGCAGGAGTAAAGATGCTATGAATCTTAAACATCCAATTCACAACGGAAAAGTATTGAAGCTGATTAAAGGCGACGTACTTTTTCGTTGTGAATTGCTTTCAAAATTGTATTTTAGCTTATAATTCCCAACTATCTGTTCACGTATAAGAAGCGAAATAAGGTTGTGAATTGCTTTCAAAATTGTATTTTAGCTTATAATTCCCAACTATTTCTCAAAAAAACAGCGCTCACGTACCGTTGTGAATTGCTTTCAAAATTGTATTTTAGCTTATAATTCCCAACAAGCGTTGATTAAAAATGGTCCCGCTTATAGTTGTGAATTGCTTTCAAAATTGTATTTTAGCTTATAATTCCCAACGTCAATATCATCTTCATCAGTAGCAATGTGGTTGTGAATTGCTTTCAAAATTGTATTTTAGCTTATAATTCCCAACTAATTTGCAACTCTTATTAATTATGCTTTCGTTGTGAATTGCTTTCAAAATTGTATTTTAGCTTATAATTCCCAACTTAGCAATTTCAATACACGATATGCCATAAGTTGTGAATTGCTTTCAAAATTGTATTTTAGCTTATAATTCCCAACAATCCCCGTTCATTCATTAAACCAATTTTTGTTGTGAATTGCTTTCAAAATTGTATTTTAGCTTATAATTCCCAACCAGTAAACCAATATATAGACCTAGATACAGGTTGTGAATTGCTTTCAAAATTGTATTTTAGCTTATAATTCCCAACAAAAGGACGTTATACGTCCCCGTAGGGTGCGTTGTGAATTGCTTTCAAAATTGTATTTTAGCTTATAATTCCCAACAGCTTATTTGAAAGATTTAATTGAAATCAGGTTGTGAATTGCTTTCAAAATTGTATTTTAGCTTATAATTCCCAACCCGCAAAATATACCAATCGCAGCGGGAGGAGTTGTGAATTGCTTTCAAAATTGTATTTTAGCTTATAATTCCCAACTAATAACGATAACGATAATTTACCAACTAAGTTGTGAATTGCTTTCAAAATTGTATTTTAGCTTATAATTCCCAACATTATGAAAACTTTACAAAACACAAGAACAGTTGTGAATTGCTTTCAAAATTGTATTTTAGCTTATAATTCCCAACTAAGTTCTCAGGCGCAGTATCTCTACTAGGTTGTGAATTGCTTTCAAAATTGTATTTTAGCTTATAATTCCCAACTTTCATCGCAACACCATTATTATAGCCTTGGTTGTGAATTGCTTTCAAAATTGTATTTTAGCTTATAATTCCCAACATTATCTAATGAAAACTATACTTACGATCCGTTGTGAATTGCTTTCAAAATTGTATTTTAGCTTATAATTCCCAACCAATCCATTATTGTTTCGTTATCGTCTTTAGTTGTGAATTGCTTTCAAAATTGTATTTTAGCTTATAATTCCCAACATCTGACGATTCCATCCAGTCCCCTTCTGTGTTGTGAATTGCTTTCAAAATTGTATTTTAGCTTATAATTCCCAACTCTTTGTTTCGTTTCTAAGAGGTTTAATCTGTTGTGAATTGCTTTCAAAATTGTATTTTAGCTTATAATTCCCAACTGGAGAAATTAGATATACAACAGAGTGCAGGTTGTGAATTGCTTTCAAAATTGTATTTTAGCTTATAATTCCCAACAGATTTTTATGATTTCTAGAGCATACGACAGTTGTGAATTGCTTTCAAAATTGTATTTTAGCTTATAATTCCCAACTAGGTTCGAATCCTGCCACGGGAGCTAATTGTTGTGAATTGCTTTCAAAATTGTATTTTAGCTTATAATTCCCAACTAGAGACTTGATATTGATTCATTGCTGTTGGTTGTGAATTGCTTTCAAAATTGTATTTTAGCTTATAATTCCCAACCGATATGCTAGAAGGTGGTGTTTGGATATTGTTGTGAATTGCTTTCAAAATTGTATTTTAGCTTATAATTCCCAACGTTTTTGATAAAGACGACAAAGGCGGTGAAGTTGTGAATTGCTTTCAAAATTGTATTTTAGCTTATAATTCCCAACTTGTACTGGCGTCTTTTCCACTATCTGAACGTTGTGAATTGCTTTCAAAATTGTATTTTAGCTTATAATTCCCAACAATACCAATGTTAGGATACTGGGACATCTAGTTGTGAATTGCTTTCAAAATTGTATTTTAGCTTATAATTCCCAACTCTGTAGATATTAGTAATAAAGTTAATAATGTTGTGAATTGCTTTCAAAATTGTATTTTAGCTTATAATTCCCAACAAAAGTTCAAATAGGTTTAACTGCTAATATGTTGTGAATTGCTTTCAAAATTGTATTTTAGCTTATAATTCCCAACATATGTGCCTAATGCAAATGAAGCAGATGGTTGTGAATTGCTTTCAAAATTGTATTTTAGCTTATAATTCCCAACATAGGGAGTATTTTATTAATGTAAGATGGGGTTGTGAATTGCTTTCAAAATTGTATTTTAGCTTATAATTCCCAACATACTATTAAGTACATTCTAAGCATTACAGGTTGTGAATTGCTTTCAAAATTGTATTTTAGCTTATAATTCCCAACAACCTATGAGTATCGTTGAAGAACCACTAGTTGTGAATTGCTTTCAAAATTGTATTTTAGCTTATAATTCCCAACATACCGCGGTTTAATCGTTTGATATGTTGTGAGTTATGGCTTTATTTTGAATTTAAAAAAAAATGATGATTATAGTGTTAGGTATCAGGGATTTACTGTTTTTTAATTCCTACCTTTAAAATAATTCTAATTGTTGAGATGGTTTTTCTGGATCAATCGGTTTTTTGCCGTAAAATAGTTCCATCATTCCAAACTGTTTATCGGTAATTTGCATGACTCCTATTTTGCCGTGTTCTGGAAGATTGGTTTTTATACGTTTTGTATGAACTTCGGCATTTTCTCTACTGGCGCAAAAACGCATATATATGGAAAATTGGAACATAGAGAATCCATCGTCTAATAATTTCTTTCTAAATCCAGAAGCTATTTTACGTTCCTTTCGGGTTTCTGTTGGCAGGTCAAAAAATACTAATATCCACAAACTTCTATATTGATTTAAACGTGTGTAATGTTCATCATACATAATACGTTATTTAACATTCCTTATATTAAATTAAAAAACAGGGTATAAAAGTTTTCGAGAGGAGCCTTCAAAACATTCATTTAAAGAATTTGTTGTTCGACTCATTGCAACCATCAATGGACTGTTTTTACCATCAATGCAAACGTCTATAGAAGCAATACTCAATAATTGTTTTTTCATATCTATAGTAAGTTCTTCTATAGTATCTTCATTTTCGATAATATGACTCACAATTAAATCTACATACGGGCGGTAGGGCTCCATGATGTCATCGGCTAAGCAATAAGCATTGTATTTGTTGCGGTGAAAGATGCCTAGTGTAGGCAACATTCCTGAGCTCACCAACGCCCGAGCTGTAATTCCTCTTAGTATGGCATATCCATAGTTAAGCAAATTGTTGGGTGCCATTTCTTTTTGACCTCTGGTGAAATTTTCGATTGTAAACAGATTAGCCCAGTAGAAAACAGCTGCTCTAGATTCGTGATTGAGAGCATCTCCAGAACTTACTTCTTTGGCCCAAATTTCCATTTTGCGACAAGGAATACCTTTTTCTCTAAGCAAACCTGCTTGGTTGGAAATTTTGGAACTAATGGTTTGTTGCCATAAATTCTTTTTTAGCGGTACAGAAGCATTAATTTGGTTCTTAAATCTTTCTGTTTGTTCTGTATGACCACTCAAAGACATTAACAAACCAATTGGTAAATGATATTGATCGCAATTGATCAGTGCTACATTATTATTGGTTAGTTTTTCTAATAAACCATTTGTAATGGTGATTTGTTGGTTTTCAAGAACAATTACACCAATGTCTTCTATAGCTACTGTTTTGGTTTCTAGGCTCTTGTCAGGATAAGAAATGACTAATTGCTCATTTTTGGTGCTTAAATAAGCTGGATTACCGAAAAATAGGGTGCGTTTTATCATTTTTTAAGATTTAAAATTTTTTGGATAAAGTGAATTGCCTCCAGCTTTTGAATTGCCTCCAGCTTTAGCTGGAGGTGAAATGTGAAAGTTCAACAATGGCTTTAGCCAAAATTTATTCCTTTTGAAATTTATATTTGGTTATAAATTCATTGTATTCCTCTGCAAAAGTATGTTTGCTATGATGTTCTTCTTGATTTTTAATGTAGTTTCTAACTTTGTCAAGCATCGATTCTGATACCGAAACTGCAAAGTATTCATCTTGCCATTCAAATTTATTCAAACACAGTTTACTTTGATTAATCCAAAAAGAAGATTCTCCCTTTATTAATTGCATGGTTTTTTGGATTGTTTGATCTGCTCCCAAAGAAACCAGACAGTGACAGTGATCAGAATATCCATTAACAAAATCAATGTAAATTCCTTTCTTTTCACCATTTTCTTTGATATGACGCCAAACTTTTTGTCTTAATTCTTTAGTATCCAAAAAGGGTACTCTATTTTTTGTACTCCAAACAAAATGGATATAGGTTTTGATATAAGGCATAATTTCATATTTTAAATGGTTTAAATTTTTCCTGAATTGCTTCCATTTTTAAATGGATGGATTAAAGGTTTAATTTTATAAAGGGCTTTAGCCAAATACTTCGGCTAAAGCCTGTTCTTTGTGTTTAAATTGTGATGAATGGGTTAAAACCCAATCCTATTCAATTTGTTGTAATGCGCATATTTGATAATTGATATTGATATCTATTTGTCAAATTCTCCCAATTTTTTAATCATCTTTATTTCTTGAATTCCCTCCATTTTTAAATGGATGGATTAAAGATTTGATTTTAGAAAGGGCTTTAGCCAAATGTTTCTGCTAAAGCCTTTTCTGTATGTTGTATTGTATCGAATGGGTTAAAACCCAATCCTATTCAATCTGTTGTAATGCACATATTTGATTGTTGATATTGATTCCTATTTGTCAAATCATCCTATTTTTTGAATGTTCTATTTCTTGAATTGCCTCCATTTTTAAATGGAGGGATTAAAATTGATTTTAGAAAGGGCTTTAGCCAAATGTTTTGGCTAAAGCCTGTTCTGTGTGTTTGTATTGTGTTGAATGGGTTAAAACCCAATTCAATTTAAACAATATTTTACTTGGTAATTTTTTTAATTTTCCCTAGCCTGTCAATATCTAGTTTCCAAAATTTTTCTTTGATAGTATCCCCTTCGTATGTCTTTGACATTTTGGAATCAAAACTTGTGTCTAATTCTTTAGTTGCAATATTTTTAGAAAATGTGTTTGGTGTAAAATAAATTGTATATCCTGAAAAATCATTAACATTATATAATCTAGTAATTTGTTCTTTCGATAAATTTTGAAAGTCTACAGAATGGGAATTTTCAATTTCATCAATAGTAGGGATATATACTAAATCATTTATTGATAGATATTGACTAATGTGGTAAATGTTTTGCGATTTTTCATCTATATAATTATCGGGAACTGAATTGTATCCTTTTTTTTGATTTTCAATTACATTTTCTAATGGAATTGTAATGAATTTTTTATTTTTATCAGCATCTTGATATACAGCAAAAAACAAATTAGTACCTTTTGCTGTCTCGACGTATTTGTCTTTCTTATGCCCTAGCTGTCCCAGCTGGAATTTATTACTTTCCTCAAATATTCTTACTTTTTTAATTGGTTGATGATTTTTTCCACCATTTAAAAATTGGATATTATCATTCATAGCATCTAAACCTTCTTCTGAAAAAGCCGCTTCATGTGGAGGAATTACTTTTCCACTTTCATCTTTGGCAGTTTGGTAAATAGTTTGTTTTAAGTGTTCTAAAAGTATTTTTTGAATGCCAGTGTCAGTGATTTTTTGAATCTTTTTCTCATCGAAACTAGTGTCAAGAAGTTTTCTAGTTGCGGTTGCTCCATTATCGCCTCCAACAGTTTCATATATTTGAACTTTTTCTATTGCCTTTCCATCAATCATTATAGGAAAAGCTTTAAGATGCTTTTTTAAACCAATACTATTGTTGGGATAAAGTTTTATTTTTGCTTTTAATTGTTTTTTTGCTTCTTTATCTACAATCAATTCAACTTGTTCAATAGCATTTGACGTGGTTATATGGCTTTGTTTTATACGCTTTAAAAAGACTTTTCCACTTACAGTTTCGGCATGAATTGGTTTTCTTATAGCCCAATTATCACCTTGTGTTTGAGTTATAAACTCTTTTTTAGGATTTCCATTCTTGTCTAATCTTAAAACGCCGTTTTCATCTTTATAAGATTGGTATTTGTTGACAGATTTATTGATAACCCTAACGTTTTGCTTGAAACTGATTATTGTAGTGTTTAGTTTTTCTTTTGTATTTTCAGTAAACGTTTCCCAAGGCTTATAAAAAAGCCATTTATAATTTCCGTTTTGGTCCGGTTTAGTTTTGTAACAAATTTTATTTCTTAATTCGTGTTTAGTAGTTTTATCATTTTCATCTTTTGCATTTAGATTATTTAGATAATTTATATGTGTTCTAGAAAGACAAGCGATCACTAAAGCATCCAACGCGTGGTGACGATGATCAATTCTTTTTTTACTAAAACCTTTGGCAATAGCTTCAGGGACTGTTGTTTGAAAAACCCGCTTGCCATCTTTATTTTCCCACTGTCCGAAATCTAGGCTATTTGTTAGTTGGTTCAATCGTTCAAATCGTGGTGTAATGAGGTCATTCCAAACATTATTAAGTCCCCAGTCTTGCTTCATCTTGGAGGTTATGCTACCAGTCACAGGAATAACATTTTTAGATGTTGCTTCATCTTCAATTGCTCCATTTTTATCATCACGCACGATTTTACTCAAATACATTTTGATTACTTTACTTATATATCTACTATCATTTAACTGTCTATTAATAAACGATTCTGGAATTTCTTCACTTAATAAGTTTTTTAGTTTAGTTCGGTTTTTTGAGAAATATGTTTCAATATGTTTTTTGTAGTTATCAGTGGTAAATAATGTTACATTTTTGCCATTACTTAGCGTTATGATACTTCCAGATTTTTGGATAATAAATTCCATAGCAGTTTTATTATCTTTCAATTTATTGACCTCACTTTCACAAATGACTTTATTTGATTGAGAATCATCAAAAAAACGAGATTGAGGAAAAATATGCTCTATTTCGTATTTTGTTGTAAATAGTTCAGAAAGCATAATCGTTTGTCCTGTATATGGGGAAATATATCCTTGTTCCAACCATAGTTTATAGCGTTGAATATCTGATTTTGAAGGTTTATTGTTTCTTCTTATTTTTTCAATTTCATCTAGTTTTTCTTTTCGACTTTCATTCCCAAAAACACCTTCTTCATAAATTTTTAAAATTTCCTGTTGACTAGGCGAGTAAGGCCTAACATGACTATCCACTTCCTTTAGTTCTTGTAATATTGCTTTGATTCGCATATTTGTATTCTCATTTTGAGAAACCTGCTCTGACATTCTCTTTCGTTTGTCAGCAGGATTTTTCATTTCTCTACCTAACTCAATATGAATTTCATTAAAAAAGTCTTTCTCGCCATTACCGTATTGTTGCCAAATGTCTTTTACTGTTCTTAATGTTTCTGTAATTACTTGCTCAACAATAGGATTTCTTAACGAATGTTGCTTAAAGCCATTTGGGTTTTTGTTGTCAAGGTACCAAGTAATATCTTGTGGTGAACTCCATTTCTCTTGATTAATTGACTCGGAATGTCTCCCATATACTAGATAACAAGCTTGGTATGTGTTTAAACCCGACTCAAAATTTGTAGTTTTAATAAAGCTTTTAAGTAATGCTTGTGTTATGTCATCATCTATAACGTCTGCAATTTTTTTTTCTTCAAAATTAATAATTTGTAGACGTTCTTTAATTTGTTCTATTCTAGATTTTATGACTATTGAAATAGAATTTTCATTCCAGTATTTACCTTTACGCATCAAAGGCAGTAGTTTTTTTATAGCTTTTTCAGAATAAGAACCATAATCACTTTTATATGGTTTTATTTTAGCAAAGCCATCAATACATTCTTCTGGTAAATTGTTTCTTGAAACAAACTTTTTAATTGCTTGATTTATTTCAATTTTATCCGAAACAGAATATAAGATATGCCACAAAGCAAATGAGTTTTCATAAGTAAAGAAAGAATTGTCAACACCATCTATTTGTGATATTTTAGTTAAAAATTGACTTCTAGTTTCGTTGCAAGGATAGGATTTGTCCTCAACCATATTCCAACGATATTTATCAACTTCAACTGTTAAATCTTTTCCTTTGAAACCCTTCTTTTTTAAGAAATATTTTAAAAATGAATCTTGATCTATAGATTCTTTATCGTTTAGGAAGTCAAATAATTCTATTGTCTCATTTTCGGACGGAATAAACTCATTCGTTACATCAACATTATCGGTAGTTGTTTTTTTATAGATTTTTAAATTTGAAATAAATTGCCATAATCTAAATTCTTGAAATAAAGGGTGCGATTTTGATATGCATTTTAATGGTTGAATTACAAGTTCATTTTTCTCTTTATTAAAAAACCTACGTGTTTCGTACTGACAATTACTAATTTGTGAAATTTTGCTCTTTAAAGGACGTTGATAGAGTATAATATCCTCCATAAGCAAGTATAGAAAACCTCTTTTTGCAATCGTATTTCTATGTGCATCATTGTTAGCATAAAGTTCTTTAATACATTTTTGATACGCTGCATTACTGAAAAAAGCAGGATTTAATTCAATTTGTTTTTCAAGAATTTCTTTCAATTCTTTTTTGTAATATTTTCTCTCAATGGTTCTAACTAAACTTCCTCTTATTTTTTGAGAAGGATTCTTTAAGAGGCTATCATAAATATAACAACCTACTGTTTGATCTTCACCTATGTTTTGTTCCGTTCGTTTTTTTACTAATCCCCAATCGTCTTCTTTTGGTGCTCGGAAACTTCTTTTTTCCTTACCATCTTTGTCTGTTTTAACGGATCCATCTTCATTTAGATCTGTTGTTACAATGAAATCTTTAGTTTTTCCAATCCAATCATTGAGAGAAACTTTACTTTGACGTCTATAGATCCAACCATTTTCTAAAATAACATTATACCAAATACCATCCTTACCTTGATCACCAAACGTTACATCATTAACGGTTAAGGAGTGGAACTCTTCTAATTTATGAGGTTTTATTTCCTCGTCCTCACCACGTAATTGATAGTAGCCTCTTTTTTGATTAAAGTTTAGCAGTATCCATGCTAATTCTTCTTTCGTAATTTTACTTGAAAGTGCTTTTTTTCTCAAGTAATATATTGTCCAATCGTAAGGTATCTTTTTTATTTCAGGAAAATTAATTTTAAATTCTTTAAGCATTTCATTATGACTTTCTATAAAGATAAATTTATTTTTACCGTTTTCATTTTTATAAAAAGGTAGCTTTTCCTCTGTTTCGGGTTTAAATTGTCCCAAACGTTTTTCAAAATCGATCGTTTCCGAATAATGTTTTGGTAAAAAATCAAGAATATTTAAAACCCGATGCAATCGTTCTCTGCGTAGTAAGAATCTTTGAACTAATCTTCTAGCTCCTCGTTTAGCAGTTCGTTCAGCTGTCTGAGAGATTGATACACCACTATCAAATTTCCCAAGTACATCTTGTGACATTGGTATAATTCGACTCCCCAGATCAATTATTGCACCTTGCTTTTTATTCAAATCTTGGTTTATTAAAGCCCACCCAATACTATTTGTCCCCAAATCCAATCCTAATATTTTTTTCATTCTATATATTTCTAATTGTGATGATTTTTCTGTTTTTATGATTTTCTAAAAATAAGAAAAAGAAAATTACTTTTCTTACGGGAAACCGTAAACCAACATTAAAAATTTTGTTGTATTATTGCAGTACAATTTTGAAGCAATTCACAATAAGGATTATTCCGTTGTGAAAACATTCAAAGCGGCATCTTAATTGGTGTCGCTTTTTTATTTTATATCCATGTCAAAACACCACCATTTCATCATCCATAAACCCTACGGTTACTTGAGTCAATTTATATACGAATTGAAACGAAAGAAAAAGCTCTTAGGCGAACTTCATGATTTTCCAGAAGGCACAATGGCCATTGGTCGGCTAGATGAAGATTCTGAAGGTTTATTGTTGCTAACCACCAACGGGAAAGTAAGCGAACAAATACGCTCAAAAAAAGTAACCAAAGAATACTTTGTACAAGTGGACGGAATCATTACTCAAGAAGCCATTGATTTACTAAAGGAAGGAGTCGAAATAGGTTTTGATGGCGGGAAGTATACCACTAAAAAATGCGAGGCACGTTTGATTACTGATATTCCGGATTTTGGTCCTAGGGGGAAAAAAATTCGCGATGAGCGTCATGGACCAACAACTTGGGCATCAATTACGGTTAATGAAGGCAAGTTTCGACAGGTTCGAAAAATGACGGCTGCTGTTGGTTTTCCGACCTTACGATTGGTTAGGGTTCGAATAGGAAACGTACATTTGCAAAACCTAAAGGCAGGAGAAGTAATAGAAGTGAACGATTTTAATACATAGCAATATTTGCTTCCTTGAGGTACTTTTAAAATATAATATTAAAACTTTTTGAAAATGTTAAATATAGTCTTAGTAGAACCTGAAATTCCTAACAATACTGGTAATATTGGTCGCTTGTGCGTGGGTACAGAAAGCCGCTTGCACTTGGTACATCCTTTTGGTTTTGTAATAAATGATAAAAATTTGAAACGATCAGGATTGGATTATTGGGTACACCTTGATGTAACAGAATATGATACCGTAGCGGATTGGAAAGCACAAATTCCAGATCTTTCGAGAGTATTTTTGATGAGTTCACATGCTGAAAAGTCATATTTGGATATCGAATTTCAGGATGGGGATTGGTTGGTTTTTGGTAAAGAAAGCAGAGGATTGAGTGAGGAAGTGTTAGCTCAATTTGATAATCATTTAAAAATCCCAATGTCAGAAAATATTAGGAGTTTCAATATTGCCAATTCGGTAGCTTTTGTAATTGGAGAAGCAAAAAGGCAACTTGGCTTGGAACGATAGTTTTTTTTAGAAACTAGTTGTTATAAAAACAAACAGGAACTATTCTAAGACGAAGTTCCTGTTTTTTTTTCTTAATTTCGAGTAATAAAATCGCTCAAAGTAATATAAGTGATTCCTTTGGCATCATCATGATATACATTGTATTTTGTTGGATAATTGCCCTTTTTTTGAAAACTCAAAGGTTGAGAATAACTTTCGCTAGTGTCTATTTTTTTTAATAAATAGGCTTGAGTCATCATAGGTTCTATAAAATTTACTTTTCCATCATAACTTCCATAAACCATTAATTTCGTAAAAGGAAGATAGTCTGATGAATTTGCTGGAACCCAATGTTTCCCCATTTGACCTTCGGCAGTACCAGAACCTGGTGGTGTAATGTAATTAGCAGGCAGGTATTCTGCTGCAGGATAATTGTTGAATAATGCATTAGTTGCATCAGACCATGCCGGGATGGCTAGTTGTTCTGCAATAGATATAATATAGAAATGAAAGTCAAAATGTGGTAGATCAAATACTCCCACTGGTTCATGCCCGTGTGGATTCCAATTGATTCCAATATGATCAAATGGGGTAGTTTGATTGGCCTTTTCATGTAGCGGGAGAATAATAGCCGGACCATGTTCCATAGAGGTACTGGTATGTCCAACCATTGCATCGTCCTCCATATTAGGATTGGTTATTGCATTTTCGGTGATTTCAATTCCAATCTCCTGCGGGAATCCTTTGGTATCAATCTTGATCCAAGTGTGTCCTGTTCCACTACCAATAGGTACGTTGGGTCCGCTATAGAGAAACATTTTAGTTTCCGAAGTTTTACCGATTAGTGTATAAGTCACAATAGTTTTGTCATCTTCATCAAGACTACAAGAATACAGTAGAACAAAGGAGCAGATTAGTATTATTTTTTTTGATAAAGAAGTAAAGTGGTTCATGGTATTATATTGAAGGTTGAATTATTAATTTGTATTACTAGACTTGGGATTTATGAAGCCAGTAAAATTACGGAAATATAATTTCATCTACTAAGGATCTGTTTTTAGCTTCAAAGGACAAAAAAAGAAACTAGTTTTATCGAATGATAAATTTTCCTTTTTCAGCATCGAATGAAATGTGTTCGTCTTTAAAAATAGTATTAAAAGTCCCTTTGGATATAAAATTACAGGGTTCATCTTGCACCAATACTTCGGGCGTCATGATGATCATTTCATCACTTAATTGAATCGCCATATCGATGTCGTGAGTCGAAAAAAGAATGCATTTTTTGGTCTCAATAGTAAGCTTTTTCAATAGTTTAAACAAAGTAACTTTGTGTAATAAATCCAAGTGAGTAGTAGGTTCATCAAGAATAATGAGCGAAGTATCTTGTGCCAATGCTCTTGCGATTAAAACTTTTTGTAATTGTCCATCACTTATTTCATAATGTTTTTTTATAGCCAAATGACTGATTTGAGTGAGTTCCAGTGCTTCATTTATTTTGGCAGTGTCCAAGTTTGATAAACTACCAATCCAATTGGTGTAAGGTTGACGACCCAACGCTACCAATTCAAAAACCGTTAAATTACTTGGTGGTAATTTTTCCGTCAAAACAATACTTAGATTTTTTGCCAGTTCCAAAGGTTGATAATCACTAATTTTTTTATTATTCAATAAAACAGCACCTTCTAGTGGTTTCTGTATTCCAGTAATAGTGCGCAATAAAGTTGATTTACCTATTCCATTGGCCCCAATTAAAGCAATCAATTTTCCTTGTTTTAAAGTCAGATTAAGATTTTTGGCAATAGTAGTAACCTCACTTTTGGTTTTGTAACCAATGCTTAAATTTTCCGTAAATAGGATATCTTCAGTTGTACTCATTTTATTTTTGTATTGAAAACAGCAGTATAATTTATAAAATTAACCCATCATTTTTCGTTTTCGTACCAATAACCAAATCACAATTGGTGCTCCAAGCAATGAGGTAATGGCATTAATAGGTAAGGTAATGTCAAATCCAGGCATTTGCGAAACGATATCACAGATCAGCATAATTCCCGCACCTAGTAAAAGTGTACTCCAATATAAAACGGAATGGTTGCTAGTTTGGAATACTAGTTTTGCAATATGAGGTACTGCTAGACCAATAAAAGCAATGGGTCCCGCATAAGCGGTAATGCTTCCAGCAAGAATACTAGTAGCAAGGATGATTATTAATCGAGTTTTTTTGAAATTAAGTCCAAGGCTTCGGGCGTAATTTTCACCAAGCAATAAGGCATTTAGCGGTTTGATACTAAACAAACTTAAAAGCAAACCTATAAATACAGCCATAGACAAAATAGAAATAGAGGTCCATGATAAATTACCTAATGTTCCCATAGACCAAAAAGTAAATTTTTGCAGTTGCTCCGCAGTACTAAAGTAGGTAAGTGTTCCCACAATGGCACTGGTAAAACTACCAAACATTAAACCTACAATTAAGATAGCCATAGTATCTCTTAAACGATGTGAAACCAGTAAAACCGCCAATAAAACAAAAGAGCTTCCTAAGGTAGATGCAAGCACAATTCCGTAAGAAGACAGTAAAATAGTGCTGATAAAGGCAGGCATGGACGATGCTCCCAAAATAACAAAAGCCACTCCTAAACTCGCACCAGAACTGAGTCCTAATACATAAGGTCCCGCAAGTGGATTACGAAACAAGGTTTGCATTAACAAGCCACTAATCGAAAGTCCCATGCCTACTAATACTGCTGTAATTGCTTTGGGCAATCGGTAATTAATAATGATGTATTCCCAGGTAGATTTACTCGCCTGCCCACCGGTTAAGCTCGTGTAAACATCTTGGAACGGAATCGTAATCGAACCCAAGCTGATGTTGATAAAAAACAAAGTTATGAGCCCCAAACCGAGTAAGGAAAATAAAAATAAGATATGTTTTCTGTCGGTCAATTTAATTTAGTTTTTGTGCAAAGGTAAAGGTATAATTGGGAAGTAATTCAGGATGAAAGATTTTGATATAATCTTTTAACACTAAATCCGGTCGACTTGGCGCCGATTCATAATAAATAGTACCACCTGTAGGGCCTATTTTTCCATCAAAAGTATAGATTTGTTTGGTTTTAAAAGCATCAAATTGACTGTAATGAGGATTGATAGCATTCATTTCGGCTACAGTTTTATAAGCACCTGTGGCAATCCAATAGTTTGCAGCTTTGGCTTTTTCTAATACTTGTTCGAAAGATAATCCAATGCTTCCTGTTCCTGGTACATCTGACCATAAGTAGTTCGCTTTGGCATCTTTTAAAAATTGAGCTCCCCAACTGTTGGCTTTGGCTACATACCATTGGTCTTGGTACATCGATCCACACAATACAGTTGCAGTTGGTTTTTTGGTAGCCACCAAAGCTAAAGCATTTTTATAGTTTTTTATAATAGTATCAAATTGCAGTTTGGCTTCTTTTTCTTTCCCAAACAGCGCTCCGTACAGTTTGATCCATTCTGCTTTTCCTAGTGGAGATTGCTCCATCCAATCGGCCTGAATGAGAACATTTAAACCACTTTTGGACAAATTATCAAGCATGGGGTTGTTATTGTCTATTCCAAAAGTCACAACAAGTTCTGGACTCATTTCGATCAACATCTCAAGGTTTAATTTTTCATTTTGACCTATGTTTTTAATAGCGCCTTTGTCGATTAATACTCTAGTTTTTGCAGAAGAAATATAGTCGGGATGAGGAAATCCAACCAATCTTTTTTCAACGTCAAGCATTTCTAAATAGGGGATAATTGTGGTCGAAGTAACAACAATCGATTGTAATGGGACTTTAATAATGTTGTATTTCTGCAAACTATCTGGAATTATGCCGCTTTTTTGCTTTAAAATATAAGTATAATTTTTTTTTGCATTTGGCCAAGGGGTCTTTATGGTCACAACCGAATAGCCTTCGTAGGGGTGAATAGCCAAACTTGTAGCATATTCTATTTCGTTTTTTACTTTCGAAAAGGATTCATTCTGTAGCTTTTCTGTTTTTTTACAGCCATTAAGTGTAAAAAAAATGATGACTGAAAGAAAGAGTTGGGTAGAAAATTTCATGCTGATTTTTTGTAAGTAGGGCAAAGGTATAAGAAAATACAAAAAAATCTTGTTTATTTTTTGACCTATAGAAAAACAACATATGCTATCTTTACCAGATTAAAGTTTGAGAGTGATGGTCTATTTGTCTTTTATTATTTATTTCAAAGTTTGAGATTTTTTATAGAGTGAATATATTCATGATTCCAAGCAGGTTTCAACGTATTGGTGAGTGGTACAAGATTATTATTTGGAAGCCAGTAGGATCTACAGAATTTTTGATAAAAACGAATGTGTAGTAGATTTTGGAATTTAAGAAGTATGATAAGAATCAACTCAAATGAAGATTTTAAATATAAATGAAGATGACTTATTTAGATGAAATTTTAAAATCACGTCGCGACACTCGCCATTTTACAAATGAGGAAGTGCCAGACGAGGTAATCAACAAAGCATTACAGGCGGGGCATTGGGCACCATCTGTGGGGTTGACCGATGCAACAAAATATTACCTAATTAAGTCGAATGAAATAAAAAAAGCGGTCAAAGCGTTGTTTGTAGATTACGATAGTAAAGCGGCGAATCAAACGGACAACGAGGAGCAAAAAATAGTTTACAAAGCTTTAAAGCTAGAAGCAATCGAAGAAGCGCCAATCGGTTTGGTGATTTGCTATGATCGGTCGGTTTTGAATAATTTTACTATTGGAACCGTGGGTAGTAATGAGGCAATTAAATTTAGTGCCGTTTGTGCCGCTCAAAACATATGGCTGTCTTTGACGGAACAAGGTTTTTCAATGGGTTGGATATCAATATTAAACTATCATCAATTCAAGCAATTATTGGGATTGCCCGAACATATGGAACCACTAGGGTATTTTTGCGTAGGAAAACCCGCTACCAATTATGACAACCAACCCATGTTGCAGCAACTGAATTGGAAACAAAAATCCGCTGTGCCTTTTGTAACAGAAATAACAGAACCACAAAATAAGTCAGAAACTATTACGGAAGTGAAAGTGTCTCGATTAAAAGAAATTTCAATTGCCGATGCCTTAAAAGCTAAAATTGATATCAAAACCAAACCAACAGGATCATTAGGCATGCTGGAGGAATTAGCGCAACAAATAGGCGAAGTCTTTCAAACATTAGACCCAGAAATCTTACAACCCAACTTAGTTGTTTTTGCTGCTGATCATGGTATTGCCAATCATGGCGTAAGTGCGTATCCGCAGGATGTAACACGACAAATGGTGAGCAATTTCTTAGAAGGTGGTGCGGCGATTAATGTTTTTTGCAAACAAAATAACATCAAATTATCGATTGTAGATGCGGGAGTAAATTATGATTTTGCCCCAAATTCCAATTTGATTTTGTCAAAAGTAGGCAATGGGACGCAATCCTTTTTGCATGGACCCGCAATGAGTGCAACCGAATTTAATTTGTGTTTTTCGAAAGGGAAGTCCGTGGTCGAAACTATTGCAAAAGCAGGCAGTAATTGCATTGGATTTGGTGAAATGGGCATTGGGAACACGTCTACAGCTTCGGTTTTGATGAGTATTATTACCGAAATTCCGCTTGAAAATTGTGTAGGATTAGGAACTGGGGTAAGCGATGAAAAATTAGTCCAGAAACATAAACTACTACAAAAAGCATTAGATAATTATTCCGGTTCCAAAAAACTTGAAGATAAGCTGGCTTACTTTGGTGGTTTCGAAATCCTACAAATGGCTTCAGGTATGTTGACGGCCTATGAAAATAATATGCTGATTCTCGTAGACGGTTTCATATGTAGTGTGGCTTTTTTGATTTCGCATCAAATGAATCCTGAAATTATTAAGAACGCCATATTTTGTCATTGCTCAGCGGAGCAAGCTCATGTGAAAATATTAGAATTTTTAAACGTGAAACCTATCTTGCAACTAGGATTACGCTTAGGCGAAGGCACGGGTTGTGCTCTTGCTTTTCCAATTATCCAATCAGCAGTGGGTTTTTTGAACGAAATGGCTAGTTTTGAAAGTGCAGGGATTAGTGAGGCATAATTCTCTTGCTTTTTTTTTCGAATTAAATAAATCAAGGGGAACATTGTAGCATAATAAAAAAGAGCTTTCATAATTTATAAGCAATAGTAGATATGCAAAGAAAAATAATTTTCATCCTTTTTATAATAGTAGCTGTAGCTGCTACGATTTATTTGGAAAGTAGAATAAATGCTTTCGATTTAAGGTTTTATCACGGGAAAGACGGAGGCGCAATCGCTGAATTTGAGTTGGTTTGTTTCTTGAGTAGCTTATTTTTTGTTGTAATGAACAAAGGGAATTTAATTATAAAAGCGCTCATTGGTTTTGTATTAGGAATTGTAATAGGTGTAGTTTCTTATTTAGCAGTAGCATATTTTGGGGCATCCAACGTTGTTTTTATTATAGTAAGTTGTATCTTATTCATTACAACCTTTTTTGCTTTAGAAAAATGGAAATTAAATAAAGAAAATAATAGTTACCATTTATGAAAAAAGAACTCCATATATTTTTTACTGCTTTACAGTTTTACACTCGGATTCCATGTCCGAAAAATAGTGATCACAATCCCGACTATTTAAACAAATCATCTCGTTATTTCCCATTAATTGGTTGGATAGTAGGAGGGATTGCGTTTGGTGTTTTTAGTTTGTGTCATTTTTTATTGACGCCGGATCTTGCAGTGCTTATCGCTATGATTGCCTCCATATTGGTGACAGGTGCTTTTCATGAAGACGGTTTTGCCGATGTGTGTGATGGTTTTGGTGGAGGATGGACCAAAGAGAAAATTCTTTTGATTATGAAAGACAGCGCTATTGGAGCATATGGAGCAATAGGCGTAGTTTTATTGTTTTTGTTGAAATACCAAGCCTTGTCTTTTTTGGTTTCGAATGTTGATGAATTCACTACCAAAAATGAATTTTTGATTTTTCTACTGTTTGTTTCTGGCCATTCTTTGAGCCGTTTGGCAGCAATTTCCATCGTTTTTACCCATCAATATTCTCGCGAAGATGCCAGTAGTAAAAGTAAACCTATTGCGCAAAAGCATACGTGGCGAGAAGTGGTTGGTGCGTTCTTTTTTGGCTTATTGCCACTCCTGTTTTTGATGTGTTTTCAGTGGCAATTATTCTCAGTTTTAGTGCCTGTTTTCATAGGTCGGTTTTTCTTGGCTCGTTATTTCCAGAAATGGATTGACGGCTATACAGGCGATTGTTTAGGCGCAACGCAACAAGTATGCGAAATTTTATTTTATCTATCAGTTATTGTTTTATGGAAGTTTATTTAGTACGACACACCGAAACAGTTTGTGAAAAAGGAATCTGTTACGGACAATCTGATGTGCCAATTGCAGCACCTTATTTGGAAATATTCGAATCCATTAAAAAGCAACTTCCGCAGGATGCAATAGTATATTCTAGTCCATTAGTACGTTGTAGCCAATTGGCTAGTTACCTTTCGAATACAATTATAAAAGATGACCGATTAATGGAAATGAATTTTGGTAATTGGGAAATGAAAAATTGGGATGCCATTTCTCCCGATGAATTTACGCCTTGGATGAATGATTTTGTAAATGTATCAGTGCCCAACGGAGAGTCTTTTGTAGAATTGTATAATCGAGTAAATGACTTTTTGGAAAATGATTTTCAACATAACACATCAAAAGCGGTAGTGATCGTTGCTCATGCTGGAGTGATTAGAAGCATCTTGTGCAAAATTTCAGGATTACCATTAAAGGATGCTTTTAATAATAAAGTGGGTTTTGGTGCAGTAATTAAAATAGTACTGTAAGTAACATTATAATCAAGATTTTACTACTAATATGTGGCAACCTATCAAATGTTTTTGAATGATTTTATGTGTTATTTTATCTTTTTGTTTCTTTAATGTATTAAATCGTTACTATAATTACATTAAAAGACCTTTAATTTTAATCAGGTAAAAAAGGAAAGACAAATGGGGAGAGATATTTCCATTATTTTTAACTCAATTAGGAGGGCAGTTTTTCGTTTGTCTTGCAGGATTAAACTGTAAACAGAGCAACAAAAAAAGCGAAAAGTAGTATGAAAAGTATAAAAATCAGTACTTAACTGTCTAGCTTTTATATTGATATTATTGTAGTCTGTTTTGGTACTGGTTATAATTCTACTATATTTGCCATTGTATTGAGGTTGCTATTTTTTTTATTATTTAAAAAAAAAGCATTAAAAGGGAATCAAGTGAAATGAAGAATGGTTTATAAATCATATCCGAAAATCTTGAGCTGTACCCGCAACTGTAAGCTATTATGCTTGTTGTTATCTGCACGACCACTTTTTGAAAACTAAAAAATAAAGATCTATGCATTTTAGGATTTTGACCCTAAAAACTAGAGATTTTGACATTAAAATGAGAATGGGAAGGTCAACAACAAGACGCAAGCCAGGAGACCTGCCATTGTATTGAATATCAGACTTTCGGGAAAAAAGGTTTGGGTATGGGTTATTCTATGCTTTTCTCCCATTTTTTATCATGTTTTGGCAATGCCAGGACACTATATTTAATAAAATGAATACTAAAATTATTGCAACTATTGCATTTTTTACATTGAAATCTTTTACTGTTTTTGGACAACAAAAAAAAGGAATCGTCGCTATGCCGGTTGAATTAGATGAGTTGATGGTTTCAAAACTTTCAACTGAAAAAGAACTCACAAATAGATTCAATGCAGAGGTGTTCAAAACAGCAGGACGAAAAAATGACACTATTTTTAATTGGATTAATGGCATCGTATTGACTGGGGAGTATCATACAAGGACTAAAAAATCATCTACCTTTAAAAAAGAATAGTAAACTACCCTAACACGTTTTATAATAAGTACTTATTTTTTTTATTTCTAATCTATTTTTCTGTACTATTGATTTTACTTTTTATATTCCAAAAAAAAGTATTAAATGAGAATTAGGTTAGTGAAACAAGGTAGTTACAAAACGAATACTTTAAAATCTAAAACATAAACCCTAAGCTGTACATGCAACTGTATGCTAACAATCCATAAGAAAGACGACCTGTCTTTGTGTCAAATAAATAGAAACCTTTCGAGAACAAGAGGTTGTAAAAGTATGAAAGCAAAACAATTATTTTTTTATTTTTTATTTCTAACTAGTCTATGGATAAATGCTCAGAACAATAATCCAATTGCCCTTGATGAAGTAGTGGTGGCAGATGCTGTTTTGAATAAATACTCCAATTCGCTTCAAATCAAAAATATTTCAGATACGCTAATCGAAAAGAATTACAATTCCCTCACCAACCTATTACGTTACAATAGTTTGCTTTATTTTAAAGAAAATGGTAATGGTATGGTATCATCAGTTTCCTTCAGAGGGACTACTGCGGCACAAACTGCTGTGATTTGGAATGGGATCAACATCAATTCACAATTGCTTGGACAAACCGATTTTAATACTATTACACCATTGGGATATAGTAGAGTTTCTGTAAGAAGTGGTGGTGGTAGCGGAATTTATGGATCTTCGGCTATAGGAGGAACTGTACATTTGAACAACGAACTAAAGTTCAATAAACAATTTACAAATAGGCTCAGTGTTAATTTGGGGAGTTTTAATACACAAGGTTATTTTTATGATTTTAAAGGAGGAACGGATAAGCTGGCTGTCGATATTAGTTTCTCTAGAAATAGTTCTTCAAACGATTATACTTATCTGAATCGAAATAAAGTCAATCAAAATGGAGCTTATGATAATACGAGTTTGAATACCAATTTTGGTTATAAAATAAATTCAAATCACGAAATTAATATCTATAGCCAATTGTATGATGGAAACCGAGAGTTTTCAGGTACTATTGTAACCACTTCTAATAGTAAGTACAAGGATTTGAATTCGAGAAATTTATTGGAATGGATTGCTAATAAAGATGAATTTACTTCTCGTTTAAAGCTTGCCTATATTACAGAATCATACAAGTATTTCGAAAATAAAACTAATAATAATTACACTAATGGAGGGGCATCAACCAAAATTATAAAGTATGATTTGGAGTATACTCCATCAATAAAACTGACTATTAACTCCGTTTTTAGTTATACTCATATTAATGGCTTTGGTAGTTCTATAGATCCAGTAACTAGGCAAGTGGGTACAGCAGGTGTATTATTGAAGTATTTGTTTACTAAAAAATTAAAACTGGAGACAAGTGCTAGGCAAGAGCTAACGACCAATTATAAAACGCCTTTTTTATATTCAGTTGGACTAGTTGCAAATCCGTTGCACAATTATACTGTAAAATTGAATGCTTCTAAAAACTTCAGAGTACCAACCTTTAATGATTTGTTTTGGGTAGGAAGTGGAAATTTGAATTTAAAACTCGAGTCGTCTCAACAAGTGGAATTGGGACAGGAGTTGCATCTGGGAGCAGCACGGTTATCAGCGACACTATTTTATATCGACACCAAAGATATGATTCGATGGGTGCCCAATGAGAGTGGTATTTGGATGCCTATAAATACGGATGTGGTCAAAAATAAAGGATTGGAAATTACAGGGCATTTTAGAAAAAAAATAAAAAAACACTTATTTGATTTTGATATGGCTTATGCATACACCTCTGCTGTAGATCAAATTAAACAAAAAAAATTGATTTACGTACCCTATCATAAATTTACCTCTACTATCGATTATTCCTTTGCAAACTGGTCTATAAATTATCAATTACTTTTCAATGGATCTGTTTTCATTACGACTGATAATTCTAATAAGCTAAAGGAATATTCGGTTTCCAATCTCAGTACTTTTTATAAAATGGACAAAAATGAACATTATAAAATAGGATTTCAAGTTCTGAATCTCTTTAATAAAGACTATCAAACCGTAGAAATCAGGCCAATGCCTGGAATTAACTATAATTTTTCCTTAACAATTAAATACTAAAAAATGAACTTTAAAAAAATTACAATTGCTTGCGTTAGTAGTGCTTTAACCATGATTTCATGTACGAATGATGATGCAGCAGAACAATCATTAGGGTCTTATAACAAAGGAGTTATTGTTGTAAATGAGGGAGTTTTTAATAAAGGAAACGCCGAAATATCATTTTTATCCAATGATACAAATATGGTATCCAATCAATTGTTTGCGACCAATAATGGAGGAAATTTGCTTGGTGATGTAGCCCAAAATTTTAATGTAAACGGATCAACAGCCTATGTGGTTTTGAATGGATCCAATACAATTCAGGTATTGAACAGATATACATTAAAGACCTTAACAACAATTACTACAGATTTAATAAACCCAAGATACATTACTTTTGCCAACGGTAAAGGGTACGTTACCAATTGGGGTGATGGGTATGTAACTACAGATGATTATGTTGCAGTTATAAATCTTACGACTAATGTTGTAGAAGCCAAGATACCAGTTGCAGAAGGGCCAGAAAACATAATTGCTTACAACAACAAGTTATATGTAGCACACAAAGGAGGGTATGGTACTGGCAATACAGTCTCTGTGATTGATGTGGCTACAGCCAAAGTAAGTACAACGATAACAGTTGGGGATAGTCCTAGTGCTATTGAAGAAGACCAAGGAGTTATTTATGTTTTGAGTCAAGGAAAATTAGCTTGGACGAAACAAGAATCGGCTGGTAAATTGCAAAAAATCAATCCAGTTACCAATACAGTTACTTCTACATTTGACTTTGAATTGGCTTCTCATCCTGGAAAAATGGATATTGAAAGTAATAAAATTTACTATACACAAGGGAAAGATATTTTTGTAATGAATACAACAGCAACAGTTTTACCAAGTACTTCAATCTTTAGCTCAACATTTAGTCCTTATGGTTTTGCGGTAAACGGTACAAATATTTATTTGGGAGATGCTGGCGATTATGCTTCTAATGGAAAAATTGCTGTTTATAGTACAAATGGAACTTTGAACTTTGAAAAAACAGTAGGAATCAGTCCAAATGGTTTCTTCTTTAATAATTAGAGTATGAATTCCTTTTAAAACTAAAAAAATCTCGTTCTAATAATTTAGAACGAGATTTTTTTGTTATTCTATTTGCATACCACCTCGATTGGTGAGCGTTTTGGAATCGCTAAGTGCTTGAAATGGTTTTTGTGTACTTGGTTTTGCTGTTCGAGCCGTACCAGTAATTTTTGCAATAGCTGTATTTAACAATGGCTCTGCTGAATCACCTAAAACACCATATGTACTTGCTGTTTCTCTTAGAATAAAATTAGGAACGATTCCAGATTGGTAGTTACCAAAATCGTTTTTATTGACTGTGTATGCAACGATAGGTTGCATGGCATATTTATGGTTTGGGTTTCTATTATTTGAACTAAAATCTGCTGAATCATAAAGAGTTCTTGAAGCTTGATTTTTACCGACAGTAGTATCTCCAATTTGAATAACTGTAATATAAGGTTGTAATCCATTAATGATTAGTTCGCTTGCGGAGGCAGTGCTTGAAGAAGTTAAAATATAAATTTTTGATAGATTAAGACTGTTAATAGGTGTAGTCCCTATTTTATCAGGAAATAAATAAGTAGAATTACTCGCACTTTTTTTACTATTGTAAGTAAGTTTTGAAAATACTTGATTCGTAAATTGACCTGTGATCATACTCGCCAATCGAGTTGCAGAAAGTACCGATCCACCTGGATTGTAGCGTAAATCTAAAACTAAATCGGTGATCCCATTTGCTTTTAAAGAACCAAAAGCATTGTTTAGCTGTAAATCATAACTAGAATAAAATCCATTGTACATCAAATACCCAATTTTATTACTACCTAAATTAAATACTTTATTAATTAGGATAGGGTTTTCGTCAAGTACTGTTTTGGTAAAAGCAACTGATTTTCCATTTGAAGTAATGGTACTACCATCAAAATTCGCAAAATTAATATTATAATTTTCAGAGGAACTGAAGAGTAAGTCTTTGTAATTATATATACTAAGCATTTTTCCGTCTATCCCGTTAAATATAGCACCTCTGGCAATACTTTTTGTAGAAGCATCCGAGTTTGGAATGATATAAGTTACTACTCCAACTACTTTGGTTTTGTCATTTGGATCTAAACCAAGTTTAAATTCTATCCCATTACTTTTTGTAGTTCCTTGAAATCCTTGTTCAAGAACTGTATAATCACTTACAATCCAACTAAAGCGGTCAATGCTTTTGTCCACTCGCAAGGCGTCAAATAAAGATTCGGGAGTATAATTTGCTAAAAACATATTATAATCATCATGAGTTGCAAAGCGATTATCGGCTAGGTTTGGAACTTGGTCTTGCCATAAATAATAGACATTAAGTCCTTTCCATATGAAATCGTTGATTTCTAAATTCTGGGGTGTAGCAATATCATCATTATCTGTACAGCTTTGGAAGGAGAATGCGGTGAGTACGAGAATAATAATAATTGAGGAGTAATGTTTCATAAATAGCTATTTGATATAGGTAATTAACGTAAAAATACTATCTTTAGTTCTAATATATTAAGTTTTTTACAATATTAACAATCTAGTTTAATATGAGGTTTACTATTTTTAAAAAAGAGTTAGTTTTAGCGAGTATAATAGGTGTATTGGGTATTGGCGTATATTACTTTTTAAATAATGAAAATACGGACGGTAGTTTGGGTACTTTTGATGATCCCGAGCTAGCTTTTCAAGAAACTCAAAAAGCATTATCTTTGATGTCAGCACCACTTAATCTTGGCATGAAAAGTATGTTATATGTGCAAAAATGTGAATCTGCCCGAACTCAGATTTTTATAAAACAATAAAATTAAATGAATAACATGAAAAAACAGATACTTCTATTAATGGTTTTATTTTTAACAACATCACTGTTTGCTCAAACTGCCTTTGACAAATTTAACGACAGAGATGAAATAACAGCCGTAGTAGTCAATAAAAAAATGTTTGATTTGATGAGCAAAGTAAAAGTAGATGCTTCTGATAAAGAAACGCAACAGTACATGAGCTTAATCAAAAAATTAGATAATTTGAAAGTTTTTACAACTACAAATTCAAAGGTCGCCATGGATATGAAAGCAACTGCTGATAAGTATATTAAAACTGCTGGATTAGAAGAATTAATGAAAGTTAATGATGGAAATAAAAATATCAGGATAGTCGTTAAATCTGGAACGGCAGATGCTCAAATAAAAGAATTGCTTATGTTTATTGAAGGTAGTGGTAAAGATAATGAATCGGTATTAATGTCATTAACAGGAAGTTTTACTTTAAACGAAATTTCAATATTGACTGATAAAATGAAAATACCTGGAGGCAATGAATTAAAAAAAGCAACTAGAAATTAATTCTATTTATTGTCTAGTACTAAATAAACGATATAGTTTATCAGAATAAAAATTATTAATTAAACACTTGCAAGAATATTTTTGCAAGTGTTTTTTGTTTTTATGTGTTCTCATATAATTTAATTGAGGTAAGCAGTTAAATTCATATCTTTAAAGTATTGAAAAACATAGAAATAATGGAAATTTTTAAAGGTCAAAATCTCATAGAGTTCTCTGAA
>NZ_JAOQMX010000020.1 GCF_025960985.1 Flavobacterium psychraerolatum | reverse complement strand
GGTTTTAAAGGAAATTTCTTGATTGAACCAAAACCTATGGAACCAATGAAGCACCAATACGATTTTGATAGCGCTACAGCAATCGGATTTTTACGCGCTCAAGGTTTAGATAAAGATTTTAAAATCAACATCGAAGTAAACCACGCAACATTGGCGCAACATACTTTTCAACACGAAATTGATGTTGCAGCGCAAGCTGGAATGTTAGGAAGTGTTGATGCTAACCGTGGTGATTACCAAAACGGTTGGGATACAGATCAGTTCCCAAACAACATTCAAGAAACTACAGAGGCAATGCTTGTTTTCTTGAAAGCAGGTGGATTACAAGGTGGTGGAGTTAATTTTGATGCAAAAATCAGAAGAAACTCAACTGATATGGATGATGCTTTCCATGCACATATTGGTGGAGCAGATACGTTTGCAAGAGCATTATTGACTGCTGACAAAATTATCACATCATCAGCTTATGACAAATTAAGAGCAGATCGTTACAGTTCATTCGATACTGGAAACGGAAAAGCATTTGAAGAAGGAAAATTATCAATGCAAGATTTATACAAAATTGCGCATGAGAACGGTGAGCTTAACTTACAAAGTGGTAAACAAGAATTATTCGAAAATATAATTAACCAATATATTTAATCCAATACCTATTTTTTTTTTTATTGAGGAGTTGTAAATTACTGCTCCTCTTTATTGTATAATGATAGTGCTAAAATAGGGTGTTTGAATGGTACTATAAGTAATAATTAACCAATTAATAGTAATTAAATTATGTCAATAACAAATAACTCAGCCTATTTATGGAGGCTTACCTTAGTAGCAACTCTAGGAGGATTGCTTTTCGGTTATGATACCGCAGTAATTTCTGGAACGGTGAGTTCCTTAGAGAAATTTTTTGTGTTTCCTTTTGGACTTTCAGAAGCTTCTTCCAATGCTCGATTGGGGTTTTTAGTGTCTAGTGCTTTGATAGGGTGTATAATCGGAGGCGTTTTCGGAGGATTGATAAGTAAAAAATACGGCCGTAAAAACGGATTGATCTTAGCTGCAATTTTATTTCTTATTTCAGCTTTGGGTTCTTCAATGCCAGAAATGTTTGTAAAGCCAATAGGTGAAGGAGACCATTCTTTTTACAATTTATTTATAATCTATAGAATTATTGGAGGTATTGGTGTTGGGTTAGCATCCATGTTATCTCCACTTTATATTGCCGAAATTGCACCAGCGAGTAGTAGGGGTAAGTTAGTCTCTATGAATCAGTTTGCTATTGTTTTTGGAATGTTGGTAGTTTATTTTGTGAATTATTTTATAGCACGGCAAGGTGATGCCAACTGGTTAAATACAATTGGGTGGCGTTGGATGTTTGCTTCAGAGGTAATTCCGGCTTTATTATTTTTACTTTTTTTATTTTCAGTGCCAGATACGCCTAGGTCATTAGTATTGCAATCTAAACCTGAAAAAGCGTTAGAAGTTCTAATAAAAGTGAACGGACCAGAAGAAGCTCAAATTATTCTAAGAGACATAAAAAATACGGTCACAACGCATTCTGGAAAGCTGTTTTCGTATGGAATATCGGTAATCATTATAGGGGTTTTAATTTCTGTTTTTCAACAATTTGTAGGGATTAATGTAGTTCTGTACTATGCACCAGAAATTTTTAAAAGTATGGGTTCAGGAACGGATACTGCTTTATTACAAACTATAATTGTGGGAGCAATAAATTTAATATTTACCATTTTGGCGATTCAAACAGTAGATAGAATTGGTCGTAAACCTTTAATGATTGGTGGAGCATTAAGTATGTCAATTGCCATGTTTGCTTTGGGGACTTCCTTTTTTACACATTCACTAGGCCTATTTTCATTAGTATGCATGTTGGTATATGTTGCTGGATTTGCAATGAGTTGGGGACCTGTAGCATGGGTATTATTGGCGGAGATTTTTCCAAATAATATAAGAGGAAAAGCCTTAGCAGTAGCAGTAGCAGTACAATGGGTTGCCAATTACTTAGTATCTTGGACATTTCCAATTATGGATAAAGATAGTTATTTGATTCAGCTATTTAATCATGGTTTTGCTTACTGGGTTTATGGATTAATGGGACTTTTGGCAGCATTGTTTGTTTGGAAATACATTCCAGAGACAAAAGGAAAAACCTTGGAAGAAATGAATCAACTCTGGGATATAGAAAAAAAATAAAATCTTAACAATACTTAGATATAATGATATTATTGTAATGCTTACTAATTCACTTGTAGAAAATAAATGAATGCTTTTTTTGTTCAGTACAGCTATCAGAAAATATAGATTAGCATAAAGACTTTAAATTATAAATAAAAAACCCTGTAAACTAGCTGTTTACAGGGTTTTTTGTGGAGTCGCCGAGAATCGAACTCGGGTCCAAACAAGCAATTAAAAGGCTTTCTACGGGCTTATTTCCTGATTGGATTTTCGATAACAAGCTAGGCCAGAAACAGCCACTTATTACTTATCTTCTTAATTTTGAAATCCACCCGAAGCTCATGGAAATCTAGGTTTATTTTTACGGTTCTCCTGAATAGAACGCCACAAACCAAGGCTTTCAAGGAGAATCCAGCTTTCCTATCTGATAGGAACTTGGCGTAATCGTACTATAATTCGGATTATGCAGCTAAAGCGTAGTTATTTTCGCCGTTTAAAATGGTGAGATCTTATATTAACGAGCAAGGTCTCAATGCTCGGCCTGCTTACTTTTCAATTCGACTTGCTGTCAAAACCAGTCGACCCCAGTATGATGCAAAAAATTGCGTGTGCAAATATATTCTTTTTGTTTGAAATACAATTTAGTTCTTCTCTTTTTTATAAAACAAAAATCATTCCTCAACTAGAGTTTTGTCTACTTCAAATGGATAATCACCAAATAATGGTGCTAAGTTCTTTATTCTGTAAGTAGTTTTTGTGAATTTATTTGATAGAGCAATGATAGTTACTTTTTCAATCGGTAACGTAATGTACATCGAAGTATTTCCGTGCCACCAGCCTGTATGAAAATAAAAATTCTGACCTGTTGGCCAGTTGATCATACGCATACCTAAACCATAATTCCGTTGTCCTATATGCTCATTACTATAACCCACAAAAGCCTTTTTGAGCAATTCAGGTTTGAAAAATTCAGGATCATTACGGCCCATGTCAAATTTTAATAAATCTCTAGGTGTAGAGTAGATGTTTTTGTCTCCATAAATGGCATCTAAATAATCCCAATAATACAATGACCAATCTCCTCGGTACGATGGATTTGCGGTTTGGCGGTCTTTCTCATAATCAAACACGTAGGTATCATTCATTCCTAATGGTTTAAAAATGATAGATTTCATTGCCTCACGGTAATTCTGCCCTGTAGCTTTTTCGATGATAAGTGCCAAAATAGCAAAGTTGGTATTACAATAACTAAAGCGAGTGTCAGTTTTAAATTCTAAAGTAATCTTTTTCGAGATCAATAAATCCACAATATCTTGATTGGTCAAAATTTTGTGACGATCCCAGATTATTTTTTTATCTGTAAAATAAGAGTAATTTCTAATACCAGAACGATGGTTTAATAGTGTTTGTACAGTAACATCAGGATATGGAAAACCTTTTATAAGCGTAGCTACTTTTTGATTTAGAGTGAAATTTTTTTGATCAATAAGTTTTAAAATGGCGGTAGCTGTCATGACTTTTGAAACCGAAGCAACATGCAGCGCAGTAGTACTGCTCATGGCTGTATTGTTCTTTTTGTTGGCTAGACCTTCGTATTTTTCATAAATTATCTGACCATTTTTGGCTACCAAAAAGCCACCATTCATGCTATTGTTTGGCCAGTTTTTGTTGTAAAAATGAGCAATAGATGCTTTTTTACTATTTATAAATTCGTCCGTAAGTTTTGTACCTTGCTTTAAAGCAAATTCCTTTTTCGAAATCGTATCAGTTAAACCAATATCGGCATCATTCTTTCCTTTACAAGATGTAAAAAGCAATAAGAATAATAGTAATTGTGGTATATTTGTGTTTTTTATAAGAATCATCATAATGGTGCTAGTAAAACAAATATAAAGAATCAATATCTTTTGTTGCAATAATTTGGGTTTCATTTAAGATTTTTTTTCAAAGAAAAAATTTAATTATACCTATTGATTTGAGATTCAATACTTCATCAATTATTTTGTTTTCTGATATTGGAGAGAATGATGATGAATTGTTTTTATAAAAATAAACCGATGAGCATTTTACTGTTTTTTATACTGTGCATAGATAAAATTATTCAATACTATTAAATATGAAATTTGGAATTTTAAAAGAAAGAAAGAATCCACCTGACCGAAGAGTTGTTTTTTCGCCAGATGCTATTGTCAAAATTAAGCTAGAGTATCCTGATTTTTCAGTGATTGTAGAAAGTTCTGAAGATAGAATATTTAAAGACCAAGAATATCAGTTTGCAGGAATAGAGGTAAGTAATGACATGAGTGATTGCGATGTTCTAATTGGAATTAAGGAAATGCCAGTTGAAAATTTAATAGCTAATAAATCCTATATCTTTTTTTCACATACCATAAAACAGCAACCACACAATCGTGGTTTAATACAGGCTATTCTCCAAAATAATATCGATTTGTTTGATCACGAAACCTTTGTTGATAAGAACAATCGTAGGTTAATTGGTTTTGGTCGTTATGCGGGTTATGTTGGTGTGTACAATGGTATTCGTGCTTTTGGTCTTAAATTTGGATTATTTAAACTACCGCTCGCAGGCACCTTAAACGGAAAAGAGGAGTTAATTCGTCATTTGAAACGATTGGTTTTACCGCCATTAAAATTGGTAATCACAGGAAAAGGAAAAGTAGGGAAGGGCGCCAAAGAAATGTTGGATGCTATTAAAATAAAAGAGGTTTCAGGTGAAAATTTTTTAACCAAAAAATATTCACAGTCAGTGTACACACAATTGGGTGTTGCTGATTATTATAAAAGAAAAGACAATCAGCCTTTTTACTTTGATGATTTTAAAGCAAATTCACAAGAGTACGAATCTAGTTTTGAAGTTTATTCCAATGTTTCAGAAATTTTAATTGCAGGCCATTTTCATGCACCTGGATCACCAAAAATTGTTACACGTAAAATGTTGCAATCAAAAGATTGTAGAATTAAAGTAATTGCAGACATCGCTTGTGATATAGAGGGTGCTATTGCGAGTACATTAAGATCTACTACTATTGAGGAGCCTCTTTATGGATATTTACCTTCAGAACATAAAGAAGTAGATGTATTTCATCCCGCTGCAATTGTAGTTATGGCAGTTGGTAATTTGCCTAGTGAAATTCCAAGAGACGCAAGTATAGGTTTTGGCCAAATGTTTTCGGAATATATTCTTCCAGCTTTTTTTAATGAAGATAAAGACGGAATTTTACAAAGATCACAAATCACATCCAAAGGCAAATTGACCCCTCGCTTTAATTATTTACAGGATTATATCCAGTAATTAATCAAAAAAACCAGGTTCTTTAAAGTAAGATCCTGGTTTTTTTTAAATTCTATTTATTTATCCAATTGCTTGAATTTAATCATCATTTCATTCCCCTTAGTTGTATTACCAGATTTTAATAAAGCATCTGCATACCTGTAATAATATACGGAATCTAAATTACGGTTAATCGAAAATAACTTTTCATACCATTTTGCCGCTTTAGCCATTTGCTTTCCAAAATAAAAATAATCGCTTAATTTGGTATATAATACAATTGATCGGTACCCTTTTTCTGCAATCCTCTCATATGTATCATATATTTGAACATAAGCAAATTGTGGTTTGACTCTATTTGGGTCAAGTTTAGCCTCTTCATAGACTATTTGTTTTTTAAACTTCTCTAGTTCATCAGCTAACATTTTTTCATCTAGTTGAGTGTCTTCGATTACTTCATTTTTTGGTTTTACTGAGGTGTTATTAATAATAGGTTCGGCTGCTTTAGGTTTTTCAACATTAGAGGCTACAACACGTTTTTTAATGCTATCAGTTGTTATTGTTATTGGAGCAACAGTGTAAGTTTTTTGTGTGTTAGTATAGTTTTGATATACTGGAGTGATAATTCTTTGATTATCGGGTCCTAAGTTGACAGTACTTATAAGGGTAGAATCTGAAACGGTATAAGTTGTTTTGGTACCTCCAAAAGTTAAATTTACATATTCTACCACTTTATAGAAAAGCACTTTGTTGGTCTCTGAAGTTTCTGACACTTTTTTTACTTGGCAAACCCCCTCTTTAAAATGGAATAAAGTTAATAGTAATATTGCTAATGTTATTTTTTTTTTCATAATGCATAAATATATATTCTCCTTTTTCTTAGAAATTACTAAGTATATATACTTGTTAACTATTTTTAGAAGAATTATGTATGATATTATTTTTCAAGAAACTCTTTTTTATTTCTTTTTTTGTTAAATAATTGAAAAATTAATTTTGTTTTTAGGTAGTATTAATCGGTAAAGATATATAAAAAAAGCCTTTAAAACTATTGCTTTAAAGGCTTTGAAAAAATCTTACTATTAAAATAAAAACTATCTCCTTGTACCTTTTTTTTGTATGCTTAGTGTTAAACTAATTGATAATATTGAAAAGTAAATCTTCTTTAGTCTTGAATTGACTTTTGTTTTATAGGATTTTTTTCTTTTGTTAATTTTAATATTGTAGGTATAAATAACCTGCTTTTTGTTTGTTTATCCCATTTGATCTGTATTTTATAATATAGAAATATGTAGCAGAGGGTAATTTATTGCTTTTACTAACTGTTACACGACCTTCAGAGTATCCTCTAAAAAAGTTGCCATGTGATCCATAACCAACAGTTTCATAAACTAATACTCCCCAACGGTTGTAAATTTGGACTGTGTTTTCTGGGAATTCGTAGATACGTCCTAGTACCAAAACATCATTGTCCCCATCACCATTTGGCGATACTGCACTAAAGACTTCTATTTCGTCCGCAGGAAGCGTAAGGTTATAATTTCCAACTTCTAAGTAATCTGGAATACCATTGGCATTTCCATCTACAGCATCATTCGGATTTCCATCACCATTAGGATCAGCTCCCTCACTTTTTGTTGATATTCCGTCACCATCATCATCGGTATCCAAGTAATCAGGGATTCCGTCCTTGTCAGTATCATCAGGACCATTGCCATCACCGTTTGGATCCAATTCATATTTGGTGTACACACCATCATTGTCATCATCGATATCACGGTAATCAGGCTCGTCAGTTCCATCGGTATTGTGCGTATCTCTACTACCATTTTTGAATTCGTCATTGACTACAAATCCGTCCATTGTATTGGCACCTTCAAAACTGTCATCAAGACCATCATGATCAGCATCATTTCCAGAAATAAACAAGTCAGGAATACCGTCTTTGTTTTTATCGAATGCTTCAATGATGTCTGCAACTCCATCGTTATCTGAGTCGGTATCCAAATAATCAGGATTATCCGTTCCGTCTGTATTGGTAGGGGTAAGTCCTAATACAGTTCCGTTTTCATAAGCATCATCAAGACCGTTTTTGTTTAGATCAATTTTGCTAGGTGCTTTGTATCCAGTAGTGGTTTGCGCTTCTAGGTTATCCGGAATTCCGTCATTGTCTGCATCAATGTCCAAATGGTTTGATATCCCATCACCATCGCTATCCATTGTTCCTTCAACAGTATCTAAAATACCATCGTTGTCATCATCGATATCGATAATGTCAGCAACTCCATCACTATCAGTATCTAGGTAACTAGTAGTTGGATCTTCAAAATCGCCATCTTTATCAATATCAACATTGGTTGTATTGGTTGGGTCATCAGAATCTTCTTCGATTGTTGTGGTCGAATTCGGAATCAAGGCATGGACTACTGCTGTATTATCGATGTAGCCAAATAAGATATCATCGGCTGTCGTTAAGTGCGTAGCGGTAACGGTAAACGATTTACCTGGGGCCAATACATTAACTGATGATTGGCTTGTAAAGGTTCCGTTATTATCTCTCACATTTACATTCAGTAAATTGATGTTCCCACGATTAGTAACAACAATAGTGTACAGAATAGGATCACCTACCTTTGTAAACGTGCGGTTGTTGGTTACTTTGGTTACCTCCAAAATTGCCAATTGCGGTGTAACGGTTACCGTTGCATCATCAGGCTCACCATCACCATTAGTATCTTTGTTGGTATCATTGTTTGGATCATCAGAATCATCGGTTACATTTCCACCTTTAGGATCTTTTGCCGTAGCAACTGCTGTATTTGTAACAGCACCTTTGTCCAAATCAACTTGGGTAATGGTATGTTTTGCCGTCAAAGTTACTTTTTGGCCTGGTAATAATGTAGCAAAATTGGCTGGAGTTACACTTCCTGCATCAGCATTGGCATCAGTTACCGCAACATTCGTTAAGGTTACATTTCCAGTATTTGTCAATACTAAATTATACAAAATCACCTCACCAATTGTATCCCAAAGTCCATCAGGTGCTAGGGTAGAAGCCTTGGTTAATTGCAATTGTGGTTTTTGTGCCATTGCAGAAATCGTTGCATCATCAGGATCACCGTCAGCATTAGTATCAATATTTGCTGGGTTAGTAGGGTCATCTGATAGATCAGAAACTACATTTCCTAAAGCATCATTACTACGTACTGCAGCCGTATTGCTTACAAAACCAGCATTCAAATCTGCTTGAGTTACGGTATGTATAGCGGTTATAGTTACCGATTTACCTGGACTTAGTACCGATATTGCACTTGGTACTACCGTTCCTAGATCGGCATTTGTATCTGTAATTTTAATATTTGATAAGGTCGTGCTTCCAGAATTGGTCACTACAATAGAATAAGTGATTTTCTCACCAATAGTATCATAGGCACCATCTGCAGCTGCCAAGGCAGTTTTAAGGATGCTAATTTTTCCTTGCACAGGGAAAGAAGTTATAGTTGCATCATCTGGATTACCATCATTGTTGAGGTCTGCATTTGCTGTATTGTTTGGATCATCTGAGAAATCCTTAACTACGATTCCATTTGGATCTTGACCAGAAGCTACAGCCGTATTGCTTACTTTTCCTGTATCTAAATCTTCTTGAGTGATATTATAAACAGCTTTGAAAGTTGTTGCGTCAAGTTGCCCAGGTAACAAACTAATGGTTGCTCCCGATACAGTAACAATTGGATCTGTTACTTTGACATTCGTCAAACTTAGATTTCCAATATTAGATACAGCAAAAGCGTAGGTAATTGTTTCTCCCACATTTGTAAATCCATTATTATTGGTATCGTTGAATGTTGCAGTCTTTGTAATATTCAGAGCTGCTTTACCAGTTAATGCAGTTACTGTAGGATCGTCAGGATCACCATCACCATTTAAATCTTCATCGTTTGGATTGTCTGGATCATCAGAGAAGTCACTTACATCAGTCACTTTCGAACCATCTTTGTCTTGACCTACAGCCAAAGCAGAGTTGGTAATACCTCCAGAATCAATATCACTTTGTTTGATTGTGTATAGCGCAGAGAAGTGCGTGTCATTGCCTTCTGTAGGTTGTAAATCAAGCGGTGCACCAGTTATGGCTACCAATGGATCTGTAATTTGAATACCAAAGATGGTAACGTTTCCGTTATTTCTGATATCAAAATTGTACCTGATTGTTTCATTGGCTTGAGGTAGACCGTCACCATTTTCATCATTAAAAGTAGCAGTTTTGAACAATGATAATTGTGGCTCTCTTGCAAGAGATGTATTGGTATCATCATTTTTCGCAGCAGTTGTAGGATCATCAGAACGATCACTCACTATACCTCCAAAAGGATCTTGACCTGATGCGGTAGCAGTGTTAATGACAAATCCAGTATTGACATCATCTTGTGTTAAAGTATAGATTGCCACAAAATTGGTGGTGTTTTTCGCTTTTGGCGCCAATGTAATAGGGTTACCTGTAACGGCAACTAAAGCATCTGCAATTGTAATGTTAGAAATGGTTACGTTACCTGTGTTACTGATTTCAAAATGGTATCTAATTGTTTCACCTACTTGAGCTAAACCATCTTGATTAGCATCAATAAAACTTCCTATTTTAGTAACAGTCAGTTGAGGTTTCGAAACTAAGGCTGTGATGGTAGCATCGTCTGGTTCTCCATCGCCATTTGCATCTACATTTGATGAATTGTTAGGGTCATCAGAAGTATCAGTCACTGTGTTTCCATTAGTATCTTTACTATTTACAACAGCCGAATTGCTTACAAAACCTGCATCGATGTTTGCTTGCGTTATTTTGTAAGTAGCATAAAAGGTATGATTATCAATTTCTGTTGGAGCCAAAGTTATAGGGCCACCAAGTACAGTCACTAGTGGATCGATTACCTTAATATCACTCAAGGTCACTTTTCCAGTATTCTGAACTTTGAAATTATACGTAATTGATTCATTCAACTGAGGGAATCCATCTCCATTTTCGTCATTAAATACAAATGTTTTCTCTAATGAAATAGCTGGTTTTTGTGTAATCGAAGTTACAGTAGCGTCATCAGGATCTCCATCACCATTTGTATCTGCATTGGTTGCATTGTTTGGATCATCTGATGTATCAGTTGCTGTATTTCCTGCGGTATCGGTAGCCGTAACCGAAGCACTGTTAGTTACAGAACCTAAATCAATTTCGCTTTGTGTGATCGAATGCGCAGCCGAAACAGTAGCCGATTTTCCTGGTGCAAGCGTAGCAATAATTGCTGGCAGAATACTTCCTGTATCCGCATTTGCATCTGTTATTGCTAGGTTCGAAAGTGTCAAGTTTCCGGTATTGGTAATAGTCAATAAGTAATTGATTTTTTCACCAACCGAATCATAACTTCCATCTGTCGGAGCCAAAGTTACTTTTGTTAAACTTACTTTTCCTTTTCCAGGAATTGTAGTAATGGTAGCATCATCAGGTTCTCCATTTCCGTTGTTGTCTGTATTCGTTGGATTGTTCGGATCGTCAGAAGTGTCAGATACGGTAACGCCTTTTGGTGTTTGTCCTGAGGCTACGGCAACATTGGTCACTTTTGCAGCATCGATATCCGCTTGAGTTAATGTATAAGTAGCTTTAAAAGTAGTACCATTTTTTTGATTTGGATCTAATGATATAGGGCCACCAGTAACCGTCACCAATGGATCGCTAATTTTAATTCCGCTCACACTTACATTTCCAATGTTTGAAACTTCAAAGGTATAGTCGATAGTTTCGCCAACTTGAGCCAAACCATCATTGTTTGCATCTTTAAATACTCCCGTTTTAGTTACACTCAATTTTGCGTTTGGTGCTAATTTGGTTAGAGTAGGGTCGTCAGGGTGACCATCATTATCACTATCACCATTAGTAGCATTGTTTGGATCGTCAGACAAGGTTGCAACAGTTTTTCCATCAGGATCTTTTCCTGTGGCCTTGGCAGTATTGGTAACTTGTCCCGCATTGATATCAGTTAATTTTAAAGTATAGTTCGCTTTAAAAGTAGTAGCATCTGATTTGTTTGGAGCCAACGTGATAGGTCCAGCCGTAACTGTTGTCAAAGGATCGGAGATTGTTATTCCGGTTAGGGTAACATTTCCATTATTTTTAACCGTAAAACTATAAGATACTGTTTCACCAGTTTCTGGGAATCCGTTTCCGTTTTCATCATTAAATACCGCAGTTTTTAACAACGTTAATAAGGGGTTTTGAGTCAGTTTGGTTACAGTTGCATCATTTTGAGCAGCAGTAGTAGGATCATCTGATACATCAGAAATGGTTGCTCCATTAGGTGCTTTACCAGCTGCTGTAGCAGAATTAGTTACGGTTCCAGTATTGATTTCTGCTTGTGTCAACGTATGTACTGTAGTGAACGTTGTAATGTCTTTTGCACCTGGAAGCAGAGTTATTGGTCCACCAGTAACTGGTGAGAACGGATCGTTTACTGTGATACCTGTTATCGTTACATTTCCAGTATTTTTAATTTCGAAACTATACGAAACAGTTTCACCTACCTGAGCAAGTCCGTCTCCATTGGCGTCGATAAAGACACCTGTTTTTTCAACGGTTAATTCCGGTTTCGCAACAATTGCAAAAATAGTACTATCATCAGGATTGCCATTTCCGTTGGTGTCAGTATTTGCTGCATTTTTAGGATCATCAGAAATGTCAGTAACTATTTTTCCTTTCGGATCTGTACCAGTTACAGTAGCCGAGTTAGTTAAACTTCCAGAATCAATTGTTCCCTGAGTAATCACATAGGTACCTGCAAAGGTAGTAGCATCTACAGCAGTAGGAGCTAAGCTGATCGGGCCACCATTAACCGTCATTAGCGGATCATTGATACTTATGTTTGTAAGTGTTACATTTCCGGTATTAGTAACTTTAAAATTATAGGTAATAGTTTCTTTGTTTTGAACTAAACCATCACCGTTTTCATCATTGAATGTGAAGGTTTTTTCTAATGCTAAAACTGGTTTCTGAACTAGGCTTGTGATTGTGTTATCATTTGGCGTCGTCGTTGAAGGATCATCAGACAGATCAGAGACTCTCGTTCCACAAGGATCAAAAGCACTTCCTATAGCACTATTTACTACTTGACCAGCGTTTAGATCTGATTGTGTGATAGTATGAGAAGCAGTAAACATTACTTTTTGAAAAGCAGCTACCGTTGCAAATGAACTCGGGCTAATACTGCTTGCATCTGCATTAAGATCTTCAAGTGTTAAGTTGCTTACAGTTAATTCATTTTTATTTTCAACTGTAATTTGATATTTCACTATTTCACCTACGCTATCATATTGTCCATCAGTAGCAGGAAGTGTTATTTTGGTCACAACCAAAGTAGCTTCAGGTCGAACAGTTACCGTGTAAGTAAATGGTTTCCCTGTACAATTTCCAGAAGATTCAGGAGTTATTGTGTAAACCACAGTTTGAACAACGCCCGAAGTATTGACTAATTTATCTTTTATAGTGTTCGAAATTGAACTAGTGGTTGTCTCTCCAGATACGTTTGGATTATTGGCAGCAGCCCAAGTAAAAGTAGTATTGGCTAAATCAACATCTGCACTTAAATTATGGTTAAGAGCAATGTTGCTACAAGTTACATCTGTTGGGTTTTTACTAGCAAACGGTTGAGGTTTAACAGTAACCAACAGTTCAAATGTAGGTCCTTGACATCCTTTGTTATTGAAAGGTGTAACGGTATACTTCACAGTTTGTGTTACACCACTGATATTTAAAATAGCGTCAGTAATAGTTGTTCCATTGCCATTTTTTTCACCCGTCACAGCAGGATTGTCTGTGGCAACCCAAGTAAAGGTAGGGTTAACTAATGGTGTTGTAGTTTTAAGATCGTAATTCAAAGCAACATCACTACAGCTAATTTTTGTTTTATTCGAAATAATTAATGTCGATGTTACGTCGATCGTGTATGTATAGGTATAAACAGAACTATTTCCACCGCAATCGGTATAAGTGAAATAGTAGATCTTTTGACCATCACACACAGGACTTACATTCTCCGTGATAACAGGAACAATGTTTTTACCACAGTTATCAATTACTGTTGGAGCAGTCGGTTGTACAGCTTTCGAAATGTCATTCACAAGAGCGCTGCCGTTCGATGACACTATTGGTTTAATCGTCATATCGATAGTGTAAGTATAAGTGTAAACCGAAACATTCGAAGCACAATCCGTATACGTATAGGTGTACACTTTTGTTCCCTCACAAACAGGATCAGCCGAAGCATTGATCACTGGTGTAATGTTGTTTCCACATTTATCAGTCACAACTGGCGCAACTGGTTGAACAGCATCAGCCAAACATTCTACGGTTGAACTTGCGTTAACAGGAACAGTTGGTTTAGAAGTCAAGTCAAGTGTATATGTATAGGTATAAACCGAAACATTCGAAGCACAATCAGTGTATGTATAGGTATACACTTTAGTTCCTTCACAAACAGGATCAGCCGAAGCAGTGATAACTGGCGTAATATTATTTCCACATTTATCAGTCACAACTGGCGCAACTGGTTGAACAGCGTTAGCAAGACATTCTACAGTTGAACTTGCGTTAGCAGGAACAGTTGGTTTAGTAGTCAAGTCAAGTGTATACGTAAAGGTGTAAACAGATACATTCGAAGCACAATCAGTATAGGTGTACGTGTAAACTTTCGTTCCCTCACAAACAGGATCAGCCGAAGCAGTGATCACTGGCGTAAGTGCATTTCCACATTTATCAGTAACTGGTGGAGCAGCTGGTTGAACAGCATCAGCCAAACATTCTACAGTCGAACTTGCATTAACAGGAACAACTGGTTTAGAGGTCAAGTCAAGTGTATACGTATAAGTGTAAACAGATACATTCGAAGCACAATCAGTATAGGTATACGTGTAAACTTTTGTTCCCTCACAAACAGGATCAGCCGAAGCAGTGATCACTGGTGTAATATTATTTCCACATTTATCAGTTACCACTGGTGCAGCTGGTTGAACAGCATCAGCCAAACATTCTACAGTCGAACTTGCATTAACAGGAACAGTTGGTTTAGAAGTCAAGTCAAGTGTATACGTATAAGTGTAAACAGATACATTCGAAGCACAATCAGTATAAGTATAGGTGTAAACTTTCGTTCCTTCACAAACAGGATCAGCCGAAGCAGTGATTACTGGCGTAATATTATTTCCACATTTATCAGTCACCACTGGTGCAACTGGTTGAACTGCATCAGCAAGACATTCTACAGTCGAACTTGCATTAACTGGAACAGTTGGTTTAGAAGTCAAGTCAAGTGTATACGTATAGGTGTAAACAGATACATTCGAAGCACAATCAGTATAGGTGTACGTGTAAACTTTCGTTCCTTCACAAACAGGATCAGCCGAAGCAGTGATCACTGGCGTAAGTGCATTTCCACATTTATCAGTCACCGCTGGTGCAACAGGTTGAACTGCATCAGCAAGACATTCTACGGTTGAACTTGCGTTAACAGGAACAGTTGGTTTAGAAGTCAAGTCAAGTGTATATGTATAGGTATAAACCGAAACATTCGAAGCACAATCAGTGTATGTATAGGTGTACACTTTCGTTCCTTCACAAACAGGATCAGCCGCAGCGGTGATTACTGGCGTAATATTATTTCCACATTTATCAGTCACCACTGGCGCAACTGGTTGAACTGCATCAGCAAGACATTCTACTGTCGAACCAGCATTAGCTGGAACAACTGGTTTAGTAGTCAAGTCAAGTGTATACGTATAAGTGTAAACTGAAACATTCGAAGCACAATCAGTGTATGTATAGGTGTACACTTTCGTTCCTTCACAAACAGGATCAGCCGCAGCGGTGATTACTGGCGTAATATTATTTCCACATTTATCAGTCACCACTGGCGCAGTTGGTTGAACAGCATCAGCCAAACATTCCACAGTCGAACTTGCGTTAGCAGGAACAATTGGTTTAGTAATCAAGTCAAGTGTATAAGTATAAGTGTAAACCGAAAGATTAGAAGCACAGTCAGTATAAGTGTAGGTGTACATTTTCGTTCCTTCACAAACAGGGTCAGCCGAAGCAGTGATCACTGGTGTAAGTGCATTTCCACATTTATCCGTCACCACTGGCGCAGTTGGTTGAACAGCATCAGCCAAACATTCCACAGTCGAACTTGCATTAGCAGGAACAGTTGGTTTAGAAGTCAAGTCAAGCGTGTAGGTATAGGTATAAACCGAAACATTAGAAGCACAGTCAGTATAAGTGTAGGTATACACTTTAGTTCCTTCACAAACAGGATCAGCCGAAGCAGTGATCACTGGCGTAATGGTATTTCCACATTTATCAGTAACAACTGGCGCAACAGGTTGAACTGCATCAGCCAAACATTCCACAGTCGAACTTGCGTTAGCAGGAACAACAGGTTTAGAAGTCAAGTCAAGTGTATAAGTATAGGTGTAAACCGATACATTCGAAGCACAATCCGTATAGGTATAGGTGTACACTTTAGTTCCTTCACAAACAGGATTAGCCGAAGCAGTGATTACTGGTGTTATGTTGTTTCCACATTTATCAGTAACTGGTGGAGCAGCTGGTTGAACAGCATCAGCAAGACATTCCACAGTCGAATTTGCGTTAGCAGGAACAGTTGGTTTAGAAGTCAAGTCGATTGTGTAGGTGTATTTCCAATTCGAAACCAAACCAGAGCAATCAGTATAGGTATAATTATAGGTTCTTGATCCTTCACAAGTAAGTGTTGTTGGCGAATCTACCGTAGAAGCTAAAACTGCAGTAACATCAGTTCCACAAATATCTTTGATTCCAGTTGGAGGAGTTGGAGTAGTAGCGTTTGCAATACATTCTACCGTACTTGCACCATTGGCAGGAATAGTTGCAGGTGCTGTTGTATGATCAATTGTGTAGGTATATTTCCAATTCGAAACTAAACCAGAGCAATCAGTATAGGTATAATTATAGGTTCTTGAACCTTCACATGATAATGTTGCAGGCGAATCTACCGTCGAAGCTAAAACTGCAGTAACATCAGTTCCACACACATCTTTGATTCCAGTTGGAGGCGTTGGAGTAGTAGCGTTTGCAATACATTCTACCGTACTAGCGCCATCTGCAGGAATAGTTGCAGGAGCAATGGTATGATCAATTGTGTAGGTATATTTCCAATTCGAAACCAAACCAGAACAATCCGTATAGGTATAATTGTAGGTTCTTGAACCTTCACAAGATAAAGTTGCAGGCGAATCTACCGTAGAAGCTAAAACTGCAGTAACATCAGTTCCACAAACATCTTTGATTCCGGTTGGAGGAGTTGGAGTAGTAGCGTTTGCAATACATTCTACCGTACTTGCACCATCTGCAGGAATAGTAGCAGGAGCAATGGTATGATCAATTGTGTAGGTATATTTCCAATTCGAAACCAAACCAGAACAATCCGTATAGGTATAATTATAGGTTCTTGATCCTTCACAAGATACAGTTGCAGGCGAATCTACTGTAGAAGCTAAAACTGCTGTAACATCAGTTCCACACACATCTTTGATTCCAGTTGGAGGAGTTGGAGTAGTAGCGTTTGCAATACATTCTACCGTACTAGCGCCATCTGCAGGAATAGTTGCAGGAGCAATGGTATGATCAATTGTGTAAGTATATTTCCAATTCGAAACCAAACCAGAACAATCCGTATAGGTATAATTGTATGTTCTAGATCCTTCACAAGATACAGTTGCAGGCGAATCTACTGTAGAAGCTAAAACTGCAGTAATATCAGTTCCACACACATCTTTGATTCCAGTTGGAGGCGTTGGAGTAGTAGCGTTAGCAATACATTCTACCGTACTTGCGCCATCTGCAGGAATAGTTGCAGGAGCAATGGTATGATCAATTGTGTAGGTATATTTCCAATTCGAAACCAAACCAGAACAATCCGTATAGGTATAATTATAGGTTCTTGATCCTTCACAAGATACAGTTGCAGGCGAATCTACCGTAGAAGCTAAAACTGCAGTAACATCAGTTCCGCACACATCTTTGATTCCAGTTGGAGGAGTTGGAGTAGTAGCGTTTGCAATACATTCTACCGTACTCGCACCATCTGTTGGAATAGTTGCAGGTGCAATAGTATGATCAATTGTGTAGGTATATTTCCAAGTCGAAACCAAACCAGAACAATCCGTATAGGTATAATTGTAGGTTATTGAACCTTCACAAGATAAAGTTGCAGGCGAATCTACCGTAGAAGCTAAAACTGCAGTAACATCAGTTCCACAAACATCTTTGATTCCGGTTGGAGGAGTTGGAGTAGTAGCGTTTGCAATACATTCTACCGTACTTGCACCATCTGCAGGAATAGTAGCAGGAGCAATGGTATGATCAATTGTGTAGGTATATTTCCAATTCGAAACCAAACCAGAACAATCCGTATAGGTATAATTATAGGTTCTTGATCCTTCACAAGATAAAGTTGCAGGCGAATCTACCGTAGAATCTAAAAACGCTATAACATCAGTTCCACACACATCTTTGATTCCAGTTGGAGGCGTTGGAGTAGTAGCGTTTGCAATACATTCCACCGTACTAGCGCCATCTGCAGGAATAGTTGCAGGAGCAATTGTATGATCAATTGTGTAGGTATATTTCCAATTCGAAACCAAACCAGAACAATCCGTATAGGTATAATTATAGGTTCTTGATCCTTCACAAGATAAAGTTGTAGGCGAATCTACCGTAGAAGCTAAAACTGCAGTAACATCAGTTCCGCACACATCTTTGATTCCGGTTGGAGGAGTTGGAGTAGTAGCGTTTGCAATACATTCTACCGTACTTGCGCCATCTGCAGGAATAGTTGCAGGTGCAATAGTATGATCAATTGTGTAGGTATATTTCCAATTCGAAACTAAACCAGAACAATCAGTATAAGTATAATTGTATGTTCTAGAACCTTCACAAGATAAAGTTGCAGGCGAATCTACCGTAGAAGCTAAAACTGCAGTAACATCAGTTCCGCACACATCTTTGATTCCGGTTGGAGGAGTTGGAGTAGTAGCGTTTGCAATACATTCTACCGTACTTGCGCCATCTGCAGTAATAGTTGCAGGAGCAATGGTATGATCAATTGTGTAGGTGTATTTCCAATTCGAAACCAAACCAGAACAATCCGTATAGGTGTAATTATAGGTTCTTGTTCCTTCACAAGATAAAGTTGCAGGCGAATCTACCGTAGAAGCTAAAACTGCAGTAACATCAGTTTCACAAACATCTTTGATTCCAGTTGGAGGAGTTGGAGTTGTAGCGTTTGCAATACATTCTACCGTACTAGCGCCATCTGCAGGAATAGTTGCAGGAGCAATGGTATGATCAATTGTGTAGGTATATTTCCAATTCGAAACCAAACCAGAACAATCCGTATAGGTATAATTATAGGTTCTTGATCCTTCACAAGTTAAAGTTGCAGGCGAATCTACCGTAGAAGCTAAAACTGCAGTAACATCAGTTCCACAAACATCTTTGATTCCAGTTGGAGGAGTTGGAGTAGTAGCGTTTGCAATACATTCTACCGTACTCGCGCCATCTGCAGGAATACTTGCAGGTGCTATTGTATGATCAATTGTGTAGGTGTATTTCCAATTCGAAACCAAACCAGAACAATCCGTATAGGTGTAATTATAGGTTCTTGTTCCTTCACAAGATAAAGTTGCAGGCGAATCTACCGTAGAAGCTAAAACTGCAGTAACATCAGTTCCACAAACATCTTTGATTCCAGTTGGAGGCGTTGGAGTAGTAGCGTTTGCAATACATTCCACCGTACTTGCGCCATCTGCAGGAATAGTAGCAGGTGCTGTTGTGCGGTCAATTATGTACGTATATGTATATGTTGAAACATTATTTCCACAATCCGTATATTCAAATTTGTATGTTTTACTTCCTTCACACGTTTGGTCTCCTGTCACACTAGATGTTATTACAGGTGTAACTGAAGCTCCTTGATAATCCAAAACTATAGGAGCATCAGGTTCAACTATCTCCGAAGCACATTGTACGGTGATTTTATCATTTTCTGGCACTTCTAATTCAGGATGAATAGTTACTAAAAATTTATAAGTATCTATCGTTATTCCAGCTGCATTTTTAACAGTAATATTATATTGAACGATTTGATCAAATGTAGATTGATTAGTAGGTGCATCATTAATTACGGAAGTAGTTTTTGCTGTAGTTGATATTCCTGTAATTTCGTCATTTGCAACAGCAACCCAAGAAAATGAAGCTCCTGAAAATGGACCATCAGTAGTCAAATCATGATTGAGTACAGCATTACTACAGATGGTTTCTATAGGATGAACTGTAACTGTTTTTGCAGCGGTAGGATTAGTAAGAGCCACGCTAGTATTTCTAGGTGTTCCAGTCGCAGTTACGGTATTAGTAATATCTTGTTGGTTGTTGATATCATTTTGATTGACCAAATAAGTAGCCGTCCACATAGCTGTTTGACCAGGTGCCAAAATTTCGATTTTGTTGTTTGAAGTATCATTGTCGGTTCCTGTTGTACTTTGAATAGCAGGCAATGATAAAGTGCCATTAGCAACATGTATGTCACTTATAGAAACATTGTCAATAGTGATATTACCATTATTTGTGACAACGTAGGTATACGTTAGATTCTGTCCCGCTGCAACGTTCAATTCATCGTTTACTGCTTTAGTAATTATTAAAGACGGTTTAGCAGTCATCAAAGTAATAGTAGGATCGTCAATTGCATTGTTTGGATTATCAGGGTCGTCAGATAAATCTGTAACACTTCCTAAGCCGGGGTCTTGAGCTCCAGCTGTAGCTGTATTTTGTACTTTTCCATTATCTAAATCAATTTGCTTGATAACATGAGTTGCTATAAATGTAGCTGTTTCTCCTGGGTCGATTTCATCTACAAATTTGTCACTAGTGTCACCATCTACGCCTGTAGTAGATTCTAGTATAATCCCTGTCGCATTCGAATCAATAATATTCAGATTCTTTAATGTGACCGTTCCTGTATTTTTTACAAAGATAGTGTAAGTAATAATTTCACCCACAGTATCAAAACTACCATCTGCAGGGGCTGCATCTCTTTTAGTAACTTCAAGCCTACCAATTTCAGGGACAGAAACTACTGTAGCATCATTTTGTGCAGCGGTCGTTGGATCGTCAGATTGGTCTGTAATTGTAGCTCCGCCTACTGGTTCAGTACCAGTAACAGTGGCTATGTTCGAAACTTTACCAACATTAAAATCTGCTTGCACAATGGTGTGTTTTGCTGAGAAAACTGCAGATTCTCCAGCCGGTAAGTTTGCTAAAACAGCAGGAAGGATAGTTCCAGTATCTGCATTTGGATCGGTTACAGTGATATTATTTAGACTTACATTTCCCGTATTGATAACTCTTATTTCGTAATTAATTTTTTCACCTAAGTTGTCGTAAAGGCCATCAGCTGCAGGTTGTGCGATCTTCTCTAAAACTAATTTTCCTTTCTGGATAATTGGAGTAACCGTAGGATCATTAGTGGTGCTAGTTGCATTGGTAGGATCATCGGATACATCTGAAATCACATAACCGTTTGATAATGTAGCTTTGGCTGTAGCCTGATTTACTACTTGTCCAGCTTCAATATCTGCCTGAGTTATTGTATGGGTTGCAGTAAATGTTGTTGAAGCACCTATTGCCAAAGTCGCTACAGATGATGGTGATATACTTCCTGTATCTGCCTTTGGATCTGTAAGTGTAATATTGGTCAAGTTAGTATCACCCGTATTTTTGACAACAATGGTATAATTGATAATTTCACCCACAGTATCATAACTTCCATCAGCTGCTGCCAGAGAAGTCTTAGTTACATCAATTTCGCTATTAGTGATATTGATAGGTTCTGTATCATCGTCTACTTGTACATCTGCCTCAGGTATATCTTCGGTATTAGAAACGGTATTGATAACCGTTGAACTAGCAGTGACCTCATTAACTTTTGCAGTAATAAAAATAGTAAATACTTCACCGCTGGTCATTGTTCCAATATTCCAATTAGGTGCAGTCCAAGTTCCGTGCACAGCTGTCGCAGAAACAAATGAAAGTTCTGCCGGTAGCAAATCGTTTATAACTAGATTGGTTACAGGATTTACACCTAAGCTTTTTACACTCACTTTAAAAATTACGGTGTCACCTTCGAGGACATTACTTTTATCAACTGTTTTAGTCAAAATAATTTCAGGGTCGCAATTATAAGCTGATAATATAGAGGAATCATAAGTACACCCTCCTTTGGTTACTCTTACAAAAAAATCACCTGGAGTTGAAGGGGTATATATGTTAGAAGTAGCACCTGGAATTATAGTATTGTCTTTAAACCATTGGTAGGCATCAAAACTTCCCGATAGCTCTTTTAGATCTGAACCTGGTAAACAGCCACCACCTGTGATTTCTAAATCAACAACAGGTACAGTATCAAAACCAGAAAAATATCCTGCAATACCTGCATTATTATTTACTCCTATAAAACCAACGGCAATAGGACCTGTTGATTGAACGGACACATTCCCTGTTAAGTTGGAGACAAAAAAGGACTTCCAAGGTAATCCCGCAGCATTTGTAGGTGCTGGTAACGCAACGACTCCTGAACCATCAGTAACAGTGATATTACTATTTGGAGTAGAAGTAGAGGCAAGAATTGTAATTCCCCCCGTAAAATTTAAATTTGCTACATCTCTAATATCGGGTATGTTGCTCAAATTATCAGGAAGCAAACAGTTAACAGGAGCAATAAAATTAAGTCCAATAGTTTGTATACCACTAGAACCAGCTAAACATTGATAAGCATATGCTTCCTTTGAAGTAATCACAGTCATATTGGCACCAATATTGCCTGAGGAATAATTGCTTCCTGGAATTTCAAAATATTCCCCATTATTTATTGTTGCAATAGGAGTGGAAGATCCGTTAACAAAAATATCGGTTCCGTTTTGAGTTCCTATGATGATAGGAAATTCAGTTTCATCAGTTCCGTTTCCACGTACGAATACATAATCACGACCTACGATATTCTGAGGAACTGGTTGATCAATAGCAGCATCTCGCGAGCCTGAGCCTGCCCTGATTCCTACATTTAATCCCCCATTACTAATAGCAATATTTTGTGTGGCGCTAATCGAAGCTCCTAACCAACCATCTCTATTGGCTTCTGCTTCGTTTGGTGATGCCTCTAAGACAAAAGACTCTCCTGCATCCAAATTAATAGTTAATATATCATCTGTGATTGCACCTCTAGTATTTCCTTTTCTAAAGACACAATTTGGATCATAACCTTTAATGGTGACCACGGTACCATTAGTAGTAGCCATAATTCCTAAAGTATTGGTCAAAGAAGCATTATTGGCCCTATTCGGAATTCCTCCCCATTTAAATTCTTTACCAAGTGCTTGCCTTCCTTTTGAAGTTAACGAAGTGGCTTGAGCTCCTGATCTACCACGATAATTCACATAGAATTTTTTTCCACTAGCGGCAACAAATCGCAGTCCACTATTGGTTAATCTCTCTCCTGTATTTACATTTGTTACCAGTGTAATATTATTATCACCATCTGCTAAATCATATTTTACGGGACTGCCATTAGAAACGGTTAAAGTAGCCACAGCAGTTGTTCCTGTACCTTGAAAAACTTGCACCGTAAAAGGAGTTGCCTCGGGGGTTGATAAATAAAACGCTTGTTGGACAACCGCTTGTCTATTAGAGCTTTGTTTCAATGGTGGCAAATAATGCAAATCACTTAATTGTGAATAAGTAGCATGTGAGGTCAAGATCGAAATGAAAAAAATATATAAGTATTTTTTAATCATGGTAGTAGGTATAAAGGATGCAATTTTTTGTACGTTTTCTATAATAATGTAAAACAGAACCAAATTCTTTTCTAAAAAGTGTTAAATGTTTTACAATTTTACACGTAAAGTTAATAATTTACTCCCTTCAAACCTTGTAACCGAAGCACTATTTCTTAAAATAATCTTAATTTAACACCTTTTTCTTGTGTAAAAATGGTTATAGCTGAAAAATTATACGATTGAGGTACTTTTTTTCCACTTTTTAGCGTTTACTGTCGTCAAGTTTTATTTATTTAGGTAATAAAACTTAATTTACTTTATGGGATATGACTTAGACGTAGTAGTTAGCGTATTGTAGGAGGTTGATAATTAAAGTGTTTACTTGTAGTAAATTGTCAAGTAGTACGCTATTACTAAGCGATTGTTATAAGTTTGTTAACTACCTCTTCAATTAATGGTTGCATTATGCGGTAGCCATTTGCGTTTGGATGTACGCCATCTTCTGAGAATTTTGGAGGTAATCCAAGGTTGTCGTCTACAAGTGCTGTATAATAATCTACAAATGGTAAGTTGTTCCTGTTCGCGCATTCACGTAGGAGCTGGTTAAAAGCAATTATTGTTTTTGCAGGTTGCTTTTTGGGCATCCAATAAAAAAAATTAGCGGGTAAAAGTGAGCACAATACGATCGAAAGGTGGTTTGCTTTGGCTATTTCGATCATTGATTGAATATTGTTCAGGATCATCTCTAGGGACGATTCGCCTGTATTCCCTGCAATATCATTACCACCCGCGAGAATAATAACTACTTTAGGTTGGAGCAAAACAACATCGGCTCTAAAACGCAATAAAATTTGAGGACTAGTTTGCCCACTGATACCTCTGTTGACATAGTTTTTGTTCGAAAAAAAATCAGCCTGCTCTTTACTCCAAAATTCTGTAATAGAATCTCCTATAAAAACGACTCTGTTTGTTGTTTTGGGTTCATTTTGTAAACGTAGGTTCTCCTCTTTATATCGGCTTAAATAGGGCCAGTCTTGCGATTGTAAATTTTGTCCCATGCTGCAGTTGATTTGTTTAAAAGTATCGTGTTGACGCTACTTTTTTTACTCCTTATTTGTTTTGTAAACAAGGTGAATTGATACTAAAGCAAACATACTACATTACGACCAAATGAACAGGATTTAATAGGAGAATATAGAGTACTACGCTGCCATAAAAATGAGGGCATTGCCAAGAAAAGGTCATAAAATTTAATTAAAAGAAAATCAGAAATCAAAGTGCTATTTTAGAAATACTTATATTTGAGAGAACATAAAAAACACAAACAATGAAAAGACATGCCACCGCTGTATGGAACGGTTCCTTGAAAGAAGGAGCTGGGAAAATAACAACTCAAAGTAAAACTTTACAAAACACGCAATACTCTTTTAAATCTCGATTCGAAGAAGGTGTTGGTACTAATCCAGAAGAATTGGTTGCAGCTGCACATTCAGGATGCTTCACAATGCAATTGTCAGCTTTTATAACTGAGGCTGGTTTTGAAATTGGAAGTATTGAGACGAAATGCGTAATCAACTTAATTGACGGAACTATTACTGGTTCGCATCTAATTGTGCAAGCAAAAATTGAAGGAATTGCTGAAGAGGAGTTTCAATCGTTAGTCAAAAAAGCGGAAGATAATTGTCCTATTTCAAAATTATTTAATACTGCCATAACCTCTGAAGCTACTTTGGTATAATTCACACAGGTTACAATATAATAAACAAGGCGCTAGTTTTCTAGCGCCTTGTTTTGTTTTACTATTTTTTCGAAAGCAGTTGTAAATATTAATACTGTTTTCCATCATCAATTTTAATTATGCTAATTCTTTACAATAATTATTTCTAATCATAAAGATTTAGTCATAAATAAAGATCTAATCAAATAAATCAGAGGATAAGTAACGGTCACCGCGGTCGCATATTATGGCAACAATCACACCAGATTCTAGCTGTTCGGCAATCTTCACGGCAACAGCTACAGATCCTCCACTACTCATTCCAGCAAAAACACCTTCTTCAGTAGCCAGACGTTTGGTCATTTTACGAGCTTCTTCTTCTGATACATCAACAGTTTGATCTACTTTCGATGGATCGAAAATTTTTGGTAAATATTCTTTTGGCCATTTTCGAATTCCTGGAATTTGAGAACCATCACTTGGCTGCGCTCCCACAATTTGAATGGCTGGGTTTTGTTCTTTTAAATAAGTAGAGGTTCCCATGATGGTTCCAGTAGTTCCCATTGCCGAAACAAAATGTGTTACAGTACCCTCTGTATCTCTCCATATTTCAGGGCCTGTACTGTTGTAGTGGGCTTTCCAGTTATCGTCATTTGCAAACTGGTTTAACATAAGGTAACCACCTTCGGCTACTTTTTTATCAGCATAATCTCTAGAACCAATGATTCCTGTTTCGGCTGGTGTCAAAATTACAGTAGCACCATACGCTCGCATTGTTTGTGTACGTTCTTTGGTTGAGTTTTCAGGGAGAACAAGTTCGATGTCGATACCCAGAATTTGAGCTATCATAGCAAGTGCTATTCCGGTGTTTCCACTAGTAGCTTCGATTAGTTTGTCTCCTTTTTTAATTTCGCCACGATCCATAGCACCTTTGATCATGTAATATGCAGCTCTGTCTTTTACACTTCCTCCAGGGTTATTACCCTCTAGTTTTAAAAGTAGTTTTACATTTTTATTTTGAACCAAATTGACAGATTCTACTAATGGCGTATTGCCTATTAAGTCAATTAATTTTTGAGGCTTCATATTGTTTTAATTATAATATTATTTGAACAGAGGTAGCAACAAGTAAATATCTAGAAAAGAACTATTCTAATATTTTAATTGTTCTTTATCTCATTTCTTTAACTTTTACTTCGGTCGTTGTAGTATTCAATACAATCGATTTTGCTGGAATGGATTTGGTTACCCAAGCATTCCCCCCAACCACGCTATCTTTTCCAATCGTAGTTTCTCCTCCTAGGATTGTAGCATTTGCATAAATGCAAACATTTTCTTCAACTGTTGGGTGTCGCTTAGCATCTTTCATGTCTTTGCTTACACTCAAGGCTCCTAAGGTGACTCCTTGATAAATCTTTACCCGTTTTTTGATTACTGTGGTTTCACCAATTACGATTCCTGTAGCATGATCAATAAAGAAAGGAGATTCTATTTGAGCACCAGCATGAATATCTGTTCCAGTAATTTTATGGGCGTATTCGCTCATAAGTCTAGAGAATAGTAATAAATCTAAGATGTATAATTCATGGCTTAATCGGTAAATGGCTATAGCATAAAATCCAGGATAACCAAGGTAAACTTCTTCTATACTATTGGAGGCAGGATCATTCTCAAGGATAAAAGTAGCATCTTGATTTAATTTTTCAAGAACAGATGGTAATCTCGATAAGAATTTTTCCCAAATGGAATCGCATAGATTTTGAGGTTTCTTACATGCAATCTTAGAGATTTCTTTGAATTGATTTTCGAGTTCGTCAATACTCTGATTTAACTCGGCTTTTGAGTCAAATAAGGTATAAAAAATTTTTTCGGTAAAAGCTTCGGTTTTAGTTTTAATACCGTAGTTGATATTTAAGTGGCTTTTGAGCGACCCAATATTTTGGATAATCAGATCTTTTGTCATGATTATGGGATTGAAAGGTTAGTATATAAAAATATAAAAGGAGTTTTTTTTAGTCACATCAGCAGCAATGAAAATGTATTTGTAATGAAAATTGATTCGGACTAAAGAAGTATTTTGATGGCATTTTAAATCTACTCTTAAATTATGCTTCACAAATATATTGAACTATTTTTAATTAACCCTTAGGAATTAAAATAAGATTTTGGAAATGATAATAAGGCCTTTTTCTGAAAATCTATTTGATTCTTCTTTTTGCTTGAATTAAAGCTTTAAAAAAGCATGGGCTGAATTGTAAAATAGTCCTTTTTTAGTTTTGAAAAAAAAATATTAAAACAAGAGACTTTATAAGATGTAACGAAGTAGTAACGGTTAAAATATTAGATTTAGTTTTAATTTACTATTTTTGGATTCAGATTAAAATTAAATGAAAATAATTCAAATTTTACTAGTAGTTTTGGCTGTTCTAGTACTCCTGTTAAAGAAAGATGGTGGTGATCAAATGATCTATTTGAAGGTAGGTGCGGTAATCGTTTTTATGTTCGGTATGATGCGATTGAGTGCTAAAACGCCAAGTAAAAATCAAAAAAAAGAAGACGAAGATGTTCAATAAAGGAGATAAGGTTTCAGTACTGGATGATGCAATAGATGGAGTAGTGCTCTCAGTAAAAGATAAAGAGGTTACTGTAGAAACTACGGATGGATTCGTGATGACGTATTTTGTCAACGAGCTTATTAAAAATAACGATTCCAGTAGTTTAGATAATTCTATTAAAATAATTAATGTAAGTGCTATTCAAAAAGAGAAGGAGGTCCCAAAACCACGTTCTTTTGTCAAAGAACGTAAAAATAGAAATGAACAACCAGCTCCAGAATTTGATTTACATATCGAAAAATTAGTAAAAAGCAGACATGGATTATCAAATTATGATATTTTGACTATCCAGTCAGATACCGCAAAAAGACATATTGAATTTGCCATAAAAAATAGAATACCGAAGATCGTTTTTATTCATGGTGTGGGTGAAGGAGTGCTGAAAGCAGAACTTGATTTTTTATTAGGTCGTTACGATAATATCGCTTTCCAGGAAGCCAATTATCAAAAATATGGGCAAGGCGCTACCGAGGTTTTTATTCGTCAAAATAAAGGATAGGATTGTCTTTAAAAGTAAAAAAAAGAGGCTCGTTTTCAATTGAAAACAAGCCTCTTTTTTTTGATTATAAAGTGCTGAAAAACCTTTTAATTTGTAGTGGTAAGCTCCCCTAGAATATAAGAATCTCCCAATATAAAGCTGTTATTACTTTTCTGTAAAGTTGCTTTTTTGAGTGTGATAGTATGTGTAAAAGCGTTGGGTCCATTGGTAGTTGTAGTTACTTCGATAATACCACTTACACCGCTTACGCCTGCAACTCCATTCCATTCCTGACTCAAAATGGGCGTAGTTGGAGTGGTTGTATTGCAAAAATAATCAGCACTCAAGAGTCCGGAAAAATAGCGATACGTCAGTTTATTTGTTGTTGTTCCTATCAGCCCTGTTCTAGGTGTTCCTGCAGGGGTAACAGCATTAACTATTAAAGTAGGATCAATATCAAGCATAATAGCTTCGAAGCCCTTATAGTCATACAGTATATTAGAACTGCTACATTTGGTAAGTACCTTTTCAAAGTTAAAAGGTAAAGCGGTTGCAGTGGTTGTATAGGTTCCAAAAGGTAAAGAAGCATACTTTTGCTCTCCATTATTGATGGCAAAAGTTATATTTTTTAGATTGATATAGTGACTATAGCCCGTAATTTTTGTGCTCCCAGTAAGTGTTCCTGCTTCTTTGGTTGCTGATGTTGTAATTTCAATAGTTCCTGAAGTCGCCGTCCATTGGTCTGTAATAATTGGAGTAGCAGGTTGTATGGTTTCACAAATATTATCAGCGCCTACAATTCCGTTATAAAAACGATACACTACTCGGTTGCTTGTAGAGCTAATTGATAAGGTCGTAGGAGAATTGCTAGTAGTTGGCTCGCTTGTAAAATTGGTTGAAGGTATTTCTAGTATTAGCGCTTCTTTATCGTTGATCTTATAAATAAGATCATTTGTGGAGCAGTTTTGAGTAGTGTAATCTTCGAAGTCGATATTTTCTTGAACGAGGTTTCCATCGTCACAACTATTCAAAAGCAGTAAAAAAGAAAAAAGGCAAGTGATTCGTTTCATTATATTTATAATTTGCCACAAAAATAGCGAAAAAATCGGCAAATGAATGGGTTGAATTCATAATTGATATTTCGTAACTTTGCAGTAATGAAAAAAATATACCTTGATAACGCATCTACTACTTCAATTCGACCAGAAGTAGTACAAGAAATGGCCAGAATTATGTTGGAAGATTACGGAAATCCATCATCAACACATAGTTTGGGGCGCAACAGTAAAAGCATTTTGGAGCTTTCTAGAAAAGTAATTGCCAAAATTATCAATGCTACTGCTCCCGAAATTATTTTTACTTCGTCGGCCACTGAAGCTAATAATTGGATTTTACGTTCAGCTGTTAAGGACTTGAAAGTGAATCGAATTATTACTAGTAAAATGGAGCATCATGCAGTTTTACATGTGATACAGCAATTGCAAAGAGAATTTAATATTGCTGTTGATTATGTAAAAGTGAAAGCAGATGGTTCCGTTGACATTACAGATTTAGTTGCGCTTTTATCACAAGAAGGAATAACCTTAGTGAGCTTGATGCATGTTAATAATGAAACGGGTGTAATATTGGATTTACAACGTGTGGGTATGTTATGTAAAGAGTATAAAGCTTTGTTTCACTCCGATACAGTTCAGTCTATCGGAAAAATTAAGATTGATTTACAGGATACAATGGTTGATTTTATAGTCGCTACGGCTCATAAATTTCATGGCCCCAAAGGTATTGGTTTTGCTTTCGTCAAAAAAAATTCAGGTTTATCTCCCTTATTCTATGGTGGAGAACAAGAAAAGGGTTTACGTGCAGGTACAGAGCCAATACATCAAATTGCAGGTATGGCCAAAGCGCTTTCTATTTCGAATGAAAACATAGATAAAGAAATGACTGAGATATCGACATTGAAATCCTATTTGATTTCAAAAATAATAGAATATTTTCCTGAAGCCTCTTTTAATGGAGGTACAGATGGTATTGCTACTATTTTGAATGTATTGTTGCCATTTTCGAAAGATAAGACAGCAATGATATTATTTCATTTAGATATGAAAGGAATTGCTGTTTCTCGTGGAAGTGCTTGTCAGAGTGGTAGTATTAGACCATCACATGTATTGGCAGAAATACTTTCTGATGAAGATTTACAAAAGCCAAACCTTCGAATCTCCTTAAGTCATTACAATACAAAAGAGGATATAGATGGACTTATTGAAGGACTGAGAAGTCTATAATTTTAAAAAAAAAATAAAGTTAAGGACTATTTTAAATAAGAAAAAGGAGCATCAATTCTGTACAGATTGATGCTCCTTTTTTATTAAGTATATTTAAAATTCCTCTGTAATATCAATGTGAGGGTTGATGCGTTTGGCTTTTAGTTTTTCTTTGATGATAATTTCACGATGTTTTGCCGTTCCCATCAAACCAATCATCATAATAATAGCAGTCAATAAGATCACTTGAATAATCAATGATTTGTTTACGAAAGGGAGTACACTTTCTGGGGTTATCGATAGAAACAACAAAATAGTAATTAATCCTCTGGGCGCTACAAAAAGTAGTGGAAAAATGGGTATTTTTGATAATAATAATTGTAGAAATCTAAGGGCATAAATAGCAGCTACGATTCCTAAGGCCCAGAGAATAGTATCTGGATTGATAATTTCAGAAGTTTTAATCAGGTATCCAAACAGTAAAAAGAACAATGCTCGAATGATGAATGTAGCTTCAACGGTAAGTTCTTTGAACTTAATAACCTCTTTATTTAAAAGGTCCAAACGGAAGCTTTTAGTCCATTTTAAATGTTTAATTTCATCTAAATTCCCTATTGCAAGACCAAAAACTAAAATAAATATTAAAGCAGGTAGGTGGAAAATCTTAGAGATTTCATAGATTAAAATTACCAATAAGATAATAGGTACAAATTTGATATGGTGATCTATTTTGTTAAGTAAAAAGGACAATAAGAACGTAGCAATGATGGAGATAGTAATGATTACAAGTATTTCAAGAGAGAAGTAGCCAAATGTTTCTAGTCCAAAATCAGTATTGTAAGCGACAAAATTAAAGAATACAACTCCAAATATATCTGACATACTACTTTCATAAATAGTAAACTCTTTTTGATCTGAGGTTAAATTTCGAACACTTGGAATCGCAATAGCGCTGCTAATCACACAAAACGGAATCGCATTGGTTAAACAGGTTTTAAAATCGTAGCCTCCATAATAATGAAAAGCATAAGCCAAAGCAAAAGCCATCAACAAGAGTGGTACTAGTGCACCCAAAACCGACTTTTTGATTAGTCCAATTTTTGATTTATTTAATTCTAGCTCTAGCGCTCCCTCTAGTACAATCAAAATCAATCCAATTGTTCCCAAAATAGGCAAGGTAGAACTCAAATCGGGAATAGGAATAGCAAAGAACTGAGTTACCTCTTTTACAATCCAACCGAGTAATAATAGTAAAATCACCGATGGTATTTTGGTATAACTTGCCGTTAAATCAAATAGATAGGCGATTAGCAATAAAATGCAAAGCGATATAATTATGGTCATATGGAATCATTAGGTTAAAATTCCTTCTTAAAGGAGGATGTAAGATAGTATTTTACGCTATTATAAAACAATATTTTTATTCAATGTTATGATTTTTTTAATGAAATCACTAATGATTCGATAAAAATTGTTCATTTTTATAGGATTCAATTGTTTATTTTTATAAGAAGTGCTTAAACGCAAACAGCACTTTCTCATAAGAAAAAGTGCTGTTTTTTACTCTTTGTTTTAACCTTAAAATTTACCGTTATTGTTTTTCCAGTCTGCTTTGTCAGTCATTTTTTCGACCACATCCCAATGCTCTGCGATTTTTCCGTTTTCAACTCTAAACAAATCGTAAAATGAATTATGATCTGCTCCAAAGTGGCCTTCGCTTACTACCAAAACAAAGTTTCCTTCGCCTAGTACACGATGTACTTTATCATATTTCATGAAAATACCTTGTTTAGCCAATGCACCCAAAGTAGCTCCTAATCCAGATACTTGGTCTGGAATGTTTGGATTGTGCTGTATATAATTGTCACCATTAAAGTAACCAGCTAGTTTTTCCATTTTTCCGTTCACCAAATTGTCATTTACAAAATTGGTTACAATTGTTTTATTTGCTTCTGTTTTATCTAGATCTTTAATTTCTGTAGCACCATCAAGCATGCTGTGTCCACTAGGGTTTGGCGTTGCTGGTTTCTCTTGTAAGTTGTCCCAATGTTCAGTGATTTGCCCATTTTCAAATTTAAAAATGTCAAAACCTACCTTTGGTCCAAAGAAAACGTAGTCTGTTTGTGTAAAAACATAATCACCATCCGCAAAGGCACGTACTGTGTTTACTTTGGCTGAGTTTGCTGGTATTTGTTGTAAAAGTGCTCCAAAACCCGCTAAGCCATCACCAACTGCAGTGTTATGCTGTTTGTAATTTGTTGGGTTTATGTAGGCAACGGGTGCGCTATCTCCAGTTTCAATTGCTTTTAGTAATGCTACGACTTTTTCTTTGTTCGAAATTTCCATTTTTGTCAATTTTTTAGTTTCTTTTCCTTTGTTGTTTTGTGCATGTGCAGTGTATCCTTGTGTAAGTGTGAATGCCAGTATACTAGCTGCTGTAATTGTTGTTAGTTTCATTTTTGTTTGCTTTAAATGTGTAGGGCAAAGGTATAGTGAGACTCCAACAGACAAAGTATCCAAAAAGGGCAAAGGACTGTAAAAATGGGAAAGTTGATGTTATTGATTTAATTTTCGAAAAACTTCGGGAGTGAGTAGGGTGTTTTTTTTGAAAAATTTGTACAAGTTCGTTGTTTCTTCAAATCCAGCTTGAAAAGCAATTTCTTTTATCGAAAATGTAGTGTTTATAAGTAATCGCTTGATTTGTGTTATCAATATGGTGTCAATAAATTGCTTAGCCGATTTGTGAATAACAGCGTTGGTTATATTGTTTACTGTTTTTGAGCTAATATTCATTTGACTGGCATAATCAGAAACCTTCTTGGTTTTAAAACATTGGTTTTCGACCAATTGCTGCAAATGAATAAATGAACTTAGATATTTTTTTTCTGAAAAAATGGCGTTGTCCAATGACTTAATGCGATACATTTTTCGAAAAAGAATATGCAACAAACTACCAATCACGCTCATAGAATGATCGTCTTTTATCTGGTAGTACTCTTTTTTAATCTCGGTAATTAACTTTTGAGTGGTGTCAAAATCGGTTGTATTGAGCTGAATTTTTGGGGAACTAATCAGCTCATTAAATAACTGTAGACTTTTGATAGCTTCCACTTCGTTAAAAAAATGGAGCAAAAAAGTATCCGTGAAAAGGAGGACGTAACCTTGAACTTCGTTTTTGAAAAATTTATGAATTTGGTCTTTTCGAATACTCAAAATCGTTCCCTGCTCAAGTGTATAATCGGTAAAGTCGACGGTATGCTTTCCGGTGCCGCCCGTTACTACGATAAGCATGTAAAAGTCAATTTGCTGAAAATCAGTCAGAGTATGGTCGAGATCTTTCTTTGAAAATATGGTATTAAAAGTTGTCAAATCAAACTGACTGTCTTTGCGTTTGTTATTGAATTTTATTTGCTGAATGGAGTTTTTCAAGTAGGTGTTGTTAGGGAAATATTCTTTTTTTAGCCACGAATTGCACGAATGTCCACAAATATTCCAAAATTAAAGCAAATAATTTTTAGAATTTTGAATCTGTGTTAATTTATGTAATTCGTAGTTAAATACTATGATTTTAATTTTCATATAGGCGCAACCTATTTCTCACTGCATGCAGCTCCGTTTTTAGTGCATCTATTTTTTTGAGTAAATTAAGTACTACGTCAATTCCTTCAATGTTTACGTCTAGGTCTTGGTGCATTCGGATGATTTTTTCAATTTCGTGTAAGGAATCTTGATGAATATAGCGTGTTGCTGCAATCTCTTCAATATCAATTAAACCGTTATCGCTTAAATTATAAAAGAAAGATAAGGTTACTTTATAGTGAATGCAAAGTGTATCAAGTGCGATAAAATTTTCAGTACTCATAATATTAGTTCTTAGAAAGTTCGGTAAATAATTCCGTTTGTTTTTCGGTCAAATTGGTCGGGATCGGAATAGTGTAGCTCACAAATAAATTGCCAAACTGTCCCTCTTTTTTGTAAACAGGGAAACCTTTTCCTTTTAGTTTGACTTGTGTACCGTTTTGTGTTCCTGCGGCAACTTTTAATTTTACTTTTCCGTCAAAGGTAGGGATGGTGATTTCACCACCTAATACTGCAGTATACAAGTCTAAATCAATGGTACTGTATAAATTCTCTTTGTCTCGCTTAAAGGTGGCGTCATTATTTATAGAAAACGTAATGTATAAATCACCTTTAGGTCCGCCATTTTGACCGTCGGCACCATGACCAGGGATTTTTATAATTTGTCCATTCTCTACACCAGCAGGAATTGTTAAGCGAATATTTTTTCCATTAACTGTTAGCGTTCTTTTGTGATCTTCAAAAACATCTTTTAGATCTAACTGCAATTCAGCATTAAAATCTTGTCCTTTAAATTGCCTTTGACCACCTCGTTGTCTATTTTGACCTCCGCCACCAAAAACAGATTCAAAAAAATCAGAGTAGTCTTGACCACCAGATTGTGCATTACCAAAACCACTGCCAGCATTGCTATATTGCCTTTGTTGTGACTGCTGCTTATTAATTTCGTCAGCATGTTCCCAATTTTCACCGTGTTGGTCGTATTTTTTACGGTTTTCGATATTACTTAATACCTCGTTTGCTTCATTAAGTTCCTTGAATTTTTGTTCCGCGACCTTATCATTAGGATTGAGGTCGGGATGGTATTTGCGCGCCATTTTTCGATAGGCTTTTTTGATCTCTGCTTCAGTTGCTTTTTTGTCAACGTCCAATACTTTGTAATAATCTATAAAAGGCATAATCTCGTAATTTTTAGTTTAAAAAATGATTGTAAGATGCTTTAATGAACAAGAATAACATGTTTTTTGTACTAATTTGAAGTAGTATCTTCTCATTCAAATTTAAGGAAAATTCGGCTCTTAACCGAGAGAGTATCTGTTTATTTAAACTAAGATAATGGTAAACTAAATAGCATTTGTAAGTTGCTCTAAGTTATTGATATATTATGTTTTAGACTTCAATGTGGCTTACCCTTTTTATCTTAATTAAAAAAAAGTACCTTTGCGCCACTTTACAAATCGTTATTTAGTGACGATTTTCAATTTAAAATTAAAAATGAAACAGTATTTTAACCTATTTGACTTTAGTCAAAAAGTAGATTACAGAACAGAGATTTTAGCAGGCCTAACCGTAGCAATGACCATGATTCCAGAATCGTTATCATTTGCAATTCTAGCAGGATTCCCTCCATTGGTAGGTTTGTATGCCGCTTTTATTATGGGATTAGTAACTGCTATTTTTGGTGGTCGTCCAGGATTGGTTTCTGGTGGAGCAGGGGCAACCGTTATTGTATTAATTGCATTGATGAAATCACATGGATTGGAATATGTTTTTGCAGCCGTAGCGTTAGCAGGAGTGTTACAAGTATTGGTGGGACTCTTCAAGCTTGGTAAATTCATCCGCTTAGTGCCACAACCCGTGATGTATGGATTCGTAAATGGTTTGGCAATTATTATCTTCATGTCGCAACTAGAACAATTTAAAACTGTAGTCAACGGGCAAACCGAGTGGCTTTCAGGTACTCCTTTATATGTTATGGCAGGATTAGTAGCCTTAACTATTGGAATTGTATTAATATTACCTCGATTTACCAAAGCTATTCCATCGTCATTAGTTGCAATTTTAGTAGTATTCGGAATCGTTTTAGGATTTGGAATCGAAACAAAAACGGTATCTGATATCGCTTCCGTTAGTGGTGGTTTACCGCCGTTTCACATTCCTAATATAGATTGGAGTTGGAACACTTTACAAGTTATTTTTCCGTATGCTTTAATCATGGGATCTGTTGGTTTGACCGAAGGTTTGCTAACCTTGAACCTTGTTGATGAGATTACAGGAACAAAAGGGAGTGGGAATAGAGAATGCATTGCTCAAGGTGGTGCCAATTTATTAAACGGATTTTTCTTCGGAATGGGAGGTTGTCCTATGATTGCACAAACATTGGTCAACTTATCCGCAGGCTCTAGAGCTCGTTTGTCTGGAATCGTGGCTGCATTGACCATTTTGATAATCGTATTGGTAGGAGCGCCCGTAATCGAGCAATTGCCTATGGCAGCGCTAGTAGGAGTGATGATTATGGTAGCAATAGGAACTTTTGAGTGGATTAGCTTCCGTATCATCAACAAAATGCCAAAACAAGATATTTTCGTTGGAGTGCTAGTAGCTGTAATCACGATTATGCTGCACAATTTAGCTTTAGCCGTATTGATTGGAGTAATCATTTCAGCTTTGGTTTTCGCTTGGGAAAGCGCCAAACGTATTCGTGCCAAAAAATATGTTGATGACAAAGGAGTGAAGCACTACGAAATCTTCGGACCGCTTTTCTTCGCTTCTACAACGGCTTTCTTAGATAAATTTGATGTTGCTAACGATCCTGTAGAAGTAATTATTGATTTCAAAGAAAGTAAAATTGCCGACATGAGTGCCATCGATGCAGTCAATAAACTAACAGAACGTTATGCTAAAATAGGTAAGAAAATTCATTTGCGACACCTAAGTACCGATTGTCTCCAATTGCTGCACAATGCAAACGAAATAATAGATGTGAACATTTTAGAAGACCCAACCTACAAAGTAGCGATCGACTAGTCTGTTTTCTAACAGCACTAAAAACCACAATTTTCAGTAATGGAGATTGTGGTTTTTTTTGTCGCGACCCTCAGAAACCCTAAGGAATTGATTATTATGAAAACAAAAGAAAGCTGCCCAAAGAAAACACAGAGATTTATAAAGGTATTTAAATAATGCAAAGGGAGTTACTCAAAAAAAAGCGACAAAGTCTTTGCGAGCGAAGAGAAGTAATTATGGTTGCTAAATCAAGTTCTTTTTATTCAATAAGTGACGCAGTTCCTGTATGATTAAAAATTTTAATGCATTAATTCTAATTCCCTTCTTTTATCTTTATCAGCTGCACCTTTTTGGTTCCAATAGGGTTCATTGATGCTTTTTTTTAATATAGCTTCTGTTATCAATCCATCGCCATCATCTTCTGTCCACGATAGAATTTTGTAAGGAAATGCTTTTTGTACTTCGATAGCAACCTTTCTATCATGCATCAAGTATTCAATTTTATAGTTTAAGGCGGTATCGGTTTCTGTTTTGCTTATTTTAGCCTTGGAAACCTCTAGTTCTTTATGTGTAAAACGGCTATATAACGTTGAGAAAATCAAATCCATTTTGCCTAAAGGTAGTTGGCCTTGATTTAACCTCATGCGTGTCATGAGTTCTTCCTCTAGTAGAGCGACAGGGATATCTTTTTCCATATCTCCTTCAGTTTCAAAATAAGAGAATTGTTGGAATTCATATTTTTTTCCTTTGAGGTTAAGTTGTGAAAAAACATGTCCACACCATTCTTGCATACTTGTATTTGATTTTAAGGTATAAGGATGTTTTTGAGAATCAATAGGCGTAAAAGTAGACGTTAGGATAGCATAATCATAGATGCCTGTAGTGAATTTTCTAATATTGTTCAATTTCATAACTGTTACATTATCACTTCCAGCATCTTGAGGGTTGTCTAATTTTGCTTGTTTGCTAAGTGAGAATGCTTCTGTTACAAATACCAATATAACTTCCCCTTTATGGATTTCTCCATAACGAGATTGCTTCAATTCATAGCTTTTCAGTTCCGCTTTACCCGAATACCAATAATCATTAAATTGCTTTGTCGTTGGAACTACATTTAGACTATTTTCAGCTTTTTTTAACTCATTTGACAAATTTTTATCGGGTTTGCATCCCATAACCGAAAACATAGTAAATAAACACAATGTTTTCAAGTGTAGCTTTATATCTTTTGTAATTGAAATCATTGTTTGATTGATTTAATACTTTAGCTACTAATTTACTAAATATAAACCGAATATAAAACTCATAATGATTCTTAGTATTAGTGAGATTTCTCTGTTGAATAACAATTTTTGTGTTGTTACGCAAAGACATACAAAGGAACACAGAGATTCACAACGTTTTGAACCCTATAATATGTTGATTTTATCTAAGTCATATACGTAAACCAGCCCTACAAAGTCATTGTGACCGAAGAGTAGTAATCACGTTTGCTAGACTACATCTTGCTTTATCAAATCGTATATTATGAAATTAACAGGTAAGTAGTTATAATGAATTTACCAATGAGACAGTTGCATCAGCGTTATGTGATTTAACTCAAGACCTCAAAAGATCCATCATTGCCAATAAATAGTTCTTTGTGTAACGAATCTGGTTTTGAGTTTCCTTCAAAACAGGAACATGAAGCAGGATAGTCACAGCTGTAAAGTATAGATACTTTTACGTGATTACCATTTGTATTTTCTACATCACTCAAGATAACAATCTCTAGTTCATCAAAATTAGCCCAACCGCCATTATTACAAAAATCTAATGGGTTGAAAAGTTTAATATTCTTTTTTATTTGAGAGGTGACAAAGTCCTTATCGAGCATAGTTTGATTTGTTAGTTGAATGCCCAAATTTAATCAATTTATCTCAGAGTTTTTATGATGTGGGTGTTGATTGAGGGCGCAGATAACCATAAGCGTCGGGACTGCGCTAACCGATTGTCTGTATGTTTGGGAGATCTGGGTACGCTGAACTTAATGTGTGGCAGAATACTCGAATAAAAAATTGGACTCCAATATGTTACAAGTTGTTGTTTTTCATCAGTTCTTGACCTTCAAAATCAGTCATTAAGTTGTCCCAATCATAAGGAGTCTGCAAATAAAATTCAGCAGTACCACCAATTGGGTCAAAATGCTTTAATACTTTTTCTTTTCCAGTAGGATAGTTATAATCTTCGTAATACTGACGCTCTAAAAATAAATTTTTCAGATTTTCTATTAAATCGCTATCAAGTCTGTCACTATAATCCACATATCGAATGCCATGAATGCAGTGTGTACCATTTGCTTTAAGCTTTTTGTCTTCAAATGGTTTTTCTACAATCATATAGACCTCTATTGCATTTAAGAAATCATCGGATATTTTAAATTTATTCTCATTTCCTAACTCAACAGAATTTCCGGAATCCAAGAAATATTGTAAATCTATTCGAGCCTGATAATCATGGGTATATTTTTTATTTAAACCTTCATAAAGCACATCAATAATACTTTGATAATGATCGAAAGCAGCTTTACGGGCTTCAATAGGTGATGCATGACGAAACTCTTGATTTGTATCTACATAAGCATCTGAATTATCAATACCAGTTATCCAATTGTCAAGTTTATTCCCAATTTTTCGTCGCCAGAAGCGGGATTCAACTCTGTAATATATATCCATTTTATGTTCAGTTAATTATGTTTAATCCTTATTGAAAAATAGTATGGGAATGAAATTCTATAAAATATAATTGTTCCGCATTAAAGCTTCTCTGTGTGCATTCTCCCAACTTCGTACCCAGTCCGATTTGTTATTGCAATATATCAATTTTCTGTCAAAAAAAGCACAAAAAAAGTACAGCCTTTTGTGACTGTACTTATTATTTGCTCATTATTGTGGGTGCGAAGTCAGAGGTATTCGCGCAGCAGCTACACTTTGCGGAGCAGGGGTTATAAATTTCTACCCAATGTTGTTTTTCCATTTTAGTTATTATAATTATTAATTTTTTGTACTTATTAACCTGTAATCTGCGACAAAGGTTTCGTTATTTTCTAGATAAACTAATACTATTTGATTTTTTTTTATTGATAACATTAAAGTATATTCTATTTTTTTCTCATCTTTAATTATGAAGTTTATCAAATCATTAACTTTATCATCTTCAATTGATATAACATCATATCTTTTTGAGATTGTTTGTGAAGAAAGTATTTCACTGATAGTTATTGATTTTGGGTCTTTTAGGATGAAAGAGAAGGATCTTAAAATTTTTTTCACATCAGATTGTGATTTTAAATTCTTTGTTGTATTGTCATAAACAAAATCTTGTTTTGAAAATGATAATAGATTTATTTGTGAATAGCTAAATTGTAATGATAATAATAAACCGAAAATTAATATTCTTTTTAACATATTGTTTTATTTAGACATTCCTTTGTTAATTTTTAAACTGATATTGTGAACAAATTCGATTTATTTTCAATTTGATTTGGGTCTTGATTGGTAGTTTATCTTTTTTTAACGTTCAATAATTCCTTCCCTATTATATTTTTCTATGAGGTAATCTGCTTCAGTTTTTTGTTTATTTTTTAAAAATTGATAAAAAGGTAAAACATAATTTGATGTTTTAGATTTTGAATTTTCAAGAGTGATAAAATCATATGCATCAGAGAAATTTTGGTTAATAATATCTTTCATATCTAATATATCAGTATTATCCGAACCCTTAAGTAGAAAGTAAAGAAATCTCCTGTAATACTCATTTACATTATTAATTGATATGAAAGTTGGATTAGAATTATTAAAGTTTTCAAGCCAAATAATTCTTTCTGCTAATCTTGTAGGTGTAATTGTTAAAGCACCATCATCTAACGTCTCTTCTTTTTCAACTATATTAAGAAATGTACAGTATTCTTTCATTTCAGGTGAAATAAAATCATAGAAGTTTTTTGAAATAAAATTTCTGTCTTTTTTAATCCAAGTACCTCCTTCGCTTATTGCTATGTCGAAACCATTTTCTATTAAATTATTTTTGTAATTTAAAATTAAGTCAGGAATTTTTTGATTATTATCAGGCGAAATAAAAGTAAAATAATCAGTTTCGTCAATTGAGTGTAATTCATTTACTTTAGTTTGTACGTTGTCATAAAAAATTTCAAATATTACAAAAGCACTATCCTTTATGGTAATCCTTTCATTATTAAAAAGTTCTCTATATTTATTTGCCGCAATTGATGTTGAATAATATTTACTTTGATTTAAAGTGAGAATATATTTTCTATAGTCTTGTAATTTTGGATTCTCATTTGCCGAGCAAATCATAAAAGAAAATGTAAATAATAATTTAAAAATTAGCTTCATTTTTTTATTTTTAAAGTGTTTTTAATTAATTTTGGTTAGACTTATTGACAACTAGCATAGAGTCGCAACAAAGCAACCACTGTACACGTAGTATCGGGTGGGTACTCGATTCTGCATAGCGTATTTCTTTCAAATATAAAACTAATATTTTTATATGTTGCAAACTTTTTGTACTAAAATGAAAGTGTATTTTGGGGAGTTTTGGGTGAGGGATAGAAATGGAAAGCCCGCAAACAAGTGTAGCGGTGGTGTACCTATTTAATTTATATTCTAATTTTATATCTATTTCGCATTTTTTTAAAATGTTCATCGAAATAAGAATCATCGTATATTTCCCAGAATTCATTATATGTTAGACTTATAAATTCTAAATCTTTGCTTTTTTTGATGTCTTTTTCAAATTCAACAAGTTCCTTATTATGTTGTATAAAATTAGGGTAATCATTGTGGTTTTCCGGAGTCCAATATAAATAAACAAGAATTGTTTTCTGATGAGTGTTTTGTCTTTTATGATTAATTAAACCAATTGAGTGTTTAATTAATTGAGCTACATCAAGATATAACTTTAAATTTTTATATTTTTTGATTAAATCAAACCACATATCATCAAGATAATCCAATTTCTTTTTAGAATATGAATCTACAAATTTCACTTCCTTTTTTTCTGTTGTTTCAAGATATTTGGATTCAAATGCTATTATAACATCTTTGTTTTCAATTGTAAAATCCAGATTTGGTGGCGTCCCTTCTAATCCTGTTCTAAATTGACGTTCAAATTTTGCTTCATTAAAATTTGAATAATTAAAACAATTAAACTGTGAAAGATGTTTTTTTACAATAGAAAAATTATTAACTGCAAGTGCAGAAGAAGAAAAGACTGCATTGAATTTACTCTTTAATTCATTTCCACTACCACTCATTAAATCGTCTTGAAATAAATCAATATCAACTCCTTCAAGTAAATTTTGAGAATTATCTAATAAATAGCCATTCGTGTTAACTTTTGGATTCTGACATCTTTTTATAATCTCTTTTTCAAAATATTTTCTTGTCGCCATTCTTATTTTCGGTTATTGGGTGTAACTAGTATACTATGTATGACAAAATAATACAAAGCCATCTAAATTTGTCTAGATATATATGTCAACGGTTATACCTATTTGTTTAAGTAAATATATTAAATTATTCTTACAAATTATTCCAATAATAGTAATTTGAACCAAAATCATCAAACTATCAGCGTTTGCGTGAAGGATAGAGGCAAGCTACCGTAGTAGCGCCGAAAGCCTGACAGCACTATAGAAAGGGGCTTTGTATGCGCAAACAATATTTAGCCCCTTTGTATGGTGATGGCACGCCCAAATACTTATCATTTTCACCTCCCAACACCCCATAAAAAAACCACTTAGATTGCGCTAAGTGGTTTGGTATATATAAGGAGTGGTGCTTACATTTTTTTCATTTGATCTTTCATCATTTTGATTTGATCTTTTAGCATGCCTTGTTTGTCAAGTTTTTTTGCTTCGGTCAATAGGTTGGTAGCTTCAAGTTTACGTCTGCGGGTCATGGCTACACCGGCAAGGTTTAGTTTGGCTACGGCCAAATCCATGTCCATTGATAATCCTAGTTCGATTGCTTTTTTGAAATATTTTTCGGCTTGCGTCAAGTTGGTTTGTGACAACATGATCCCATGTAGGTAATTGAAGTATCCTTGTTGTTTTTGAACCAAAGCACCTTCTGGGTTTTTGATGAAGGCTAGCATTTTGGTAGCACCTTGGAAATCTTGTTTTCTAAGTTTAAGGAAAGCCAATAAGATGAATTCGTTTTTGAAGTAAAAGAAAATTGGGATTATAGTAAGTAGAATTAAGAAGATTCCGTTACCAATATTGTGTTCTGTAAATTGCCAAACGCTTGCAATTAGTATTAATCCAGCTAAGATTAGTTTGATATTTTTGTGAAACATAAGTTTTTTTATTTTTAAGTTCACAAAGATAGTAAAATCAGTAGTATAGTAGGTAAACAAAAGGCAAATCTGTATATGGATTGATTATGAGGGAGTTTGGAGCGTTTTCGGTTGGTTTTTGATAAATATGAGACTTCTATAGCGGTATTTTGTGACTTATTTTAGGCTGTAAAATAGTCTAGTTGTAACTTTATTGAAATATTTTTAAAAAAGCGCTTGGTAGAAAAAAAAGACTTTGTATATTTGCACTCGGTTTCAAAAGAACAATAAGACATATAAATAAGATTTAAAGATACAAAGCAATGAGCAAAAGAACGTTTCAACCATCGAAAAGAAAAAGAAGAAATAAGCACGGATTTATGGACAGAATGGCTTCTGCGAATGGAAGAAAAGTTCTTGCTAGAAGAAGAGCTAAAGGAAGACATAAATTGACTGTTTCTTGTGACCCAAGACACAAAAAATAATGTTTTAAATAACATAAATAAGGCGTTACTTTTTTTAGTATCGCCTTTTTTTATACCTAGTCGGGTAAAACTTGAAGAACATGTTTATCTTTAAGCCTTTAGCTGAGAAATATTTATAATATCACACCTTTAATTATATAAAAATGCCGAAAGACACATCGATTAAATCCGTTTTAATAATAGGTTCAGGTCCAATTGTAATTGGTCAAGCTTGTGAATTTGATTACGCAGGATCTCAATCTGCACGATCTATTCGTGAGGAAGGAATAGAAGTTATCTTGATAAACTCTAATCCAGCCACTATTATGACCGATCCTTCTATGGCGGATCATATTTATTTGAAGCCTTTAACTACCAAATCAATTATCGAAATCCTTAAAGAGCACCCACAAATTGATGCTGTTTTACCTACAATGGGTGGACAAACGGCTTTGAACTTGTGTTTGGAAGCGGATGAAAAAGGGATTTGGAATGATTTTGGAGTTAAAATGATTGGTGTTGATGTGAACGCCATAAATATTACCGAAGACAGAGAGCAGTTTAAACAATTGCTTAAAAGAATCGATGTTCCAACTGCACCAGCAGAAATTTGTACTTCTTACTTAAGAGGGAAAGAAATTGCTCAGGAATTTGGTTTCCCATTAGTAATCCGTCCTTCATTTACTTTAGGAGGTACAGGAGCTTCTATCGTGTACAAACCAGAAGATTTTGACCGTTTATTAACGCAAGGTTTGGAGGCTTCTCCAATTCACGAAGTGTTGATTGACAAAGCTTTGATGGGATGGAAAGAATATGAATTAGAGTTATTAAGAGATAAAAATGACAACGTAGTAATCATCTGTTCGATTGAAAATATGGACCCAATGGGAATCCATACTGGAGATTCGATCACAGTGGCGCCTGCGATGACATTGTCAGATACTACTTTCCAAAAATTACGTGATTATGCGATCTTAATGATGCGTAGTATTGGTAATTTTGCAGGAGGTTGTAATGTACAATTCGCTGTATCACCTGACGAAAAAGAAGATATCGTTGCGATTGAAATCAATCCACGTGTCTCTCGTTCATCAGCTTTGGCATCTAAAGCGACAGGTTACCCGATTGCAAAAATTGCAACCAAACTAGCTTTAGGATACAACTTGGACGAATTGCAAAACCAAATTACAAAATCGACTTCGGCTTTGTTCGAACCGACTTTGGATTATGTGATTGTGAAAATCCCTCGTTGGAATTTTGATAAATTCGAAGGTTCAGACAGAACTCTTGGACTTCAGATGAAATCAGTAGGTGAGGTAATGGGAATTGGACGTTCGTTCCAAGAAGCATTGCACAAAGCAACTCAATCCTTAGAAATCAAACGTAACGGTCTAGGTGCTGACGGAAAAGAGAATACTAACTACGAGCAAGTAATTGAAAAATTAACTTATGCAAGTTGGGATCGTGTATTCATTATATATGATGCAATCGCAATGGGTATTCCGTTGAGTCGTATCCATGAGATTACTAAAATTGATATGTGGTTCTTAAAACAATACGAAGAACTATATACTACTGAAAAAGAAATTACTAAATATACAATTGCCACTTTACCAAGAGAGTTGTTGTTGGAAGCGAAACAAAAAGGTTTTGCCGACAGACAAATCGCGCACATGATGAAATGTTTAGAAAGTGAAGTACATACTTTTCGTATGGACAAAAACATCAACCGTGTATTTAAATTGGTAGATACCTGTGCAGCTGAGTTTGAAGCTAAAACACCATACTATTATTCTACTTTTGAAGCTGAAATTGAAAAAGCAGATGGTACTCGTTATGTAGATAATGAAAGTATTGTAAAAGAGAAAAAGAAAATCGTAGTTCTTGGTTCTGGACCAAACCGTATCGGACAAGGTATCGAGTTTGATTACTCTTGTGTACACGGAGTTCTAGCGGCTAAAGAATGTGGTTACGAAACAATCATGATCAACTGTAACCCAGAAACGGTTTCGACTGATTTTGATACAGCTGATAAATTATACTTCGAACCAGTATTCTGGGAGCATATATACGACATCATCCAACACGAAAAACCAGAAGGTGTAATCGTGCAATTAGGTGGTCAAACGGCACTGAAATTAGCTGAAAAATTATCTAAATACGGAGTAAAAATCATCGGAACTAGTTTTGATGCACTAGATTTAGCCGAAGACAGAGGACGTTTCTCTGACTTGTTGACTGAGTTAGAAATTCCGTTCCCACAATTTGGAATCGCTGAAACCGCTGACGAAGCTTCGGCTTTGGCAGATACTTTAGACTTTCCATTATTGATTCGTCCTTCTTATGTATTAGGTGGTCAAGGGATGAAAATCGTAATCAACAAACAAGAATTGGAAGAGCACGTAGTAAACTTGCTAAAAACCATTCCTGGAAATAAATTATTGTTAGACCACTACCTTGATGGTGCGATCGAAGCAGAAGCTGATGCAATTTGCGACGGTGAAAACGTATACATCATCGGAATCATGGAGCATATCGAGCCTTGTGGAGTGCACTCTGGAGACAGTAACGCTACTTTGCCTCCTTTTAACTTAGGGGAATTTGTAATGCAACAAATCAAAGACCATACTAAGAAAATCGCTTTAGGATTAAAAACTGTGGGTTTAATCAACATTCAGTTTGCGGTAAAAGATGATGTAGTTTATATCATTGAAGCCAACCCAAGAGCATCTCGTACGGTTCCGTTTATTGCAAAAGCATACGGTGAGCCTTATGTGAACTACGCTACCAAAGTAATGTTAGGACACAATAAAGTAACCGACTTTGATTTCAATCCACAATTAAAAGGATATGCCATCAAGCAACCAGTTTTCTCTTTCAGCAAATTCCCGAATGTAAACAAAGCACTAGGGCCAGAGATGAAATCAACCGGAGAAAGTATCTTGTTTATCGATGACTTAAAAGACGATCAGTTCTACGAATTGTACTCTAGAAGAAAAATGTACTTGAGTAAATAAGCTCAAATCATAAATACCAAAATAGGCTGTCTCACAAGGACAGCCTATTTTTTTGTGCTTATTTTTTGGATTAGGAGCGAATGATTTGGCACTTTCAGAAGGCTAAGTTCCCGCTTTCCGCTCCAATCTTGTGGCGGCATAAATGCCAGCCGCCACAAGGATTTCCACTTCAATCGGGGCTAGGAGGTAGATTTGGTTTTGTTTTTGGAGACAGAGTAAAATGTTATAACTAGTAACCGGATGTCAGTTAGAGCTAGCCTGTCCTGAGGTTTTTTCGAAGGTTTTAAGACTTTTTTGTTTAGTGTTTTGTATCAGTTGCTACTTCACGCTGTCAGTCTGAGCCTGTCGAAGACCTTTTTCAGCATCACAGTAAGTTGATAGTATTGAAAGAATCATAAATAGAATTATGATGTCTGTCTGAGCTTGTCGAAGGGTCGAAAACTTTTTTGTTTGAGTGTTTTGTATCAGTTGCTACTTCACGCTGTCAGTCTGAGCTTGTCGAAGACCTTTTTCAGCATCACAGTAAGTTGATAGTATTGAAAGAATCATAAATAGAACTACGATGTCCGTTTGAGCTTGTCGAAGGGGCGAAGACTTTTTTGTTTGAGTGCTTTGTATCAGTTGCTACTTCACGCTGTCAGTCTGAGCCTGTCGAAGACCTCTTTTAGTATCACAGTAAGTTGATAGTATTGAAGAATCATAAATAGAATTATGATGTCTGTCTGAGCTTGTTGAAGGGTCGAAAACTTTTTTGTTTGAGTGTTTTGTATCAGTTGCTACTTCACGCTGTCAGTCTGAGCTTGTCGAAGACCTTTTTCAGCATCACAGTAAGTTGATAGTATTGAAGAATCATAAATAGAATTATGATGTCTGTCTGAGCTTGTTGAAGGGTCGAAAACTTTTTTGTTTGAGTGTTTTGTATCAGTTGCTACTTCACGCTGTCAGTCTGAGCTTGTCGAAGACTTTTTTCAGCATCACAGTAAGTTGATAGTATTGAAGAATCATAAATAGAACTACGATGTCCGTTTGAGCCTATCGAAGACTTTTTTTTGATAGTATCTACTAAAAAAAAGCTATTTTTGGAACAATGATTAAAAGAATAATTTAAAGACAAAGTAAAAACAGCATGAACATAGTTTGGAAAATAAAACCCTTTGAAGCATTAACAGTAAACGAACTCTATGACATGCTCCAACTACGTTCTGAAGTATTTGTAGTGGAGCAAAACTGTGTTTATTTAGACATTGATGGTAAAGACAAACTAGGACTACATTTAATAGGTACTTACGATGGAAAAATAGTAGCTTGTTCAAGACTATTCAAACCTGGAATATCATTCGATAATGCATCAATCGGTCGTGTAGTGGTTGGAACGCAATATCGAGACAAAAAATGGGGGCATGACTTAATGCGTGAATCAATTTTAGGAATTAAGGAGCATTATGGTGAAACGAATATAACGATTGGAGCGCAACTCTATCTAAAGAAATTTTATGAAAGCCACGGTTTTGTACAATCAAGCGAGATGTATTTGGAAGATGGGATTCCGCATATTGACATGAAAAGGGAGTGATGTCAAATGACAATATAATTTTGATAGTTTGAGGGGAGTAGAGATGCAATCTATGGTTCTCGGCTACGCTCGAACTGACAAGAAGACTATTTATAAAGGTTACTGCTGTGAACTTAAAAAGACTTCACAATCTGTTTAGATTAATTGTAAAAGAATAAAAGAGTTTTTTAATTCGAAATTTATTGTCTTTTAATCCATTTGTCGGGATATAATGAAGTGTGAAAAAAACCTAAAATGAGTATAAGGCTCTCAGATTTTACAAATTGATAGGATTGTGTATCAAAATATTTTGGTAACTGCTACATAAACAATTTGATATCATATGTCAAAGCGTTCAAGTTAGTTTGCAATAAAATTGATTTCTATTTTTACTTTTTGAAGAATTTAGTTCCTAAATCTTTCTGAGATTGATTTTACCATGTAGTAGCTAGCTTATTTTGGATATGTGGAAAATAAGGGAAGTACAAGATATAATATTACTCAATGCAAATTCTAAAAACGAAAGAAATATTTTTAAAGCTATTAATTCTTTAGTTCTTAATAATAACCAAACCGATAAAATGGTTTCCTACGAACAAATATAAGATAGGGATGAAGTATAAGAAAAGCTGTGGTGGTAATTGTATCTAGTAGATAATATGGTACAAAAGCAATTGTACAAAAAAGTCTATCAAAAGGAATCAAAAAAGTTAAATAAATACAGGTACTATATTGTATAAAAAAGTATAATTACAAAATAAAGGTTTCCGGCCTATTTTGAGTTTTCACTTACGTAATGTACATTGAAAATAGCTTTTAGAGAATATTCTTTTGATCATAAAAATATTCTAACTAGCCCTAATTGAGGCGGTATCTTCGTAGTCCCTACTTAATCTTGTGGTGGATAATAATACGCTCTGAGACGTAGAGATATAGCTGAATGTAGGAGGGATGCTGTTTTGAAAATAAAATCATTCTGCTCCTAAAATGTATTACCTACAAATTCGTGCCTGACATTTATCATGTTTTTAATGGAGTTGTTTATCGAAATTTGTTCCGCTTTAACGAATGAAATAAATATAAAACGAATGATAAATACTAATTCACCTCACAGTTTTCACATCCCAGTTATGGGTTTGGGTTATACTATTGACAGTCCGATTCGCGTGGCGCATTATGGGATATCGTCTGTAGTTTCGATTGTAGATGACGATTTAATCGAAAAAATGAACCGTTTCTATAGTCAAAAATTCAACTTTAAATATCAAGAAATTACTCAAAAAATGCACGATTATCGTGCCGAAAGAGTGACGGCCTATTTGAATGTAATGGACAAGATTGTAAAACAAAAATTCAGTGATTTTAAACAGGAATTGGCAGAAAGTAAACAAGCTTTGAATAATTACTTGTCTATGTTACCTCAAACATCCGACTTGAAGGTAGGACTTCAAAACCTGATGGAAGAAGGAAAGGATGCCATTTTAAATTACCTTGAAAATCATTTGACTCCTGGAGCGATTGATGTTAATATCATGACCAAAGTAGACAAAGATAATTTTGATAAAGACGTACAACTACCAGTTGAATTTAATGATGCTCACGCTTCGTTACGGGGTTTTGCAAACAGTAACTTGACATCATCGGTGATTTTATCTGCAGGTATGAATCCGAGATTATATAGCTATTTTGAAAACTTCGATTGCTTTTTTCCGAATGATAAAGACCAGTTAGAAAAGAAAATTGTCCTGAAAGTAAGTGATTTTAGATCCGCAATGATTCAAGGAAATTTCCTAGCCAAAAAAGGGCTTTGGGTATCTGAATACCGCATAGAATCTGGGCTGAATTGTGGCGGACATGCTTTTGCTACCGAAGGATTGCTACTAGGTCCAATCTTGGAAGAATTTAAAGAAAAGAAATCGCAATTAATTCAGTCAGCTTATGATTTGATGGTGAAAGCCTTATCTATCAAAGGAAAGCATATTCCAGAACAGCCATTAGAACTATTAATTACTGCTCAAGGTGGTGTTGGAACGGCGCAAGAACAGGATTTTTTAATGGAGCACTATCATTTGGATTCAATAGGATGGGGTTCTCCTTTTTTGTTGGTTCCAGAGGCTACGTCTGTAGATCCTGAAACACGACAATTATTGGCAAAGGCCAAAGAAGATGATTTTTACTTGAGTAATATTTCACCATTAGGGATTCCGTTTAACGCTGTTAAGGGAACCACCAATGAGTTTTTTAAACAAAAACGCATCAATGATGAAGTAGCAGGAAGTTCCTGTCCTAAAAAGTTCTTGGCATTGAGTAAAGAATATGGTGCTAAAGGAATGTGTTCTGCATCCAAGAAATACCAAGATTTAAAATTAGAAGAATTAGAAATGCAAAAAGAAACATTATCAGCAGAAGTTTTTGCTAAACGAAAAAATATAATTACTGATAAATCGTGTTTGTGTGTAGGACTTGCAAATGCCTCATATCTCGAAAATGAAATTGCTATCAAAGGACAAAAACAAGGCGTTATTGTATGTCCTGGTCCTAATTTGGCATATTTTGATCATGAGGTTTCTTTGTTGGATATGGTACAACATATTTATGGTAATATGTCTGTTTTGAATGTTCCAACTCGCCCTAACTTATTTGTAAATGAAATAAAAATGTATGTGGATTATTTGCGAAAAGAAATTGCTGATTTTTCGGAAACATTATCTGCGGGACAAATTAAAAAATGGAAAGCTTTTAAACAAAATATGCTTAGCGGAATCCAGTATTATCAAGATTTGTTTAAGAATGCTAGCGTGTTGCCTGAAAATAATGAACGAACAAAAGTACAATTAGCATTTTATACTGCAGAAGTAGAGAGGATCATGATTCCGGAATTGGCGGTAGCCTAATTTTATAATAATAAAAAATTAAGGTTTAAAGTGATTATCAATTTGCTAATGCCTTCAGTTGGATTACTTTTTTTGAATAGAATTACAAGAAAAAAGTAGTAAGAAACTGTTAATGAAGCTATAAATACGAGATGCATTTTTTTCTAAAAGCTGCTGCATTTGTAGTCAAATGGACTTGAAATCACGTTATTGTGATTTTGATAAATAATCAAAAAAAAATAAATGGTTGAATATTCTGTGATGGATTATTCAGCCATTTTTTTTAGGTTGATATAATCCTTAATGATAATTCTTTTGCCATCTAGTTCGATATAGCCTAGTTTTTTGAATTCAGATAGCAAACGTATGCAACTTTCAGTCGCAGTTCCTATCATGCCCGAAAGTTCTTCTCTAGTCAATTGAATGTGTAAAGAACCATCTGGGTTTTTACCAAAATTGGTTTCCAATTCTAATAAGGTTTCTGCTAGTCTCGATTTTACATTTTTTTGAGCCAATGATACCATGTGGTCATCAGATTCTTTCAAATCGCCACAGATTGATTTCATCATGTTCATAGAGAACTGATTGTTGTTGTCAAAAAAACCAAGGATTTCTGTTTTTGGAATAAAACAAACTTGCATGTCTTCTAATGCTACTGCACTTAAATTGGCTGGCTCATCACTTATCATTGAACGTTGCCCTATTAGTTCACCTGGTTTCATGAGTTTTACAATTTGATCTTTACCGTTTGCACTTAATTTAGATAATTTGCAAACCCCCTCTTTGATACAGTAAATTCCATTCACGGTTTCACCTTCTGCAAAAAGAGGATCTCCTTTTTTGATGGTGAAAGATGTTTTACATTCTGCAACTTTTAACAATTCAGTTTTGTTAAGAGCTTTGAGGGAACTAAATTCTCTAACGATACATTGTTCACATTTGCCCATTTTAGTCTAATTTTTGAAGATTATCCAAAATTAACAATTTATATGACAAATATCATACTTTAGAGAATATTCATTCAAGAACTTTGCCAAAGGTAAATGAGTAAAATTATGGATACATTAAATTGTTTCCATTGTGGATTAGAGATTATAGAAGCAGAAGAGATTGTTTTTGAGGACAAAAGTTTTTGTTGCAACGGTTGTAAAACGGTGTACGAAATTTTTGCAATTAATGATATGACTTGCTATTATGATTTTGAAAATTCCCCTGGAGCAACCCCTTTAGACATTCAAGGTAAATATGACTTTTTGGATAATGACCAAATAGTTTCTAAACTATTAGAATTTGAAGAAGACCAAACGGCAATTGTGTCATTGAGTATTCCGCATATTCATTGTAGTTCGTGTATTTGGATTTTAGAAAACTTACAAAAATTAGAAAAGGGAATTACTAGTTCGCAGGTTAATTTCAATCAAAAAAAAGTACGTATTGTCTATGATAAGAATGAAGTAAGCTTTAAATCTATTGTACTTTTATTAAGTAGAATTGGTTACGAACCTTATATTAGTTTAGAAAACTACGAGACTGGTACGCAAAATGTTGACCGTTCTCTAACTTATAAATTGGGAGTAGCTTTTTTCTGCTTTGGAAATATAATGTTACTTTCTTTTCCAGAATATTTTGAAGTGGGTGAATTCTGGCTGGATACCTATAAACCTTTTTTTAGAGGTTTGATATTTGTTTTGTCTCTGCCGGCCTTCTTGTATTCTGCCAGTGGCTATTATGTTTCTGCGTACAAAAGTATCAAATCTGGATTATTAAACATTGACGTACCTATCGCTTTGGGAATTATTGTCATGTTTGTACGTAGCGTTGTAGATATAACTTTTGATTATGGGGCTGGTTTTTTTGATAGTTTGACAGGATTAATATTTTTTATGCTTCTAGGGAAATCTTTCCAAATGAAGACCTATAATTTTCTAAGTTTTGAACGGGATTTCAAATCGTACTTTCCAATTGCTATTACTCGTATAGGAGAAGTAAATAAAGAAGAAAATATTCCTGTATACGAAATAATAAAAGGAGATCGCTTGTTAATACGAAATCAAGAATTAATTCCTGTCGACGGAATTTTGATGAGTGAAAGTGCCTCTATCGATTATAGTTTTGTAACCGGTGAAGCCATTCCTGTTACCAAAAAATCGGGTGATAAAATATTTGCAGGTGGAAAACAAATGGGAAAAGTGATCGAAATGCAAGTTTTACATTCGGTTTCTCAAAGTTATTTGACTCAATTGTGGAGTAACGATATATTCCAGAAAACGGTAGAACAAAAACACAAAAGTAGTACTGATACGATAAGCCGATATTTTACACCACTATTACTACTTATAGCATTTGTCTCATTTGTATATTGGATTTTTATTGATACTAAAATTGCCTTTACTGTATTTACTGCAGTTTTAATTGTCGCTTGCCCGTGTGCATTGGCTTTGACGGCGCCATTTACATTGGGTAATATATTGAGAATTGTAGGGAAACAAAAATTTTATCTCAAAAATGCTCTGGTAATAGAACAGTTAGCAGCTGTAGATACCATTGTCTTTGATAAAACGGGTACTATTACTACCAATAAAAAAGCAACTATTACTTATAAAGGTCAAAAAATAAATAAAAATCAACTGGTTTTAATAAAAAATGGATTGCGAGCTTCCAATCATCCATTGAGCCGTATGCTTTATGACTTTTTACCTGAAGCACAAACGATTATAGTAGATGATTTTATCGAAATTACTGGTAAAGGAATTCAGGTTACCTGTAATGGTGTACAAATTCAAATGGGTTCAGCTTCTTTTTGTGACGCTAAGGCTAATGAAGGTACCAATGCCACCATCAAGAATACCTCTGTTCACATAAAAATAGAAGGTGAATATATTGGAGTTTATGAATTCAAAAATCAATACAGAGATGGCTTAGAGCATTTGTTTCAAGATTTAAGTAAAAAATACGAATTGAAAGTACTCTCAGGTGATAATGAAGGTGAAAGAGCAACCTTGGAAACTATTTTGCCAAGAGGTACCGAATTGGTATTCAATCAAAAGCCTGACGAAAAACTTGAATTCATTAAGCGATTACAAGAAGCAGGTAAAAACGTGATGATGGTAGGAGATGGCCTTAATGATGCTGGAGCACTGGCGCAAAGTAATATCGGAATCTCAATTTCTGAGAACGTTAACGTTTTTTCACCCGCTTGCGACGGAATACTTGAAGCTAATGAATTTCAGAAACTAAATTACTTTTTACAACTATCCCAAAAATCGATTTTGGTGATCAAAATGAGTTTTGGATTATCATTACTTTATAATGTAGTAGGACTATCATTTGCTGTAACAGGAAATTTATTACCGTTGGTAGCCGCTATATTGATGCCATTGAGCACGATAACCATTGTTAGTTTTGTAACGATAATGAGCAATTATTATGCAAAAAAAATCAATAGGATAGTGCTTTAACACTATTTCAAATAATGAAATAAATAAAAAAAAAGGAAATATGATTTTCTTTTTTCAAACCATGATAAATGTCATGGTTTGCCCCAAGTACAAAGTATAATTTTGTTAACACAAATTTAAGGTATGAGTGTCATATATATATTAATCCCCATCAGTATAATTATTGCTATAGGCTTTTTTATTGCGTTTATACGGGCAGTAAAAACAGGTCAGTATGATGATGATTATACGCCTTCCGTCAGAATGCTTTTTGACGATGAATTGAAAGTTGAAAATCCAAAATCAAAACAAATAACAGAAGAAAAACAAAATTAATTATGGAAATGCAACAATTTTATTACGATAACAAAATTGTAAAGAAATTCATTTACGCCACTATCATTTTTGGTGTAGTTGGAATGTCAGTAGGGCTTTTGGTAGCCTTCTTTTATCTTTTTCCAAACTTGACTGATGGTATTGCCTGGTTAAGTTATGGTAGGTTAAGACCTTTACATACTAATGCCGTTATTTTTGCCTTTGTAGGAAATGCTTTTTTTGCAGGAATGTATTATTCTATGCAACGTTTACTAAAAGCAAGGATGTATAGTGATTTTTTAAGTAATCTTCATTTCTGGGGATGGCAAGCAATAATTCTAGCAGCTGCGATCACATTACCACTTGGATATAGTAGCTCAAAAGAATATGCCGAATTAGAATGGCCTATTGATATTGCAATAACTATAATTTGGGTAGTTATGGGAATCAATATGATCGGAACGATGATTAAACGTAGAGAGCGTCATTTATATGTTGCAATCTGGTTTTACTTGGCCACTTTTGTAACGATAGCTGTATTGCATATTTTTAATAATCTTGAATTACCTGTTTCAGCTTGGAAGAGTTATTCTGTATATGCAGGAGTACAAGATGCTTTAGTACAGTGGTGGTATGGTCACAATGCTGTAGCCTTTTTCTTGACTACTCCCTTTTTAGGATTAATGTATTACTACGTTCCTAAGGCTGCCAATCGTCCGGTATATTCTTATAGGTTATCAATTGTTCACTTTTGGTCTTTGATTTTTATATACATCTGGGCTGGACCACACCATTTATTATATTCTGCTTTGCCAAACTGGGCTCAGAATCTAGGAGTTGCTTTCTCAATCATGTTATTGGCTCCTTCTTGGGGAGGTATGATTAATGGATTGTTAACCTTGCGTGGTGCTTGGGATAAGGTACGTACAGAACCAGTTTTGAAATTCTTTGTTGTAGCGATTACAGGTTATGGTATGGCTACTTTTGAAGGACCGATGTTATCTCTTAAAAACGTGAATGCAATAGCGCATTTTACCGACTGGATTATTGCACACGTTCATGTAGGTACATTGGCATGGAACGGTTTCATGACTTTTGGTATGATTTATTGGTTGATACCAAGAATGACAAAAAGCAAATTATATTCTTTAAAATTAGCAAATTTCCATTTTTGGATCGGAACGCTAGGAATTATTTTGTACTGTCTTCCAATGTATGTTGCAGGTTTTTTGCAAGCTTCAATGTGGAAACAATTTAATCCAGATGGAACTTTAACTTACGGTAACTTCCTGGAAACAGTAACTCAAATTATGCCGATGTATTTGATGCGTGCTGTTGGAGGAACACTATATTTAATTGGAATGTTTGTATTAGTGTATAACATTATCCAAACTGTAAGACACGGTGAATCTATTGAGGATGAATTGGCCGAAGCTCCTGCTTTGGTCAGAATGAGCAAAGGAAGAGTTAAAGGAGAAAAATTTCACCCTTGGTTAGAAAGAAAACCTATTCAATTGACGATTTTGGCAACTTTAGCTATTTTAATTGGTGGTGTGATACAAATCGTTCCAACGTTAATGATAAAATCAAATATCCCTACAATAGCAAGTGTAAAACCATATACTCCACTAGAACTAGAAGGACGAGATTTATATATTCGTGAAGGTTGTGTGGGTTGTCACTCTCAAATGGTAAGACCTTTCCGTTCTGAGGTAGAACGTTATGGACCACAGTCCAAAGCGGGTGAATTTGTTTATGATCATCCATTTTTATGGGGTTCAAAACGTACAGGACCAGATTTACTTAGAGTAGGTGGTAAGTATAATGACAACTGGCATTTTAACCATTTTTGGAGTCCACAAAGTATATCTGCGGGTTCAATTATGCCAGGATACAAATGGTTGTTTGACAACAAACCAATGGATATCTCTTTAACTCAAAAGAAAATGGAAGCAATGGTTTCTCTAGGAGTACCTTATTCTAAAGCAGAAGTAGCAAATGGTCTTAAAGATTTAAGAACACAAGCGCTTCAAATTGAAGAGAACTTGAAAAATGATCCTGACTTTGTGAAAAGTTATGATGAAAGTAAAAAGAAAGCAGCTGCTAGAGGTGAAAAATTTGTTCCAATGAATGAAAGAGAGATTGTAGCGCTTATTGCTTACATACAAAGATTAGGTACCGATATAAAAGTTAAAGAATAATTTTTTTGAAGTTACTAAGTTGCTAAGATTTTAGGTCGTTAAGTAATAGCTTATCGAATTCACTTAGAATCTTAGAGACTCAGTAGCTCAGAAACTAAAACAAAAAATATGTTCGAACAAATCAAACACAATATGGAAACGATAAATGGGGTATCAATTTACCCCATCTTATCGCTACTAATTTTCTTTTTCTTCTTTGTTGGATTAGCCTTTTGGGTGTTTTCATATAAAAAAGAAAGGATAGAGGAGTTGAGTCAAATGCCGCTGGACGATAAAATAATAAAATAATTTCAAAAATTAAATATGATGAAAAAAATAATTCCTAACTATCTAAGAGTACTTATAACTTTCTTTTTGATTTTTGGTGCGATGGAATTTTTTATAGACTCGGGTGACCGTCCTGCATTTATAAAATTCCCCATAGTCTCTGTATTTTTATTTTTCTTTTTGTTTCTTTTAATAGCTATCGAGATCACGATCAGTGCTATTAATAATATTACCTATAATTTGCTTTCTGATGAAGAAAAAACAAATCTAGCGATAGAAGATCAGTTATCTATAAAAGATAGAGAATGGTACAAAAACATGATGCAAAAATTAACTCGTACCGAATCAATTGATAATGAGGAGGATATTGTTTTGGATCATGACTATGATGGTATCAAAGAATTAGATAATAATTTACCACCATGGTGGGTATATTTATTCTATGCAAGTATTGTTTTTGCAGCTGTATATTTTGTTCGTTTTCAAATAATGGGTGGAGATAATCAAGAAATGGAATTACAAAAAGAATTGGCTCAAGCCAAAATTGATGTTGCAGAATACATGAAAACAGCTCCTGATATGATGGACGAAAAGACTGTGACTTTGTTGACAGATCCAGCAGATTTAGCGATTGGTAAAACTATTTTCACTACCAACTGTGCTGCCTGCCATAGAGCAGATGCAGGAGGGCAAATCGGACCTAACTTGACAGATGATCGTTGGATTTTGGGTGGCGGAATCAAGAATCTTTTCCACACCATTACCAATGGTGGTCGTGATGGAAAAGGGATGATAGCCTGGAAAGGTACCTTAAAACCAAAAGAAATTCAAAAAGTAGCCAGTTATGTACTGTCTCTTAAAGGTAGTAATCCTATAGATCCTAAAGCTCCTGATGGAGAAGTTTGGGTAGAAGATGATGCACCCGCTACACCCGCAGCAAAATAATATTGAAATAAATACCTTATACAATGTCAAACTTACCCAACGAAGCGTTTAGAGATACCATCGGTACTATTGATGATCAAGGAAAAAGAAAATATATTTTCCCTAAAAAACCGTCGGGTAAGTTTTATGATTACCGTAAATGGGTGAGCTATTTTCTATTGATAATATTGGTAGCCAATCCTTTTATAAAAATTAATGGCAATCAATTCATGTTGTTTAATATATTGGAACGTCGTTTCAATATTTTTGGATTTCCATTTTGGCCACAAGATTTTTACATATTTGTCTTGTTTATGATTGTGGGAGTGGTATTTGTGATTTTGTTTACGGTTATTTTTGGGCGAATATTTTGTGGATGGATCTGTCCGCAGACCATCTTTCTCGAAATGGTTTTCAGACGTATCGAATATTGGATTGAAGGCGACAGAGGAGCACAAATCCGACTTCAAAAACAAGAATGGAATACTGAAAAAATCAAGAAAAAAGGACTTAAATGGTCTATATTTCTAATTATTTCCTTTGCCATTGCCAATGTATTTTTGGCTTATGTTATAGGTAGTGATGAATTGTTTCAAATGATTGAGGATGGTCCATTGGAGCACGTTAGTACTTTGATTTCATTATCAATTTTTACAGGTGTATTTTATTTTATTTTCGTTTGGTTTAGAGAGCAAGTTTGTATTATAGCGTGTCCTTATGGCCGTTTACAAGGTGTTTTATTAGACAATAAATCTATTAACGTTGCGTACGATTTTGTTCGCGGTGAAAAAGAAGAAGGTAGAGCCAAATTCAATAAAAAAGAAAATAGAGAAGAAAGTGGAAAAGGAGACTGCATTGATTGCAAACAATGTGTGAATGTTTGTCCTACCGGAATTGATATTCGAAACGGAACACAACTAGAATGTGTCAATTGTACTGCTTGTATTGATGAGTGTGATGTTATTATGGAAAGTGTAGGATTGCCAAAAGGATTGATTCGCTATGCATCTGAAGATGAGATCGAGAAAAAAGCACCGTTTAAATTTACAGCGAGAATGAAGGGATACACTGCTATTCTTGGAATTCTAATCGGAGTTTTAGTAGGGTTATTATTTTTAAGAAACGATGTTGAGGCAACAATATTACGATTACCAGGACAATTATTTCAACATAAAGGTGAAAATATAAGTAACATTTATACTTTCAAAATTATAAATAAAACCAATAATGATTTTAAAGATGTTCATTTTGAATTGGTAGGAATCAAAGGTAAATTAAATATTGTAGGGAAAAAGGAATTCAAAGTACCCAAACAAGGTATGAGTAGCGGAACATTATTTATAGAAATCAATCAGTATTTACTCGAAAAAGACCGAACCAACTTGAAAATAGAAGTCTTTGAGGGTAATCATAAAATAGAAACAGCTACAACTAGTTTTTTAAGCCCTAGAAGTTTTGATTAATCCAGAAACCCCGAAGGGGGATAATAGCAGATTGATAGATTAACTTTCGATAAAAGAACATAAAAATATTAAATATAAAACGCATGAAAAACGATAATACAACCACAACAAATGATGTTTCGCGTTCCCGTTTTAAAATCAATTGGGGAACTGCAATCGTTATTGCCATTGCCTTATTCATGAGTTTTATATTGTACTTTGTGATCAAAGTACAAACAAATTCAAAATATGATAATGAGTTAGTCGTTGAAGAATATTATAAACACGATTCTCATTTTCAAGACGAAATGAAGCGCGTCCAAAATGCCCACGATTTAAAAAACAAACCCACTTTCACAGAATCTACAAAAGGAATTACTGTAGCTTTTCCAGCTGAATTTGAGCAAGCAAAAATAAAAGGAAAAGTGTCCCTCTACAGACCGTCTAACAAGAAGTTTGACTTCGAAATTCCTATTTCGTTTTCAGAATCTAATCCAACTTTACTCATACCTAAATTAAAATTGGTGGACGGTCGTTGGGACATTATTATGGAATGGCAATACGATGGAAAGTTGTATTTGTCAAAGGAAACATTATATCTTTAAAAAGTGTTATGAATTTTTAGTTACAATAACACAAAGCTTTAAATTGATTTTTAAAACATGTTATATACAGCATTTCTATTCGGTTTAATTAGTAGTTTTCATTGCATTGGGATGTGTGGTCCTATTGCGATGATGCTTCCTGTAGACCGAAATAATCCTACCAAAAAAACAATTCAAATCCTAACCTATCATTTAGGGCGTTTAACTGCCTACGGATCTATAGGTTTACTATTCGGAATCTTAGGTCGCGGACTTTTTATAGCCGGTTTTCAGCAAAAATTATCTATTTTTATTGGTATATCCATGATTTTGGTAGTACTTATTCCTGAGAAAAAACTAGCGAAATACAATTTTTCAAAACCAGTATATCGAATTATTTCGGGTATAAAAACCAAATTAGGACAACAATTCAAAAACAAAAGTTACACCTCATTATTTACTATAGGGTTACTCAACGGATTCTTACCCTGCGGTATGGTTTATGTCGCTTTATTTGGTGCCATTGCCATGCAATCGGCCAGTTTAGGAGTCATTTATATGTTGCTTTTTGGCCTAGGCACAGTACCTATGATGAGCGTTGTGGTCTATATCAACTCTTTTCTTACGCTTCCCATTCGAAATAAAATCCAAAAAGTTATCCCCTACGTTGCTATCCTCATCGCCGTTCTTTTTATTCTACGTGGATTAGGACTCGGTATTCCCTATGTTTCTCCAACCAATATTAGTTTATTCGTTCAGGCACAAGCCAATTGCCATTAAAACGTTTTTTAGGAGCAGAAAAATTGCTTACAATTTGTAAATACCGTCCTGCTATCCGCTATATCTTTACTTTTTTAAAGAAAAAAGTAAAGGATACCGCTTCTATCAGGGCTACAAGGAATTTTTATTACCTTTTTTGCAACTATCCTCAAGAATAAAATTACAATTTAGGGCATTGGGTAAATTAGGAACATTAATTGGTAATTTAAAGCAATAAATCTATCTAAATTTTTTACTACTTTGTAAGTTCAAGGATATTCCTTTTTGATATTTGTATAAAGGTCAAAAGCAATTAAAAATTTAAAATAAATGAAAAACAGCATTTTTATTAGCTTTCTTTTGGCTACTGTTGTATGCTCTACAACGGTGCATTCGCAAAAAAAGAAACAACCCAATATTCTTTTTATTGCTGTAGATGATCTTCGTGCCGATTTAGGTTGTTATGATTCTCCAGTAGTATTATCACCAAATATAGATGCTTTGGCAAAATCTGGTGTACTATTTAACCGTGCCTACTGCCAGGAAGCCATTTGTGGACCTTCCCGCGCCAGTGTAATGACGGGAGCACGCCCAGAAACAATCAACGTAATTGATTTATTTCAAGATTTCAGATTGAATGTGCCAAGTATCAAAACCATTCCGCAACACTTTCGTGAAAATGGTTATGAAACTGTTTATACTGGAAAAGTTTTCCACGGAAAATATACAGATGATGCGCTCTCATGGAGCAGAAAACCGGTGCGTGTAAAAGCTAGCGGAGAATCTGAAGAGGTTACTGGAGGATATGCATTGCCAGAAAGTCAGTTAATGTATTTGAAAAATAAAATAGAACTAGAGGCCAAGTACGGCGAAAAAATGATTCGTGAAAACTGGCTTGCAAAAGGTCCAGTTACAGAATGTGCAGATGTTCCAGACGATGCATACGAAGACGGTCAAAATACCAACGCCGCTATTGCGACTCTTAAGGATTTGGTTAAAAATGATAGTAAACCTTGGTTTTTAGGTTTAGGATTTCATAAACCCCATTTGGACTGGATCGCTCCAAAAAAATATTGGGATTTATACGATGAAGATAAAATTCCAATTGCAACCCAGGTAAACCCACCAACAAATGGTGCTTCAATGGGATTGTCACAATCATTAGAAGTTAGAGTAGGGGCAGATGTTCCAAAAACAGATCCTTTCTCACCTGAGTTGCAACGTAGATTGCGTCATGGTTATTATGCGTGTATCAGCTACGTAGATGCACAAGTAGGTAAAATGATACAAGCATTGAAAGATTCTGGCGAATATGATAATACGATTATAGTTTTATGGTCTGACCATGGATTTAACCTTGGAGAAATGGGATATTGGGGAAAAGCAACCAATTATGAACTGGCTACACGTGTCCCTTTTATAATGGTAGCTCCTGGTGTAACCGATAAAGTAAAAGGACAAAAATCAGATGCATTGGTAGAATTGGTTGATATTTTTCCAACTTTAAGTGATTTAGCAGGCCTTAAACGTCCTGAGCATTTGGAAGGACACAGTATAGTTCCAGTGTTGAAAAATCCATCAAAAAAATGGCAAGAAGCAGCATTTAGTTTATTCCCAAATCCAGCAATGCGGGAGTGGGCTGCAAGACCGTTTACACCTCCTTTTAGAAATTCGTTTTTTGCACCTTTAATTAAAAAAATCGAAACTAATATTGAGAACCAGATGGGGGACAAATGGGATCGTAAAGTTTTTGAAGATTTTGTAATGGGGTACGCAATGCGTACAGCACAATATCGTTTGGTAGTATGGAAAGATAGACGCTTTCCTGATAAAGAACCGTTGTTTGTTGAGTTGTATGATCACGATAAGGATGCACAAGAAACTACAAATATTGCAATGGAAAATCCAAAATTAGTAAAGAAATTAATGGTTACGTTCAATGGCGGATGGCAGTCTAGCTTGAAGGGATATAAGAACTAAAGTAGAAATAATATTTGTTTACTATAGAAATGTTAAGAGTAATTCTTTGGGATAGAAAAGACGTTAACATAAGAATTGATTATTTGGTTTTTAGTTGGTTTTAGTTTGATTTTAAAAAGGTGAAAGAGAAATTCTTTCACCTTTTTTTGTATTTTAAATAGTCATCGAAAACAACTGTGTTTGCGGTGCTTTTCGCTTTAAGCGTACATCAAAGGCCATGCAAAGGTTTCGTACATAAGGCATTCCTTTTTCGGTGACATTTAGATGAGTTTTGTGAATGGTTATTAATTCATCTTTTTCCATTTCTGCAAGTTGTGACAGTATTTCTGGAATGGAATCAAAATAGTCTGATTCTGATGTCCATGAAGTTGTAAATTGACACATCAAATTCAAAATATGCTTTCGAACCAGCAGGTCTTCGGTGGATAAAAGGTGACCTCTGTAAACAGGAAGTTCATGCTGCTCAAGTTTTTGATAATACTCTTCGATTGTTTTTACATTTTGGGCAAAACTATACCAGCTATCACTGATAGACGAGACTCCTAATCCTATCATCAATTGTGTTTTTGACGAGCTGTACCCCATGAAATTCCGATGTAAATTACCATTGATAAAGGAGTGGTATAAACTATCCTCTTTTAGTGAAAAGTGATCCATTCCTATTTCATGATAACCATTTTTGGCTAGTAAAGTTTTCCCAATTTCATACAGTTTTCGTTTTTCCTCATCTTTGGGGAGATCTTCATTCTTGAAGCCGCGTTGTCCATTTCCTTTGATCCAAGGAACATGAGCGTAACTATAAAATGCCAAACGGTCAGGTTGTAATGATTTGGTTTTTTCGATAGTATCCACTACATTTTCGATAGTTTGAAACGGTAGTCCAAAAATGAGATCATGACCTATAGAAGTATAACCAATCTCTCTAGCCCATAATGTTACTTTTGCTACATTATGAAAAGGCTGGTGGCGATGGATGGCTTTTTGTACTTTTTCTGAGTAATCTTGAACTCCAAAACTGACACGTCTAAAACCTAAATCATACAATTTTTGCAAATGCTTACGACTGGTGTTGTTAGGGTGACCTTCGAAACTAAATTCATGTTGAGCTGCTTTATCAGCAGTTTTGAAAATTTCGTTGATGAGTAGTTCTAAATTTTCTATTGAAAAAAAAGTTGGTGTTCCTCCGCCCAAATGGATTTCTTTGATAATTGGTCTTTCAGAAAGTAAAGCACAATACATTTTCCACTCTTTTAAAACTGCTAGAATATACGGACTTTCGAGTTGGTGGTTTTTGGTGATTCTCTTGTTGCAACCACAAAAGGTACACAAACTTTCGCAAAAGGGAAGGTGGATGTACAAACTAATTCCCTCATTTGTATTGCTTTCTAGAAATGATTTTTGAAAGGTATTAATCCAATCCTCTGTAGTAAAGCTTGCTTCGTCCCAATAGGGTACGGTTGGATAGCTCGTATATCTTGGTCCAGGAACATTATATTTTTGTAAAAGCGATTTTTTCATTTTCAACTCATTTAGCAATAATCAAAAGTAGTATAGTACTGCTGGTTTAAAAATGATAATTGTCATGTTCAAAAAAAGAGGAAAAATCAAAAATAAAATGTCAATTGAAAAAGTTAAAAGGCATAAAATAAAAGAGGTTAATTTCAAAAATTACTATTTAATTTTTGAAATTAACCTCTAACTTCTAACCTCTCTATTCCTGATTTAGATTACGTAATTGTTCTAGTTTTTCTTTCCAGGTGTCGAGTGTCTCTTTGTGTATAGCGATGTTTTTGCGAACTTCAAGCACAATAGAATTCTCTTTTTTGGCATTTTTGGTATTGGTAAAAAACTGAATGTTATTTTCTAATTGAAAAATTTCATTTTGCACTTCGTCAATTTTACGGATGATAAAAATCTTTTCGTTTTCAATTTTTCGGGTGTCGTTATTTTCGGATAAATTGTCTAGACGATTTGCAAAGCGCATCATATCTCCTTCTTTTTTACTTAAGCTCAATTTATCAAAAAGAGCATCAAGTATTTTGTTGAATTTACCTTCGATATGTCTTCTTTGTTGAGGGACACGTCCAAAACTCTTCCAAGTTTCGATATGCGCTTTAATAGCTTCCAAATCGGCTTTGTGTTCTCCAACCAATTGAAATTCTCTTAGCGATTCCAAATACGTTTTCTTTTTATCAAAAGCTTCAATTTCTTCTGCATTTTCTTCGCTTTTGTGCTCTTTTAATTGATTAAAATAGTGATTACAAGCTGCTTTAAATTCTTTCCAGATTTTGTCCGAATATTTTCTTGGTACGTGACCTACTTGTTTCCATTCCTCTTGAATTTTCTTCATGATAGGTGTGGTTACTGCAAAGTCGGTACTATTTTGTAATTCTACTGCTTTGGCAACCAAAGCATTTTTCTTGGCAAGATTATCGTTTTGATCTTTTTTAATGTCTTTGTAGAACGAATTTTTGAAGGAGTTAAAGTTTCTTACAGCAGTTTTGAAAGCGGCCCATGTTTCTTCATTAACATCTGCTGGAACTTTTCCGGCGTTAAAAAATGCAGTGCGCAAGGCTTCTACTTTTTCAATTTGTAATAACCATAAAGAGTGAGTGCTTACTTTTACAGTTCCTAGTTCTTCAATTTCGGCAATAATTAATTTTTTATTGCTGAGGTTTTCGACTTCGTTTCCTCTTTGTTTTTCAAAAAGTTGTTCTCGTTTGTCGTGAATCTGTTTGGTATAATCGCTAAATTGATTCCAAATGGTATCACGGTGCTCTCTAGATACAGGACCAATATCTTCTTTCCAGATGCGGTGTAAGTCTTGTAATTCTCTAAAAGCTTTGTTGATATCTGCTTCTTCAGCTAGAATAGCAACACGCTCAATAATTTTATGTTTTTGTTCCAAATTATGTTTGAAATCTACATCTCGTGCTTCTCTATCCAAATGCAGGATGTCGTAGAAGTTTTCCACATGAAAATGATAGTTATTCCAAACGTGATTGTATTTATCTTTTGGGATCGGACCAGCTGATTTCCAACGTTCTCTTAATTCATTAAAATGTTTTAAGGTATCTTTGATGTTTTCTTGTGGATTGATAAGCTCTTTTAGCTCCTCAACGATAGCGAGTCTATTTTCAAGATTAGATTTTAGATTGGTTTCTAAACTCTTGAAGTGTGTATTCTTTTTGTTTTTGTATGCTGTATAATGATGGTCAAAAGTTGACTTTAGCGGCAGATGATATTGAAAATCTTCGGTTGTGTCTGGATTTTCATTGTGAAATTCTTCTTTTTTTTCTTCGATAAAATGGTAGTATTTCGCTAAAAATGCTTTTTTAATTTCGTCGATATGTTCCTTGATGGACATTACTTTGTCTGTAGCGACTAGTTTTTGTAGTTCCTCTACAAGAGCTTCCATTGATAATGTGTCATAATCTAATAACGGAATTTCATGACGGTCTCTTAACGTTTCGTCTTCACCTTCTTCTGCATTCGATTCGTCAATTGCATTCAATGCATTTTGATTCACGTTCTCAGCTGTAGCGGGATACGCTTCCACTTCGTTTGAAGTAGGCAATGATTCATTTAAATCGCTATTTAATTTTCCATCTGCATCTTGCAGGTTATCATGTTGTTCTTCTAACATTGGTTCAATGTTTAAGGTTTGTATTATTTGAACACGAAAGATAGTGAAGAGTCGTTGAAAATCAAAACAATTCTTTTGTTTCAGTTTGATTTATGCGAAATTGTTATTGAAATGGTAAATTGTAGGCATGTTGAAAATGTATTTGTCATTCTGTAGGAAATGATGTAAATAGTTGTGTTTTGTTTTTTATCGAAAATGGTAATGCTTGTCTTTTTTTTGAGTTTTAAACCTTTACGCTTTTTTATGGTCTAACTAAAGTAAGATTTAAATAGTGTTATTTTTTAACAATTGAGAAATATTAGAATTGAAACGCTTGTATTGTGAGTCTAGCTGGGTTTGCGTGAGGGATAGAAATGGAAAGCCCACAAACAAGTGTAGCGATAGCGGAACTTGTTGAGGACTTGAAATGTATAGCCCGACCCGTTTTTTTGGCGGGTCACGCCCAAAGGGTACCTCTTACTATGGTCTTTAATCTATGATTTTGCGTTAAAAATGTTAAAAATAGGCCTAAAATATAGGGTATTAGATTATAAATTTGGAACTTTGTTTGTTCTGAATATTTAGAATAGTTATCAACCAAAAAAAAATAGTATCTCGTGAACCACCAACAAAAAAAAACAGGACTGATTGTACTCGCAACTTTATGTGTTTTGGGTATCTCCTATGCAGGATATACTGCTGTAGCCAATAAAAAGGCTAATGCTATTGCACAAGATTGTCAAGATGATCACTCAGTAGAAAGAAGTGCTTTGTATTTGCCGACAGTTGAAAATAAAAATAATAAACCCAACATGGCTGCGCCTGCGGGAATGGTGTGGATTCCAGGTGGTGAGTTCTCGATGGGGAGTGATATCTCTGATGAGAGTTTGTGTAGTGTAAAAGGAATTACCAAAGATGCCTCGCCAATACACCGTGTGTATGTGGATGGATTTTGGATGGATGAAGCAGAGGTTACAAATGATCAATATGCTGCATTTGTAAAGGCTACAGGATATAAAACGGTAGCAGAGATTAAGCCAACAACAGCTGATTTGCCTAATGTTCCTGAAGAATATTTAATTGCGGGTTCGGCAATCTTTAAGCCTACAGCAGCCAAAGTTGATTTGAATAACTTCTTGCAATGGTGGGACTTTGTAGGTGGTACAGATTGGAAACATCCGCTGGGACCATCAAGTGATTTGAAAGACAAAGGGAATTATCCTGTTGTTCATATCGCTTATGAAGATGCCGTAGCATATGCAAAATGGGCAGGGAAACGTTTGGCTACTGAAGCTGAATGGGAGTTTGCTGCTCGTGGTGGAAAAGAGGGGGAGTTATATGCATGGGGAAATACCTTAAAAGTGGATGGTAAGTTCCAAGCTAATATCTATGAAGGAACTTTTCCTGTTGAAAAAGGAGATTCTGGTGAAGATGGATTTGCAGGAATTGCGCCAGTGAAACAATACAAACCAAATGGTTACGGATTGTATGATGTGGGTGGTAATGTTTGGGAATGGGTTCAAGATTGGTACAGTGAAACGTATTACGCCGAGATAAGTAAAGACGGGAAAGTGGTACGTAATCCGCAAGGACCAGAAACGGCTCCTTATGATACCTCTGGAAATAATGAATTAAAACGTGTGCATAGAGGAGGTTCTTTTTTATGTACTAGTGAATATTGCAGCCGTTATATGGTGGGTACTAGAGGAAATGGAGAGATTAAATCGGGTGCAAATCACTTAGGTTTTAGATGTGTGAAACAGTAATTAAAATATTAAAATAGTATATAAGCCTCAAGGACAGTTTGTTCTTGGGGCTTTTTTTTTGATATAAAGGAGAGTTTTAAGGGGGTGATAGGGGGATAGAAGTTGTAGGTAGTTTAATATCGTTTTTTGTTTCGCTTAGAGAAGTTAAAAGGTATTCTTTGTGTGTTTTAAACTTGTGTTTGTTATAAGTATGTTATTCAGTTGAAGGACGTACGGACTAAAGCATTGGTGAGGTTGATTTTTTTAATGACTTTGAGAAGTGTCACTGCGAGGTAGTGGTTTGTTTAGGAACTTTTAGTTTTGATCGGGAAACAACTCCATTCTGGGATTTAGTAGTACAGTCGGAAGTCCAGAAGTTTGCATAAGGCATAATGTTTCTCGTGCAATTCTTCGACAATGGTAATGAAGTCGTCATCCTCTTGGCAGAGATTAAAAAAGGCGTTATCCAGAATTTGACTAGGGAATTGCCTGTTTATAGTCCCGTATCCAGATACGGCGCTTGCGCCTGTAACGTCCAAAAAGTATTGTGCTTCGTCTAACGTTAAGTCTACCAATTTGGTGTTGGCAAAATGTAGAATCTTACCCTTTAATTTTCCTTCGAACAGTTCGGCTATTTCTTCAAAGCTATAGTAGTAATTGTTGAGGCAGATACTATTTGCTTCGCCTGGCATGACCAAATAAATAATCTCATAGTCTTTGAAATGGTGATCATCATAGAGTAGTGCTTGCAGACTTTCTTCAAGCCCTTCTATAGTATCACAAGTTTTGTGTATGCTGGTAATACCTTGATGAAAGGCTAATTTCTCAAGGTTTTCTAATGTTTGGGTAGTATTTTCTATTTCGACGTCTTCAACTGCTTCGAGACAGAATATAAATTTGTCTTGATCCATTTTGGTGTATTAATGCGATTGCTTTTGCAAAAATATAATTTTAGGAGAAATGAAACAATTGGATGGTCTTAAAATAAAGCTAAGTTTGAGGCTATGCAAGAGTTGTTACTTATTTTAGCGAAAATTGAGTGTTGTTTGTTATTATTGCGTTTTAAAATATTATAATCTGGTCTAAAATAAAAAAAGGTTGCTCGAAAAAACGAACAACCTTTTGTGACCCGACTGGGGCTCGAACCCAGGACCCCATCATTAAAAGTGATGTGCTCTACCAACTGAGCTATCGAGTCATTATTATAAAATCTTTAATACCATTTGAAGGTGTACTAAAGTAATCATTCTAGTATCGACATTGTCGTTCCTGTAAGCAGGCTGTAAAAGTGACCACGGTGGGATTTGAACCCACACGCCCTTGCGAGCACCAGCCCCTCAAGCTGGCAAGTCTACCGTTTCTCCACGTGGCCTAAAAGAAAAAGGTTATTCGATTACGAACAACCTTTTGTGACCCGACTGGGGCTCGAACCCAGGACCCCATCATTAAAAGTGATGTGCTCTACCAACTGAGCTATCGAGTCAATGCTAAAGGAAAGAAAATTATTTTGAATCACTGTATGTGACCCGACTGGGGCTCGAACCCAGGACCCCATCATTAAAAGTGATGTGCTCTACCAACTGAGCTATCGAGTCATATTCTTTCCTTGTTGCGGGTGCAAATATAAGGACTTTATTTAGAGTTTTCCAAGAAAAAATGTTTTAAATTTGTCTTTTTTTTAATGTTTTTTTTAAATACTTAATTTGCAATGCTTTAAAATATGAATAAAATAATCTTATTGGGTTATATGGGCTCAGGGAAGTCAACAATTGCCAAATCGTTATCCAAAATACAACAGGTACCTTATGTAGATTTGGATCAATACATAGAGAAAAAAGTTAAAATGACCATCAAAAATATATTTGAGACTAAAGGAGAGATCTATTTTAGGAAATTAGAGCATCAATACTTCGTGGAATTATTAGAGAACGATCAAGATTGCATTATAGGTTTGGGTGGAGGTACTCCGTGTTATGCAAATAATCACGAATTGTTAGTAGGAGAGGGTAGAACCTCTATTTACTTAAAAGCATCAATAGACACCTTATTTGATAGATTGAAGGTAGGGAAAGCCCAACGACCTCTAATCGCTGATAAAACGGATGAAGAAATGAAAGAGTTTATTGCAATACACCTTTTTGAACGTAGTTATTTTTACAACCAAGCGCAACATACTGTAGTGGTAGATCATTCAATTGATCAAATTGTAGCAGATATAGTGGCAATTTTAAAATAAAGGAAATTTAATGGTTATTTTGATTGAATAACTATTAAAGGCTCAAAGGCACTACTATACTTAGTGTCTTTGAGCCTTCGTTTTATATAAGAATTGAAGTAACGCATTTCTAGCTTAATTTAAATAAGCAAGACTTTCGGTATCATCAAACACAACATGAACGTGTTCTAGTAAGGAAGTGGAAAGCGAAATCCCTTTGAAATCCGCTTTTACGGGGTATTTTTTATGATTTCTATCTACAAGTACCGCTATACTTAGTGTCTTTGAGCCTTCGTTTTATGTAAGAATTGAAGTAACGCATTTCTAGCTTAATTTAAATAAGCAAGACTTTCGGTATCATCAAACACAACATGAACGTGTTCTAGTAAGGAAGTGG
>NZ_JAOQMX010000019.1 GCF_025960985.1 Flavobacterium psychraerolatum | reverse complement strand
GAATAATTCTCATTCAACAATGTTTCTATTATGTATCTTTGCTCTTGTGTAATTTGGTTCATACTTTGCAATTTTTGGTCAAGGAGCAAGTAGAGTAAAATTTACCATTCAGCTAAAGAGGAAAAGAATTAATTTTCTTTTCTCTTTTCTAAAAAAAATCATCAAAACCGCAACTTCCAAATGTTGTATTTATTAATTGAATCTAAGTATAATTTTACTAGTTTATATGAGTATAATAAAAACTGATTAGTCTAGTTCTTTTTTTTCATTATAAAAACTTACTTTTGTGCTGTTTTTAAATTAAACTATAATTATTATGTCAGATACAATAGAAAGAATAAAATGCCTCATCATAGGTTCTGGGCCAGCGGGCTATACTGCGGCTATATATGCTGCTAGAGCAAACATGAAACCAGTTTTATATCAAGGAATGCAACCTGGAGGACAATTAACTACAACTAATGAAGTAGAAAACTGGCCAGGTAATCCTGAAGGAATTACTGGCCCTGAAATGATGATTGGATTACAAGCTCAAGCAGAGCGTTTTGGTACTGATGTACGTGATGGATGGGCTACCAAAGTAGATTTTTCTGGTGGTGTTCATAGGGTATGGATCAACGATCAAATCGAACTACATTGCGAAAGTGTAATAATTTCAACTGGAGCTTCTGCAAAATATTTAGGATTATCATCAGAACAACATTATTTGCAAATGGGTGGGGGTGTTTCTGCATGTGCTGTTTGTGATGGATTTTTTTATAGAAATCAAGAAGTGGTTATTGTAGGAGCAGGAGATTCAGCTTGTGAAGAAGCGCATTACTTGTCTAAATTATGTAAAAAAGTAACGATGTTAGTTCGTAGCGAAAAATTTAGAGCTTCTAAAATCATGGAAGAACGTGTACGTAAAACTGAAAATATTACGATCTTAATGAATCATGATACCGTTGAAGTATTAGGAGACGGACAAGTGGTAACTGGAGTTAGAGCTCTGAATAAAACGACTGCTGAAACTTTTGATATTGAAGCTACAGGATTTTTTGTTGCTATTGGGCATAAACCTAATACTGATATCTTTAAAGATTTCCTTAATCTTGATGAAACGGGTTATATCATTGGTATTCCTGGTACTTCAAAAACAAATGTTGAAGGTGTATTTGTAGCAGGTGATGCTGCAGATCATGTATACCGACAAGCAATTACTGCTGCAGGTACAGGTTGTATGGCTGCGTTAGATGCTGAAAGATATTTGGCTGCTAAAGAGTAATTCCTTTTGTTATATAAAAAAATTCCCAATTCATTTCGGTATAAATTGGGAATTTTTTTGTCTAATGAATTTGTTTAAGATAATAAAAACGCATTATTTTGTTTTTTTAAATAACTTGACTTCATCTGTAAAGTTGATGATTTCTATTTTTGGGCTTCCTAATAATTGAATTTCAGATTTGCCGTTAGCACTTATTGAGATAGTAGTTTCTGCATTGACACTACAGTTGGAATAGCTTTCTGCAATCAAATTAATATTTTTACAACTGAATTTTTTACCTGTAAAATTTCCATTATTGTCCAATCTTATTTTTGCATTGGTAGTGTTTCCTTCAATTTCAGCAACCGATTTTTGGTAGAGGTCACAAGTGAAGTTATTTGTTTTTACTAAGGATTTCAAGGTAGAGGTTTGACTTAGAATTACTTTTCCTTTTTCGGATTTTAAGTTTAATTCTGTTTTTGACTCGTCATTTGCTTCAAGTATAAAATTTTTGGTATTGACATTAAGAAAAAGTTTAGCCTCATTAAATGCTTTTACTTTCAGTGTGTCCAATTGTAATTCTTGTAGTGCATTTATCATTGATTCATTTCTGGCAATTACTTGTTCTAAAATATTGGTATAGGTTAGGTAGATGGTAAGTTTTTTGAAACGATAAGCATCTTTTGTAGTACTCAAGTATAATATGCTATCCTTTACTGTCGTTGAAATGATATCGTGTAGGTTATCGTCGGCTTCAATTTTCAAAGTCGGATTTTCTCCTTTTTCAAGGTAGATTTCAAGGTTGTCACTTACTTCTAAGCTTTTGTAAGCAGATAAGTTATCTAGCTTTGTAGTGACTGCTTTTGATCCTTTGACTCTTTCTTTTTTTTGTGCGAAACCCATGCTAGTGCACAAGAGTAGTAGGAATATGGTAACTGCCTTTTTCATTGTGATTTTAAATGTTAATTTATACAAATATAAAAAATCATCTGCTTTGGACTGATGATTTTTACATTAATTAGTAGATATGTTTTAATCAATTTCGATACTTGCATCAGAGCTTATTTTTTATCCAACTTTTAAGTGCTTTTGCTTAGGTAGTTCTACTAGCACTAGAAATGGTTGCTTGTAATGCTATCATAGGGTTTACTGTAAATGAGGATTCGCTTGCCGATTCTGTAATAATCATATTTACTAGCCCGTTTTTTGCTCTATCTCGTTCGAATTTGATATTGTATGTACGTTCTAAGGTTATTCCGCTCATGGTAATCTTACTTGTGCTAGCGGTAATATAATTAATTTAGCTGTATTTATTTTTTAAGTTTATTGAAAGTGGTAATCGAGTAAATTAGGCCAATAGCGTTGCTTTTAATTGTTTTGTATTTGCTGTTCGATGCTGCGTTCGAAGAGTGTAATTTATTATCATGGATCATTTACACGTATTTTTTGGATGTATTATCTTCAAGTGAGTAGTACAGTTCTTTACTTTGGTGGTGATTGATTCTTGAATAGTATCATCTGCTTGTACTATGACTTGAAATTTATCTGTTTATTCAATCATAACATTAATTCTTGTAAATTTTTTTTAATTACCCTTTCTTCGTGGTGATTGTATTGCTGCCAGTAATCGTATTTAGGTTGCTCAGTATTTTACAATATTATGAGAAGTAAACATAGAAAAGAGGCATAGCTTTCGTGATGAATTAGTATTAATTTTTTATTTTGTTTTTATTATAATTCCATCACTATTTATGCGAAGTTCGTCACTATTTCTTTTTGAATTTGTTAGGGTATCCTTATGTATAGTAATACCGTCTTTATTAATAGTAATAGATTTGATATCCTCTTTATTTTGTTTAGAATCATAAAAGTCGTCATCCTCTTCGTCGAAGTTATTTGGACAATCTAGGCATTTTACTTTCGATTCAAAAACTTTATAAATATAGGTGTCAGAATCATAGTTAAGGTCAAAAAAAGTATCGTTGGAGTGATTGTAATCTTGAGCACTTGCATCAACCTTGAATAAAGTATTTGTTGGGAGATACACCGTGATTTTAATTTCTTGGTCTCTAAATTTGTTTTTTATGTTTGTAATTAAATAATTATCTAATATCAGTTGATTGTTTTTTATAGAATAATGGTATCGAATTTGTTCAGCTCGTAGTTTAGCATCCGATAAGGAACTTCCTCTCGCTTCTTTTTCTATTTGTAGGTAAGCTGTTTTAGCATCAGTACTTTCAATTCGAAAGCGAACTTGATTCGAATAAATAATATCTTTACCTATGCTGTCTTGCGATACTTTGAAGTCAGTTTTATCCTCTATACTTTTAGCGTAATCAAGATTATGTATGAATTTAATTTTTAATGTATCAGTTAGATTCAAATGAAGTTCTTGTTTTGTTACTACTCTACCATCAAAAGAAAAAGCAGATGCTTGCTTAAGTCCTATCGAAATTAGTACTGCAATTGCGATAATCCATACTGCCAAAAGAATATATTTTGTAATTGATCCTATCGATTTAAAATTTGGAGATACTAGTTTGAAACCGAGCAATATTACAAAGAAATTTGGAATAGCAATTGCTATAAAGAACAATGCGCTAAATGCCCAAATTGGATAATCAGTAAAATTACCAGACGCTATAAATTGATGAAACGGAAAATCACTAAAATGGACTGTTCCCAAAGTCAAAGCACCAATCAAAAATATAATGATCATGGCTAGTCCGGAAACAATCAAAATGATCCCGATAAACTTGGCTATAAATTTGAAGATAGTGATCAATAAATCACTAAAATTATTTCCTATTTTATTAGCACTGCTTTTAAACTGATTGCCATATTTATCATAATCAACATTTTTGAACTTGTTGGTAACGGTATCAAATTCTTCTCTGACTTTTTTTTCGATGTTCGAAATATTCACAGGTTCTCCTTTCATCTCTAGTTTTTCGGAGGTTGTCTGTGCTTCAGGCATTACGATCCATAAGACTAAGTAAGCTATAATTCCAGTTCCAAAACCACCAACTACTAGTAAAACAAGTATAACACGAATCCAAACAGTATCAATTCCAAAGTAGTACCCAAGCCCAGAAGCTATACCACCCAGCTTTCCTCCATCTTTATCACGGTATAGTTTTTTACTACTTGAATAGGAGGAGCTGTAGTTGTTTGAATTGGGTTGATTATTATCCTCAATTATGTAATCCTCAGGTTGTCCCATAACAGTAATAATCTCGTCAACCTCTTTTAAACCTACGACTTGTTTGTTGCTAGTTTGTTTGGCAGTGAACAATTCAGCTACGCGCATTTCAATATCTTTGATGATTTCGTCTTGCTCAGAACTATTGTTCAAAGAACGTTTGATGGCATCAAAATAGCGCGTTAATTTCAAATAAGCATCTTCATCGATATGAAATATTAATCCGCCTAGGTTTATGTTTACAGTTTTATTCATGATGCAGTGTTTTTATTGGTAATTAGCGTTACGGCGTCTGATAATTCGGTCCAGGTGCCATTTAATTCATTCAAAAATTTTTGTCCTTCTTCAGTTAAGCCATAGTATTTTCTAGGCGGTCCTGAGGTTGATTCTTCCCAGCGGTAGCTTAGCAAACCATCATTTTTTAATCGGGTAAGCAAAGGGTAAATTGTTCCTTCGACTACTAATAATTTGGCGTTTTTTAAGGTGTCAAGTATTTCAGATGTGTAGGCATCTTTTTCTTTTAAAACAGATAAGATGCAAAATTCGAGAACACCTTTTCGCATCTGTGCTTTTGTGTTTTCTATATTCATGTTTATTTTATTTTAGTGGTCATTGTCGTTTCTCTATCTCCTTTTTTAAATATAATTTGGACAGAAAGGATAAATTAGCTTACTAGTTCTCCTTATCATTTCAAAAATGAAATACTAAGTGGATACTTAATCGCTTCGCCATTTGAAGCCTTTAGAGTTCCATATAAGATGTATACAAATTCGACTACTTTTAATGAAGCCAGAATTAAGAGTGCTAGAATTGCTACTGTAATAATGTTGATGTTGTGACCGATATCAAGATTTTGTAGTATCAATTCATGATTCTCTACTACGGCAACAAGGTTTATGTTGTTGAAAATCGAAAAGAGTACAATAGGAATGATAACTAAAAGGAGCACAATAGTGTAAAGTAAAATACTAAACTGAAAATTAAGAACTTGTTTCCCATTATTATCTATAAAAGTAGACTCCTTTTTATTATAATTCCATAATAATAATGGAAGGATTAAGTTTCCTAAAGGTATTATGTATTGTCCTAAAGCACTTAGGTGAGTAATAGCGGCAATATTATTTTCTTTTCTTGTTTGCATGTTTTTGTTTATATAGATGAATAACTAATCTAGTTGTTTCTTATGCAAATATATATCTAAAAGAAGGTATCTTGTTTTGCATAGTACTAATATTTAACACAAAGTTAACATGTAAAAAATTGATATGTATGCGTAGTATTTTTTTGTATTTTAGCATAAAAACTACAGATAATGAAACTTACTCCCTCAAAACTCAACACCTTTCTGTTTTTTAAATTGCCTTCTGCGTTTATTAGTGGAGTGCGTGTAAAGGAAATAGATTTGCAACAATGCGTTGTTACGGTAAAACATCGTTGGATTAATCAAAATCCTTTTAAATCAATGTATTTTGCAACCCAAGCAATGGCGGCAGAGTTGACTACTGGGGCATTGGTTATGAATCATATTAAAGGAAGTGGAAAGAAAATTTCGATGCTTGTAGCTCAAAACAAGGCTGTTTTTACAAAAAAAGCAATGGGTAGAATAACATTTGTTTGCATTGATGGTTATAAAATTGCCGATGCTTTGGAGAAAACGATCAAAACAGGTGAGGGGCAAAGTTTCTGGATGAAATCGATTGGGACAGATGAAAATGGCGTGCAGGTTTCAGAAATGGAATTTGAATGGAGTATTCGATTAAAAGCAAAATAACATAAAAAATGTCTATATAAAAAAACGTCCCGAACTTCGAGACGTTTTTGATTTTAATAGTGTTATAACTTCTTGGCACAACAAGTTTTCTTTTCTTCTTTTTTTATTTTTGTAGTAGCATCGCAAGTTTTACCTTCTGGGTTACATTTGGTTTTGCATACTTCAACTTTTTTTGCAGTCATCGCATTTGTACAGTCTACTTTTTTTGCATAGCTTTTTTTTCTTGAGCACTAGTACTTAGGGTAAATAAGCTGATAACTACTAAGGCAAGTAATCTTTTCATCTTTTTTTAATTCAAGATCAAATTTAATTTTTAAAATGAATTACTATTTCAAAAAAAACACGTTAACTTTTAAGGTACTATAATTTGTTTACTTATTTTTCCGGTGTTCGTCTCTAGTGCTACAATATAAACTCCAGTACTTAGCTTGTTCAAAGATAATTGAATAGTAGCTTGAAATAATTTTCTAGTGTTCCAATTTGAAACTAATTTCCCTCCAACATCATAAAGATGTACATTTTTAACTATAGATTTCGTAGTATTATTTTGGATATTCAAAATAGTACTATTATGTACATACGATACTAGAATCAATTCATTCTCTGTTTTGGAGTCTGTTACAGAAAGTGTTTGCTCTTGATTAATGTTGTTAAAAGTCAAAGCAAAACGATTAAGATATTCACCTGGATCAATTATGATTTCGTATGGATTATTCGTAATGTTGTTATAAGTATTATTCTCTTTATCGTGAATGTAAAATTTTTCATCACTTTCAAAGTTTTCAAAACTATCAATTGTAAAAACGACTTTTCCTGTTTGGTCTGCTGTTACTGCTAATGGCATTGAAGTGTTTTTATCAAAATAACCCTCTCCTTGAATTACTAGTTTCGTGTCATTGTTGAAAAAAGTCATATCATTGGGAAAATCATCAAAGAGATAGGCATCATACCCATCGTCTAATAGACTTGTCGCTTTGTCGTTCATAAAACCTAGCAAAACTTGTCTGTGAAAATTTACAGCTGATGTGTATCCCAAACGAACTTTTTTGTAATTATAATTATCAATAATTGGATCGTTACTATTATCAAAAGTGCTTTTTGTCTTTGAGCTTGTACTTACTCTAAACATCATGTTCGACTTATCCAATTCATTTTCCTTATGAAAAGCCCTTTGACTATTTTTGTAAATAATAGGACCACCACCTCCACTTTTTCCAAATACAAAAAAGGCTTGTCCTACGGGTATAAATTGATTTGGTTTTCCTTTTGAACTAACGCCTAATCCACTTATGCCACCGCTAACCATTGCAGAACTAGCAGGTATTCCACCAATAAGATTTAACACAGCATAGCCACCTTGATAGTCTCTTAGTATATGGGTATTGTTATTTGTATAGTGTTCCCAAAAATAGATATTACCGTCAAATGAAGTGAGGTTGTCATTAATGAAAGCAAAAGCATCCAATGATGAAGGATAGGGATTTCCTGTAAGTAGTAGTTGGTCCGCGCCAACAGAATTTGTTGAAATAGTTCCACTGTTTGGTTTTCCTACAAAGGTATAATTTTGTGTTGTGTTTATACCATTGTTTCCTTTCATTGTAAATCCTTGACCAGCTCTCACCTTCCCCGTTTCATTAATTTGAACCCAATTAGCATAAGCATTGGAATAATTGTCAAATTTGTACAACCAATACCTCGCAATACTTATAGGCGTACTCGTGTTGCCATCATAACCGTCAATCCAATTGATGTTTTGGGGTATTGTTGTGGTTCCATCTCTCATGACATCTTGAGCACAATGGTCTGTGTTATTTTGAGTGGAGTTAATACAGCTTACTGGCGAAGCCCAATAGTTATAATTGTACTTGTTTCCTTGTCCTAATTGGTCACGCTCTATGAAACCTGAACTAGTAAAATCTAGATCACTTTCAGTTGTTTGAATTAATTGAGATTTACCGACTAAGTCTATTTTTCCATCTAATTTTAAATACCAAGTATTTCCGATTTTTGTATCATTACTGGTAGTAACACTACTTGAAGAATTGACAAACATTCCTATATTGGTCATGTTTGATTCCGTAGTTACATTATGCACTATTTTCACAATACTTCCTGGAGAAGTATAAACATCCGTTCCTTTTATAAAATTATTAGTTAGGTCATCAACTGCCGAATCAATTGTCCCATCAATTTTGGTTATATACGGCATAGGTGCTGACTGCGAATTAATATTTTTTACATTATATATTCTAGTGAAATTGGTGTTTGTGGCGCTATCGTCAAATCCAGGGATTTTATAATCGTCTATAACATCATTTTTGTAAACATCCATACGGTAATAAGCAATCAAGGTAGCCCAAACAGATAATTCTATATCTTTAGGAATGACAACTCCCCTAATGAAGCTTCCATTGGCATCTATTTCTTGGCACATCATTTTTTGAATTTGAGACTGCGATAGCGCCGTATTGAAGACACGAACTTCATCTATAAAGCCATTAAAATAATCGCTGAATGCAGTGGCTTTTTTAGCAATTGTGAATTTTGCAGTACTCGAAGCTAATGTTGACGTTCCAGAATCTGTTGTAATAACTTCGTTCCCATTCAAATATAGGCTTAGTTTTGTTGCAGCAGTTCCATTAAAAACGGCAGAAATATGATACCACCTGTTTTCGTCTAAAGTAGTTGTAGATGTTATAGTTTGGCCTGCAGCAGTTAGAACTAATTTATTAGAATCGTTTATACTGATGTTAAAGTTATCTTGCCCCATAATTACCCCATTTTTATTGTAAGGACTATTCAATTTTACCCAACCCATTAATGAAGATTTTGCTAGATTACTAAGTAATTGTTTCCCTTCGGCATAATCATTTCGACCATCGAAGTTAAGGTATAATTTAGTGTCAATATCTCTTGGTGATCCAAATTGAGCATTATTAGTGTCAAAAATGTCTAATATACCATCTTTATCAAGGTCTGTAGTTCCATCTAAAATACCATCATTATTAGCATCTAAAATTTTTGTTGGATAAAGTACTTTATTATTAGCGATATCAAATGTAATTCCGTTTGATTTTACATCCAAATAATCTGGAATTCCGTCACCATCTGTATCTTTTAAAAAAGTAGTAGCAGGGTTTATATTTGCTATACCTTGTCCTAAATTTCCGTATCCATTAATTCCACTTCCATAATCATAAATGTCTAATATTCCATCACCAAATCCTTCTGTCGTACCATCGCCATTGGTATCTTTAAGCCTAAAGGTTTCAGATTCAATGCCGTCTCCCACACCGTCTCCATTGATATCACCATCTCCATTAATATAACCTAAAACGGCATTACTATTACCTGCACCTGATTCATCAACATCAAAAAGACTATCATTATCACTGTCTAAATCCATATAATTTGGAATTCCATCACCATCAGAGTCTAATGCTGGTTGTCCAGCAATAGTTTCTGCACTATCATGAAGTCCATTTCCATTTGTATCTAGCCAAACGACATCTATTTTACCTTTTGAATTGCTTAAATGTCCTAAGCCGACTTCGATAATATCTTCTATACCATCATTATCGGCATCTAGATCGAATAAATCAGCCACTCCATCATTATCTAAGTCACAAAGTGTTTGAGAAATTAATATATCGTCTAATGCGAGGTCATTACCACCACCACCAGGAGCATTATTTTTGAATCGAATAGTAAAAGCATTTACATTTCCTAAATTTACGTTTGTTGTAAATTGTTGCCAAACACCTAGACTACAGCTATTGTCTGTTTTGCTACCAGGACATCTACCAATATCTCCTGTGTTGAAAGAACTAATTAGGTTGTCTGATAAATCATAGAACTCGACAGTAACATTAGGTAAGATGGAGCGTGGAAATGTACTTTGTGCCATTATATTAAGAACCCAAAAACTATAGGTTATAGGAAGGTTTGAAAGGACCCCTGTAATTGTTGTTTCATAAAAAGTACCAGGAGTAAAGCTAGCGTTAAAAACAGCCATTCTTCCATCGGTATCTCCAGGTGTATGATCTAGACCATTATACCATGCTAAATCACCATGAATATTATCTGGATCACTAGAAGTCGTTCCTGCGATTTTTGAAACCACAGTATATTCACCATCATCAAGAATTTTACTAGATTGATAAGGACATTCTGTTGTATTAGGTCCTGCAATTCCATCCTCGTAGCAGTAGGAAGTCGTGGCGTTATAGGCAGTTGTAAAATTTGAGGTTCTCCCTCCTGTACCAAAAGTTTCATTCAGGAATTTATAATCAACTTTAGGTCCATTTACGCTATTACAATTATTTTCCTCTGTTATATCAAGAATACCATCATTGTCATCATCAATATCAAAATTATCATAAACACCATCTCCGTCGCTGTCAAAAAAAGATTGAATACCAGTTCCTTGGATATCAAAATTATAAGGATTCTCATTTAGATCATTATTTATAATTGAGATTTCAGCCCTTTTTAGACCTATAGTTGTAGGGTCAAAACGAACTGAGAAAGTAGAACTTCCTCTAGCAGGGATTAAAGTGCTCGGATTCTTAATAACCGTAAAATCACTTGCATTTCTTCCAGAAATGGTAATAGTACCAATTATCAAAGTACCCGCACCAGTATTTTGGATCGTATATTTTTTTACAATAGCTCCTGTACTTACCTCCATTGATCCGAATATAGTCCAATCTACAATGCTCGGTGTAGAGTCACCATCAACAATAGAGTTTGTGTTTCCTAGAATATTTATTTCGGGATTGGAAACGGCTGCTCCACCCTCTTTTCTATCGGTAAAGGAGTACGAAGTAACATCCAGTGCAAATACGCTTGATGTACTAATAAAATAAATAAATATATTCAAAACAATTATTTGAATGTATTTACTAATTGAAAAAGATGTATAAGTTGATAATGTAGTTTTGTGCATTATAATTATTTTTAGTATAACTCATTATATTTATTTCAGAACGATCACTTTAATTTCAAATATAACAATAACCACAATTTAAGTACGTTATTAGACGATGAAATGCGTTTTATTTATTAATTTGTAGGTTTTATATTTTAAATAACTAGTATGTAGTATGTGATTTAGTAGTTTGATTATTTTCAGCTAACTTAAATATTGGTAAGATTAATAAGAATATTAGAAGTTTTTTGATTATATATTAAATTAAAATGAGTGCTACTATTTATAATTTTTTAAAACATACTTAACAATTAAAAAAAAATAGCTCTTGTACAGTAGTTAAAAAAATCAGGTTTTTTATATAAAAAAAATAAACAACGAGTGTTTGAGTTTTCTTTCGACGACTCAGTTCTTGATTTATAAGAATCGAAAAATAAAATTTACTTTTTTCGTCTTAGATTTAGTTTGGAGTTTGGAAGGTTTCTAAGGCTAAAAAAATCGACACTGTTTAGAATTTGCTAGATAAATTAGAAAATCGACTTTTAATATTTTCCTTTTGTAATTAAATAAATATTCAATTATAAAATCCATTATGGAATTGTATTTTTGGAAATGAATAAAAAAATAAATTTTATGATTACTATTCAAGAAGCTTTTTCAATTTTAAAAAACAATCTACCCGAGCCCAAATTAGAAATGCTATCGTTAGCGAAAGCTAAAAAACACACTCTAGCCGAAGATTTAATAGCCCCCATTTGCATGCCACCTTTTAGACAATCGGCCATGGACGGCTTTGCTTTAGGAGTACATGAAGGTTTAGTATATGAAATTATTGGTGAAATTAAAGCTGGAGACGACCATCAAGTGGTCTTAAAAGCTGGGCAAGCCGTAAAAATTTTCACAGGGGCTCCTGTTCCAGATTCAGCAACTGCAGTGATGCAAATCGAAAAAGTAAGGGTGTCAGGAGCTACTTTAACATTAGAGGAGCAACCTAAATTTCAAATGAATATTCGTCCCATTGGAGAGCAAAATTTAAAAGGAGATTTGGCTCTAAAAAAAGGAACCTTACTCAATGCAGCTTGTATTGGTTTTTTGGCTGGCTTAGGATTTACTGAAGTACTAGTATATCAAAAATCAAAAATTGGAATATTAGTAACGGGGAATGAATTAATATTACCAGGACTACCCTTAAAACATGGTAAAATTTACGAAAGTAATTCAATCATGTTAGATATTGCATTGCAAGAATCTTTCTATGAAAATACTACGGTATATTATGTGAATGATGATTTTGAAAACACCAAAAATAAAATAGCAGATGCTTTAGTCGAAAATGATGTAATTTTAATATCTGGTGGTATCTCGGTTGGAGATTATGATTTTGTGGAAAAAGCATTGGAAACTTTAAAGGTCAAAAGGCTTTTTTACAAAGTTAAACAAAAACCTGGAAAACCACTTTTTGCTGGTAAATTAAAAGATAAAATGATTTTTGCTTTACCGGGAAATCCTGCTGCTTCCCTTACATGCTTTTATGTATACGTATTGCCTACATTGCAAATGATTTCGGGGTATACAATAGAATATGGACAAACAGTTTCCAAAAAATTAACCCATGATTTTGTAGTAAGTAATGCTCGAAATCAATTTTTAAAAGCACATATAATAGGAGATGAAGTGACTGTTTTAACTCATCAAAACTCGTCGATGTTGAATACTTTTTCTACCTCCAATGGATTGATGTATGTAGAAGATGGAGGTTATCAACTTACAAAAGGTGATTTAGTAGAGGTATATGTGATTTAGGATATATTCACTACTATTAGTATTTGATTATTGATTTTAAAAAAGCAAATAATTAGGAATGAACTATAGCTTTTTGAACTAGAAAAATATAATTTGGCTATAATCATAATAGGGATTTCTATTATATTTTTACCATATAAAACTCAATAACTTTTGAATTAACTACTGAGTTCAACTTAACATAATACATCTTTTTCTAAAGCTATACTCTTAAAGGTTATGGCTTTTTTAATTTTTTATAAAAATTCATTTCGTTATATTTGTAAAAGTATAACGGTAAAATGCGTGTTTTGAAAATAAAAAGTAAAATCTGGATTGAAACAGATGATGGGATTCTCATTAGTGAAGGCCGTGTGAAATTATTAAAATTAATAGCCGAAACAGGTTCGCTCAACAAAGCAGCTAAAGCCATGGATCTGTCCTATCAAAAAGCTTGGAAATTGGTTGATGTTTCCAATAAATCGGCAAAATATCCTTTGATTGAAACTCAAGTTGGCGGGAACAAAGGAGGCGGAACCGTTTTGACCCCATACGGGCAATCTTTAATTAATGCCTTTGAAAGTATAAACTCCAATTGTTGGGAGTTTTTGGATAATGAATTTAAAAAACACAAATTATAGTTATGGTTAATTTATTAGAGATGCCGTTGTTGCTAATGCTACTACCAATTGTAGCTTTTTTATACGCGAGTGTAGGACACGGTGGTGCCAGTGGTTATCTGGCATTGATGAGTGCTTTTGCATTTCCGGAAACTTTCATGAAACCCACAGCTTTAGTTTTGAATATTTTGGTTTCGGGAGTTTCTTTTTATTTTTATTTTCGAGAAAAAGAGTTCAAGTGGAATTTGTTTTACCCTTTTGCAGTAACCTCAATTCCATTTTCATTTTTGGGTGGTTATTTGACGGTTTCATCGTATTACTATAAAATTATTTTGGCAACCGTATTGATTTTTGCAGTCATGCGATTGATTGGACTTTTAGGAAAAGAGAAAAAGGAAGTAAGAGAACTTAATTTATATGGTGCATTAATAGTCGGAGCAATAATCGGATTTTTATCAGGATTAATTGGAATTGGTGGCGGAATCATATTGAGTCCCGTGATTATCCTGATGGGTTGGGGGACGATGAAACAAACGGCGGCGGTATCGGCTTTGTTTATTTTTGGCAACTCTATTTCTGGAATAACAGGTTTCTTGTCCAAAGGGGGCATTTTGCCAGAATCATCTTTACCACTTGTCGGAATTGTATTTGTAGGTGGTTTTTTTGGTGCGTATTATGGTAGTAAAAAATTTAATTCGGTAGTTTTGAAGAATGTTCTAGCAACCGTTTTGGCTATAGCGATTTATAAATTATATATAACAGCTTAATTTTGAAATGTGAGAATAGCGATTAGAAGAGGGGAAAAGAAGTGATTTAGTTATACTATTAAAATTTTCATTTAGAGAATAGCGGATTTTTATCGAATGGTGAATAAAGCAAAATTTTTACCTTTTAATTTATAATAAAAAAAGATGGAAAATAATTTTACAGCATACATTTTGGCCGGTGGTAAAAGTCAACGGATGGGAACAGAAAAAGGATTACTGTTACTAAAAAGTAAAACATTTGTAAGTCATATATGTGATGCATTAAAACCTATTGTAGGAGATAATATTGTTATTGTTTCTGCTAATGTAGATTATGATATTTTAGGTTTTCCTCGAATCGAAGATTTGATAGATGACAAAGGTCCAGTAGGTGGAATCTACACAGCATTAAAACATTCAAAAACAAAATTTAATTTTGTTCTAAGTGTTGATGCACCATTAGTCTCAACAGAATTGTTGCAATGGTTGGCAAACAAACATGAGGACTCCTATATGATGACACAAGTACAAGTAGGAGAAAAAGCAAGTCCGCTAATTGCTGTTTATGACCGTTCGTGTAAAGCTGCTTTTGGAGAACATATGGCCGGAAAACAATTAAAATTACGACAAGTGATTGATGATTTATCCCACCAAACCCTTGTAGTCCCTGAAAAATGGAGTAAACAAATTCAAAATATTAATACCCCCGAAGAGTATAAAAACATACAATCATGATTATAAATACAAAATATTTTGGTTTGATTGCTGATATAACAAATAAGAAAGAAGAACAATTGCAATTGAAAGAAACCTTGACTTCAGTGGCTTCATTAAAATCAATCATGGAAGCTAACTATCCTGATTTGAGAAAAACATCTTATTCTGTTGCAGTCAATCAAGCTTTAGTTGGAATTGAAACCAATCTGAAAGAACAAGATGTTATTGCGTTTTTACCACCGTTTGCAGGAGGATAGCAAAAATTAATTTCAAAATTAAAAATCAATATCAAATTTTAAATAAATGAGATACAATCGTCAAATCATCCTTCCTGAGATAGGGGATATAGGTCAGCAAAAATTAGCCAAGGCTCGTGTCTTGGTCATTGGTGCGGGTGGTTTGGGTTGTCCTGTTTTGCAAAATTTGGCTGCGGCAGGTGTTGGTTTTGTCGGGATTGTAGATGGTGATGTGGTCGAAGAGACCAATTTACACCGCCAAGTGTTATATAATTTAAGTCATTGTGGTCAAAGCAAAGCAGAAACTGCAGCGAAAGTGATTGCCCAAATGAATCCTGATGTTACTGTTACCATTTACAATCAGTTTTTTAACCGAATGAATGCATTTGATATTGTAAGTGATTACCAAATCATAGTTGATTGTACCGATACGATTGCGATTAGGTACTTAATTAATGATGTGGCAGTTTATAAAAAAATCCCCGTAGTATACGCATCTATTTATCGGTTTGAAGGGCAAGTTTCGGTTTTTAATTACCAAAATGGTCCAAGTTACCGCTGTTTGTTTCTTGAAAAAGAAGGTTTACAGCAAACTCCAAATTGTGAAACAATGGGTGTTTTGGGTGTTTTACCGAATACGGTGGGTGCTTTTCAAGCAACAGAAGTCCTGAAAATAATTTTAGGAGTTGGCGAAGTCTTGTCTGGAAAATTAATGGTTTATGATGCACTTCATTTTCAAACGCAGATAATTACTTTCGCTAAAAATCCAAAGGCTATTGAAAAAAGCGTCATTAACGGAAGTTTGCTTTTCAACCAAAAACAAGTTGAAAAGGGAATAAACGCTGATGCTTTTTTCGAAAAAATAAATCAGGACAATGTGATGATTATTGATGTTCGTCAACCGAATGAAAAAACTCTTTTTTATGAAAAGAATGTTATTCAAGTTCCACTAGAAGATTTAGAAAAGTACAGTCAGACGATTAACAAAGAAATAGAATTAGTGTTGTTTTGTAATACTGGTCAACGAAGCCTAATAGGCGTAGAATATTTAAAAAAACAAGGATTTGAATCGGTTTTTCATTTAGAAAAAGGGATTCAGTCTTTAGAAAAATATAAATAATAAGTTGTGAGATTTAAAACAAACGAAATTAATTACCTACTGTCACACTGAGCTTGTCGAAGTGCTTTGCGTGTAGTCTTTCCTTCGGCAAAAGCTCAGGACAAGCTAAGCTCAGACGGACATTGAGGAGAAACGGGACTTGCTTATAATATGTGGTAATTGAAATATTTGAATTTACCACAACTCTGTCACACTGAGCTTGTCGAAATGGTTTCAGTAAGGTCTTTCCTTCGGCAAAAACTTTGGGTCAGCTAAACTCAGACGGACATTGTGGAAAATTGGACTTGCATATAATACGTGGTAATTGAAATATTTGAATTTACCACAACTCTGTCCCGCTGAGCTTGTCGAAGTGCGTACAGTGAGGTCTTTTCTTTTGCAAAAGCTCGGGCAGGTATTGAATATATATATGATAAATTGAAAGTAAAAAAGAAAATAATCCCAATTGAGGAAAAAAATATAAAAATTATGTCATCAGATAAACCAAAGAAAAGTTCTTTTATTAAAGGGCAAATAACATCCGATTTTATTGGGAATTCGATTGCGAAACACCAAACTAAAACGTCAATAGGTGCACACAACATCTTTTTAGGGCAAGTTCGTGCCGATGTTATTGACGGGAAAACCGTTGCCGCAATTGAGTACACAGCTTATGAAGAAATGGCAGAGCAATCTTTTTACGAAATTAGAGAAGCTGCTTTCGCTAAATATGAGCTTACGTGCATGCACATTTACCATAGCTTAGGCACGGTAAAAGCGGGCGAAATTTGTTTGTTCGTTTTTGTTTCGGCACCAAGACGCAAAGTAGTGTATGAAGCTTTGGAGTTTTTGGTCGAAGAAATAAAAAAGAGTGTGGCTATTTTTGGAAAAGAGGTTTTTGAAGATGAGAGTTATAGTTGGAAGGAAAACAAGTAAGGAAGCTAAAGGTTAGAGGTTAAAAAAGAGGTTAGAGTTTAGAGAAAAGGAATAAGAGTAGTAAGAAATTTTTAATTTAAACTAAACTTGAATTGAAATCAAATTCGCGTGAGGGATTGAAGAGCAAATCCTTTTTTTGGGCTTTTTTTGCCCCAAAAAAGATTGGAACGAAAAGCCCGACCCGTAGGGACACGCCCAAAATAATATTTTTACAACAGTGCTAAAAGGCAAGAGCCAATAGCTAAAAGCAAATAAATGGTAGACATTACACATAAAATTATTACACAACGTACGGCCACGGCTCAAGCAGTTGTAAAAGTGGGCGCAAAAGCCACTATGGAAGCGATTCTAAATAAAACAGTTCCCAAAGGCGATGTCCTTGAAGTAGCAAGAACGGCAGGCCTTTTTGCAGTGAAGAATACCTCGAATTCGATTCCGGATTGTCATCCGATGCCAATTGAGTTTACGGGTATTGAATACGAATTTATGGAAGATTCTATTTTAGTAAAAGTAACGGTTAAAGCAATATATAGAACAGGTGTTGAAGTGGAAGCTATGCACGGTGCATCGATTGTCGCGTTGACGATGTACGATATGCTGAAACCGATTGACAAGCAAGTGGAAATTTCGAGCATTAAACTACTGCACAAAAAAGGAGGGAAGTCAGATTTCGGAAAGAATGATGTACCCGATTTGGCGGTGTCTGTAATTGTGTGTTCGGACAGTGTTGCAAGCGGAAAAAAAGAAGATAGAGCAGGGAAAGTGATTTCGGATAAAGTAAAAAACTTAGGTTTGAAAGTGTCTAGATATACGGTAATTCCAGACGAAATTCTGGATATTCAATCCACGATTACCGATTTATGCGAAAGCAATATCGACCTGATTATCATGACAGGAGGTACCGGTTTGTCCAACCGTGACATCACTCCCGAAGCGGTTATTCCGATGCTTGACCGTCGTATTCCTGGGATCGAAGAAGCAATTCGTGCCTATGGACAAGACCGTACGCCTTATGCGATGCTGTCTCGTTCTGTAGTTGGATTTAAAGGGAATACGTTGATTATGGCGCTACCTGGCTCGACGGCTGGAGCGAGTGAGTCTATGGATGCTGTTTTTCCTTCAATTTTACATTTATTTAAAATACTTAACGGATTCAATCATGGTGCCTAACAAATTCATGCAGGACACACACGGTCGCGAGCACAACTATTTGCGCATTTCGATTACTGAACATTGTAATTTGAGGTGTACGTATTGCATGCCTGCAGAAGGAATTTCGTTGACGCCAAAACCACACTTGATGACTTCCGATGAGATTATAACCATTGCACAAACGTTTGTCAATTTGGGTGTTACCAAAATTAGGTTGACTGGTGGTGAACCTTTGGTTAGGAAAGACGCCAAGAGTGTTATTTCTCGACTGGGGAAATTGGGCGTAGAATTGACAATTACGACCAATGGGATTTTGGTACATGATTTTATAGAGACCTTCAAAGAGGCTGGAATTATAGGTCTGAATGTGAGTATCGATAGTTTGAAAAAAGAAAAATTTAACCTTATTACCCGTCGCAATTATTTTGAACAGTTTTGGGAAAATTTAGAGTTGTTGGATAAACATGATTTCAAACTGCGATTGAATGTAGTGGTAATGAAAGGATTTAATGATAATGAAATTTTGGATTTTATAGAATTGACCAAAGACCGTAATATCATGATTCGCTTTATTGAATTCATGCCTTTTGACGGGAATAAATGGAACAAAGATAAATTGGTTTCTTATGCAGAAATAATGAATCAAACCCATGATAAATATGGGATAACTAAGGTCGAAAGACTGGTAGATAAACCAAATGATACCGCCAAAAATCATAAAATTAAAGGTTACAAAGGGAGTTTTTCTGTGATTAGTTCGGTAACCAATCCGTTTTGTAGCTCGTGCAACCGTATTAGGCTAACGGCAGATGGAAAATTAAAAAATTGTCTGTTTTCGAATACCGAAACTTCGCTGCTTGAAACCTTGAGATCAGGAAAGTCTATAGAACCTTTAATTGCTCAAAACATACAATCCAAACACGCCATGCGAGGCGGAATGGATGATGATGCCAAATTTCAAAATCCAGATTTATTTTCAAAAAATAGAAGTATGATTAAGATTGGAGGATAAATGGTATTTATCTCTATTAAATTTACACCGCAAATTACACAAATTCGCACAAATAATTTTGTTTGTGCATAATTCTAGATATGAAAATATACCGAAGACATATCTCGAGTTTGCGGAATTTGTGGTGCAAAAATCTAATAAAATATTTATACTTTTCTACAATTTAATCTTAACTCCACCATTAACAACAAATCCATCAACTGGAGCATAGATGTCTCTAAAAGTGGGATTGGTAATAGGTCCTGTATAGATGGTATCGAACTTAGTTTGTCGAGTATCACCTAAATTTTCGAAATTGAGAAAAATTGAAAAGTTTTCCCATAGCTTTTCAATCATGAAGCCACCCAACCAATATTGTCTTCCAGTTGCGCCATCGTTTAATTTTTGTGGACTGAAATAATAGGCTTCCAAACCAATCTTTAGTTTTTCTTCAATCTCATACATTAATACATTATTCAAACGGTGCTTGGCTACAAGTGGGTACGTAGTTGTGATTCCGTTATAATGTTCATTTACATCAGCCAAAGTGTACCCAATGAATAGCTTGAAATCTTGGTAAGATAGCTTAATGTTGGTTTCGATTCCTTTAGTATCAATATTTCCTTTTGGTTGCTTGAATTCGTAATTTTTGTCACTGATAGCAGTCAAAACCAGTGGGTTATTTACTCTTGTATAGAAAAATAAACTATTTATGGTTAAAGCTAATTGGTCTGTTAGGTATGTTTTGTAGTTCAAATCAAAATTTCCTCCGATAGATTTTTCCGCTTTGGTATTGGCAGTTTCGACGGGTAGGACATTTCGAAACTGAATTCTTTCTGCATCTTCCGTAAAAACGGTTGGAGTTTTATAACCTAACCCTCCACCAAGACGGGCACTCAATTTCGGGCTAATGGTGTACAAAGCCGATAATCGAGGTAGTAGAAAAACACCGTATTTATTTTGGTAATCCATACGCAATCCTGTTTCAAACGCGATTTTTTCGTTAGGATTCCATGTGTTTTGAACAAAAGCGCCAACAGTGGTATATTTGTAATCTACCGCTTTTGTGGCTTCAATTTTGTCCTGGGTAAATTGGTCTGTCCAAAGATTAAGCCCTCCAATCCATTCTGTTTCTTTGGTATTATGGTTGTAGTTTGCTTCTACAAAAGAAGAAAATTGTTTACCTGAAAAACTGTAATTTGGTATAACAATGCTACGGTCATAAAAACTAAAACTATTTTTAAATGAAAATTTAGATTGCTTATTAATAATTCGGTCGAAAGCCAATTGGGTACTAAATCGATTGGTTTTGTTCTTTTCGAAATAAGAATGATTCGCATCGCCATTCCCTTTGATGTATTCAATATCACCACCAATTCGGTTTTCTATCGTGCTGTTAAAACCAACATGCAAGTTCGTTTTTTCGTTTAGATATAAATATAATTTAGGGTTCAACGTAAAGCGATTGAATTTCGGAATGGCAGTTAATCCAATATTTGCCGGATCATAAGGAGTTCCGTGATTATAGGAAGCAAAAATGGTAGTTCCTATTTTTTTAAATTTCTGCGAATAAAATCCACTGGCATCCAATCCTAAAGCAGATGTTCCGTTGAGAATAAAGTTCAATTCTCGCTTATCAGTAGGAGTTTTCGAGACCAAATTGACCAAACCCGCAATAGCTCCGCCACCATAAAGAGTTGATGAAGCACCTTTAATCACTTCGACTTGTTTTAAATCTAAAGGAGCGATTTGCATCAAACCTAATCCACCCGAAAATCCAGAGTATAATGGAAATCCATCACGTATAATCTGAGTGTATTTACCATCTAATCCCTGAATTCTAATGGAGGAATTGTAACTTGTTGCTGATGTCTGTTGGGTTTGTATACCGGTACTTTCGTTTAATAACATTCTAATGTCTCCGGGTTTCATATTTCCTTTTTCATCTAATTCTTCACCAGCGATTGTTTCTACGCGGGTAGGTGTGTTGGCAATCGTACGACTACTACGTGTAGTGGTAATGACTACATCGTCTAAATCTTCACCTTTACTTTCAAGTAATATAGTTGGTGTCTCAGTAGAATCTAAAGGAAAAGTGAATTGTATAATTTTGTCTTCATAGCCTACAGCTGTAAATATAAAGGATTGTTCTCCGTTAGGAATCTTGGCAATTTCGAGAACTCCATTACCATCAGTCATACCGCCTAAGGTACTATTTTGAATCTGGGCGTTTACACCAATTAGTAGTTCATTTGTTTTGTTGTCTTTTAGGACTGCTTTAAAATTATTTTGCGCAAAAACAGCTGTAAAGTTGATTGCAATAATCAACAACAGGATAATTTTTTTCATTATTGAAAATTTAGTTAATCTCTTGGAGTAATTTGTGGAAGTAAGTATTACTTCCGTAAAATAAGTAGTGCTAACGCACCTATTAAGAGTTAACTAAGTTTTGGAGGTTGCCAAATAGCAGAGTTAAATTGCGACCGAAGTTGCGGAATAAAAGTAGAATCCAAATTGGTTTCGATTAAAGTAAAGTGTTGTTCAAGATTATAAAAGGTAGGATTTGGGAAAGTAAAACCAATGCAAGAGCCACAATTAAAGAAAGGAGAACATGAGTTATCACTGTTGTCCTTATGTTGCTTTTCGGTATTGCTTTTAGTTTTTTTAGTGTCGCAATTGTCGTCATCGCAGCACCCATGACTTGATAAAGCCAAAATAAAGAACGCTAATAGGAGGGATACTATTTTCACGAAACAAAGATAGTATGTAAAATTGAATTTTGCGAAAGCTTTTTTAAGTAATGTCAATTTGATTGAAACGAAAGCTACATAAAAAAAAAGAGAGAACTTTTGAAATTCTCTCTTTCGAATATTAAACTATTTTTTCAATTTTAACAAAACCACCACGATTATCATTACGGGCAATAGATTGTTCTACAATTATTTTTCCAATTATAACGAGGTTATATAACTCCCATAGATTAGCATTAACTTGGTAGTCTTCGGTAGCTTTTTTTATTTCATTTTCTAAAAGGTCTAGTTTTTTTTGAGCCAATTTCAGATCATAGTCATTACGAACAATACCTGCATTTTGACGCATTAATAGTTGTAAGTCTTCCTTAGTTTTTGTTACAAAATCAGCATCGATTCTCGGTTTGTTGTTTGCTCCCCAGTCTTCAACCTTACCTTCAAATTGAGTGGACGGAAAAGTGTTTTCACTCCAGTAATCATAAATATTGTCTGAGTACACTAAAGCTTCCAGTAAAGAATTTGATGCGAGTCTATTGGCACCATGCAAACCAGTTCTTGAACATTCGCCACAGGCAAAAAGATTCTGTACCGATGTTTTACCTGATTGATCAACAGCAATACCTCCACAAATGTAATGTTGTGCAGGAACCACCGGAATCCAATCCTTAGCAAGGTCAATACCTGCAAGTTTGCAGCGGTCATAAATCATAGGAAAGTGCTTGATGAAAGCAGGCATGTCTAAATGTGTACAATCTAAGTAAACACATTCATCGTCTGATTTGGCTAGCTCTTTCTCAATACTTTGAGAGACAATATCTCTTGACGCAAGGTCGCCTCTAGCATCATAATCGGGCATGAATAGATGCCCTTTTTTTGTTCGCAAATGAGCTCCAAATCCACGTACAGCTTCTGAGATCAAAAAAGAAGGTCCGTCAGATTTTTTATACATCGATGTCGGATGAAATTGAATGAATTCCATGTCCTTAATTTCTGCACCCACTCGATAGGCCATTGCTATTCCGTCACCAGTTGCTATAACTGGGTTGGTCGTATGGCCATATAAATGGCCAATTCCTCCAGTTGCCAAAACAGTAAAATCAGAACGAAAAGTAATGATCTCTTTGGTTTTTTGATTCAATACATGTGCGCCCAAACAGCGGCTATTTTCTGTGATTAAATCAATTGAAAAATGATGAGGTAGTACGTCGATATTAGTTTTTAATTGAACTTGGCTTAATATAGCACGTTCAATTTCCTTACCTGTTTGGTCTTTGTGATGTACTACTCGGTTTTCAGAGTGACCACCTTCTTTACCTAGATCTAGAGTTCCTTCGATATTTTTGTCAAACATCGCACCCCATTCTATAAGTTCTTTTAGGCGCTTTGGACCTTCATTGATCACCATTTCTACTACAGCGGGATCGCATAAACCGTCACCGCATATAATCGTGTCTTCAATGTGTTTGTTATAGGAGTCTCCAATTTTATCCGTTACTATTGCTATTCCGCCTTGTGCGTATTTCGTGTTGGACTCGTCCGCAGTAGCTTTGGTTACAATCGTAACTGTCTTCTGCGGAAATTGGTGTGCTATTTTTAAAGCTAAAGTTAGACCTGCAACGCCAGATCCTACAATTAAGTAATTGGTTTTGATCATTATTTAGATAATTCCAGCATTCGTTCAATAGGAATCAACGCTTTTGCAATAATATCCTCCGGAACAGTAACTTCTGGCGATTCGTTCAATAAGCAGTTGTATAGTTTTTGTAAAGTATTCATTTTCATGTATCCACATTCGCTACACGCACAAGTATTGTCTTCTTTTGCTGGTGCAGGAATTAAAATTTTATGAGGAACTTCTTGTTGCATTTTGTGCAAAATTCCAGCTTCAGTAGCAACGATGTATTTATGGTTAGAGTCTGTTTTTACAAAATCAATCATTCCTGCAGTAGAACCAATATATTTTGCAGTTTGCAAAATATGAGTTTCCGATTCTGGATGCGCTATAATTTTAGCGTCTGGATGCTCTTTGTAAAGATCTAATAATTTCTCTAACGAAAATGCTTCGTGAACCACACAGGAACCATCCCAAAGTAACATCTCACGACCGGTAACTTCCATCACATATTTACCCAAATTTTTATCTGGGGCAAAAATAATGGGTTTGTCTTTCGGAATCGAGTTTACAATTTTCACCGCATTTGATGAGGTTACTACGATGTCAGTTAAGGCTTTCACTTCAGCAGAACAGTTAACATATGTGATAACCAAGTGATCTGGATGTGCCTCTGTAAATTTTTTGAATTCATCAGGAGGGCAACCATCGGCTAGAGAACATCCCGCATTTGCATCTGGTAAAATAACTTTTTTCGACGGATTTAAAATCTTGGCAGTTTCGGCCATAAAGTGTACTCCTGCAAAAACAATGATATCAGCTTCTGCTTTCACCGCTTCTTGAGACAGTCCTAAACTATCGCCAACATAATCGGCTACATCTTGAATATCGGATTCTTGATAATAATGGGCCAAAATAACCGCATTCTTCTCTTTTTTCAAGGCCAATATTTTTTCTTTAAGATCTTTCATTCCTAATCTATTTTGTTATTTTTTATGATTTCCTAAGGTAAATATAAATGTGTTGCAAATATACATATATTTCAAAGGGTATTAAAGTAGTAAATATAAGTATAAAAAATATTTTGTTTGTTTTTTTACTGAAATTTTAAGACTGATTTGTCTATAAATCTATTTGTTTTGAACTTATCCACCAAAAAAAAGAGGAGCGGGGCTGTTTATTAAAACTAAATTGGTTAAATTCTCACGAAAATATTTATTTAATAAAGTATTTTTTTTGGGTTTAATGCTTCTTAAAAGAATCTTTTTAAAATAAAATTAGTATCTCAAAAAAATATCCCCCGACTTAACCTCTAATGCCAATTCTTCAATATTGGTATCTTGCAGCGTGACTCTAAATTCTTCTCTTATGAATTTAGATTTATCATGTATTGGACATAGATGTGTTTCCGAACAATTGCTTAATCCAAAACCACAATCGGTAAAACATTATCTCCATTCTGTGAAGTTACAATTTGAGATGATTTTATGTCTTTCATTTTGTCCTTCTGAATTTTAAAACCACCACCAATACCTTTTATAGAGTCGATGATTTTACCCTTAGATAAAATCTTAATAATCTTGGCTGTAAAAGCTTCTGGGGACCCAATTTTTTTGGTGTTGTCACACAATGTCACTCTATTGTTTTGAGAGGATTCAGAAGCCTTAAAACAGTATGGCTCTAATGCCTACTTACAAGTTTTAGAAAAATTTTTTTGTTTATTTTTAAAAAAAAAATAATTCTAAATTTTATAAATGTTTTTTGACATTTAAATTTTGTGATAATTTATCAATTGAAATTATATCCACTCCAGTTACATTTATATTAGTGAGGTGATTTCGCTACTACTTTTAAAGTATATTTTACTTGACTTTGTAAATTACTCGTTATTATCAAAAGTCCCATTGCTAAAGGTACACTACCAATAAATAAACTGAGATAATAATAAGGAAGTAATCCCATGTCATAATAAAAATAGAATCCTTGCAGAAATAATAAGATCTCGGTAGTTATAAAACCTATCAAGACAATCATAACTCCCCATTTATGAAAAACATTTTGAATATCTAAAAATTTATTCTGCAAAGCAAAGCCAAACAGAAATCCAGTGATAATTCCAAGCATTGTCAGGTGAATATATCCAATGACAAAATCCCTAATTTGATGCGAAATTTGTGCTAATTCAGGTACTAAAACAACCAATTGAATTCCGATTTTTAATACTAACGAAAATAGAGCAAATCCATAAACTATTTTTTCTACAGAAGTTAAAGTACCAAAAAAAACTTGTAATTGTGATCTAGTGTTTTTAATAAAAAGAATCGCAGCAAGCAATTGTATTACTACAGCAACAACATTTATCCAATAAAAAACAGGATTTGTAAAAAACCAACTTACTGGCAAAGCCAAAGTCATGACTGTTGCAATAACGAATAAGTTGTAGAACAAGCGGAATTTTTTCTCGTCAATTTTTAATTTTATTTGTTTGAAAAACAAGGCTAAAACAGCAAATAAAAACCAACCATTAAATTGAAAATGTAAAAAATACTGAATACATATTTGGTAAAAAGCACTTGATTTGCCTAGTAATCCCACCGTTGGTCCTAGACACCAAACTCCGAAAGTAGAGAAAACCATAAAAAGTAAAGCGGTACGCAGCATTTTTTTTTCGGGGAAAGTTGTGGGTTTTGCTTCTCTCCATATCATTCGAGCAAAATAATAACTGCAAAAAATATGAACAGTAGAGAAAAGGATAGAGATAAAAGCATAACCTTGGGCAGGAAAATCGAGCATCATTCCAATGACAGCAACTTCCGTAATCCAAAATAAGCGATTATAAATTCGTTTTTGTTGTACTTCTTTTGGAACAAAATTATAAATGATTAAACAATACAACATCATATAAACCCAACCTAACATGGCTACATGAGAATGACCATGCATCAAAAACTGAAAATTTATGCCTTCGATTGGGGAAACATACATCCATCTCAGGAGCAATCCCATTAATGAGGCAATAAAAAAATTGGCAAAACAAATTACAAAGGAATGCTTTTTCATAATTGATTTTTATTTGAACGGTGTTTTTTGAAGAACTTTAATCGTTCAAAAGTATGATTTTATAACCAAAAAATATTTTCTTCATTTTTGGTAAATGATAATTTTGAATGTATTTCTTCTGTTTTTACTAGTTATGACCACTAGTTTCTTTTTGAATTTCTGCAAACAATATACTTTTTTTAAAATAAATATGTGAGTCCATTTCTCTCTAAATAAAATTAGATTCCCTTCTATTTAAGTTGTTACCTCAAACAAACTTTTAAGGCGGTTTAGTTCAAAAGAAATGTATTGAATCAGAGAATTTTTATCATCCAAAAGCGAGAAAATTTATTTTTCTTCTAATTCAAAATGGGTTTTTAAGTGATTTTCAAAAAACCAATTGGTGTATTCTTTAATGCATTTTAGTGAAACTTCATTTTTATTCCAGTGCGTATTTTACTGCATAGCATTAATCCTTGGTGATGGTCGTGTTTAAATGGTTGAAATTCGGCTCCTTTTTTAGTTGAATAGTAGTACTTATGAGCTGTTTTTAAATTATTCTTAAGACTCTAATTAGTAAAGAGATCAGATATTTGTAAAAAAAAAAGTTAGTTAAAGTAAAAGAGAAACCTACCTCTGCCTTGGCGATTTATAATTTAACCTCTAAATGAACCAACCAAAAAGGACAGGAAAGCGAAATGAAAATGTTGATAGGAAAAGTATTGGTCATGGTCATGATTTATAGTTCTTGCAAAGCAGCTTGTACTCGTTTGGTGGCCGATATGCGAAATATAGAATCTCGATTGCCGGGGGTATGAAAAAAGGATATAAAGTTGGTTTTAATTAGTATTGACACAAAAACTAATACTCCAGAACACTTAAAAGAGTTAGCAATCGCTAATAAAATGAAAGGAAAACAATGGGGGATTCTTACGTTATATTGAAGATAATACTAGAGAATTTACAGCAGTATTGGTAGTGAATTATAAGAAAAATGCTCTTTTATATTTTTATCAATTCAATATTATTAGTATTTTTGATGTCGTGGGAGAACTTACCTTTCAGCTAGAAGTTTTAGGGGTGAATTCAGATAATACAGTACAGAATATCATTGAGGATACTAAAAAAATAAATTAGATGAAAGGTAACATTCATGATAATAATAGTTTCAATTGCCTCCAGCTTCAGCTAGAGTGTGTAGAAGATTATTGAAGAAGCAAAAAAACATTTAAAAAAAAGGGTACCATTCATAAAGAATAGTAGTTTCAATTGGCTCCAACTTCAGCTGAAGTAAAAAAAACAATGTAGTGTATAAAATTTAGCCAAAATTATACATTTTGTAGTCAAAGTCACACTGTTAAAGTCTAATTTTATAGCTCCAGTTAAAGTTGCAGGCAATTCAACTTTTAAAAATAATTATTGTTGAATCTTTAAAAAATAAATTAAAATAATGAAATTACTAAAAATCATCAGTTTGTCATTAATAACAATGACCGGTGTAGGAGCTATTGCCCAAGAATTTGACGCTAGTTTGCAATTGCGTCCACGTTATGAGTACCGCAACGGATTTAGTAAATTAATCGCCAATGGCGAAAGCCCAACTTCATTTGTTTCGCAACGTTCTCGTTTGAATATGAATTTTAAGCAAGATAAATTGAAAACCAAATTAAGCCTTCAAAATGTTCGTACTTGGGGAGATGTAGCTACAACGACGCTAGCCGATAAAAATGGAGTAGCCATATTTGAAGCATGGGGACAATATGATTTTAATCCAGATTGGAATGTGCGTCTAGGGCGCCAAGTGATTTCGTATGATAATCAACGTATTCTAGGCGAAATTGATTGGGCGCAACAAGGTCAAAGTCATGATGCAATTGTGTTTTCGTATCATAAAAAAACGAACCAATTGGATTTAGGATTTGCCCAGAATGCTGCAGCAGAGAATAATATTGCTCCAACGACTCCTTATACTATGAATTACAAAGCCATGCAATATGCTTGGTATCACACACAATTGGACAAAATAAGTGCAAGTTTCTTGTTCTTGAATACAGGCTATCAATACGCCAAAACACCTACTGATTTGGAGGTGGATTACAAACAAACATTTGGGACTTATTTGGTTTTCAAAGACGAAAAATGGGATACCAATTTGGGAGTTTATGCGCAAACGGGTAAAAGTGTCGGTCAAAATGTAAATGCTTGGACAGCCGCTGCCAATTTGATGTATGCTGCAACTACCAACTTCAAAGTAGGTTTTGGTTATGAATACCTTTCTGGAAAAGGTCAAGATGATAGCAGAGCGGGATTCAAATCTTTTACGCCTTTATTTGGGACCAATCACGCTTTCAACGGATACATGGATTATTTCTATGTCAAAAATTATGTAAATAGCGTAGGCTTGCAAGATGTATTTTTGAAACTTAACTATTCTTCAAACAAATGGCAGTTCAATTTGATTCCACATGTTTTCAATGCCGCTAATACAGTTTTAGATGGTGCAAGTAATAAAATGGACAATTACTTAGGAACAGAAGTAGATTTTACAGCAAATTATGCCCTTCAAAAAGACATTATGTTGTCTGGGGGCTATTCTCAAATGTTTGGCTCCAGTACATTGGAACACATTAATGGTGTGGCAAATCCAGCCAACACCAACAATTGGGCTTGGTTGATGGTCTCTATAAGTCCAAAACTTTTTTCTTTTAAGTAAAATAGCATTATTTGGGCGTGCCCCTTCGTAAAAACTGCGGGTCAGGCTGTTCGCTATATCTTTTTTGGGGCAGAAAAAGCCCCAAAAAAGGATGCCGCTACCATCCTTCACGCAAATACACCACATGTTTATTTAGTCAGTAAATAAAATAATTACTAATTTTTCCTCAGATTCAAAGGGCTATAAATTTATTTTATAGCTTTTTTTTAATAGAACCATTTCAAAAGAAGATAATTGGAAGAAAGATTTTTCAAATGAAAAATAACAAGCAACAAAAATAAGTCGTCGTGATTTTACATAATTATTGATCTTATTCTTTGAAGGATTAATGACAGGAAGTAGATTAGTTGCTGCCAAAGTTTATTTAACATCAAATGAAGAAGTTGCGGGAGAACATTTTATATGCAAAAAAGGCGATGTACTTTCAGGAGGAACTCGTGGTTTTGTAATCGAAGGAGGTATGGTTCCTTATATTTTATTCGTCTAAAAACAGGTAAATTCAAAGCCTATGAACAAAAAATGTACATATTTTTCTTGTTCTATATTTTACAAGCCAGGAACAGGAATTATTCATTGCCCTTATGATGAAGGTTATCTTGATGCCAAAACAGGAGATGTAATTGTAGGACCGCCGCTATACTCTTTGTAAAATTTAGATTTTTTTTACAAGGACAATATTATCTATGTGAAAGCTGCAAAAAAAAGTGGAGTATCACAGTGAAGTCAAATTTAATATAAAAGCTTATGAGTACTATTCGAACCAGTCAAAAGTATAGCTAACCCAAATAAACGGAATACCATACATTCAAATTTGGTTGCTGTATGCTTCATTTAACTAGGTATTAGATTATTATTGAGAAATTTTAATTCCTGTCTTTATCGCTTACTTGGTGTTATTTTTAATAGTTTTTAGTGGATTGAATTATTCGTTAAAGTGGAGTCAACCTAAAAATAATAGGCAAACAAATGACTCAAAAAAAAAGGAACTTCGTGATGAAGTTCCTTATTTGTAATAAAAATATAGTGAATTTGTAATTATTTCGAAATAATTATTTTCTCAAAAACATTTTTGTTTTCAGTATTAGGTATAGAGATAAAATATACCCCAGTATTCAAATCATTTAATGGAATTGTGATTGAAAGATTTTCTGTTGTTCTTTCCTTTACTTTTTGACCTAATGTATTGTAAATACTATAATATCCACCAATAGTGTTTTCGATAGTAATCACATCCTTGGCAGGATTTGGGTAAATTTTATAAGGTTTAAAAACATTATCACTAAAAATTTTGGTAGCCAATGTGATTCCTGTTTTGACCAGTAATACATCATAAGGCTTCATTATAAATGTTTCGCCTAACGTGGTTCCATCAATCATATTACTATATGCAACGCTCGATGTAGGTAATTTTATTTGTTTGTCTGTCAAACTTAAGTTTATAAGAGATACGACTGCTTTTCCATCAGGAGTATTTCCTTGTGATGCGAGTACACCAAAAGCTTCAGTACTGCTTCCTACTTCTTGAATTTTAAAATCAATAGTTGGGGTAGGGATAGTTAAGGTTGATCTTAGATTTGTAATTAGTGTTGTAAGAATTGTGTTTGCATTTGCAGAATTGGTTGCTATTTGCGCACTGTTTGGCGTCGCATTTGTTGGAAGATAGCTAAAGGCACCGTTGTATGTGAAATTTGCTGTAGTAAAACCGATATTTCTGGAGGTGTTTGGTGTTCCTTTTTCGTCATTTACAAAATTTGTAGTTCCTGAACGTTTGATTTCCAAGATGGCAACAGATGAATTATTAGATTTGTAAGTATTCAAAGCATCAATACTCGTGTTTTTTATAAATAAAGTAGGTGGGATTATGATTGCTTTTGGTGTGTATCCAAGATTTTGAATTTTATTTTCGGTAGTGAAACCAACCTTAACATTCATAAGTTTCAAGGCTTCGTAAATTTGTCCCATTTGCTGGATATACGTAAAGTCTTGTAGGGCAGCTTCATTACTGTAGTATATTAGGAAATCTCTTTTAAGAGGAGATAAACTAGCTACTGTTTCACTCAAGGCATTTACCTCTTTCATTGTACGGCCAAAATCTTCAAAAGCTATTGGTTGGTGCTGTGGAGAAGACATGGTATTACCTACTGTATTTGTTTTTCCTTCAAGGTCACCTTTTATTGTACCATTAGTTCCATCCTCACGATACCACCACCATGCATTCACAACTCCTAAACCATTTGTAAATCCGTGCCATAAACCAGAATGTACGAAACCTTTGTCAAGAGCAAAATTATACCAAGCGTTACTAGATATACCATGCCACTCTGAATCAAATATTGGTTTATTTGGGTATAAAGATTTGAAGAAGTCAATATTTATCGATTGTTCTCTCCATTCTGTAATGTAGCGTCCTAGCCACCAATCTCTGTAAAAACGAGCATTTCTTCCATGTGTAGTACTAGGAGTAATTTGGCTATCAAAACTAATGATGTCCATTAAATCCCCAGAAGCTTCTAGGTCGATTCCGCTATCTCTATCTGGAGACTCTACTTCATTACCAATTATTTTAATTGAAACCTTAGCAGTTGGATCAGATTCTAAGGTGTATTTTTTTAGGTTTAAATGCCATTTAGTAGCTCTGTTCTGGTTGAAACGTAACCAATCATACCAAATAGGAGTTCCTTGCAACGTTGCTTGTTGAATATCTGTAAAAAGTGCTAAAGGTGAAGTTGAAGAGGTTTGTGCTGGAAGATTCTTCAGATCGTCAAAACTACTGTAATTAGCATTGCTATTAAATGGATTGTAAACTGTATTTAATGTGGCGATGTTATTGTTATAGGCTACTTTTAAATATTCAACAAATGCAGTTCGAGTATAAGGTGATAATCCTTTTGAAGCATCATCATTTTTTGAAGTTGAAATTAAGTCCCAGTGTGGCTCATTCGATAAAACATAAATAAGAGGACTACTTCCTGCTGCACTCTTAATACCTGGGATATAAGATTGTAACATGTTCTTGTTCCAGTTGTTTGGATCAGTATTGTCAGCAATAATGGGGTAGTCAATGTCATAGGCTGCAAAGGCACGTCTGTAATCTGCAATTTTGTAGAAAGGAGAACTACTATCGTTGGAAGCAGTTGTCATCCATCCAGCTAGTGGGTTATGAGTAATTTGAACTTGTACTGGACTTTGTCCTTTGGAAACATTTGTCGAAACCATATTAGTTTGACTCGAAAGTTGATTAGGCGCAAAGGTAGCATTTGGAGCATTTGTCGTTTGAGGAGATAAAAAACTTGAACTCAAATAGCCAAGGGTTTGCATCAAATTAGGATCGGATTGCATACTCCACATTGTACTTGGAAAAATGGTTCTTCCTCCTTTTTTATAATAGCTAGAAGTATTTGAAAGTGTTGGGTCTCCCGAGCTCGAAAAATCTTGAACTGCTGGCAACATAATGCTACCGTCCAATTGTTTGGTCGCTTCGGCTATAGCATTATCCAAAATTTTCACACAATCATTTAGTATTTGAAAGGGATCAAAACTAGAAAAAGTAGAAGCAGTCATTCCTTGACGTGTTAATTGCGCTGTAAACTGATTATTGAAACCAGTGTAACCACTCCCTGTATATTTCGTTTGTAAAACGCCTGCATTATCACGATCTCGGCTAGCGTAGACTACGAATTCATCTGCTGTAACTATAGTTCCTTGAGCATAACGTGCCTCCAAGTTTGCAGTTTGAAGTTGTGTAATTTGATTTGATAAAAAGGCTCTTTTGGTACTAATTTGAGTAATTAAGTTGTCCCAAGAGGTTTGATCAAGTGTACCCTGATAAAAATTGTTTTGCGCTTCAATTCTCGTAGATAGAAATAAGCAACAGATAATAATGAATGTTTTTACGTGTAATGATAGCTTCATAATTTTGAATTTATAGTATGAATTGAAAGTTGTTTGGTTGGTTAAAATAGTTTAGGTCTGTAAGTATAAAATTATAAGTGTTTCATCTGTAATAATAAAAGAATTTTACCCAAAGTAACTTGTAATTTATCCTATTTATTAGTATAGAAATAGATTTTTCATTCGTATAGTGGTGTTTTTATGCTATTCTTTTACTTTGAAAAATAGACATACTACGTTAATTTTTAATTACTTTTATCTCATTGGTGTGTTATTTAGTTTAGAGAATAAATTAATTACAAAAATATAAATAATTTTTATTGTGCTAATTTAATTAATAGTAGTGTTTCTTTAAAATAGTTATTTTCACAATTAATAAAACAATGATCTATGATTCCGACAAAGATTTCTTTTTTTTCGACTCAACCTTATGATAAATTTTTCTTCGAAAAATACAATTCCGATTATAAGTATGAGTTAGATTTTTTTGAAATGCAGTTAAATCATCATACAGTAGAGTTAATTCAGGACAGTCCTATTATATGCGTGTTTGTAAATGATATACTTGATGCAGGTGTGATAGCCGCACTTGCAAACAAAGGGGTCTCGATTATTGCCTTGCGTTGTGCAGGCTTTAACAATGTTGACTTGACTGCAGCCAAAAAAGTAGGGATTCGAGTTTGTCGCGTTCCTTCCTATTCGCCTGAAGCGGTTGCAGAACATGCTATGGCAATGATTTTGACTTTAAATAGAAAAACGCACAAAGCCTATAATCGTGTTAGGGAACAAAATTTTTCTCTCAACGGCTTATTAGGATTTGATCTTCACGGAAAAACTATAGGTGTAATTGGTACCGGAAATATTGGTAAAGCATTTGCTAAAATTGTATTGGGTTTTGGTTGTAAAGTCCTAGCTTTTGATATTACCAAAGACGAGGAATTAGAAAAAATCGGGGTACAATATGAACCTCTAGATACAATCTTTAAATCAGCAGATGTACTTTCTTTACACTGTCCTTTAACTGAAAAAACAAAACATATTATTAATGCGACATCGCTTTCGATAATGAAAAAAAACGTCATGATCATTAATACTAGCAGGGGAGCTTTGATTGATACACCAGATGTAATTGATGCTTTGAAAGATGCTAAAATTAGCTATCTCGGAATCGATGTTTATGAGCAAGAAGAAAAATTGTTTTTTAAAGATTTGTCAGAAGATATTATTCAGGACGATGATATCCAGCGATTAATGAGTTTTCCAAATGTATTAGTAACGGCACATCAAGCTTTTTTTACCAATGAAGCATTGACGCAAATTGCATTGACAACGTTGCAAAATGTAACGGATCTATTAGAAGGAAGAGAATTTGTAAACAAAGCGGGACTTTTGACCTAGTGTAAATTAAAAAAAGGGAATGACATCCAAATGTGTCAAACCCTTTTTTTGAGTGCAAGAAAATTATTTTGTTTCTGCTTCCTTATCTTTATCTCCTTTTCTTTTATCAGAATGGTGCTTTTTCATCCCATTGTGGTGATGGTGGCTTATCTTTTCCCATTTCGAAAATTGTTCTGTAGACAAGATTTTTTTAACTCTTGCTTTCATTGCAATTTGTTCGTCTAGCATTTTACTTTTCATGGCAAACATTTCGTCATTGCTAGGTTTTTCTGTTTTAGCCTTATGGTCTTTCATAAAGGCCTCTCTTTTTGCCATCTGCTCTCCAACGATTTTACTCATTTCTTTTTGTTGCGATGCATTCAAATCAAGCTCCAGTGTCATTTTTTTTAGCATCAGCTCTTGGCGCTGTTCAGGAGTAAAATTCTCCATACCATGATGTTCGTTTCTACATTGAGCATTTTGCTTTTCTTGTGCGAAGCCAGTGATTGTAATAAGAGCAATCAGGGCTGTTGTAAATAATTTTTTCATAATTGAATATTTTTCATTTACTAGTTAGACGACAGAATGTCTAATAAACTTCGCTCATTAAGAAGAGTTTGTGATTTGGTTAGGTTTTAATTAGGGTTTTTGAAAGGGTTGGCTCATTGTTTAAAGTAAAAAAAGGAACTTCAACAAGAAGTTCCTTTCCACATTATTCAAAAGAAATGAAATTACTTTCATTAAAATCAGAATTGTATTTTTTAAATAATACTTTTCTAGCTTGATCCCCAGTTTTAATAGTGCGAGAGTTAGATTTGAAGCAAATCTGAGATGAAATTGTAAAAGTACTTAAATCAATTTTAGAATTATAATACTCTATAGTGGCTATCAATTGTTTTACGGCATCTTTCCTTTCCTTGTTTCTACTTCGTGGTTTGACATCTTTTGATTCAACAAAAAATATTTTTTTATCTTCATATAAAACCCAATCACATTTTTTTGAAGTTTCATTTTTCATTATTGAGAATTCATTTTCTAATAATAAAATTGTCTTTAATAAGTTATTTTCTATGCAAAGATTCCAGTAGTCAGTTTCAGTTTTGAAAGTAACAGTTGACTCCTTAACTTCTTCCAAATAATAAGTTGCTTCTTCTAATATTTTGTAACAAATACCTTTTTCTAGATTAGGAAAATTTGCTAATAGTTCTTCATGACTCATAAATCCAACAATTTATCAAATTCATCAGCAAAAGCATCCGATACACCATCAATCATATTCTCCTTGATTTGCCCTAATTTATCATCCATTATTTTCTTTGCTTTACCGTTTTTCAATTCATAAGCAATGAAATTTTTTGGGTCAAGCCAAGATTCTTTCTTGATAATTTTATTGACTTCTTTTGGATTCATTTTACCTTTATCAAAAGCCAATAACAAATTATTGATAGATGCCAAAACAAACGGACTATGCGTGGTAAGAATTAAATTCTTTCTTTCAAATAAACAGTTTTTCACCAAATACTTGATTAATTCGTGTTGTGCTTTTGGGTACAAATTAAGTTCAGGTTCTTCAACCACGAAATTGAAATTATATTTTTCTTTCAATGATTTCGAATACTCAACTAAAAGTAAAATTGGAATTATACTTTGTAATCCCGACGCAGATTCTAATAAATCAACTTTTTCAGTTTCATTGTGATAGATGTAAGAAGTTTTTCCTTCTCTTTTGTATGTGTAATTTTTATCAATAATACTAAGGGGTAATTCTTTTACAGTTTGGATTGCTTTTTCGTATTCCTGACCAGCGTTTAATATATGTTTAGGTATTTGAATATTATTATTAATCAGTCCTAGAGCATTTTCAGCTATTAAATGAAGAAAATTTCGTTCTGAAGGAATATATATTGAATCAAATTGAAATATACTAGGAAAACAATTTACAATTTGATTTAAAAGTGTAAAGTAATTTTCAAGTATTTTCTCTTTTTCTGAAATTTCGATTAATAATTCAATATCATTTTTCTGAAGTTCAATTTTATTAATTCGCTTTTCAAAAAAATCAACTTCAAATTTTACTTTTTGTATATGGGTAGTAAATATTTCATAGAATTCAACTTTTCCAATTAGATCATAAGTATTGATATATAATGCTATTAGTTCTTTTAATGCTTCTGTACCTTCTGCAATTTTATCTTCTTGGATTTTTCCTTTTTTTATTGCAGAAAGTATTTGTAGAATAGAATTTTTTGAATAATCATCATTTTTGTATTCAAAACTAAATTTACTTATCTTAATATTTAATACGTCATATTTTATATAAGTGTTGTTATTTAAATAACTTAAAATGTTATATTTTTTTAACTCTGACTTGAAGTCTAAATTATGATTGCTTCTAAATTCTTCATCTTCCAATATAGAAAGCAATTTAGCTAATGTACTTTTACCCGAAGCTTGAGCTCCAATAAAAGTAACCATTTCTCTAACTTCAATATCTATATCCTTTAGAGGTCCAAAATTTTTAACAATAAGTTTTGCTCTTTCCATTCTTCAAAAATATGAAAATAATTAAGATTTAATTCCAAAAAAGGAACTCCATTACGAAGTTCCTTTTCTATTGCGCGTGAGTAGGGATTCGAACCCTAAACTTTGAGCTATTCATTATGATGTAATTTGTAATAAAATTGTGCTCACGCAGTCAAAGTTTTAAACACGCCATTTTTTATTTTTATCATAAGGTTTGAGTTTTTAAAGTAACAAGTTATAATACAATCATACAAAATGCCTAAGCCCAATTTTACGTACAAACTACAATCACAACCAGTTATCAATGTTAGTATCAAACTGATTAAATGAATATTTTTAAAAATTTTTACTCCTTCAATCTACAAGCCTTCACATCACCTTCAACAACAACTTCTGTCATTCCTAAAGCTGATAGGTTTTTCATGGCTTTGTCCCATTTTTTACCGCTCAATTCCGATTTGATTTTCAGTAAACCAAATTCCATTTGGTTTTCATTGGCTTGCAAAATAGAAACAATCAATTTCTCATCTTCCTCTAGTTGCACTTGTTTTTTCTCTGGTCTCATTTGTGGAAACAACAATACTTCCTGAATCGAAGCATTATTAGTCAAGAACATCATCAAACGGTCCATTCCAATTCCCAATCCAGATGTTGGCGGCATTCCGTATTCCAATGCTCTTAGGAAATCCTCGTCAATAATTCCTGTTGCTTCATCATCACCTTTTGCAGCCAGACGCATTTGGTCTTCAAAACGCTCTCTTTGATCAATTGGGTCATTTAGTTCAGAGTACGCATTCGCAACCTCTTTACCACAAACCATCAATTCAAAACGCTCTGTCAACTCAGGATTGTCACGGTGCTCTTTACAAAGCGGTGACATTTCTTTGGGATAATCGGTGATGAAAGTTGGCTGAATATAATTTCCTTCACATTTTGCTCCAAAAATTTCATCTATCAATTTTCCTTTACCCATGGTGTTATCAACGTCAATTCCCATACCACGAGCAGCATCGAATAATTCTTGTTCGTTTTTACCAGAGATATCAAAACCAGTAAAATGTTTGATAGAATCGGTCATCGTCAGACGAGCATACGGCGCTTTAAAACTAATTTGGTGTTCACCAAAAGTCGCTTCGCTAGTACCATTTACGCCAATAGCGCAATGCTCCAACAATTTCTCTGTAAAATCCATCATCCAGTTGTAGTCTTTGTAGGCTACATATATTTCCATAGCGGTAAATTCAGGATTGTGCGTACGGTCCATTCCTTCGTTTCTGAAGTTTTTCGAAAACTCATACACTCCATCAAATCCACCAACAATTAATCTTTTTAAATACAACTCATTCGCAATACGCATGTACAACGGCATGTCCAGCGAATTGTGGTGCGTAATAAACGGACGCGCCGCAGCACCACCAGGGATGGATTGTAAAACGGGAGTTTCAACCTCCAAATATCCAGCGTCGTTAAAGTAACCACGCATCGCATTAAACAACTTAGTACGTTTTACAAAAGTTTCTTTTACGTTTTGGTTCACCGTCAAATCCACATAACGCATGCGGTAACGCAATTCGGCGTCGTTAAAAGCATCGTGTACTTTTCCGTCCTCATCTACTTTTGGCAAAGGCAACGGACGTAACGTTTTACTCAAAAACGTAAAACCATCCACGCGAATACATTGCGCACCTACTTTGGTAGTAAACAATTCCCCTTCAATACCAATAAAATCACCCAAATCGGTCAATTTTTTAAACACTTGGTTGTAAAGCGTTTTATCATCACCCGTACACAAAACATCACGGTTCACATACAATTGAATACGGCCTTCGCTGTCTTGCAACTCGGCAAAACACGCTTTACCTTGATCACGTACACTCATCAAACGTCCAGCAACAATGACCTTCTTACCTTCTTCAAACGATTCTTTCACCTGCTTCGAAGTGTGATTTACAGGAAAAAGGTTCGCAGGATAAGGATTGATTCCTAGGTTGCGTAGGGCTTGAAGTTTCTCTCTTCGAATGATTTCTTGTTCTGATAGTGCCATTTTATGCTAATTTTAAGACCGCAAAGATACTTTTTAAGTCGCTAAGATGCAAAGTTTCTAGTTTCTAAGAAAAAGTTTTTTGAAGAGCAGAAAATTTGTGGTTTCATTTACTATTTGTCCTGCTTCCGACGCTTCGGGACACTCTATCTTTTTTGCCAAAAAAGCCAAAAAGGATGCCGTTTCGATCAGGACTATGTTTGAAGTAATTAGTTTTTAAAGTTATCTCATTGGGAAGATTTCCTTATCATCGTTAATTTGGCTAATTTCAAAATCGTAGTTGTGTTGCACTTTTATTTTGTTTAATAAAGTATAAATATCAACCTTGTTTTCAATGGAGATATTAAACCCCAGAATAACTCTTTTAATTTCAACTTGCGGAAATTCATCTAATACTTTCCTATTGTTTTTTGTTTGGTCAGAATTTAAATAAGGATGTCTTCCTTTTAAAAATAATTTGTTGAAATATTTCACTTCTTGATTTGAATTAATGTCTCTATAAATTGTTTCCAGTTTATGCTCATCATATTGTTGTTTATTTTCCTTCATTAAGAATCGCACTTCATTCTCAATGGAATATCTTTTAGATTTATGAAAAGCTTGTAGTTCAATTAAAAATTCAGCAAAATTATTAGGAATGAAATTATTGTTTTCTGCTGCAAATTTCTCAGTAAGATTCTTGATTTCCCTAATGGAGTTTAGTTTTTCATTTCCATAAAGGACTTTTCCTTGTATGAAAAATTCGGGATCTTTTTTTGTCAACTTCAATTCTATAATCGCTCCTTTGCCTTTATCTCCGTATACTTCCCACATAAAGTCATTTCTTTTTGTTTCTTCATTTGACTCGCATAAGGATAAACAAAATATATTTTCTTTTAACACTGTAATTGTATCTTCATCGATTCTGAATAATGAGTTATTATCTTCAAAAATAGTTGAAGCAAAATTCAATTCTTTTTTATCCATGAGATTTCCAAATTCAGACATTCTTAAAAAACCAGATTCTAAAATAGCTTTTAAACCAAATAACGAAGAGTAATGTATAAAGCTGTTATCTCCTTTGTACTCATAAACACTTCCTTTTAGTAAATGTATCGGAGATAGTTGTCCACTAAAATCATCTGCAGGTACTCCCGGAGTTGATTGCATAAAGCAGCTAGAAAATTTAGCTTTTGGCAGAATTGGATTGAGAACTTCTCTTTTAAATTTGTCTACATTCTCAAAATCACTAAAAATTCGTTCGTTATCTTGCATATCTATATTACTTGTTTTAATGAAAACGGAAAAATAATTAAATAAATTTATAGTTTTACTATTAGAATTAATAAATAAACACAATAAAGCAAATTTCCATTCTACACCCATAACCTTAATCATTACAATTATAAATCACACCATAGAATTCTCTGTTAACAAAATAGTAAAAATATTAATCTAAAGTTATAAAACTAAAAACTTCTCAATTTTCGATTATATTTGATTTTTATAAAATACAATTACTACTGATCAAAATGAGTTTTGACGCCCCAAGTTTTCAAGATATGTACAAACAACACAAGTCTCTCGTGTACAACGTGGCGCTTAGTTATGTGCAAAATGTTGAAGATGCCGAAGAAATTACTCAAGATGTTTTTGTACAATTGCATCAATCAATAGGCACTTTTAAAAGTCAGTCGAGTTTAAAAACTTGGATATATCGTATTGCAATAAATAAAAGTTTGGATTTTTTAAAGCATAAAAAAAGTCAAAAACGTTTCTTTATTTTTGGGAAACGATCGGATAACGAATATGAGATTCAAAATATTTCTAATTTTGAACACCCCGGAATTTTATTAGAAAACAAAGAAAAATCCAAATTACTTTTTGAAGTGATTAATGAACTAGTCGAAAAACAAAAAACAGCTTTTATCTTATCTAAAATTGATGGCTTGACTAATCCTGAAATTTCGGTGATAATGGAGATAACAGTTTCGGCTGTGGAGTCCTTGCTTTTTCGAGCAAAAGAAAACCTCAAGAAAAAATTAGGAAATAAATTTGACGAGTACCGCAAGAAATAAATATAAAAATAGTCTAATAGACAAGGGGACTTCAAAGTGAATTAGAAAAACACAAAAAAGAAGAAACCGAAAGGGAAGAACGATTAATGAAAATGAAATTTTAGGAAAATGGAAAAAGATAAATGGATAGAGGGGGTAATGGATACGGCGAAACAGATTGTTGAAGTTGCACCTGCAGATGGTTTGTATTTTCAAATTCAACAAAAGCTAAACGCAAAGAAAAAAGTACGCAAAGAAGTAATGTGGCTTGCAGCTGCTTCAATCGTGATTTTGGCATCGATCAATATTAAGGTGATTTATAGTGACCTTCAAGTAGAGCACGAAATGGAAGAGACTGCTCTAGTGGCTTCTGTGTCAGATTCAAATCAATTTTATTTTAGATAAATTATGAACAAAGTAAAAATATTAACAATCTCTGTTATTGCCCTTGTACTTTTGAATATTGGGTTGATAGTGTTTATAAGAGTTATGAAGTCTAGAATGTTTGGCGGCTCTAGGGGTGGAATGCGTACTATGATTATCAAAAAACTTGATTTTGATACCCAACAACAAGTACAGTTTGAGGCCATAGTTAAAATTCATAAAGCAAAAATTGATAGCTTGGATCAAGTCCAAAAAAATACTAAGGAGAGCTTGTTTACTCAATTAACGCAACCCGAAGTGAATGAAAACGTGAAGGATAGCTTGATTACTGTATTGGCAGAAAATCAAAAAGTAATTGAAAATGCTCACTTCGAACATTTTAGAAAAATGAAATCTATTTGTAAAACCCCAGAACAGCAAGAGAAATTTAAGGCACTTGTAAAAGAGTTAGGTGAGATGTTTGCTCGCCGCAGAATGATGCACCAATAAGATTAAGTAAAGAGAAATACATTTGTTTTAAAATACATTACGATATATTGGCCCATTCTAACGTCTTTGTTTGGTGTTGAATACTCCTCAAATAGATACTATTGCTAAATTGAAAGAATAGGCCAGCCATAAAGGGTGTGTTTCGGGTAAGTGGGATTTGTTCAAAGGTGATAATATAATTTTGTATATTTTAACCCAAAAAAAATACTATTTTTCAAGTAACTCCGTTGGATTTATGGGCAAATTAAAGGATTTTCTATTCACCGAAAATTTCATTTTAGTTCATGGTAAACCTCACATTCGGGGAGCTTATAGCGTTATGTTACCTATTGAAATGGATTCTGTCATCGAGGATAGTACCGCATTGAAAATGGAGGGATGAAATTTCGATTTTTTTTTAAATAATTCGTAAACAACATACCATACCTTTATGTTTTAAAAATATTGACATAATTGAGATCTAGGGATTTTATAGTGGGATAGCTATTTATATATTTTCTTTAAACGAGTTTTTGAGATAAATAGTCTAACATAGCAAAAGATATTGGTTTCGAAAGAAAATCAATAACCATTGGGTATTTTTTTGTTTTCTCTAAGTCTGCAGGGTCAATAGTAGAGGATAATACAACAATAGGAGTATTATTAAATTCACTAAATTCATCTTTACAAAAACTATCTAGAAACTCCCATCCGCCCATAACAGGCATGTTTAAATCTAAGAAGATAAGTTGCGGAAGGTTTGTTGTAATTCCATCTTTCTTACTGTCAATGTAATATTGGAGTGCTTCTTCTCCATTTTTTGCTGTAACAGTTTCTTTTGAAAATTCCATTTTGGAAATGACCTTTTTGCATAGCATTAACGTAATAGGATCATCGTCAACACAAAAAATTTTATTTAGCATTTTGTTTATTTTTGAAAATTAAAGTAAAAGTTGTGCCCTTGTCGACTTCACTATTTATACTTATGGTACCTCCCATCGCTTCAATCTGAGATTTAACAAGGTATAAACCAAGTCCTTTACTGTCGGGGAGATCGTGAAAACGTTGGTAAAGTCCAAAGACTTTATTTTTGTTTCTATTTAGGTCTATACCGATTCCATTATCTTTAAAAGTTAATGTAATAAGGTCATTTACTTGTTCTGCAATGATTGTTATTTTTAGGGGGCGTTTGTATGATCGGTATTTTAAAGCGTTTGATAGTAAATTTAATAATATGCTCTCAATGTAAGATTTATTTATGATTAAAGAGGGCGCTTTATCAAATTCAATTTTTATAATTGGGCTTTGTTTCTCAATTTGAAAAGAAAGCTGATTGAAAACGTTTTCAAATACATCTTTCAATAATATAGATTCTTTTTCAATTGAAGTGTTGTCTTTTATGATCATTACCTTGGTAAGATCATTAATGGTTTCGCTTAATAAATTGGTTGATTTATTGAAGCCATGAAGAATTTCTTTTAATTCAATATCTTGAATAGGGATATCTTCAACTAGATTTAGAAGTCCTGTTAAATTTGATATTGGAGCTCTTAAATTATGAGAAGTAATATATGAAAAGTGTTTTAAGTCTTTATTGTTTTTAGTTAATTCTAGAATTAATTGTTCTTTTTCCTTTTCTTGTCTTTTTACCTCGGATACATCTCTTTGAATAGAGACCCAGTGTAAGAGTTCTTTATCGGAATTAAATATAGGAATCATAGAGAAGTGTAGCCAAAATGCTTCTCCATTTTTTTTATAACTGATCATCTCAATTAAAGATTCTTTTTGTTCTTTTATGGAAGAGATAACTTTTTTCACGATTTTTAAATCTGTATTTTTTCCTGCAAGAAAGTCCGGAGATTTATTTAGGATTTCTTCGGGCAAATATCCTGTCATGGTTGTAAAAGCTGGATTTACATAGACTATTTTAGGTAATTTGTTTTTATTGAAATGTGCTTCCGTTATGACAATTGAATCCTTTGTTTGTATAATTACAGTTTCTAGTAATTTCAATCGTAATTCTTCTTCTTTTCTTTTGGTGATGTCTTGAACGGCTCCGATCATTCTAGTAGGTTTGCCATTTTCGTCTTTAATTAGAAAACCTCGATCTAGTACATATTTATAGGTATTGTCTGCGCATTTAAAGCGATACTCGTCTTGCCACTTTTCTGTTTTTTGTTCAATAAAAGCATATAATTTGATAGACATTTTAATACTGTCTTCCGGGTGAATATTTTCAAACCACCAAAGTGATTTTTTACCTACTTCATCATTTTCGTACCCAAAAAGGCTTTTGATACCATTATTCCAAGAAAAGCTATCTTCAGTTATGTTCCAGTCCCAAATAGTATCACTAGTAGCTTTAGCTACAATATCATATTTTTCATTAGATTCTCGAATATCGGACATACTCTTTTTTAAACGCTCATAAATAGCCTTGTTTTTAGTATTATTATCTTTTAAAATAAATCTAAAAATTAATCCCGTAATAGTTACTAATAGGATGTCTTTTGCGAAGTTGCAAATAGGATAATTTTCTACTGATCCTAACTTTAAAGAAAGTTTATGAAAAACAATTACTGCAAATAGTGCAATAAGAAGATAAACAATGGTTATTTGATTTATTTTGTTTTTCATTACCCAAAAGTAATTAATAAATATGATTTATAAAGTTATGAAAAATAAATTAATTGAAAAAAAAAGATTAAAGTAGGTAGTTAATGGTTATATAGAGTTAAGAATGTGTAAACTACTTTGATATTTGTTTTTTATTTCAAAATAAAGTGTACCTTTGCACCCATTAAAAATCACAGATGGAATCTATTAGAAACATTGCAATTATTGCCCACGTCGATCACGGTAAAACAACTTTGGTTGATAAAATTATGTATCACTGTCAGTTATTTCGTGACAACGAAAACACAGGTGACTTAATCCTTGATAACAACGACTTAGAGCGTGAAAGAGGTATTACTATTACTTCTAAAAATGTTTCAGTACAATACAAAGGAACAAAAATCAACATTATTGATACTCCTGGTCACGCCGATTTTGGTGGTGAGGTAGAGCGTGTATTGAATATGGCGGATGGAGTTTGTTTGCTTGTTGATGCATTTGAAGGCCCTATGCCTCAAACGCGTTTTGTATTACAAAAAGCATTAGACCTTGGTTTGAAACCATGCGTTGTTATAAATAAAGTTGATAAAGAAAACTGTACTCCTGAAGAAGTTCATGAAAAAGTTTTTGACTTAATGTTCGAATTAGGGGCTACTGAAGAGCAGTTGGATTTCCCAGCGGTTTACGGTTCTGCTAAGAACAACTGGATGTCTGACCATTGGGAAAATGTAACTGATAATGTTGAGGCATTATTAGATATGGTTATCGAAAATGTACCAGCTCCTAAAGTATCAGAAGGAACTCCTCAAATGTTGATTACGTCTCTTGACTTTTCTGCGTTTACAGGTCGTATCGCTATTGGTCGTCTTGAAAGAGGTGTATTGAAAGAAGGAATGCCAATCTCATTAGTAAAAAGAGATGGTACTGTAACAAAATCTCGTATCAAAGAATTACATACTTTTGAAGGTCTTGGACGTAAAAAAGTACAAGAAGTTATTGCAGGAGATATTTGTGCAATCATTGGTGTTGAAGGTTTTGAAATTGGTGATACTATCGCTGATGCTGAAAATCCTGAAGGATTAAAATCGATTGCTATTGATGAGCCTACAATGAGTATGTTGTTTACAATTAATGATTCTCCTTTCTTTGGGAAAGAGGGTAAATTTGTAACATCTCGTCATATTAGAGAAAGATTAACTAAAGAGCTTGAGAAAAATTTAGCCATGAAAATGGGTGAAACTGACTCTGCTGATAAGTTTATGGTTTTTGGTCGTGGTGTACTTCACTTGTCTGTTCTTATTGAAACAATGAGAAGAGAAGGGTATGAGTTACAAATCGGTCAACCACAAGTTATCATCAAAGAAATTGATGGTAAAAAATGTGAGCCAATTGAGGAATTAACAATCGATTTACCAGAAACACTTTCGGGTAGAGCGGTAGAGTTTGTTACTATGCGTAAAGGTGAAATGTTAAGTATGGAAACAAAAGGAGAACGTATGATTGTAAAATTTAATATTCCATCTCGTGGAATTATCGGATTGCGTAATCAACTTCTTACTGCAACTGCTGGTGAGGCTATTATGGCACACCGTTTTATTGGATACGAACCTTACAAAGGAGAAATTGCTGGACGTAACAAAGGTTCATTAATTTCTATGGAAAAAGGTAAAGCTATTCCTTATTCTATCGATAAATTACAAGATCGTGGTAAGTTTTTTGTTGAACCAAATACTGAAATTTACGAAGGTCAGGTAATTGGTGAAAACTCTCGTGCTGATGATATGTGTGTAAACGTAACGAAAGAGAAAAAACAATCTAACGTTCGTTCTTCTGGAAATGATGAGAAAGCGAGAATTATCCCGCCAATCATTTTCTCTCTAGAGGAAGCTTTAGAATACATTCAAAAAGATGAATATGTAGAGGTTACTCCAAAATCTATTCGTTTGAGAAAAATTTATTTGACTGAAACTGATAGAAAAAGATTTAAAATCTAATACTATCACAAGTATATTAAAAAAGCCATTTCGAAAGAAATGGCTTTTTTTTTGTTCAATAGTAGTGCTAATTTTTTTTGTGGATTTGTTTTGATACTGGAAAAACATTGTAATATTTTTAAATTTTGACAATTAAGCGACATAGTTAGTTCTGTATTACTAGTAAAATTAATACTAAAACAAATTCAGTTGTTGTATTTTACATGATGGGTTGTGTTTTGCGTGAGGGATTGCAGTGGAAATCCTTTTTTGGGGCTTTTTTTGCCCCTAAAAAGATTGGAACGTAAAGCCCGACCCGCTTTTTTGCGGGTCACGCGCATCATTAAATTCTATCTTTTTAAACTAAAATGACCTTTGGCTTCTGTGCCATCTTCAAATTTGACTGTGTACCAATAATCATCCGCAGGAAGTGGATTGTTGTTGTAAATCCCATCCCAGCCTTGATCTAATGGGTTTAATTGTTTAAGTAGTTTTCCGTATCGGTCAAAAATGTAGATAACAGATTTGGCATTAAAGTCATTGTTTATTCCTTGAATGTTCCAGTAGTCATTGTATCCATCTCCATTTGGGGTAAAGAATTTAGGAGCTCCTAGTACTGAAATTACTTGAGATACCGTTCCGCATCCATTGATGTCTCTGACATATACAGTCTGAATACCTGCTGCTACATTGTTAAATGTATTGGAGGTTTGGAAGAAGTTGAATTCATCATTAATACTATATTCGTAGTCGCCTAATCCTTTGGCGATAATGGTTATGGAATTGTTGTCTATTAAATCATTGATTTCAATAGATGAAATAGTAGCAATATCTGATGGAGTGACTTTTATATTCCTGATTCTGCTACATCCAGTTATCTTGGATGTTACCTCGACAGAATAATCGGCTTCTGCATTTACCTCTAGCGTAGAATTTGTTTCTGTTGGAATTTCTGTGTTGTTTTTGAACCATTTGTAAAAGTAATCTGAAGTAGAAGAGCCATCTTGAATACCTGCATCAAGTTGAATAAAAAAAGTGGGGATGTTGGAGCAAATTAATTTGTCTTCGTTACCATTTAAGTTGGTATTGATAACAGGTAAAGGGTTTGTTTTTAAGGTAATGAATCCGAGTCCAGAACAAGAATTGTCACTATTTGAATCGACTCGTATCCATATTTGTTGTTCATTAGGAGAGCTAATATTTCTATAGTTGGAGGTATTTTGTATGGGATTGAGTTCTGCCAAAGCATCTTGTTTGCTTTTATAAAAATATACTGAATAATTCGTTTCAGGAAACATTATTTTTAAGTCATTTTCGACACTGCTAAAGTCGAATGTTGCTATACCATCTTGGTCATTATTGTTGGAGTTGTTGTTGCCATCAGTATCTAATAAGTCGTCACAAATTTCAATTGTTCTATTAAAAGTTGATGGTATTTGAGCATTTACTACATCCAGTTGAATTTGTGATGTATTGAAACAATTGTTGCTGTTTTCCACTCTTGCCCAAACGGTCATTGGTGTAGGAGTGGTATTGGCAAAATGTATCGGATCTGGAATTAAATCTGTTGTAGTTCCTGTATCTGCACCCGACTGTGAAGTATAATAACGGATAGATTCATTTACTGCATTTGCTGAAATAGCATCATTTTTAACCGTTAGATTAAAAATTGAAATGCCGTCTGTATCGTCGTCACATTGGACAATTCTAATGTCGTTTACAGTAGGTATTGGATAAACAGTTAACGTAGTTTCAGAAGAGAGTAGTCCACAACTATTTCCTATTCGATCAATAAAAACTCTGTATTTATAGCCATTCATAGTAGTTGTCACTGAATTTATTTTTAGTTGGTTTGTGGTTGCGTTGCTGTAAGTGGTACCATTTGCAATCGTAGTCCATGTAGTGCCATTGGTGCTTACTTGCCATTGATAACTATCTCCATTTGCTACAACTGGAATTATTGCTTGCTGTAATTCGCAGGTTGCTGGAGCATTTGGTTGGTTAGTAATGATAATTGGTGCGGCAATTTTATAATTGTTATTGGGTGGTGTAGTATAGCCATCTGTTTTGCTAGTAACCAATCCCTTATTGTCAACTGTTGGTGGCACATTTGAGCCTAGTAGACCATCATCATTTGGATCTGAAAAACCAGCTTCTTTTACATCGTAACAAAGGTCATTATCACTATCTAGATCACGAAAGTTTGCTGTTCCGTCAGCATCCGTATCTGTAATGGAATATTTAAGTATACCATTGTCAGGATTAGTTTCTAAACTATCGGCAAGTCCGTTCGTGCCAAACGAATTGCCATCAACTACTCCATTAGTATCAGCATCTGGTGTACTACTTCCAGATTCTACTAAATCATAAATTCCATCATTGTCACTATCTAAATCTAAAAAATCGGCAATTCCATCATTGTCAGTGTCTTTAGGAGTTAGTCCACCAGCTCCAAAAGCATCATTCAATCCATCATGATTTGCATCAACAAATAATATGATAAATGTATTTTCTTGCCCTTCAATCGTGTCTGGTATTCCGTCGTTGTCACTATCTAAATCTAAGTCATCTGTTATTCCATCAGCATCAGAATCTTTTGGAACGCAACTGGCATAAAAGCTAAAACTAGCCGAATTTGCTTCTGTATCTGATAAATTGATATGGGTAAAACTGATAGTTTCGGAAAGGTTAGTTTGAAGTTTAAAGTCTATAGCGGGAGCAGTTCCAGAAGCAGGCAATAACACTGTTCCATTTAACCTAAATCGAACGTCGAAAGAAGAAAATTCGGTGACGTCACTTTCATAAATTCCGTCATAATTGGTATCTATCAATAATTGGTTTGAGGGGTTTAAAATAGTTATTGTTTTATTGGTTGATGATTTAATAATAAATTCTTCATTTGAAAGCGAAGAAGCAGTTGCAGTAGCAATTGGATTATATTTTAAACCAAGACTAATGGGGGTGTTAAATTTTAATTGATAATTTATGGAATTTGTATTTCCTGCAGCTATATTAGTGGTGAAACTTCCATTAATGTTCCCTGTAAAGGTATTTGTTCCTGCTCCCACTGATGAAGAAGAACTGGTATATGAATTGCTGTAATTGCCAATAGCAATAGTTCCTCCAGATAAATTTGAAATATCAATTGCTTTGTCACCATAAGATTCCGTGCAATTGGTTATCCCATCATTATCGTTGTCAATGTCGATATTGTTGTTTACGCCATCTCCATCAGTGTCTACAGGGCAGTCGCTTACTGGGATTTCATCGGATACAGTTGTTGTGCTACAACTTGTGATGTTTTTTTTTACTTGATAATAACCGGGGCCTTTTTCTAAAAGGCTTGGTATGTAAGTGTTTGAAATTTCTCCTGGAATATCAACGCCATTAAATACCCATTGAAAAGTATTATTTAGCGGGTCTGAAGTTATTTTTAATTGAATATTAGGCATGCAACCTGTAGTGGTTGATACTACATTGTTTAATGCAATTTCTGGTTTTAAGTCAAAGCCTGAGTAGTAACCACCATACGTGGCAGCATTATTAGTTCCGTAATAGGATACATAAACTTCTTTAGTTGATTGTATAGAGGTATTTCCGGATAATCCGCTTACTGAGTAATAAACATAATTAGGATTTCCATTAATAGCTTTAGGACTTGATACAATTGCCGAATTGTTAATAGATACATCGGCTCCAGTTTTAGTCACAATATTTACAGTTCCGGTATAATTTGTTGTGCCAATTTTATTTATAAAAGGAATATTATCTACGATGCTAGGTGTTGCACAATTTAATGGTGGTACAAAACATAAATTTTGATTAGCTGCTGATTTTCCCCCACCAATACTTTGGTAAGCAAAAACATTATTAGTAGATGTAACATATAGATTTCCATTAATAAAATCATGTCCATCATAAACAAAGTATTCTCCAGCATTTATCGTCACTGTACTAGCGGAACCATTTATTGAAATTTGAGTATTGTCTTCTTGTGCAATGAGTAAAACTCTTTCTAAGGCGTTACTCCCTAATCCTTCGATGAAAATATATTCATTACCTGTTTTTTCAAAGGATACAATTTGATCATAGCCAACATCCCTTCCATTAATACCTGTAGTAACGTCACCTATTATTCCAGTAGACTGATAATTACTTCCTCCGATAGAGCCACAATTTACCACCACATTTTTATCAGTAGTGATTAATCCTCCAATGAGGAGATTACTTCTATAATTAGTACCATTATTTTCGATAGCCATAATATAACTCTCGTTTTTATTTAATGTTACAGAAATGGGACTATTGTATATAGTCCCATCTGTCAAAGTGGTTCCAACAGCTGTACTGTTAAGAGTAATGGTAATGTGAGTGTCATTTTCAGTAGCTAATATTGAAGCGAAATTCAGTAACCCCGTAGTGTTATATTTGTTAAGCATTGCTCCAATTCTAAATGTTTTACCTAAGGCACTATTCCCCTTGGAAACTAGCCCGCCGGATTGATTGTTGTCACCATTGTTTGTTCGAACACTAGTGTAAATTAAATCCGGAGCTTCTACAATGTAACCTTTGTTTGTTAGTTTACCAATAGTTGTACTTGGTGTACATAATTGGGTATTCGTACCAGTTCCTATAGTATATACGATTGGATTTGCATTATTAACAATTTTTGTAATTGGAGTACCACCAATTGGAGTTATGGTAACAATTACATCAGTAATTGTTGGAGTTGAAATATATAAATACTGATCTTCTGGAGTAACAGTTGTTCCACTGGCAGAGGTCAATGGTGGGATATAGTGAGTCTTACTAAACTGCGCAAAACTATTGAGAGTAACAAATACAAATAACGTTAATAAAGTATTTTTCATTTGCTAAAAATATTGATGTTTTTTATTTATGTGATTAAAAATAATAACAATCTGTCTTTATTTTAGTTAAAACTTTGTTAGATTATTAAAAGCGATTTTTTTTAATTTGATTTTAAAAATTAAAGAGTAACTTAAAGAAACTAAATTTGATGTAAATTTGCATTAAAGCCCTACTATTATGAGTGATTCTTCTGTTCAGTTTAAAAAGCCTTCCTATCCTATCAATGAGTTTTTATTTGAATATTTAGATCGTTACGATCGCATATCGCCTGTTTCTGTTTGTTATGATGATTTGCTCCGATTTTCGGGCTCCATTGTTGTTTATGACAAAAACGACCATGATACGCTATGGGTACGCGTCTATTATAATGAATTTGAACGCAATGAGATTGATTTGAATCTAAAGAAAATCTACTCGTTATTGCACTCTGATGGAAATCTAGAAATCATTAAATTTCTTAATATTGATGCCATTGACTATTGTACCTTTGGAAACTCAAAACCCTTTCGAGTAAAAGTAAGAAACATACTCAACGATAATTACGTTCACTTTTACATCAAAAAAGCAGATGCTTCCCGCCTTTATGGTCTAGAATTAGAAGATATTCTTTCACCAGATAAAATTAATTTTTTGGTCTATGAAGACACCTTAATCGAAGAGCACATCATCGGAATACCAGGTGACGTATTTATGGAAACATTATTGAAAAAATGTACAGAAACTGAAAAAGCACAAATCGCCAAAGAATTTGTAAAATTCAATGAGCGCTGCATGATTCGACTATTGGGAGACATGCGTGCATACAATTATGTGGTTTTGCCTATTCATGATTTTGACCAAGTAGTATATCGTATTCGTCCAATTGACTTCGATCAACAATGTTACGAGGGCAATTTTAAAATTTATAGACCGCAGTTTTTTAAAGAAAATGCACCAATGGTACAATTGGTAAAAGCAAAATTGCAAGACTCCTCTATTGAACAATACAAAGACGAAGAACGTGCTGCATTATCCAAAAGGCTTCACTCTGCCCGCAAGCGAGTGGGGAGGTTATTACACATTATGTGCAATGACTTTTTAGCACCCGATGCCCATACCGAAAAATTAAAACTAGAATTATTTCGGTACACCAGCGATATCAATTTCAAAAATGCGAACTCGATGGGAGATGTATTAGAAGCCGCTTTTGGATTTGTATCTAGAAATTATAAAAATACCAATATCTTCAGGCCAGGGTTTTAATTTATACTCACTTGATTCATCTTATGGGCGTGACCCGCTGAAAAAAGCGGGTCGGGCTATACGTTGCAAGTCCTCAACAAGTTTCGCTATCGCTACACTTTTTTGCGGGCTTTCCTCTTCTATCCCTCACGCAAAACCATCATGAGTCCATCATGAGATTTAAATAATTATATCAAAGTAAGTTTCGTTACAAATGGATCAAAAAGACTTTTTAAGTTGATCTCAGTATATTTGAGGCAAAAATCACCCGAGCCAAATCAATATTAAAACATATAATAATGAAAAAATATCTCAATATCATCGTCGTATTTTTTGTCTTGGCTTGCCAACAAAAGTCAAATAATCTAGTCGAAAAATATGCTTTTCCCAAATCATTAAAAGAAGTTTCAGGTTTAATAACCCTCCAAAATTCAGACTTAATGGCCTGCATTGAAGATAGCGGGAATAAAAACGAAATCTACCTGTTGGATTCCAATGGGGAAATTAAAAACACCATCAAAATTAATGAGGTCAAAAACAATGATTGGGAGGACATCACCAAAGACGTTAAAGGGAATTTATACATCGGTGATTTTGGGAACAATGAAAACGAACGAAAAAATTTGGCTATCTATAAAATCGATAAAGACCAATTATCATCTGCCAAAACCAAACCAACGGCTATCATTCAATTTGCGTATCCAGAGCAAACTGATTTTCCCCCCAAAAAGAAAAATCGAATTTTTGATGTAGAAGGCTTCGTTTTTTTTAAGAATAACTTTTACTTATTTACCAAAAATCGCTCCTCCAAATTTGACGGAACGGCTTTTATTTATAAAGTTCCCAATGTAGCAGGAAAACACCTAGCCCAGAAAGTAGGGGAGTTTAAAACGGGACCAAATTATCAAAATTATGTAATAACAAGTGCAGCAATAAGCCCAGACCAAAACAAGTTAGCCATCTTGACACACAGTAAAATTATTGTTTTTGAAAATTTTAAAGATGACAATTTTCTATCTGGCAAAAAAACTGAAATAGATTTACAGCATTTTTCTCAAAAAGAAGCGATCTGTTTCAAAGACAATACCACCATTTTCATCGCAGACGAAAAAGTAAAAAAGTCAGGGGGGAAGCTCTATGTCTTTAAAATGCAAACCCCAGTCCAAAACTAATTCGAGCTTCTTCTGTTTTGCTCTTAAAGTAGGTCAATCTAGCCGTTAGAGTATTGATTCCGTTAAGCCACAAACCGCCGCCTACCGCTTGGTGCCATTGAGAACTATTCTCACCATCCAACCATATACGACCGTAATCAAAACCTGCTAAAACACCATAACTCATAGGGACAATACTCTCTTTGATATTCCCGATGTTATAGCGCAAATCACTACTTTGGTAAAAAGAGCTTTTACCCAAAAAGCGTTGATTTCTAAAGCCTCGTAAACTGGTGTCTCCACCCAAAACAGCTCCTTGGTAAAACTCATAATTATTGTTCAAAATAGCTTTTGCTTTCACAATCGAGGCAACGACCCATTTACCATATGCATCAATTTTATGGTTAAAATTTAACTTAGATTCTATCGTTGGGAAGTTTTTACGAGTTTCGCTTAGATTGGTTTTCCATGATCCAATTAATGAAAATCCCATTCCCATAGTAGGTAAGGAGGGGTTGTCATAGTTTTCATAATGGTATCCTACTGTAAGACCTGCAAATTGTTGATTGGTAAAAATAATAGGATCAACAATAGTTGGGGTTGCAATGTAGCGTGTTGCCGATTTTTGTACTTGAATATTTTCAAAAGTGGGTTGTATTTGCAAACGACTACCAAAGCCACCAATTTTTTCGAATTGCGGTGCAATAGTAACAATGCTAATTTTGACTCTGTTGTAGTTCATGCCATTCAGTTCTTCAGTATTGATTGTCTGATTTCCATATCCAAAAAAGTTAATAGCAAAGTTTGGACTAGTAAAACGAGTTTCTAGGTTGAAATCCCATTTTGTTGAGATTTTTGGAGCTTTAAAAGAATATAACAATTCATAACCACTTGTTGCAAAATAATAATTGGCTTTCAAAATATGTTTTCTCGAGTATGGATTTTGTTTGAAGTTATTGACTGTATAATTGGCTATTATCCCCAATTTTACTCCATCATCAGGGTTAAAACCGATAGTTGGTAAACCCGAAAAAGCATTGTATTTGGGTAAATTGTAGTTATAACTATTGACCGTATAGTCATCGGTTAATTGTTTTTTGGTTTCAATAGCTACATCGAATGTGTTCTTTTTTGAATTAAAATCTATAATACGTACTCCTGTACCATTTTCAACAGTATAGTTGTCATGATTAAGACCACCCAACAAAATCATTCTGACCGTAGTTTTTGCATTTCCTTTTACTTCAAAGGTATCGTCATCATCTAAGCCATATACCCATAGGTGTTTTGTTTTTTTACCAGAAATTATTTTAGTGTATAGTAATTCAGGTCCATCTTTTTTAATTCGGTTAACAGTTACTTGCAGCTTATTACCACTTTTTCTCTCGATGATAAACTGGTCTTTCTTATTGGTACCAACAATCAATACTCTTTTTTCTAAGGTTTTGGCATATGCAATTGCATAGTGTACTAGTTCCTTTTTACGAGTTTTTAATTTGGATTCCAATGAACTAATTGTTCTGTCTTGAACTTCTTTTGGCAAAGAACGAAATGCTTCATCAATGGCTTTGTCAGATAAATTATCTTGAATAAATTCGGCTTGTGCAATCCAATCGTCTGCGGTAGCTGTTTTTAAAACGGCTAAATCCAATGGATAAGGTTCTCTATTAAACCATTTTACATTTTTTATTTTGTTCTTGAAAGTTTGCATATGACGCAAATCTGGTATATTCATCAAAATGGATAGCAAGGCACCATCGTATTTGGAAAAGGCTTGATCGCGATCACGTGGAATAGCTTTATATACAATTTTTTCACCGTCATGGTATTCTCCCCAACGCCATTGGTCATGATGCCTGTCCCAATCACCAAGTAACATATCAAACAACCTAGCTCTGATATACGCTTGTTCGTCAATATGATATTTTTCGTCTTTGTGGATTTTTTCTAAAACTTCTTCGGTACTGATAATATCTTCGGGAGTGTCAAAACTGGCTAGGTTTTTTTGACCTTCTGAAACATGTTCCTCGATAAAATACAGTTCATTACCAAAATTGGTATTAAATTCCTCTAAAGCATTTTGTTTCGGTACATAAAATAATTTAGGATTTGTATGGCTTACACCTATTTTTTTGGCCAAATATCCAACTGCAAGTGATGTGTAAGGATGTGAGCTGGTATAAAAGTCCAATAAAAAGTCTTCGGCATAGGTGTTTTCAAATGCTTCTTCTACGTATTGATCCTTAAAAGCAACCGATTGCAAAAAACGAGATGCACTTTTCTTTAAAGCGCGCATGGCATATTCTTTTCCGTTTGCATCTACAAGTCGTAGTGATTTGGATTGATGACCACCACCGGCTCTTTTTGGCCACAATCCTCCGTATAGCGTATCCAGATTTACCGTTTTTGTTTCAATTGGAATACTATAATAGGGTCTATAGTGTTTTCCAAAAATAAAATTATAGAGCCCAGATTTATGTGTTCTTGCTTGGGTATAAACAGAAGCTTCTATAGTTGGAGCAAATGTAGTAGAGAACTTCGGGACCAATATAGGGGGGGATTCTAAAATGGTCTGTTGAAATAGTAGTTTTTTTTGGTTGTAAAACGAAACAGCTGTTTTTCCATTTTTATAAATAGTAAGAACCGCATACCCTTTTTTACCATATGAAAAGTCATTGGGGAATAGCGTCTTTGCAGCTTCTTCTTTCGAACCAGCTCCACTCACAATTTGTTTGATATTTTGATGGTCTATATATTGTAAGTTGTGATCATGACCAGAAACGACTACAACATTGTCTTGACCTTGAAGTAAGGTTTTGATTCTGTTGGCAAATGTAGAATATTGTTTGTTTTGGATATCTTGAGGACTAACGCCGGATGTTTTTCGAATAAGATTAAGAAACGATCCAAGAATAGGTAATGGGATTTTTTGCTCTAATGGGAAAATTTGCTTCTTCCATGAAAATTGTCCGCCATGACTACCGTTGCTCATCAGTGGATGGTGCATGGCTAATACAATAGTCTTGTCTTTATTTTTATTTAAAAGATCTTCTAGCGCAACAAAAAAAGCTTCACGAGTTTTGATGTCACAATCATCATTTATTGTTGGTGATTTATTCCAGTCTTCCAGATACCATTCACTATCCACGGTGATCAGTAGCACATCATCATTAATCTTAACATCATCAATGGCACAACCTTTTCTGGGGGAGAAAGCTTTTTTGTCTTTGAGGTAGGCTTGAACTAAATCTTCTTGCTTTTTTAAACCTTCAATTCCGCTATACCAATCGTGGTTTCCTGGGATGAAAATGGTTTGCCCTTTGAAATCTTTAGTGATTTTTAGTTGGTTGAATAATTTTTGTTCGGCCGATTTGTAATTGGGGTTTGATTCCTTACTCGGTATACCTTTGGGATACACATTGTCACCCAAGAAGAGTAGAGTAGAGTTTTTTTCGGCTGTCTTCAATTTTTCTTGTAGAGGTGATAGAATAGAGTTCGAAATGTCTGTATTGGTATTCCCGGCATCTCCAATTAAATAAAAGGTATGGGCAATTTTTGAGCTATCTTTCTCGTTTATACCATTCGAATTATTTACCTTAGAACCATATTGTTCTTTTTTTGTAGCGCAAGCGCATAAAAGAGCAGATATAAAAATAAGAATCAGCCGTTTTTCAAAAAACAATTTCATATTTTAGTCGTATAATTTTTTTATTATGAATCTCCTCCAACAAGCCGAAGCATTTGTCTCAGAATTACTCAAAGATAAACTTTCTAAATCATTTACCTACCATAATTTAGGACATACTCAGGACGTGGTAGCAGGAGTTGGTGCAATTATTGGTCTGGAAAATATAAGCCCAGAGGACAAAGAAGCGCTTTTGGTTGCTGCTTGGTTTCATGATACGGGATATACCAAAGGATGCCAGAATCATGAAGAATCAAGTGTTTTAATCGCTTCTGGTTTTTTGAAGGACAAGCATCAATCTCATGACTTTATTGCCAAAGTAAGTATGCTCATCCAAGCAACGGTATATGATTATCAGCCTCAAAATAGTTTGGAAAAAATAATCAGAGATGCTGATTATGCTCATTTTGGAAGTGTAGAATACAATAAAATTTGTGAGCAATTACGTGAAGAATGGAAAGTTACTATTCAAAAGGATTTTACAAATCAAGAATGGTCTCGTGAGAATCTTTATTTTATGGAGAATAAACATCAGTATCATTCTAAATATGCCTTAGAATACTGGCAACCCATAAAAGAACAGAATATTAAAATGATTAAAGAAAAGATGAAAATGGGTGAGGAACAAGCTATGGTTGTGAAAAAAGTAAAAAAGAAAAAAAGTAAAAAAGAAAAACCAGACCGTGGTATTGATACGCTTTTCCGAATCACATTGAGCAATCATACTCGATTGAGTGGTATTGCAGATAGTAAAGCCAATATTTTACTATCCGTAAATGCAATTATTATTTCGATAGCATTGTCTTCTATTATTCCAAAATTAGACAGTCCTAACAATGCGCATTTGATAATTCCAACATTTATCTTGTTGATGTTTAGTGTGGTATCGATAATTTTTGCTATTTTGTCTACTAGACCAAAGGTAACTACAGGAACTTTTACTCGTGAAGATATCGAAGCTCAAAAGGTTAATTTACTTTTTTTTGGTAACTTTTACAAAATGCCCCTTGATGAATACCAGTGGGCAGTGAATGAATTGATGAAAGACCGTAATTATTTATACAATTCCATGATTAAAGATTTGTACTTTTTGGGAATTGTACTCGAAAAAAAATACAGATTACTTAGAATTACTTATAACATTTTTATGATCGGAATTATTGTTTCGGTGATTGCTTTTGTGTTGGCATTTAATTCAGTTTTAGTTTAATTCATTCAATAATTCTTGGTACGTGTAATCGGTTTTATGATTAACATCGGTATTGAGGACTTTGATACGTATGGCTTTTAGTCCAGAAACACCTTGTAATTCTTCTACATCAAACTTTTCTATTTCGGGTTCAATTATTTTCTTAAATTGTAAATACTGAATGTATTTTAAATATTCGGTTTCTTCACTTTGATGCGAATACACGATGGTTATTTTTTCTTTTTGTGTTATGCGTTCCAAAGTGCCTTTGATATTGGCTTTGTCTATTCGTTTTTTAACTACCTCATAGCGCGCATTATAAGTACCGTCTACGTCAAAACGTTTCTCATCCATCCTAAAACGAATGGATAATGGAGAACTAAAGACCAAAATCAAAGAGGTAACCTCCAATTCATAAGGCAATAAAGGTTTCAATCGGTGGTGTTCGAGTTCCATCTTGCATAAAGTTTGCAATTGCCATAAACGTAGATTGTTGAGATACATCATATCAAATGGTAGATTTGGATTGATGCTTTGTCCTATGTATAAATTGTGTTCTACTCCATCTGTTTTAAAACGTTCAAAGTAGTGTGGATAATTTTGTTGCGCTTCAATTTGTTCTTTGTCTAAAACCGATGCCATTTTTTTATTAATGATAGACATGGCATCATCAAATTTCCGGCGCGCATGGTAAAAGAGTTCTGTTTTCTCGTCCAATTCATTAAAGTAATTGTTAATCAATACTTGTAGTTTCGTATCATTTTTAGAATTTATTAAAATAGGATGAATCTCTTTTTGAATATACAGTTGAATTTGTTGTTCCGTATCAGCTTTTAATTCGATCAATAATTCTTTCGAAAAAGAAAATAATTCAAATTTACGCTGTTCTAGTAATTCCAATTTACTATTGGTAGTCAAATAGTCTAAAATTTGTATCAATTGATTAATCTGATTTCTTAAATCTTCTTTAACCGTTTCGTTTCGATGATTCGAAGAACTTTTAATATCAATTTGTCCGTAAAGAGGATAGACCTCTTTGAAGACAATAGCTTTAAATATGTAATCTTTATTTGGGGCTTGAATCTGAAAATATTTCTGGGCTTCTTTTCTGAATTTCCAATACACACTAGGATGTATAGAAGTATATTCTCTTTGAATAATGGCTTCGATTTGGTTTTGTAAATCGATGTTATAGCGTTCAATTGTTTCAATTACATATGGTAACAGCAAATCAAGATTGTTGGCGTTAATGCTATTCAAAATTTTTGGTTGTGACGAAATTAGTTCAATAACTCCAAGTAATTTATCATTATTAATCACAGGGGCTAGTATACAACTCTTGATGTTTTGTTTGGACAAATGGTTTGCGAAGGCAGTATTATTGATGGTGAAACGATCAACATCAGATATTATAAAAGGTTTTTTTTCGGTAATCAAAGCACTTAAGGCACATCCAAAGATAGAATTTTCACATAATTTTTCTTCTTCTTTTTCGAGAAGGATATAGCTGTTCTTTTCAGTATTGTTGCTAAAAGGGGGGGTTGTGAATTTATTTTCTTCTTCGTTATACAAAACAAAGCCTAGTTTTAAATCAGGAATTTTAAAAATGGTTCTAAAGATGGTTTGAATATCATCATCATTGCTACTTTCTTGTACATCCGATCGCAGTAAGCTAGTTTTTAGGTTAGAGATGGCACTTTCGACCGATGCATCAAATAGAGATATAATTCCGAAACCTTTTAAAATCCAACTGCTGGGAGGAAATTTAGTTTTCCATAAAGCAATATCATCATAATTATCCATCAATAAATCAATGTCCTCTTGGTTCAATATCACAGATTGTGGAGTAGGTATGATTTCCATAAAATCGGCATTGTACAAAATACGGTAATGTTTCAAAATTCCGTTAGCATCTGGAATATCATAAAATAATGGTTTGTTGTAATCCAATTTTTGTCCGTACTGACTGTTGAGAATCAAAATGCAACTCATGATGTAGAGTTGGTCATCACTATAATTACGAATTGCCATATCAAACGATGTTCCTGCATTTTTTAAAATAGAAGTAAAACGATCGGTAAAATTAAAGGTTAAATTCTGAAAGGGAATTGTAATTGCTTTAATTTCATTCTTGGATAATGCCGTAGGAAATAAATCGGATAATAAGTTTTTGATTAACTCCTTATGTTTTTTGATTGTTTCATAATCTACAATTCCGGTTTTTAATTCGGGGACTTTTTCCACTTCTTCCAATAATGCTTTTGCGTAATTGGAACGGTAATCGATATTGGTTAAAGCAATTTCTTCTAAAGACGCAATTAATTTGTGAAAAGAGATATGAGTGCTAAATGGACTTTCAGTAAATATAGGATGATTCATTTTTATTTTCTTTAGGGTCAAATAATAACCAGAAATAGGTAGTAAGAGGCAATTGTTTTTGAAGGTGTAAAAGTAAAAAAAAAACCCCAATTACGTTGGTAACTGGAGTTTCGATTTTTCTTAGGATGGTATTTTTGTTTTTGAATCTAAAAGGTTAAAATAATTATAGTGAAAAGTTTCAGGCCTGCATCTACTTAAAAAGAACAAACGTATATTAAACTCCGTATGATTTTTGGAAATGTAAAAGTAATTAATTTTTCGTTAAATCGTTGTTTTTTACCGATTAAATACTTTAAAATTTATTTAGTAGTTGTTTTTTAATACAAAAACAATGATTCTGTAAAAATATCCTTAACACAGATGATTAAGGATATTTTTGTATTAAATGAAATAGTTTATGATTTTTGTTCTTTGTTGAAGTAAACAAGATAGTAATACATTTGTTTTTCCTCATCCCAACCTTTTTCTACAAATTTCTCTGCACTTTCGGGGTTGATAAAGTCCATTTTAATCTGGATATTGGTATCCAAGTTAATTACGTTTTTGATAGACTTACGCGCATCACTTACTGCTGCATTGGCAATTGGGAAACTAGTAACATCTTCAATACTGTATTTTTCACCTTTGTCAACCTTATAATTCTTAAATTCTGGAATCAATTCGGGGTTATCAATTACTTCGTTCAAGAAGTTTGTTTCATCAAACTGATCATTTTTCGCAAAATAATTCACAGAACGGTTCATAAACATTACTTCTTCTTTTTTATCCTCGGCCGGAAAAACGACATCTTTAGCAAATCCTTGACAAAATTTCAAGTATTTTTTGGTGATAAAGTTTTCATCTTCAAAAGCGTCTACATTCAAAAAGTGCTCCAACCAGTAGCGCGCATCATAACGATTGCTATCAACGGTTAAAATTTTGAAACCTTCTTCTTTTTTATGATTAAAGATAATGCAACCTTTGTCCAATTTATTCAAATTGATACCGTGCTGTAAAATCATTTCCAAGTGCGTATCTTTTTCTTCAAACTGCAAAAAGTCGGCTTGCAATTCACTTTTGAAAATCCCGATAGCATCAACAGGGGTATTATCAATATTCACATTTGTCAAATAAGTTACATAAACCTCACCGTTTTTAATATGTGGATGATTGGATTGTTCAAATAAATGTGTAGTGATTTTTTTTGAAACCTCATGTATGTTGGCAGGATTGTCAAAAATCTCACAAGCCAATTTGTACATGTCATTATAATCTAAATCTACTTCATGAGCAAACTGATAGTAGTTTTCTTCTTTCTCTCTAAAAGGTTTTAAGAAAAATTCCTTGATCAACGGCACGATTTCATCCTGAAGATTAAAAGGCTGTTCTGATAAAAATAATGCTTCGTTACGACTTTTATTTCCTACTCTGTGAATAGAAAGCGTATCGATGTGGGTGTTGAATAAGTTGATCATTTTTTTGTAGTTTCTGAGATACTAAGTCGTAAAGTTTCTAAGATGTTATTTGTTTTCCTTTAATTTTTTAAGGAACGCAATTAGCATTCTTTCTATTTCTCGGCTATCCTCATATAATTTGTTAAATTCTTCGGTATTTAAATATAAAATGTTCTTAGCGATTTCAAGCTGTGTCTGTAGCTCAAATAGAGAACCTATGGAAATATTTATAAATCTAATTAATTGGGGTTACTATCTCTTCCAATACCTTCAGCGATATTACTTGGAATTGAAACAGTGCATCGTCTTAACTGCGACGTTAACCCAAATATTTCTTCTTTGGGGAATTTTGTGTACTAGTATAAATCTTTGTTGTAAGTGACATGGCTTTTTGCCATACCAAAAGCTTTCTAAAATTGCTCATTTTAATTAATTTATAAGTTTTGAACTTACAAGTTATAAAAAAATGAAACATAATATGTGAAAACTTAGCAACTCAGATTCTTAGTAACTTAGCAACTTAATAAAACTAATTCCACAAATCCTCAGAGCCATAGTCTTCGAAGCTATCATCACCACCAAACATATCTAGATCATCTTCGTCTAGTCCGTCTTCGTAGTCATTGGCAAAATCATCTGCGTTATCAGCTTCAAAATTTTTCTCCATAGCTTCGTCAGGCATTTCACCGTGTGAGAATAAGGCTTCAGGATAATGAGTACCTGCTTCTTGTTCTTCAATGGCAGCCAATTCGACCAAAAAAGTCCACATGTTGATAAAATCATATACATAGATGATTTTTGTATTCTCATCGTCTAGTAAGTCAGAGAGTTTGTAGTCGCTCATCGTCTTTTGTTCCCCAAGCACATCTCCCGTGTCAAAAAGAGCAATCTCATCTTCTTGATTCCATGTTTCGTCACAAGTATAAAACGAAGCAACTTCCAAACCATCAAATCCAAAGGAGTTGAAAATTGCGTTGTGTAAATCCTCTAAAGTATCATCATCAAGGATGGCAATGTCTCTGAAAATATCTTCTTCTGCATCTAGAATTACTCTGAATTTGTAAACCATAATCGTTGTTTTAATGAGAGGTCAAAGGTAAAATTAAATTTTAGAATACATTTTACGAATCGTCTTTTGTTAATAAATTTTAAAAACAGACATAATTGCAATGTTTACTTCTTTTGATTAATTCTTTTTCGAAAATTGTGGTAGTTCCTGTGGAATCTGTTGTTTGAAGGGTAACTTCTATGCTCCGTTACATTGTTTACGATCAAAGCAACAAACAATAAAATTAATACACCACTTAATACAGGAGAAATTACATACCAATATCCTAAACTTTTTATATGTGATGATCCAGTTACTGCTATTAACGCTGTAGCTCCACCTGGTGGGTGTAATGTTTTTGTAAGTTGCATCAATATTATCGAAAGTGAAACTGATAAGGCTGCCGTTAACCAAATAATATCAGGTATAAATTTAGCAACAGTAACTCCTACAATTGCAGAGATAACATGACCTCCAATTAAATTACGAGGTTGCGCCAGCGGACTTTGAATAATTCCATAAATCAAAACAGATGAAGCGCCAAAGGATCCTATCAAAAATAACACATCCGAATCTGGAAGCGTTTGAGATTGTAAATATGCAAGAATTCCTATTCCAACAAAGGATCCAATAAAGGACCAAAATTGTTCTCTGAAGTCAATTAAAGTCTCCTTATATATTATGTACTTGGTTTTTTGATATCCTTTTTTAATATATTTCGTTGGCATTTTATTTTGTTGTATTAGGGATAAAAGTGTAAACAGTATGTGGGAAAATCATCTTAGCTGTATATTTTGACACAAAGCAAACAATCAGAATTGGAACAAATAACACATAATTATTGGTCAATCCCAAGGTCAAAAACAATGCTGTGAAAGGTGCGTCGATACTTGCACTCAATACAGCTGCCATTCCAAGGACCATAAAGTTTAAAACAATTACCTCGCTATTAAAAAAATGGTTCAAACACAAACCAGTTAGCAACCCCAAAAAAGCACCAATGAAAAGGCTAGGGGCAAAAACACCACCGTCTCCACCAGATGCTAATGTTATAGAAGTGACAATAGGTTTTAGAATCAATAATGCTACAAGACTCAATGCAACCGAAACCGTGAGTGAAATTTGTGTGGGAGTATTAATGATGGCTTTTATCGAATGATATCCTTCACCATATAATTCTGGGAATAAAATTAAAGAAGCACTAAGAATAACAGAACCCAAGATAATTTTGTAAAAATGAGTATTTATTTTTAAAAATTGACCTTTGATAAAAAGGACACTTTTGGTAAGATACACTGCATTCATTCCAGCCAAAATTCCAAGTAAAATAAAATAAGGGATGGCTTTGAGGTGCCAAGTACTAATATTGATTGCAAATAAAGGTGGCTCATTGATCAAGTTAAGTAAACCAAAAGCGATCGCAACTGCTATTCCAGTCGTTAAAATAAAGACTTGAGAGACCTTTTTTGAAATAACCTCATAAGCAAACAATAACCCAGCAATTGGACTACCAAATAATGCTGTAATACCAGCAGCTACACCAGCACAAATGAGCTCAGTTTTATATTGTCTAAAAAAGTTTTTCTTTTGCTGTGCCACAGAACCAATTGTTGCAGTTGCAACTACCGTCGAAATTTCGATTCCTGTAGAACCACCAAATATCACTGTCAAAAAACCATTAATAAAATGTGATGGAATTTTATAATTCGGAAGGTTTTTGGATTTAGAATCGGTACTTTCAAAAACTTCTTTAATACCTTTGTTCTCTTTCTTTTTGAATAAATATTGACGTAAAAAATAGATTGTAGAAAAACCCATGAATGGAAATACTAAGTAGAAAATAATGTTAGCATTGGCTCTTTCAAAGAATATTCCTTCATAGTATTCAGTAGCATTCTTTAATAGTATACCCAAAAAACAAGACAAAAAGCCAATTAAAATAGAGACAAGTACTAGTTTTCTGAAAATGATATAATGATAATTTTTTTTAATCGTAGCCGTTTTAGTCATCGAGTAACTGATTTTGATTTTTTTTTACGTTTGCAAATTTATAAAATCAAAAAAGGTTTTGTTTGTAAATTAACATTTATTAATGTTTCATTAATAAAATCAATTGTATTCTATGAACAGAATCCTTAAATAGCAAACAAAAACAAATTGCTATTGATTTAATTTCCGAATTACCTTAGCCGGATTTCCTACGGCCAATGTATTCTCCGGAATATCCTTGGTAACCACAGAACCAGCCCCGATTACACACCCTTTTCCAATTGTAATTCCAGGGCAAATCACCGAGTTTCCACCAATCCAGCAATCGTCGCCTATGGTGATGGGTAAAGCACTTTCATGTGTTCTTCGCAATATGGCATCAAGTGGGTGAGTAGCCGTGTACAAATGCACACCAGGAGCAAAAAACACATTCGAGCCAATTGTAATTGGTGCGCAATCGAGTACCACACAATTTACATTAAAATAAACATTCTCTCCGCAATAAATGTTGTATCCATAATCACAGTGAAAAGGCGGCTCTATATAAAATTTATCACCTGTATTCGGGATCAATTCTTGAATAATTTCTCGAGCTTTTTTGGTAATTCGGTACTCCGTGATATTCAGTCTATGCAACAAATTCTTTGCACGTCGACGGTCTTTTATAAGTGTGGCATCAACAGCTGAATAATGTTCTCCCGTAATCATTTTTTCTTTTTCGGTCATCATATTATACTATAAAAAATCATTAGTTCATATTTTAGAGTTTGCGCTCCAAAAAAAACGATTGCTAATGGTGTCGGGCGGGTTATACCTTATCCTCTTTTTTGAGATACAAAAACCTTAAAAAAGGATTTTTACAGTTATCCCTCATGCAAAATACCGTCATATACCATCGCGTTTGGATGTAAATATAGTACCTCCTTTCCAATAAAGATAGTGCTTGTTGTCAAATTTCCTTCAAAGAGAGGAAATCCGTTTTTAATACTTCCTATATTTTTTAGAAAAATGTCTCTCCCATAGACACTGAAGGTAATTCTGGTCAGAATAAAATTGAAATCTCCTAAATAACCCTTGGTTGGGAAGTTGGAATTATTAAAAAAAAAGAAAAATAGCGTATGAAGTACCAATTTTTTTATAGTATTAAAACCCTTTTTTAGGATTGGACTTTTTTAATAAGTGGTCTAGGTTTAATAAAGACTATAATCCGAAGGTTAAAAATTGTTAAAATAAGGTATTTTACTTAAAGTAATCTATCTTTGCAAACTCAAAAATAACAACGACAAACAATGCTTAAAGTTCAGAATATATCTTTTGCATACACAGATAAGCCAGTAATTCAAAACGTTAATTTTGCTATAGATAAAGGTGAAAATATAGCGATAATTGGAGAGAGTGGTTGTGGTAAAAGTACCTTACTCAAGTTAATTTACGGGTTATATGATTTGGATGAAGGCAATCTTTTTTGGAATGATTTCGAAATACGAGGTCCCAAATTTTATTTAGTTCCTGGTATGCCTTTTATCAAATATCTATCTCAAGATTTTGATTTGATGCCTTATGTGACTGTTGCCGAAAATGTGGGTAAATTTTTATCTAATGTGCATCAAGATCAAAAAAATGCTAGAATTCAAGAACTGTTAGAAATTGTCGAAATGACCGAATTTGCAGATGTCAAAGCAAAACTATTAAGTGGAGGGCAACAACAACGTGTGGCTTTGGCTCGTGCCTTGGCATTAGAACCAGAGATACTTTTGTTGGATGAACCCTTTAGTCATATTGATAACTTTAGAAAAAATGCCTTACGCCGTAATTTATTTGCTTACCTAAAAGGAAAAGGAGTTACCTGCATCGTTGCTACCCATGACAGTACAGATGCGCTATCTTTTGCCGATCAAACTATCGTTTTATTTGATGGTAAGATGGTAACAATGGGGAACTCAGTTGATTTGTACAATGTACCAGCCAATAAATATGTAGCATCCCTTTTTGGAGAAGTAAACGAAGTGCAATTGTCTAATTTGGTCATAATTGACGATGAAGATAAAACTCTTTTACTATATCCTCATCAACTCAAATTGGTTGATAACGGCCTGATGAAGGTGGTGGTAAAGCAATCGTATTTCAAAGGAAGTTATTATTTGATTAAAGCAGTTTATAATCGAAAAGTCGTTTTCTTTGAGCATGATGTTGCCTTAGAATTCAATCAAGAAGTTAGCTTAATGATTGCATAAGGTTGTTTTATTCGAAAAATAAATGAATATTTGATCAAAAAATAGTAATTTGTAGTTAGCTAACTAATATAAATGTAATTATGTTTCACTCCAAAATAACAGGCTTGGGATTCTATGTCCCGCCAAATGTCGTCACCAATGACGATTTGTCAAAAACGATAGACACCAACGATGCTTGGATTCAAGAAAGAACTGGAATTCAAGAGCGTCGTCACATTATAAAAGGTGAAGATACTACTACCACAATGGGAGTAAAAGCAGCCGAAATTGCTATTGAGCGTGCAGGTGTAGCCAAAGAGGATATTGATTTTGTTGTTTTTGCTACGTTAAGTCCAGATTACTATTTTCCAGGACCAGGAGTTTTGGTACAACGTGATTTAGGTTTACGTACGGTAGGAGCATTAGATGTACGTAACCAATGTTCAGGTTTTATTTATGCATTATCTGTTGCAGATCAATACATTAAAACCGGAATGTACAAAAACATTTTGGTCATCGGGTCTGAGGTACATTCTACAGGATTGGACATGACTACAAGAGGACGATCTGTTTCTGTTATTTTTGGTGATGGTGCAGGTGCAGCAGTACTAAGCCGTGAAGAAGATTTGACTAAAGGAATTCTATCTACACATTTACATTCTGAGGGAGTTCATGCCGAAGAGTTATCTTTGAAAGCACCAGGAATGGGCGGACGTTGGGTAACTGATATTCTTGCAGACAACGATCCAGATGACGAAAGCTACTACCCATACATGAATGGTCAATTTGTATTCAAAAATGCAGTGGTACGTTTTAGCGAAGTAATCAACGAAGGATTAGCGGCCAATAATTTGACGGTTTCAGACATTGATATGTTGATTCCGCATCAAGCCAATTTGAGAATTTCACAATTCATTCAAGGTAAGTTTAAACTGAATGATGACCAAGTTTTTAATAATATTCAAAAATACGGAAACACAACGGCAGCTTCTATTCCGATTGCATTAACCGAAGCTTGGGAACAAGGAAAAATAAAAGAAGGAGACACTCTTGTTTTAGCCGCTTTCGGTAGTGGTTTTACATGGGCTAGTGCGATTATCAAATGGTAATTTAGTTCACTTTTTATAAATACACAAAAGGCTTCAAAGTAATTTGAAGCCTTTTTTATTTCCAACGCGTGATTTAGTACTAATTCATTTTTAAATGTATTCGTTCGAAATTGTTTTTGATTGCTAAGGGCAAAAGAAAATTAAACCTTTATATCCGTTCGTAATTATGTTACCACAAGATAATTTTTAGAAACCACCGCTGCTACTAGCTTCATTAGAATCTCTTTGTTTTCTTTGTACAGCCTTGTTTTTTCCTGATCCAAAGCGGTAATTAAATCCTAAGTAAGCCGTTTGACTTTCCCACTTAAAGCGTCCTGCAGATGTGTATGGGCGATCGGTTGTGAAGGAGAATTTCATGCTATTGAAGATGTCACTCATACGAGCTGTTATGGTTCCGTTACCTTTTAAGATGGTATAACTGGTCCCGAAATCCATTTTCCACATCGGATTGTTTTTAAACTGCAAACTCAAATCTTGACCACGATACATTCCAAATAAGGTGAACTGCAATTCTTTGCTAGCTTTGAAGGTATTGTTAATACGTGCATTAAAATTGGTTGCGTTCAGGGATACAAATTCATAATTTCCAGGAGTGGTTTCTACAGTTCCCTGTACTTTTTTCATGTAAGCGTCTAGGCTTATGTTTGCAGACCACCATTTTCTAAAATTTAAATTTGCTGATGTTTCCACACCGTACGCATTATTGGTGTTGAAGTTGTCGTAGGATAGTATTTGTTTGTTTTCGTTTATAGGATTCGTGTACAGTACGCGGGTAATCTCATCTTCGATTATTCGATAAAAAACACTTGAATTAATAGTTCCTAATCCTATTTTTCGACTGTAATTTAGTTCAAATGAATTCGTAAATTGCGGAATCAAAAAGGGGTTTCCTTGTGAGTCTATCGTTGCAGTACTCCATTGGCGTATTGGATTTACTTGTCCAATACTTGGTCTGTCTATTCGACGAGAATAATTAATGGTAAAGGTATTTTTGTCAGACATGGTATAAGACAAGAATGCCGAAGGATACATATTGAATAAGTTATTGGTAAAAGGACTATCTGCCGTAGCTACTTGTTTAAAAAGTGCATCTACTTCATAATTCTCAAAACGTGTTCCAGCTTGAGCGCTCCATTTTTTCCATTGTTTACCAATAGTAAAGTAGGCCGACATAATTTTTCGATCGTATTTAAAATCAGATTGGTAGTTGTTGTTCAATAACAAATTGTTAGACGTTTTCTCGATGCGACTTTCCAATCCTAATTCTAGTTTTACAGTTTCGGTCAATGTGTTTACGTAATCTAGGTTGGTAAGGTAGTTTTTGCTGTCAATACCAATATCGTTAGAAAAACTGTTGAGAACACTATTGTCTACTTGGTTCAAATTGGTATACAGCGCAAATTCAGGTTCGTTGGACTGGCTTATATTCGATTCCAATTCTATAGTATGACCTTCTTTTTTGAATTTATGTTTAAAGTCTACATTATAAGTAGGAGAGTTGCTTTTGTCTTTCGAATCAAAAAGTTGCAGTTGGTCAATATTGGTCGTGTTATTTTTGTAATCAACTACTGTTTGTCCATAATTATCAGTTTTGTAAACACCTTGATTGGTGTAAAAAGATAAGGTATTGTTGTCATTGATGTAATAATCGACACCAATTTTGGCTAGGTGAGAGGTGTATTTACTGTTGAAATTGAATAACTGAATGTTTTCTTTGTCTAGTTCTGAACTCTCGATTCTTCCTCGGTTGGTGTTTTGGCCGTAGTTGAAACCATAATTAGTGTAGAAATTGAATTTCCCAGAACGATAATTTAGATCGAAAGCTTGATTACTTTTAGGTGTACGTCCCATTGTGAAACTACTAGAAATACTACCGTTAAAACCGACTTTCGTATTTTTATTTAGAATAATATTGATGATTCCGCTCATTCCCTCAGGATTGTATTTGGCAGAAGGGTTGGTAATCAACTCGATTTGCTTGATTGAGGTAGACGGAATTTGTTTTAGCACCTGAGCAGCATCCATTGTAGTTGGTTTACCATCGATCAAGATTTTTACATTCGAGTTTCCTCTCATACTTATAGCATTGGATTGTGGGTCCACACTCACAGACGGAATATTGTTCATGATGTCGCCGGCAGTTGCTCCCATAGACAAGAGATCTTTCCCGATGGTGACTACTTTTCGATCAATCTTTTGCTCAATAGTAGATTTTTCATTGATAATTTCTACACTCTTTAGGGCTATGGCATCTTCTTCGAGAATAATCGTGTTGAGGTTATATGTTTTTTGTCCACTACTTACTTGTACTTCTTTCTGGAAGTTTTTGTAACCAATAAAATTGATTTCGACCATAAAGCTTTTGGTACTAATTTTTTTAATTTCAAAAGTTCCATTGTCTGTCGTAACTCCGCTTGCAATTATTTTGCCAGCTACTTTGATTAACACATTGGCATACGGAATGGTTTGTTTGCTTCCTTTGTCAATCACTTTTCCCGAGACGGTGACTTTATCTTCAGTGACTATTTCACTTGTATTAGTTTGGGCCTGGATGGAGAATAGGAGTCCAAATTGACAGATTAAAAAGAGGTGTAATTTTTTCATGGTGATGCTGTTTTGATTCTTATGTTGGTTGTTGATGGAGCAAATGTAATTGTTTTTTAGATAGTATCATGTATTACATAGTACTATTTTGTTTTTTATTTTAAAAATTTATGATAGGGTAACATCGCGCATTCTTTTGGTTAATACAATTTATCTTGCGTTGCGATTTTCAATTTGCTACATAATACCTATCTTTGCGCACTTTTAAAACACAGTTTACATGTCATTACAAGAGATTCTTAGTCCGTTTATTACAAAAGCCATTCAAGAGTTGTTTGGAGTAGCCATTGAAAAATTCGAATTTCAATCCACTCGCAAAGAGTTTGAGGGTGATATTACGATGGTTATTTTTCCATTATTAAAAGTGGTAAAGGGTAATCCAGTAGAATTAGGAAATAAAATAGGGAACTATTTGGTCGAAAATGTCGAGGCCGTTAGCAAGTTTAACGTAGTCTCTGGGTTTTTGAATATTGTGATTTCAGACGCGTATTATTTGGGTTTTTTCAACCAAATTAGAACGGTAGAGCAATTTGGCTTTCAATCTCCAAAAGAAGGCGATACAGCGGTAATGGTCGAATATTCGTCACCAAACACCAACAAACCCTTGCATCTTGGACACGTACGTAACAATTTATTAGGATACTCAGTTGCAGAGATTATCAAAGCATCGGGTAAAAAAGTATACAAAACACAAATCATCAACGATAGAGGAATCCATATTTGCAAATCCATGTTGGCTTGGCAAAAATTTGGTAATGAGTCTACTCCAGAATCTACAGGATTAAAAGGAGACAAACTAGTTGGTAATTTTTATGTAGCGTTTGACAAAGCCTACAAAGAAGAAATAAGCCAGCTAATGGCAGCAGGAAAAACCGAAGACGAAGCAAAAAAACAAGCGCCAATTATTCTAGAAGCACAAGAAATGCTTTTAAAATGGGAAGCGGGCGATGAAGCAGTGATCGCACTTTGGAAAAAAATGAACCAATGGGTTTATGACGGTTTTGCAACCACATACAAAACAATGGGTGTAGACTTTGATAGTTTTTACTACGAAAGCAATACCTATTTGTTGGGTAAAGACGTAGTTCAAATTGGATTAGACAAAGGCATATTTGAAAAAGATCCAGACGGATCGGTTTGGATTGATTTGACCGACGAAGGTTTGGACCGTAAAATTGTCTTGCGTTCAGACGGTACAGCCGTGTACATGACCCAAGATATTGGTACCGCCATTCAGCGTGTAAAAGACATGCCAGACGTAGGCGGAATGGTCTACACCGTAGGTAATGAGCAAGATTATCACTTTAAAGTATTGTTCTTAATTTTGAAAAAATTAGGATTTGACTGGGCTGCAAATCTGTTTCATTTGTCATACGGAATGGTAGATTTGCCATCAGGAAAAATGAAATCTCGTGAAGGTACAGTTGTAGATGCCGATGATTTGATGGAAGAAATGACCGCTACAGCTCAAAAAATCGCCGAAGATTTAGGTAAATTAGAAGAGTATTCGAAAGAAGAAAAAGCCAATTTGTATCAAACCATCGGTTTAGGTGCCTTAAAATATTACATCTTAAAGGTAGATCCAAAGAAAAGAATCCTCTTCAATCCCGAAGAATCAGTAGATTTTGCAGGAAACACGGGGCCTTTCATACAGTACACCTACGCACGTATACAGTCGATCATTCGCAAAGCAACATTTGACTATTCACAAGATGCATCAGTGGTTGAATTGCACGAAAAAGAAAAAGAATTAATCAAGCAATTGGAGTTGTTTCCAGAGGTGATTCAAAACGCTGCCAACAATCACAGTCCAGCATTGATAGCCAATTTCACCTATGACTTGGTTCGTGAGTACAACTCATTCTACCAAGCCGTGCCTATTTTGGGAGAGGCCGATGCAAACAAAAAAGCCTTCAGAGTTCAGCTTTCAAAACGAGTGGCCGATACAATCGCAGATACTTTCAAGTTATTAGGTATCAGTGTACCGGCTAGAATGTAAAATAATATTTTGGGCGTGCCCACAAAAAAAAAAATGGCTAAGCAGTTTGCGGAGGGCACTGAAAAAGTCTTTCTAATAAATTGACACATAAAAAGGAGTAGATATCTATGGATTTCTACTCCTTTTTTCTTATATTTAAATCTAATTATAAGTGTTTTTTAGATGTTAGTACAACAACAAACAATACAATTCAGCGAGTATTCTTCGTTGTATGATTTAATAGTTCCAAAAGAAA
>NZ_JAOQMX010000018.1 GCF_025960985.1 Flavobacterium psychraerolatum | reverse complement strand
GTATAAACCTTTTGGACTTACTATAACTATTTATGATATCTAGCAGCATTATTCTACACATATAATATAAGAACGAACATAACTAGAAATAATATATCGTACCTACAGCACTACCTTGATGACGTAATTTTTTTTTTTGCTACCTATATGTCATGCCTAACGGCATTATTTATACCAGTAGCGAACTGCAGTTAACATATTGTTGCGGGTAAACTACTAGATCCTCCTAAATCAAGTATCGTGCCTGATGACATTATTCTAAACATAATATATTAGAATGAATTTGTGGACAACTAAACCACTATGGACTTAAAGTTCATAGATTTGGTTGTCAGACTTAAAGTCTGCATGTTGCTAGTCTTCAATTATGAAGTTATCATTATTACTTTCATTCGGGCTTCGATGATGTTCCAAATATTGATTTACCATTTCATCTGTAATATTACCTGTACTCCAACACCCAAAACCAATTGCCCAAAAATGACGACCCCAATATCTTTTTTTAAGTTCTGGAAATTCTATTTGTAGTTTTCTTAAAGAACGACCTTTCATTAATTTAACCAAAGTGCTAACATCTTGATAGGGTCGATATTTAATATGCATATGATCTTTTAACACAACCCCTTTTAATATTTGCACTCCTTCCGCTTCACAATTTTGTACTAAAATAGTTCTACAGCGGGTTTTTATGTCTCCCTGCAAAACTGCATATCTATATTTTGTAGCCCAAACTATATGAACCGTCAATCTTGATACTGTATGTCCATTTACTCTTTGAAAATCCATATCTCAAAAGTACATTTTTAGAAGCTAAAAGCGAAATGCACCAAAGTACATAGTTTTAACTATTTTTGGGACCAATAAAAGAATGTGTTTCAGTTATATTTTATCGTACCTACGGCACTAACTTGATGATGTAGATCTTTTTTTTACTACCAATATATCATGCTTGTAAACAATTACTACACCAATAGTGAATTGTAATAAATATTTTGTACCATGTAAATTATTTGAACCTACTAAATCATGTATCATGCCTTATGGCATTATTCTGCACATAATACATTAAAATGAATGTGTTGAAAAATTAAAGAATGTATTCCAGGAGTAATATATTATACCTATGGTACTAACAGCATCATTTCATGCTCTTCGGTACCCATATGTCATACTTAACGGCATTAGAGAAATTGACTGAATCACTTAAAGTTACCATCCAGCTAAAGCTGGCTGCAATTAATAGTGTGCAGATTCACTAATTGCCTATCTGAACTACATACATACATACGCCCACAACACCTGAGGTAAAATTAAAATATCATTAAGTTATTTACCTAACACCAAATTGAGCTTATTAAAAACATACCTTAAACGAGTTTTTCAACTCCCTTCCTGAAGCTTCAGGATCTAGACAACTTGATAGTTTGATATTATATCACTAAAGACTTAAATTGCAATCACCATCCCTTTTATAATTCTAAGTAACTCCACTCACTGGCTATACATACATTACATACGTGTCCAGAAATACAAAAAAGGTAAACTTAAAATTTTATATCTTTATCTACGGATAAACCTTTACTTATCAACAGGTAGACTCTAAATACTAACACATCCAAAAAACTAACTAATCTGCTCAAATCAGTAAAATATGCATAACTCTTCTCTATAGCATGCAAAATGAACAGCTATACAAGCGCAAACATTACAGCTTGACGCCATTTACACATCTACATAAGGTAGTTTGAAATAGTGCTTCAGGATAAGAACAAAGAAGAACCATACTTCCCTCCTAGCCCCGGTAGTAGTGGAAATCCTTTTTTGAGGCTTTTTTTGGCCGCAAAAAAGATTGGAGCGAATAACGGGACTGAATTAACAAATGAAAAACTAGATGTGCTGCTCCTGTAAAAAGAGCTACAACCAAAAACAGAACTTCCTAAAAATAAAAAAACCACCTAACAAAAGTTAGATGGTTTTACGATGAGCCGGCGGAGGGACTCGAACCCACGACCTGCTGATTACAAATCAGCTGCTCTAGCCAACTGAGCTACGCTGGCGTCTCATTTCGGGTGCAAATATAAGCATCATTTCAACAACTGCAACAAAACAACTGTTTTTTTTTCATATTTTTTTTGACATGATTTTACAGAAAAAACCAACAACACACGATTAAAAAAAAAATACAAATTCCTACTAATCTAAAACAAAAAAACCACCTAACAAAAGTTAGATGGTTTTACGATGAGCCGGCGGAGGGACTCGAACCCACGACCTGCTGATTACAAATCAGCTGCTCTAGCCAACTGAGCTACGCTGGCGTCTCATTACGGGTGCAAATATAAGCATGATTTTGAATTCACCAAAATAAATTTGCACTTTTTCGTAGTTTTTTTTGACTACAAATCGTTTATCTTAGCAATCAATTGATTTGCAGTTTGTTCCAATTCAACATTGATTTGTTTGAAATGAGCTTTTTTATTTTCAACGTTCTTAGCGTTCACTTTTGCGATCAAAACATCAAATGCTGCGATAGCTTCATCTATCAAATTGTTCGTTTCATCAGTTGGTTTTCCTGTAGTAGAGATTTCGAATAAATAAACCGCTTCAATAATATCACCTAAAACGTAGTTGATGTCTTTTTTTAAATTCTTAACGTTTGCCATTTTTTTTTAATTTTAATTTGCGTGTGCAAAAATACATATAATCTTTCTATTCCCTACTATGAAATGTAAATTTCTAAAAGAGAAGCTTTTCCACTAACTTCATAACTTTTTAATCCCGCTGGAATCAGAACAGTATCTCCTTTTTTGAAGAGATACTTTTGATTGTTAGCAGTAACATTAAAATCTCCTTCAATACACATATAAACTGTAAAAGTCTCTCCTGTTTTGTTTATTGCGATTGAACCGTCAAGTGGAATTGAATTTGTTGTAAAATATTTACAATCTACAATCGTATTTGATTCATTGGTATTGAGAGTATAAGCTTTAAACGTATCAACTTTATTATAATTTATTGCGTCTAAGGCTAAATCTATATGCAACTCTCTTGTATTACCACTAGCATCTACTCGATCAAAATCATAAAGTCGGTATGTAATATCAGACGTTTGCTGAATTTCAGCAACTACTAGTCCTGCCCCAATAGCATGAACCGTACCTGTTTCAAGAAAAAAAACGTCTCCTTGTTTTACCTCAACGGTATCTAAAATTGACAAGAGCGTTTTATCTTCTAAATTTTGCACATATTCTTTAGCATTTGAATCCTCTTTAAAACCTACAATTATGCGTGCGTCTTTATCGGCTTGCATGATGTACCACATTTCTGTTTTCCCAAAAGAGTTATGGCGTTTTTGTGCTAGAGCATCGTTGGGATGTACCTGAATCGAAAGATCTTGTTTTGCATCCAAATATTTAAATAATAACGGAAAATCTTTACCGAATTTCTGGTAAACTGCTGTTCCTAATATTTCGTTTGGATTGGTTTCTATCAAATCTGTCAATGCTTTTCCTTTGGACTCGCCATTGGCAACTACACTTACATCGTCTTTGACAGCCGATAACTCCCAACTTTCTCCTGTTATACTGGATGTAATTGATTTATTCAAGACCGTTTTCAGCTTTTCCCCTCCCCATATTCTTTCCTTTAAGATCGGCTCAAATTGTAATGGATACAAATTCATATGTTGTTATTTATTGATAATTGCTAGTTCTTTTACTTTTTTTAATGCCTTTGTAATGTGTGCTTTTCCTAAAACGGAATCAAAAATCATTTGAATAATACCATTTTCATCAATTACAAAAGTTATTCTACTCGAAAGTAAACCAAAAAATTGTGATGACACGCCAAATTGTTTTTTAATCTTTTGATTTTCATCAGACAATAAAACAAAAGGAAGCTTATATTTCTTTGAAAAATCGCGATGAGACTGCTGGTTATCGCTACTGACACCTATTAATTCGGCTCCATAATCCTGAAAATCCTGGTAATTATCTCTGAAACTGCAGGCTTGCGCTGAACAAATTGCAGTATTGTCTTTTGGATAAAAATAAATAACTACCATTTTTTTACCAATCAGTGATTCACTATCAAAGTTGTTCCCATCGACATCTTTCAAACAAAACACGGGTGCTTTATCTCCTACCTTCAAAGTCATTATTCTCCTTTATAAGTTACAAAATTACGTGGTGTTTCATACAATACCACTTCAAGTTCGAAATCTGACTGAATTCTTTTTCTGATTTTATCCCAAATAACCACGACAATATTTTCTGCTGTTGGATTAAGATCTTGAAATTCTGAAACATCAAGATTTAGATTTTTATGATCAAAAGGATTTTCCACTTCTTCTTTAATAATATCTGCTAAAATCTTCACATCGATAACGAAACCTGTTTCTGGATCGATTGCTCCAGTAACACTCACAATAAGCTCATAGTTATGACCATGATAATTGGGATTATTACATTTGCCAAATATGGCATCGTTTTTTTCGAAAGACCAGTCTTTGCGATACAAACGGTGAGCCGCATTGAAATGTGCTTTTCTACTTATTGTTACTTTCATACCTATGAATACTTTTTTTTTACTCTCAAAACCTCGAGCTATAGTTGCCCAATTATATTTTATGCTCTTCTAAAAAATGATAAAATTCTTCAAAAATTATTTTAAACCATACAGTATATAATTCTGGTTGATTTTTCATATCTTCCTGAACGGCATCTATACTCATCCATTTCCAACTTTCCGCTTCTTCAATATTGATTTTAGGCTCTTCATTATAATAACCAATCATCACATGATCTAATTCATGCTCTGTCAATCCATTATCAAAAGGTGCTTTATATATAAAATGAAATAACTCTTTTAATTCGGTTTTAAAACCCATTTCTTCAAAAAGTCTACGACTTCCTGCCTCCAAATTGGTTTCTCCTTCGCGTTGATGACTACAACAGGTATTTGTCCACAATAAAGGAGAATGATATTTATGAGCTGCTCGTTGTTGGAGCATTATTTCGTTGTTATTATTTAAAACAAAAACTGAGAAAGCACGATGTAAAAGTGCTTTCTCATGCGCTTCTAATTTTGGCATTAAACCAATTTGTTCGTCTTTTTCATTAACTAATATTACATTTTCTTCTATCATAATTATTTTTAGCCTCACAAAAATACAAAAGAAATACTATTACATGAGGATTACTAAATGGATAAATTAAATTTAACTATTGTTTATTGAGGCTTTGCGCAATCATTTGCGCACATTTTTCACCATCAATGGCTGCGGAAATTATTCCACCTGCATATCCTGCACCTTCACCACAAGGATACAAACCTTTTATTTGCAGGTGCTCAAATGTGATTCCGTCACGAGGAATACGAACAGGAGAAGAAGTTCTAGATTCAGGAGCATGAAGAATGGCATCATTTGTTAAATATCCTTTCATGGACTTACCAAACTCTGAGAATCCTTCTCTTAAAATCTGACTTAAAAACCCTGGGAATACTTGTCCCATTTCCACTGAGGTAGTTCCAGGAACATAAGAAGTCTTTGGAATTTCGCTAGAAACTTTATTTTGTATAAAATCAACCATTCGTTGTGCAGGTACTTTTTGAGTCCCTCCTGCTAAATGCCATGCTTTTTGTTCGATACTTTTCTGGAATTCTATCCCTGCCAAGGCACCATATTTCTGGAACGGTTTAAAATCCTCCAACTTTAATTCGACAACAATACCGGAATTAGCCGTTGCTTGATCTCTTTTTGAGGGAGACCAACCGTTTGTCACTACTTCGCCAGGACTTGTCGCACACGGAGCAATCACTCCACCGGGACACATGCAAAACGAATACATCCCTCTACCTCCTACTTGCTTCACAATACTATAAGGAGCCGGAGGCAAAAGTTCACCCCTATAATCACAGGAATACTGAATTTTATCGATCAATGATTGCGGATGTTCTGCGCGAACACCCAACGCAAAAGGCTTAGCCTCTATAAATATTTTTTTTCTATCTAATAATTCAAAAATATCACGAGCTGAATGCCCTGTTGCTAAAATTAATTTATTAGCCCGAATCATATCACCCGTTTGAGTAACAACTCCTTCGATTTCATTATTCTTGGTCAAAATATCTGTTACTCTTGTTTCAAAAAGTACTTTGCCACCACATTCTATAATTTTTTCTCGAATATCTTGAATGATTTGTGGTAATTTATTGGTACCAATATGTGGATGAGCTTCTACCAAAATATCTGGAGTTGCACCAAAACCTACTAGTAATTCTAAAATTCTAGTTACATCACCACGTTTCTTGGAACGTGTGTACAACTTTCCATCCGAATAGGTACCTGCACCGCCTTCACCAAAACAATAATTAGAATCTTCATTTACAATATGATCAACATTGATAGCTTTCAAATCGCGTCTACGTCCTTTTACATCTTTACCTCTTTCAATCACAATAGGACGTAACCCTAGCTCTACCAATTGCAAAGCAGCAAAAAGCCCTGCTGGACCAGCTCCAACCACAATTACTTCTTGAGCGTTTACTACCGAGGGATAATCGGGTAACTCTATTTTATTTTCTTGAAAAAGCTCCCCTTTGGTATAAACTACAACTTTCAAATTCATTTTGATTGCTTTTTGACGAGCATCAATAGAGCGTTTCAAAATAACAATTTGTTGCAATTCACTTATAGGAATTTGTAGTTTCTTTCCAATAAAATCCTTTAACAAAGATTCATTACTGGCTATATCGGGTGTGACTTGTATGAGAAGTTCTTGAGGCATTGTTTGGTTTAATTACAACATGCATAATTCCATTTCGAATTTCGAAAATAGCATGAAAGGACAAAAATAGTATATTGAAATGAATTTCTATTCGTTATAAAGTATTCCATTTTCATTATTTCATATAACGTTAGTCTTCGTATCTTTGCCTTTCAAACATTTGAAACTAAATTATGTCTAGAAAAATAAAAATGATTTGGGATTTTCGTGGTCCTTCCGGCGCAAAAACTGCTGAACATCATGAAATTCATCTTAAAGAATATATCGACATTGAAAAACTACCGCTGAAAGTTACGGGGTTCGAAATTAAAAATGAGATGCATGCAATTGCTTTCATGGTAGTAACCGATGAGCACATGATACAGATACGCGATATTCTGAAACCTCATCGTGCAGAATTGTATGAAGAGTAAGTGACACACAATGCTCGTTATTTGGAATTCAGCTACCTTAATATAGTATCTTTTAAATCCAAAACAGCCTTAATCTTGAAGTTTTATTTCTAATAAACAAATAGATTTATATAGCACTTTATATAAATCTAGTACTAAATTCAAAAATAAAAGCATTTCGCCAAGACCAACAAAAAACATCTTCAAAAGTAACTACCTTTTAATTTGCTACTTCACTAATGAACTTGATACGCATCAATCGTAGTTCGTCAATATCATAATCACCATCAAATTCTTTGAGTGCTCCATCAATTTTATCTGACTCCGATTCCATAAAATAATCGTAAATTTCTTCTTGCTGGTCTTCGTCTAGCATTTCGTCAATCCAATACTTGATATTTAACTTTGTGCCCGCATATACAATCTGTTCCATTTCTTTGATTAAAGTATCCATGGTTAAGCCTTTTGCTTTAGCGATATCATCAAGTGACAATTTTCGATCAATATTTTGGATAATATATAATTTATTTATCGAATTAGTTCCAGTAGATTTCACTACTAGATCGTCAGGTCGAATTATATCATTATCTTCTACATATCTCATAATTAAAGCAACAAATTCTTTTCCATATTTTTTGGCTTTTCCTTCTCCGACACCGTGAATATTAACTAACTCTTCGACGGAAATAGGATATTTCAAAGCCATATCCTCTAATGAAGGATCTTGAAAAACTACAAAAGGAGGTACTCCAATTTTCTTGGCTTCTTTTTTTCGTAATTCGCGAAGCATATTCATCAAATTTTCATCGATGGCAGCAGTCACTTTCGAAGCTGAAACAATAGCTTCATCTTCGGACTCATTATATTCATGATCCTCTGACATCATAAACGAAGAAGGATTTTGAATAAAATCCAATCCTTTTTGGTTTATTTTTACGATTCCGTAGGTCTCAATATCTTTAGCCAAATAACCCGCTACTAACACTTGACGCAATAATGCCATCCAGTATTTTTCATCAAATTTATTTCCGCTTCCAAAAAAAGGCTGTACATCTGTACGATGTGCTTTGATCATTGCATTAACTCTACCAATTAATGTAAATACAATTTCTTTGGATTTATATATGTGTTTTGTATCTCTGACGATTTCAAGCAATTTAACTACTTGATCTTGGGCTTCTACTTTCGACTTTGGATTTCGAACATTATCATCCATATCGGCACCATCACCTGTCTCATCATCAAATTCTTCTCCAAAGTAATGCAATAAGAACTTCCTTCTTGACATTGAAGTTTCGGCATAGGCCACGACTTCTTGGAGTAAAGCAAAACCAATTTCTTGTTCTGCCACTGGTTTTCCTGACATGAATTTTTCTAATTTCTCCACATCTTTATAAGAGTAGTACGCAAGACAATGACCTTCGCCACCGTCACGACCTGCTCGACCAGTTTCTTGGTAGTAACTCTCCAATGATTTTGGGATATCATGATGAATAACAAAACGCACATCTGGCTTATCAATTCCCATTCCAAATGCAATAGTAGCCACAACAACATCTACATCTTCCATTAAAAACATGTCTTGATGTTTGGCTCTCGTTTTTGCATCTAACCCTGCATGGTATGGAACAGCACTAATTCCATTTACTTTTAATACCTCTGCAACTGCTTCAACTTTTTTGCGACTTAGGCAATAGATGACACCAGATTTCCCTTTGTGTTGACGTATGAATCGAATAATATCTGACTCTACATTTTTTGTTTTTGTGCGTACTTCATAATAGAGATTAGGTCTATTGAACGATGCTTTGAACGTTGTTGCATCAGACATATCCAAATTTTTAAGAATGTCTTCTTGTACTTTTGGAGTTGCTGTAGCGGTAAGACCGATAACTGGAACGTCTCCTATTTGTTTAATTATATTTTTCAGATTTCGATACTCTGGTCTAAAATCGTGTCCCCATTCTGAGATACAATGCGCTTCGTCAATGGCAACGAACGATATCGTTACACTTTTAAGGAAATTCACATTCTCTTCTTTTGTTAAGGACTCGGGAGCAACATAGAGTAATTTTGTCAAACCAGAAGTAATATCTTTTTTGACTTGTGTAATTTCCGTTTTTGTTAAAGAGGAATTCAAAACATGAGCCACACCGTTTTCTGAAGACAAACTACGAATAGCATCTACTTGATTTTTCATTAAAGCAATCAAAGGAGAAACTACAATAGCAGTCCCCTCTCTTGTCAAAGCGGGTAGTTGATAACAAAGTGATTTACCACCACCAGTGGGCATAATTACAAACGTGTTTTGCTTATTGAGCAAACTTTTAATTACTTGTTCCTGCAGTCCTTTAAACTGACTAAAACCAAAATATTTCTTTAATTCCTTATGGATATCAATTTCGTTTGAATTCATTCTTTATTATATGGTATTTTATCTAAATTTGCACTTTATAAAGATAAACATTTCTTTCATAATTACAAATTTTAACCATTCTGTTTTGATATCAAAAGAAAATATATTGGCTATTGCCAAAAAAACGATTCTATCTGAAAGTGATGCGATTGCCAAATTAACGGACTTCCTTACCGATAGTTTCTACGATGCCACACAAGCCATCTTTAATTCTAAAGGCCGGCTAATTGTCACTGGTATAGGAAAAAGCGCCATCATTGCACAAAAACTAGTGGCTACTTTTAACTCTACTGGAACCCCTTCCTTATTTCTTCATGCTGCAGAAGCCATTCATGGCGACCTAGGTATGGTACAAAATGAGGATGTAATTATTTGCATTTCTAAAAGCGGAAATAGTCCCGAAATAAAAGTATTGGTCCCGTTATTAAAACGTTTTGGTAACACTTTGATAGCTATTACAGGTAATATGTCATCATTTCTTGCACAAGGATCTGACTTTGTATTGAACACGACTGTTGAACAAGAGGCTTGCCCAAACAACCTTGCTCCCACCAATAGTACTACGGCACAATTGGTCATGGGAGATGCAATTGCCGTTTGTTTAATGGAACTTAAACATTTCAAACCCGAAGATTTTGCGATTTATCATCCTGGAGGCGCATTGGGTAAAAAACTATTACTGAAGGTAAATGATATGCTAGAGCATACTTTAAAACCTATAGTTACTCCTGATGCTTCTATCAAACAGGTAATTTTTGAGATTTCTGAGAAGCGTTTGGGAGTTACTGCCGTTGTTGAAAATAACCAAGTCATAGGTATTATTACCGATGGTGATATTCGTCGCATGTTGAATGATCGTGATTCGTTTGTTAATTTGACCGCTAAAGACATTATGACCAAAAATCCAAAATTGATTCAATCGTCTACAATGGTCGCCGAGGCTTTAAACATCCTGGAAGACTTTAAAATCACACAACTGATTGTTGTTGAAGACAAAACCTACAAAGGTGTATTGCATTTACACGATATTTTAAAAGAAGGAATTATATAATGACAAAGAAAAACCAAAGTGAGATGTCCTTTTTGGATCATCTAGAAGATTTAAGATGGTTATTGGTCCGCAGTACGATTGCGATAATCATCATGGCGTGTTTTACCTACTTTATTAGTGATTACCTTTTTGATACCATTATATTTGGCCCCACTAGACCCACCTTCTTCACCTATACCTACATGTGTGAATTGTCACACCAACTTGGATTTGCAGAAAGCATTTGCGTTACCGAAATGCCTTTTATTATTCAAAATACAGAAATGGAAGGGCAAGTAAACGTCTTTATTTGGATCTGTCTTTTGGCTGGATTTATTCTGGCGTTCCCCTTTATATTATGGGAAATTTGGAAATTTATCAGTCCAGCTCTTTATGACAATGAGAAAAAAAATGCTCGCGTTTTCATTTTCTTTTCTTCATTACTTTTCTTCTTAGGAGTACTTTTTGGTTATTTTATTGTTATTCCGATGTCTGTCAACTTTGTAGCCACTTTTACGGTGAGTAGTGTTGTACTGAATCAATTTACATTGGACTCGTATATTGGTATGGTAAAAACATCTGTAATTGCTAGTGGATTATTTTTTGAAATGCCTATTATCATTTACTTTTTGACTAAGCTTGGACTTGTAAATCCAAAATTTTTAAGAGATTACCGGAAATATGCCATTGTATTGGTATTGATTATTGCAGCTATTGTTACTCCACCAGATGTTGTGAGTCAAACAATTGTTGCTGTTCCTATGTTGTTAATCTATGAAGCTAGTATATTTTTATCGGTATTGGTATATAAGAAAGAAAAGCAATCGTAACAAATATTTATGATTAAATGCTGTAGTTTATTCGTTTATTTGTAAAGTCTAAACACAGAAAATTAGAACACTCAAACATACAAAATGATTTTAAGAGCTGATAATTTAGTAAAAACATATAAAGGACGAAGTGTAGTAAAAGGTATTTCGGTAGAAGTAAACCAAGGAGAAATCGTTGGTTTACTAGGTCCAAATGGAGCTGGAAAAACGACTTCTTTCTATATGATTGTGGGATTGGTAAAACCCAATGCTGGAAACATCTACTTGGATGATTTGAACATAACGGATTATCCGATGTACAAACGTGCTCAGCATGGAATTGGGTATTTGGCACAAGAGGCTTCTGTTTTTAGAAAATTAAGTATCGAAGACAATATCTTAAGCGTTTTGCAATTGACCAAGCTTTCGAAAGAAGCGCAAGTTGCAAAAATGGAAAGTTTGATTGAAGAGTTTAGCTTGGAACACATACGTACGAATCGTGGAGATTTACTTTCGGGTGGAGAGCGTCGTCGAACCGAAATTGCACGCTGTCTTGCAACCGACCCAAAGTTTATTTTACTTGATGAGCCATTTGCTGGAGTAGACCCCGTTGCAGTAGAAGACATTCAGCGGATTGTGGCACAATTGAAAAACAAAAATATAGGCATCCTTATTACTGACCACAACGTACAAGAAACGCTTGCAATTACTGATAAAACTTACTTAATGTTTGAAGGTGGGATTTTAAAAGCTGGAGTTCCTGAAGAATTAGTTGAAGACGAAATGGTACGTAGAGTATATCTTGGCCAGAACTTTGAATTGCGTAAAAAGAAAATCGAATTTTAAATACTGTGACGCGGATAAAACGGATTACTACTTCTTCTTTTAGTTTAAATTATAAATTGATTTTAGTCACACAAGCAAAAAAAATTAAAGCTGCATAAAGATGGAAAATAATACACCTAGCAAGGAAACTCTAGATCAGTGGAGTAAAGACCCGAACAATTGGGTTTGGGGTATCTTTTATTATAAGCCTGAAGACAAAAGACTTTTTCCACCAAAGAAGATCGAATGGATGGGTAGCACGGTAAATTTTGCCAACACCAAGTCGGTTTTGTATTTTGTTGGAATGTTGCTGTTCTTTATTTTTATAGTACTGTTTATTACTTACAAAAAAACATAGTTTATAGTCGGTTATGGTTTTGCGTGAGGGATAGCAGTGAAAATCCTTTTTTGGGCTTTTTTGCCCAAAAAAGATTGTAACGTATAGCCCGACTCAACTGGAACGATAGTGGAAGTTGAGGCACGCCCAAATTATTACTATCTATACTTTAATCCACGGTAATGAATTGTAATTGCTGCAAGTCTCCGTTGTAAATATTGACATCTACATTCCCTTTTATCCCAGGCACGGAAGCTTTTTCGGTAAATTGCCAGAATAGCCAGTCGTTGTCCATCTCTTCACGATAGAAGTTGTAGTTGGCAATCCAAAATAAGTAATCACTGAATTCCTCTTTTAAGAAATCATCATAATATTTTTCTCCTGTGTAAATTATTGGGCGAACATGGTAGTGTGCTTCTACGTAGGTAAGCCATCGTTTTAAGCCGACTTTTAGTCTTTCAACGGATTGATTTTTTGGTAGTTTTTCGATATCCAAAACGGGGGGTAAATCACCTTTACTCAACTGCACGTTTTTGATAAACAATTCGGCTTGATCGATAGAGTTTTCGTTTGGTCGGTAATAATGATAGGCAGCTCGAATCATTTTATTTTTTTTGGAACCTTCCCAATTTTTTGTATATTTTTTGTCTAATCTATCGGAACCTACAGTGGCACGAATCAATACAAAGTGTATGGGATAGGTATTCTCGAGCGTATCTACATAGGACCATTTGATGTTACCTTGATACTCGGACACGTCGATTCCGATTGATTTTCCATCGATATTTTCTAATACTTGACGATTGCGTATGTCGGATAGTCGTTTGCTTTCGTCATTCTCGGTGACTGTTTTATTGGTTTTGAAACTAAAGTAATAAGCGATACCGATTCTATAGTGATAAAGTGTAGCTATTAAAAAAGCTAGCAATACGAGATAGATAAAAACCTTTTTTATTTTTACATAGAAAGGATTGCTCTTCTTGGTGACTTTTCGTGTTGTGGTTGTTCTACGTCTGACAATTTTTTTTCTCATTTACCGTGCTTACTTCTTGATCCATTTGTTGTTAACAACTGAAAGTAGTATATAAAAAAGGATCGTTAATGGCACACCTCCAAAATGAAATAAAAGTACAAACACAAATGAAAACAGTAAAAATATGATTTGCAGCAGGTTGTCTTTGATTGTGAATTTTTTCAATTTTAAAGAAAATAAGGGAACTTCGGCATTCAGAATATATACACTCCCGACAATAATAGCCATTAAAAAATACTGATTGGTCAGTAACTCTAATATAAGTAAAGAGTCTCCATATAAAATCACTAATGGTAAGCTTAGAATAAATAAGGTGTTGGCTGGTGTTGGCAACCCAATAAAAGACTCTGTTTGTCTGGTGTCAATATTAAAATTGGCCAAACGATAGCAAGAACCCAAAGTGATCAAGAAACCTAAATATGCAAACATAGGGTGTGTTGAAATTTCGTGTTGGCTATTTTTCAACATCATAAACATTACATATCCCGGAGCGACACCACTAGTAACCATGTCGGCAAGAGAGTCCAACTGCAGCCCTAGAGGGCTTGCAACGTTAAACAAACGAGCAAAAAAACCATCAAAAAAGTCTAGAAAAATACCCAAACACACAAAATAAAATGCGTATTCAAAATTAGATTCTGCGGCATAAACTAGCGCGATACAACCCGAAAATAAATTTAATAAAGTGATTAAATTAGGAATCTGCTTCTTTATCGTTTGCATGATTTGATTTTTAATTTTGGACAAATTTAATACAATAAGTGAATGAAAGCGGAGTTTTATAGTATAGATTTTCAACAACTACCGGTTCTTGACCTTTTATTTACCCCAAAAAGAAGGAAGCTCATTAAAAAATTATATTTTTGAACAAAAATAATAACCTTTGTATTTCAAAACCAAAATATTGAGAAATTTCCTGTGTTTTATATTCCTCTCCATTTGCAGTACATATTATGGACAAACTGTTAGAAAATATTCTAATGAGTTCCTGAATATTGGTGTTGATGCAGCTGCTTTGGGAATGGCCAATGCGGTAACCTCATCGAGTAATGATGTAAATGCTGGTTATTGGAATCCCGCAGGTTTGGTTCACTTGGAAGATCACCAAATATCTGTCATGCATGCTAACTACTTTGCTAATATTGCTAAGTACGATTACTTAGCCTATGCGAGTCCTATTGATGACGAAAGTGCTTGGGGAATATCGTTGATTCGTTTTGGTGTAGATGATATTTTGAATACTACTGAATTAATTGACAGTCAAGGGAATATTGATTATAATCGAATTAGTTTATTCTCTACTGCCGACTATGCTTTCACTTTTTCGTATGCTAGAAAACTCCCTATCGAAGGGTTTCAATATGGGGTGAATGCAAAAATCATTCGACGCATCATTGGTAAATTTGCCAATGCATGGGGTTTTGGTTTTGATGCTGGTGTACAATTGGAACGAAACAATTGGAAATTTGGACTGATGGCAAGAGATATTACGACCACTTACAATGTTTGGAATATCAACGAAAAAGAGTATAAGAAAGTATCAGATGCTGTGGCAGGTCAAAATCAAGAATTACCCGAATCAACGGAGATTACAGCTCCAAAACTGCAGTTGGGGATTTCAAAAAAATTTATTTTTCACTATGATTACAGCCTTTTGGCAGCTACCAATTTGAACATGCGCTTTAGTCAAACTAATGATTTGATTTCGACTAAATTTGCGAGTATCGATCCTGCATTGGGACTAGAATTTGGTTATACCGATTTGGTTTTTGTACGAGCAGGCGTAGGAAATTTTCAAAATGTAACCCAGTTGGATAGCAGTCAAAGAATAGAATTTCAGCCCAATATTGGATTGGGTTTTAAATACCGTGGTATACAAGTGGATTATGCACTGACTAATATTGGCAATCAAAACACTACATTATATTCTAATATTTTTTCGTTAAAAGTAGATTTAGGACAATTTAGACGATAACCAGAACGAAGCTGTTTTGGCTTCGATAAAAAACACTACCGATGAAAATCACCATTTTCAAAATCACGCTCTTATTAACTTTCCTTCTTGGTTTAGAATCCTATAGCCAAAATATTATTTTGTCTGAACGAACAAAAATAAGTATTCTGACTTGTGGCACTGGTAACGAGTCGTACTCCCTTTTTGGTCATACTGCCCTTCGGATTGCAGATGAAACAACTTATATTGATGTAGTGTATAACTATGGAGCGTTTGATTTTAACACTCCCAATTTTGTTTCGAAGTTTGCTAAAGGAGATCTAGATTATTTTGCCATAACACACCCTTTTAATGATTTTATGGCCGATTATACTTATGAGCACCGTAATGTTTATGAGCAAGAGCTGGCTTTACCGCTAGATTTGAAACAAAAACTTTTTGACAACCTCAACACTGCATTGAGCTCTGGAGAAAGTGTATATCGGTATAAATTTATTGATAAAAACTGTACAACTATGGTTATAGATATTATCAACACAACCTTGGGAGAAGCTGCTATTAGTAAAAAAACTACCTCAGAACTAACGTATAGAAGTATTTTATATCCCTATTTTGATAATCATTTTTACGAACAATTGGGAACAAGTATTATTTTTGGAAGTAAAGTTGACGCTATTAGCGACCATATATTTCTTCCTTTAGATTTGATGGAGAATCTAAAGCTGTCCACCTTTCGCAATCAAAAACTAGTACAAACTGAAACAAAAACATTATTGAACTATGCTCCTCTAGTTCCTTCCTCTTGGTGGAATAATGGTTATAGCTATCTGATTTTCCTAGGTTTAATTGTTATTTTGAATCTAAAAATTATCAATCAGATCTACTTTTTTAGTATGGGAACTATTGGAGTCCTTTTTGTGTTTTTAGGATTTTACTCAGGTCATTTGGAGTTGGCAAACAATTACAATGTACTTTTATTTAACCCATTACTCATCCTTTCGTTTTGCTTTTATGGAGCTACACAAAGAAAGTGGCTTTATTACTTGGCGCTGTTCAGTCTTCTCTTATTGGTAATTTATATTGTTATTTTGATTAACAAAGTACATTTCTTGATTGTGTTGCCTATGATTTTCACCAACGGCTATTTATTGGTGAAATTAGCATTGAAACATAATAAGCGTATTTCTATTATTATCTAAGGAAAAGTTTAAGAAACGGTTAAAATACATTAAATGTAAAAGCTAAAAGTGTAACATTATTTTGATAAAAAAACGATAACTATTGTCCTCTATAAAAAAGAACTGTAGTAATGGTTTTGAAAGTAATATTTAAGTCTAAAAAAAAGCTTCTGTGTTTGATATAATATAGATCATATTGTAATTTAACCAAGCTATCATCTATATTTTCGCCATACGAATAATTAACTTGAGCCCAACCTGTTAACCCTGGTTTTATGATATGACGGGTTTCGTAAAAAGGCATAGTTTTGGCTATTAATTCGACAAACTCTGTGCGTTCTGGTCGTGGCCCAATAATTCCCATTTCACCTTTTAAAACATTGATAAATTGAGGAATTTCGTCTATTCTTGTTTTCCTGAGAAACTTGCCAAAAGCTGTGATTCTATTGTCGTTTGTGGTTGCGAAAACAGCCCCATTGGTTTCAGCATTTTTAACCATCGTACGTAATTTTAGAATTTTGAATGGATGACCGTCTTTACCAATTCGTTCTTGACTGTACAGTAAACTACCTCGATTGCCAATACTGTTTCCTATCACTATAAAAGGCAACAAAAGTGACCCTAAAAATAGTCCTACAACGGCTATTATTAATTCAATAATACGAACTACAAACAAATACAACTTGTTGTGATTACTACGGCTAAAAGGGAAAAACCGATAAAAATCCCCACCCATTTGATGTACTGGAATCCGATATGTTTTGGATTCATACAACTGTGCATACTCCCGTATAACTTTTCCTGCTTCTAATAATTTAATTAATTGATGGTATAAGTCTGCTTCGATTCCGGTTGTGATTTGAGAAGCGATTACAATCTCAGAGATTTCCATTTTTTTTACATACGTCAACAAATTTGCTTTTACTACACATTCAACGTAGTGATGCGGGTTTGTGTTTATGGTTTCCTCCCAATCTGTAGCTACAAAAGCTACTATTTTATAATGTGGGTCTATATTTTCAAGCCCTTGTATTAAACTTTCTACTTCATTTTCGGTACAAATTAACAAGGCATTTTGAGAAAAACGAGTAGAAGCCAAAAATTTTACATAAAATAATCGCCAAGACATCAAAACAGCAAATACTATTGAATAGAATAAAAGAATTTGCAGCCTATTCGATGGTAATAAGGGAGATAACAATGGCGTTAATAAATAGACCAAAACCGTGGAAGATACACAAAGTAATGTGCTCTTTAAAATTTGAAATTCATTACTGGCTGTTTGAATATTGTACATTTCAAAAACAACTCCAAACACGTTTAGATAAATAACCAACAGTATCAAACAGGTTTTTGATGCAATAATTTGTTTTAGATAGAGAACATCAAAATACTGCCCCACTACGTATAGCGCAAGTACAACAAATAAAGCATCAAAAAGATGTAAAATTGCTTTTCTTTCTGATATCTCAAAATGTATTTTGTTATTGGGCATATCGTAATCGTGGTTTTGGGCGCAATTTAGTTCTTTTAGAAAGAAACTCTCATAATCACGTCCTATTTAATTTTGCTGTTTTGATATTGATTTATCAGGCATCAGCTTTACATTTAATAATGCAATTCCATAAACAAATGCAGATACCGCTGTACGCATTGCAGCATGATTAATAGTTAAAAACCAAAATGACAATAAGCACAGTAGATATATATTATATCCTTTTTCAAAATACAAAGCCATTGGAGTTAAAATTAAAATGAGTAAGCCAAGTACACCCAGAGAACCATGTTCAGCCATCATTCGTGTAATTTCATCGTGTGATAAAACAAATACCCCAGACTTCTCTTTTCTAATTTCTACACCTTTACCTACTCCTACTCCCAGAATTGGATTATCAAAGAACATATCAATCTCACTTAGTGCAATCATCTCTCTTCCTGTAAATTTATTTTCTTTCTCACGACCAGCTGCATCTTGATTTGCATATCTCTTATTGATCAGACCACCAGTTTGAAAAGATGTATAACTCCATGCGCCCACCATCACAGCTCCAATAATTATAATGATCAAACCAAGTTTCAATTTCCCAACTCCATTAGTTTTAAAATACAAGGAGAGCAATAATATACCAAACATTAATAATCCAGTAACCATTCCTCCCCTAGAGAAAGTTACCATTCCACGATAGAAAAAATTAAATGCTATAATTAAATTAATAATTACAATAATTTTTGACTTTGACTCTAAAATAACTCTTGAAAAAAAAACAAACATTCCCAACCCCAAATATGTTGCTACTTGATTTGGTCCAAAACCTCCCGAAGTTGCATAGGTAGATGCTGTCCCAGTAATTACATCTCTAATATTAGGTGTGTAAAATATTAAATAAATCATTGCACTTACAATTGGAAGCCCTAAAGCTAACATCAAATTATTGAACTGCTGCAATGTAATTGCCCTTCTATAAGTGTATAATGCAGTCAAAGCCAAACAAATTGGCCCCGAAATATTAAAGGCAATTGCTTTCCTGATGTCGGTATCAAAATTCAACGAGAATGTAGACAAAATCACACCCGGAATTAGTAGTATAATAAACAACCAATAGATATATCCTTTTTTAGAGAAACCAGTATAAAGCATTCCCATAAAAATAAAGATCATCACCCCGTACTTTGAAAACTCATACGTGATATTTCCATTGGTCATTCGCAGTAAAAGCTCACTTCCTACCAAATAAGCTGCTGCATAAAGGCATTCATGATTCCTGTTTTTTGATTGAATCACGTAATACATTCCGATAAACAGACCTAAAAAACCGTATAGCTTAGCAAGGATAGGTAGCAAATACACCATAAACCCAATGCCGACATGGATTAGTAATAAAATTATATAATTAATCTCTTCTTTTTTCATTTCACTATTTTTTGAACCCACGGCATATAGACGTCGAGTGCACTTTCTTGCGAGTAGGACTCTTTTATGGTTTTATTTAATGCCAACCCAAATTTATTCTGTAACTGAGTACTCTCCATCAATTGAACTAATTTCTCATAAAATTCAGCTGCTTCTTGGTTTAAAACTAAAAAACCATTTTTGTCCTCAGTAATAATCGACGGAATCTCTCCAACAGCGGTTGTGACAACTGCTAACCTTGCCAAACCATACTCAAGCAAAGCAACTGGTAAGCCTTCAGAAGCTGAAGTTAAAATGCCGATGTTGGCTTGTGCTAAAATTTCCTGAACAGCATTTTGAGTACCGTACAAAAATATAGTTTGTTCTAGATCTAAGGCTTTTATTTTTGCTTTTATTCGAAAAGAATAGTCGTCGTCAAAATCCTTTCCAATCAAATGAAAGGTCCAGTCGGGATGCGATTGTCTCACTAACAAAGCAACTTCAAGCAATAAAAAGTGATTTTTTTGAGGTCGAAGATTAGCCAAACAAACGATTCTTTTATTGGCATCGTCCTTTAAACGTATCGCAGCAGTAGTATCAAAATCTACGACAGGAAAATTAGGAATGTATACTGTGTTTGCAAAATGAAGTTGTTCTATCGTCCATTTTTTCAAATCATGATTGACTGATATAATTCCGTTAAAAAAAGGCAATATCATTCGAAACAACCCTTTATCTCTTTTATTCAAAAAATTACTATCGCCATAATGGTCGTGCCAAATGAGTTTTATCGAAGGGCAAACTAGTTTAAGCAAAAAAGCAGTCACGATGGACGTACTATGCGCATGCACCATCTCGACCTTATGTCGCTTCACTATCTGTCTCAATCTCCATATTGCCTTTGGATCGAGTGCACTTTTTTTATTTAGAAAAAAATAATGCGTAGTAGGTAAAAGTGCCGCTCTTAAAGGTCCTTCAGCTCTAGTTGATGCCACTGCCGAAAAATCAATACAGCTCGCCAATGCATTGCCATAATTAACTGCCATACGCTCAGCTCCGCCAGCCTCGAGAGAATCAATAAGTTGTATAATTCTCATGATTGGAGAAATTTTTTAATTTCTATTTCAAATCTATCCATAGTAAATTGCTGTGACCATGCCCATGCTTTGGCACTAACGGTGTGGTATTTTTGAACATTATTAATATGATCACAAATAGCTACCACATCTTTATCTAAATTCTTTTCGATTAAAATACCTCTTTGACCGTGATCAAGCATATACGGCACACAAGAAATAGCGGTTGCAATAGGCACAGCGCCCCAAAACATTCCTTCAGCAATTGCTTTTGGCCATCCTTCGCTATCCGAAGGTAATAGTACAAAATGAGTGTTTTGGTAGGCTTGCTGGAGTATTTCTCTATTTTGATTTCCTTTTAAAGTAATTGAGTTTTCTAATTTGTTCTTGACAATGTAGTCTTCTAGCATGTGTCTTTCCACTCCTTCTCCGTATAGTTCTAACGTAGCCGATACTCCTTTCGAAAGTAATTGTTCAACTAACTGTATGGCATACAATGGGTTTTTCCCTTGAACCAAAGTCCCTACAAAAAGGAATTTTATCGCTCCCTTAAATGTTCTCTTTTGGATTTCTATTTTTTCAGCCTCTCTGTAGGTGGCGGTGAAGAATGGTTTACTGTTTGCTGATAGATTTTGCCATTCACCATATACCAACACCGTCATTTTTCTAGTCAAAAACCTATTATTTAATAACCAAGATTGTAATTTGTATGTCCATGGTTGAGCTGACTTCGGATCCCAGTTGCCTGCATACTTTGCCGTTTTTGTTTTATTTGGGAATAAAATCTGAACGAAACAACCCAGCAATCCTATATTACCAGGGCAACGGAGGTGAATATGATCTGCTTGTTGCATTGCCTTAAACATCTTCCAACATATTTTAGGGAATTTTGTAACCGCCAAAAAACTGTTTTTACTATTTAAAAAATCAAAATTCGCTACTGGAATGAACTGAATACGATCATGAACATAGCAGGTATCAATCGCCGACAAAGTCTCCACGCTCTTAGGTGCAAGGATACTAAGTTCATCTACATTTTCAATCCAAATATTCATTTCGTTCACATAAGGCGCATAGGCAAAAAATCGATTTTGCGCTGTAATGTGCGGGACATGTGTGACGATTAGGAATTTCATAAAATAATATCAGGATACAATAGTTTTTTAATTACACTTTTGGGAGCCAAATAGGTATCAAAATATGTTCTTGCATTTTGCTCTAAGTTAACTCTACGATTCCTATTTTGGAGAATTGCTTTTACATCATTCTCAATTAATTCAATGTCATCAACATATACAACTTCAACATTATTCCTTAGATCAGCAGGAAGAATATTAATGTGTTTCGTTGTGACAATTGCCTTTCCTAAAGCTAGAAACTCTCCTAGTTTCCAACCATGACAAGATAAAACTGCTGGTGTATTAAAAACAATAGTTGATTGTTTAGTGTTTTTTAAATAATCTTTTAAACTGTATCTTTTGGAAACAACTAAATTATCAAATGCCATATTATCACCATCATTTCTAGGCGCAAATCCACCTTCAAAGATAATAGTATTATTTTTTTTACATGCTTCAATAAACTTAGATCTAGCCAAATTAGTCATTCTTTCATTTTTCCAAATTGATCCTGCAAAAAAAACATAATCATCTGCCGTAGGTGAAGATTGATAACACTCTAGTGGCAATCTCTTATTTTGTCGCCAATAATTTGCAAAAAACTCTCTTTTATTAGATATAGCCTCTTTGCATTTTATAAAATTCATTATAGAAATAAAAATAGAGTTTGGATAGCTCCAAATTTTTATTCCGAAACTTGGACCGATCGGTTGTACCCTCTGTCCATAAATTTCTGGGATACTAGAACTGATATAGTTTACTTTTCCATAAACGTCACACCATTTCAACGAATCTTCATCAATACAGGGGGAATCGGCTGAATCAATAATTAATTTGACATCTAACTCGTCTTCTTGTATTAAAACAGCAAAAACTCCTTGTCTAAATTTAGGGAATTTATCCACATTAAACTCGTAGGAAGAAAATAGCTCTTTTAACCCTTTCAAATAAAATGAGTCATAATAAACATTACATAAGGCGTATACGTAAACCATTTATATTTTATTTAAGTTTAAGTTTTCTAATTTAAATAATAGTTTTAGGTTTATTAAATAACAAACTCCACCAACCCACAGTTCTACCAATTGCTTCAGTAAAAGCCTCTTTTTTTGTCTTTGTAGTTACTACATTACTATACCTAATCAACATCAACACTATCGTAATGGAATGCCATTTTAGTTTTGCTTTTAAGGTTGGGCTTGGATTTTTGACGCGCCACACATACCAGCCATTTCTAACCACCATTTTGCCGTAATGGTATTGATTGGGTCTGCCCGAAGGTTCATGATTGTGGTACAATTGCGCCTTGGTACTTATAGCATTCTGGCCATAGTTTAAAGCTCGAAGACTAAAATCGGCATCCTCATATAACCCATATCCTTCGAAATAGGTTGAAAAACTGATTTCTTTAAATAATTTAGCTCGAAAGGACATCGACATTCCGATTAACAAATCAACTTCATAGATTTTGTCATTGAGCGGAAAACCACAAGTACGCCCGTGTGAAAAAGCAGGCATTCTACTTGGGCCTAAGTCCGAGGATAAGCCTAGTTTGTTGCGCACCACATTACGCAGGCCTTCAGGATAGACATATCCTTCAAATTCATAAAATTTATTTTTATCATAATTGACATCAGGCTTTTTAGTTTGCCATAGATAATCATTGATTGATATACCACCCACTCCAATATACTCTGGATTGTGCTTAAAAACTTCTATAATTTCAAAAAAATACTGTGATTTCAATACCGTATCGTCATCAAGAAAACAGATGATTTCACTAGACGCACTTACATTTTGCACACCAAAATTACGCTGTTTTGTTAACCCTCGAAATTCAGGAGATACCTTTCGATAAACCAAATTTTCAAAATGATTGTTATCAAAAATGATTTTTGTATCATCGCTAGGACTCCCGTCAATGATTAAAATTTCGTTGGGATATAAAGTCTGCAGCTGTACCGACTGCAAAAGTTGCAAAACAGCTTGCGGACGCATATAGGTACAAACGACTAAACTAAACTTCATTTATTTTTTGTTTAAAAACCGTATAGACCTGTAAAAAATAAGCTTCTCTTTCTAGAAAATTCAGCCATAAATTGCGATTTTCTACTTGCATTTTTTTAAAATCTGATTCGGAAATTGAATTATGAAAAGACAATAATTTTTGAACTACTTGTTTTTCTGAAGCAATTACACAATAGTTTTTCCAATCAATGTTATGATTCAAAGGTAACTTAAAATCAGTGTCAATCACAAATGGAATCCTACCCATCGCTAAGGTTTCATAAAATCGAACCGAAAAATTACCTGCGCCTCGCAGACAAAAAGTATAAGGATTTCGATCTATATTTTCAAAAAATACGGTAGTCCCTTGATTGCTATCTTGTTGATTGGTAAATCCACCTTTATATTTTTTTCGAAAAATAAAATCAGTATCAATGTTATCGTCAGCTGCCAGTAATTGCAGTAACTTAAATCTTTTACTACTCGAAGGATAAAAAGGCTGCCCATCTGTTTTTAACTTTGCCGTAATTTTATCAAAACGATATTTTAAAAAAATAAGTAACTCCTTGATTCTTTTCGAAACAGAATTATTTGCATGGCCTACAAATCCTATTTGTGGTTTTGATTCTTTATTCAAAGGCTCAAATTTATGACTTAGGTGTTTTAAAGGGTCTGAAATAAATGCAGGCAAAACAAAAGTTAACATATCAAGTCTACTCCCAATGCCACCGTGCCTGAAGGTATACACGGGGTACGTTAGTGTTTGCCCATAATCACCCGCACTATATACCCAAACCATTTTCTTGGCGTGAAGTGCTTTTTGTATAAAACTATGTATCATTTTTGTCATACCATAATGAGCCAAATCTACAGGTATAACTGCAATATCACAACTTTCTACGGAGTCTACCAATTGGTATTTTTCTAATAAAACAGTATTGGGCAAATACCACAGATCAAATAGAAGTGGAAAAACTACTTTTCTATTTGCTTCGGTCAAAAACGATTGATCTGTATAAAGTTTAATCATGATAGCTATTTTAATTTTCGAAAATTAGTATAGGTTCGCAATCCTCTTTTTCTTTTGTCATACAATAGACATTCAAAATACAATCGTAATGTACGTGCAAATCTTCGAATTTGTTTCTGCCCGTTGAAACGGTTATTTTTTGTAGTCTGCACGCGATCAATTACAGAATTACTTCCTAAAATATTTGATGTTACGTTATCAATTAATAATCCTATTTTAGATTTTGAACGCATCATTCTAATCGCGTACTCCGTTTCTCCATAATCTCCTGATGTGTTTTCTAAATAATAACCAAATAAGATAAAGAAATCCTTTCGAATAATAAATGGATGGTCACTATATTGATAGTAATTAGTATGGAGGTTTTGCAAAGAAAACTTTGGTATCAGATGTATTTTGTTTGAAATCTTTATTAGTTTGCTAAATTTAACGTTGGAATAAAATCGAATCATATCTACGGTATTAGACTTAATCATATCTACACACTGTGGTAGAATTTCTTTTAATTCTGCTTTCAAAATAAAATCTTCTTGACAATAGATGATATACTCGCCACGACAAGCATCAATACCTTTGTTGATATTAGCTGCCAAACCTTGGTTTTCTGGCGCAATTAATAGTTTGTCAATCTCCATTGTTTTTATGACTTCTTGATTTTTTATCGTGCTACAATCATCGCTTACCACAATTTCATAGCTAGGCAATCCTAGTGCATGAATATGTTGTAAACACTTTTTTAAATCATCTGGTCGATTAAAATGTGTTATCAAAAAACTGATTTGTATCGTAGTGTTCATGAAGATAATTGATTTGCCCAATACAGTGAAGCGTTCCACTTTATTTTAAATTCTTTATAGAAAGCGAAGAAGTTTCGAACCTTTTCTCTTTTAATTAATTTTAGAAATAAAATCAATTGATAACCCTTTACTTGTTCCTGTGTAAAATGTTTTTTATACACATACATTACAGTGGGCGATGGTTTGGGTTGTATTTTTTCAGTGTCCCATTTTTGTACAAAAGGAGTTCTAAAACCTCCAATAGGTGCTTTGAGATGTGTTATTTTTAAGGAAGGAAAATAAATCACATCCTGACCATGGTTGCGCAATTGCATCCCGAAATCGGTATCTTCGCCGTAACCAAATTCTAAAGCATTGTCAAAACGAATGTCTTGTAGTACCGAGGTCTTTACAAAACTGTTGCCTGAACCAAAGATTCCCGATTGATGAATGATGTTGAATTCTTGCACTTCCTCCTTTAAAATATAGTTGGTAGTTACCACAGTGGTTCCATATTGCGCTGCTTTTTGAAACATTTTCTCAATTAAACCGGCATCAAAACGATTATCATCATCTCCAAGAAAAACCCAATCACTCGTTACTTGATCCAATGCTAGATTCCGTGCATTGCAGGCACCTGCCTGATGTGTAAAGGTATGTTTTATAAAAAAAGGCCATGTTTCTGTGGTGAGATAATCTAGTTCAGAAACACTGCCTAGTTCTGGATTTTGTTCTACTATAATTACATTGGTGGGCAATAGCGTTTGCTTTGCCAAATCCTGTAGTACATCATACAAATATTTTTTACGGCCAATTGTTGGGATAATTACATCAATTGTGACATCCTTTTGGCTTACAACATTAGACGACTGAATCTCCAAATTCACGAAACTAATGGAGGGTTGCATTCGACTCTGAAAAAAGAAAGCACTCAAAAAAGGAAGTAGTGGAAAACTCTTTTCGAAAATAATAAGATTAACCAGTAGCAAAAACAACCAACGTTTTTTAAAATGCTGTTTTACAAAACGAAATAAAGTAAAACTACTTATAGCAACTTGCTTATTTTTCAATGCTGTCTTGAACAATAACTGCGGTTCAGAATAGCAGAAAAGTCCGTTTGGCATTCCGATTTTAGCCACTGAATTCAGGAAATACTCAAAATCAGCATCAGCACTAATTTTACCTTCAAAAACAGTTAAGGCCGATGCATGGATAACGCCCACAGTCGTGCTCATGATCCAAGTAGGATAACGCACTTTTTTGTTTATTTTCAAAAATGGTGATTGTTCAATATATCCCATTTCCCTTTGTAGAAAAAGATTTTGCTGCTCTCCGTAGCTCATCATTATTTTTTGATGATGACACAAACTACCTATCTTTTCGATATTTAAAAACGGAGCATATTTTTCGTCACACCAAATCAATTGCTCTTCTGGAAAAGCTGCTGCATTTTGAAATAAAATTGCTGCAATTGATTTTTTGGAATCGAAAGCAATATCATTTGTGTCCCTTTGTACACGAGACACCTTATTATGTTGATGGTAAACTATAATCATCGTTTTATAAATTGGTTATAAAACTGTATGTTTTGTTGCGCTATTTTTTTTATATCAAAATGTTCTTTTACGTATTCATTTGCTTTTCGCCCCATTTGAGCAGCAAAGTCACCATCATTTAAAATGGTTAGAATTCTTTGTGCAAATAGCGTATGATTTTTGGGATCGACAAGATAACCACTTTGACCATCGACCATCAATTCTTGTGCCCATCCAAGATTGGTATTCACAACTGGTTTTTGTAATGCCATAGACTCAATGGTTACCATACCCAGTGTTTCGGCAAAACTAGGAAAGATACATACGTTGGCCTGTGGCAAGAACTTGCGAACACAGTCATAGGTTATTTGTCCTAAATACGTATAATTTGTGAGTTCTAATTTTTTAAATTCTTGCTCTACAAGTTTCCAGGTCGAAGGACTATTGGTTGAAATATCACCTGAATCCATACCAATTAGAACTAACTTTGCTGCAGGATTTTGCTCTGTTACTTTTTGCAAAATAGCAGGTAATTCAAAAACTCCTTTTTTTCGAATAATGGTTCCAATGTACAATATCATCCCATGATCGAATGTAAGCGGATTTTCATTTTCGAATAAAGACAATTCTAAACCGTAGTGTATCGTTTTTATTATTTTATTTTGGATATTGAATAATGTAGCCGAGAGACTCCCTGCAAATGCCGTGGGTGCTATAAAAGCTTGTGCGCCACGGGTAGCTAATTTTTCGAACCAAAAATTCTTTCTTTTCTGTGGCCTTTTCTCTATGTGGCAGAAATAAGTATCACTACCATGAAACCGAATAATCAGCGGAACTTTAAATTTCATAAATGCAGTGATTCCGGTCCAATCTGGCGCTTCGATTAAATCAATATTTTGTTTTTTTATAATCGAATTACAATAGTTCTGAATGTACTTTCGATACAATAACCATTTGAAAGCTTTATAGCTTCTGTCTTCTATCAAATGAAACTGAATACCGTTGTCCTCAAAAACCAAGGTTTTTTTTTGCGCATATACAAAAACGGTCACCTGTACACCAGCGGCAATCAAAGCTGATGCTAAATTTTTAATACTGGTACCTAAACCTCCAGAATTAGCAATATTGGCATGCGGATATTCGGGTGTGAGAAAAGCAATGTGCATGATTATCTAAAATTGGTATTGTTTTATAAGCTAAAATAACTACTTCCTATGTGAAGCTAATTTATATCAAAAAAAATCATTAATAACTACTGCTGTAAATTTCTTAGCCCCCATATCATTCATGTGTCCGCAAGACGAAAAATATTTATCTTCGACTACTACATTTTCATAATTATATGTTTCAGGATACGCTTTTTTTACTTTTTCGAAATAATTCATGCCTTTGGTGTTTTCACACATGGGTGTCATTATTGAAATGAGTCGAATGTTGTTTTTTTTACACAATAACTTAATGTCTTCATAATATTTATTAGGTACCAATGGCATTAAGCTCCTAATATCATTGCGCATTTTCATTTTTTTCTTGTTCCCCAAAGCATAATAACCTTGATTGTTCAACAACGAGGTTGTCTCTTTATTGAGTGTTTTAAATCCTTCTCTAAATCCAATTTGAGAATCGTATTTGATGTATCTGTAAAAAGGCACGTAATATAAATAGTCAAAATCGGTTTCTTTTTCGAATTGCTCTCTTATCACATTTGAGTCGTGAATATAAGGCAAAAATTTAGAAGCTACTCCATCAGCTCGTTTATCATTCGATAAATTTAAATCCACTTCGATAATAATGTTTTTAATTTGATAGTTGCGCTCCAACATTAATTTCAACAATAAATCGGCTTCAAACAAATGCGCACCGCTCATCCCGTAATTAAATGTTTTGAGTCCTTTATCTTCAAACATTTTTGACACAAAATGATTATTAGCCCGTGAAGATCCCAAAATCACTACATCATACTTAGCGGCTGTTGAGCTGTACACTTGATCGACTTTTCCGCGAGAACTTGATTGCTTATAAATCTTAGTGTATCCGAAGTCAAGAACAATCAAAATGATTGTTATGGCAACTAACGATTTTAATATAAATAGTAAAAACTTTTTCATTCCTTTTTTTAAATTCTTTTGAGATCTTGTGTTTTCCTTTTTTCGCCCCGATCTTATAAGGGGAAAAGGAAAAGTATATTTCTCCTTTTTTCGCCCCAACCCTAAAGGGGGAAAAGGAGAAATATTAACGACTATTTTAAACTTCCAACTCCCTTTAGGGCCGGGGTAAACGCATTGCTGCTCACATTTAAGGTATGGGTAAACGTATTCCATCCATATTTCTCCTTTTTTGCCCCAACCCTAAAGGGGGAAAAGGAGAAACATTAACGACTATTTTAAGCTTCCAACTCCCTTTAGGGCCGGGGTAAACGCAATCCAACCACATTTCTCCTTTTTTGCCCCAACCCTAAAGGGGGAAAAGGAGAAATATTCACTTCTGTATTCCACATTTCGGCTCCCTTCAGGGTTGGGGTAAACGCATTGCTGCTCCCTTTAGGGTTGGGGTAAAATCAACTCAACTCCCTTTAACGTTGGAGTAAGACCCATTCCCTTATTTTGTCTAAAACACTTGAGAGTCTAAGCATTACTTCCTCATTTGTAAATCGAATCACTTTTAAACCCTGAAACTCTAGATCAGCTGTTCTGCGATTATCTAATTGTATTTGTTCTTTGGTTAGATGATAACCTCCATCAACTTCAATTATTAACTTTAATTCATGACAGTAGAAATCGGCGATGTAACAACTCAAGGGATGTTGTCGTCTAAACTTCAAGCCATCCAATTGCTTATTTCTCAAGGCAAGCCACAATTGATTTTCCGCCTCTGTGGCATTTTCTCTTAATTTTTTAGCATTAGAAAAAATAGCAGGAGTTGCTCCCTTCCACATATTATCTGATTCCAAAGGATTTTTTTTCATAAATGAATAAATTATAATTCGAAATTACAAAAACTAACTTACTAATAATCTACTTCTTTTAAGTTGGTGTAAACTCATTCCAACCACATTTTTCCTTTTTTGCCCCGATTCTAAAAAGGGGAAAAGGACAAATATTCACATATGTATTCCTCATTTCAGCGCCCTTTAAGGCCGGGGTAAACGCATTGCTGCTACCATTAGGTCTAAGATAACACGTGTTTTAACCATATTTCTCCTTTTTTTGCCCCAACCATAAAGGGAGAAAAGGAAAAATATTCACATATGTATTCCTCATTTCAGCTCCCTTCAGGGTTGGGATAAACGCATTGCTACTCGCTTTAGGTTAACGTTAACAAGCAATCCAACCATATTTCTCCTTTTTTGCCCCAACCCTAAAGGGGGAAAAGGAAAAACATTCACATATGTATTCCACATTTCAGCTCGCTTTAGGGCTGGGGTAAACGCAATCCTAAACATAATTCGTTCTAGTTAAAACTGAAAATAAATAAACTCCTTATAATCCGAATACGTTCCTAATGTAATGATTGCTGTTATGCATGCAATTAATTTTACAAAATCATATTTCCCAGAAATAGGTTCTACTTTGGTTCTATTATTCCATTCGACTAGAACAAAAACTAGGACCAAAAGGAGTATTTCATAATTGTATCGTTGGTTGTCTAAATATTGTGAAACAAAAGTCCCATTTGTAAAAATTCCTTTTAGATAAAGAACAGCATCTGTCACCGTTTTTGCTCTAAAAAACACCCAAGCGATGCAGGACAATATAAAAGTACTTAGGATATTCAGTACCACCCTTATTGAGCTAAAATTCCAAGACAAGACTGGATTTTCAATGTTGGTTCGATTTCGTTTAAGCAAAAGTAAAGGCAGAAAATAAACCGCATTTAAAAAACCCCAAACTAAGTAGGTCCAATTGGCGCCATGCCAAAAACCACTGACAACAAAAATGATAAAAGTATTGCGCACTTGTTGCCACTTGCCCCCTTTGCTACCTCCAAGCGGGATATACAAATAATCTTTGAACCAAGTTGAAAGCGAAATATGCCAACGTCGCCAAAATTCGGCTATATCCCTAGAAAAATAAGGGTAATTAAAATTTTTGAGTAAATCAATACCGAAGAGTTTTGACATTCCCAATGCCATATCCGAGTAGCCCGAAAAGTCCCCGTAAATCTGGAAAGCAAAATAAATAGCTCCCAAAATTAAAGACAGTGAATTCATGGTCGTATAATGATCAAAAATGGCGTTGGCATAGGTTGCGCAGGTATCTGCAATGACTACTTTTTTGACCAATCCCCATACAAATTGATAAACTCCCGCTTTTGCTTTTTCAAAATCAAATTCGCGTTTCACCTTTACTTGTGGTAATAAATGAGTCGCTCTCTCGATAGGACCCGCCACCAACAATGGAAAATAAGATACAAATAGCGAGTAATCAACAAAGTTATATTCGGCTTTGATTCGTTTTTTGTAAATATCAATTACATACGACAATCCGTGGAAAGTGTAAAATGAAATTCCGACCGGCAGAACCACTTCTAATAAAAAAGGACTCGACTGAAAACCTACCGATGCCAACAATTCGCTCATAGAATTTGCAAAGAAGTTGTAGTATTTAAAGACGCCTAAAAAACCTAAATTGACACCAATACTCAACCAAAACCAGAATTTTCGAGTCGCTTCTTTTTGGCTTTTTTCAATTTGGATTCCGGTGTAGTAATCCAAGAAAGTGGAGAATACCAACAGAAACAGAAAACGCCAATCCCAGCAAGAATAGAAATAATAACTAGCAATGATCAATAATAAATTTTGACTGCTTTTGTTTTTATTAAACACAAACCAATACAAAATAAATACAATGGGCAAAAATACCGCAAAGGCAAAAGAATTGAAAAACATAATTTACTTTAAAATAGTTTCGATAGCATTCCAAATTTGATTCGATCCTTGCGTAGGATTTGGTGACGCCACGATTTCAAACCATTTTTGCCCCTCAGATACGTTGGACAATTCATTGTCAAGAATCTTTTGAACCAAATTTTCCAGCTCTTTTTTATCCGTACAAAAAACTGCTGCTTCGGGACTCGGCATACTCCTAAAATGGACATATTTGTAATTTTGACCAATATCTCGAATGCCTTTCTTTAATTGCGGCTGCTCGTAATTATAATAAATACAAGGCTTACCATGAGCCACAAAATCAAATACCGTTGAGGAACACACATTGGTCACCAATTCTGAATGCTGGCACACATTATACAAAGCCTTCAAATCAGCTTTCGTAGGCAATATTTCGTTCCAATTCTTACCCTGTGACTTCCATAAAGGATCTAGCGAAACGACTACATCTTTGTATTTCTCCAAAATCGCATCATAACGCGCAGTAGTATCAACTGGACATTTTCGATAAATAACAGCTAAATTTCTACCTTTTGAATTGAGGTTCCGAATGGCAATTGCCAAATCTTCCAAATAGTACTGGTCCAAAGGCGACGTAGTTTCATCGTCACCAGAGTAGCAAATGTATTTTTTGGCGGAATCTAAGTTGTTTTCGAGACAAAATTCTTCACGACTTTGAGACAAACTAGCATCAAAATGAGGTTCAAACTGCGGCGTACCCGTAACAATTACTTGGCTTTCTCTCACAAAAGGGTAGTATTTCAACACTTCTGCTTTCATCAAATCACTCCAAACACAGTAGTAATCAGTTTCTATTAACTGCATCGCTTTAGGAACATTGTCCCAAGAATATACAAAACCTACAGTCGGAATTCCTAAATCTTGCGCCGCCAACAAAGCACCAATAGATTGACTGGCACGTTGGGTGGTACAAAACACCAAATCGGGTTTGTGCTCCAATAATTGCGCTTTACAATACTGGTATTTTTCCGTAGATCGTTCTAGTTCATTAATACTTTTTCGAATGCGAATAATTCCCTTTTCCGAAGAATTTAAACCGATCATTATTTTCGAAAAAACACTAATTAAGCTGTTTTTGATTCCCTTGTAACTGAACGGGAACTTATACGTTGGATACACCTCGTCATTGAATTTCTTTTGAGAAACATTCAATTCAATATGCTTACGAATGCGCGTATATATGGGTGTAAGCTTGTGGATTTTATGATTTTCGATCTTAACCTCATCGTACCCCAACTCCTCCTTTAACGAAAAAACAGTGTTGTTCCAGTACACAATTTGGTTGCCCCTCGCCTCTCCTATTTCTTTAAACTGAGTAAAAGCAAAGTTCCGAAGACCAACGCCATCAGGAAAAAAGACAAATATTTTTTTATTCATATTTTGATTCAAAAATTAATTTGGGCGTGCCACCATCATAAAAAAGGGCTCACCAATCCAGGTCTATACAAAGCCCTTTTTTATGATGCTGTCGGGCTATTCGCGCTACTTAGGTAGCATGCTACTATCCCTCACGCGGTCGAGTGCAAGAAACTGCGATTCGATTATCCTTTTTTATTCTTCAGTTTATCACGTTGTACTTGCTCAATTGGCAATATGTCCGTCGCTTTAAAAGAAAGTGCTTTGTGTACCGCTGCCAAATCTCTCGATAATTTACGCAATCCCATTGGTTCTAGCGAAGCAGCATGGTCAGTCCCTTTCCAAGTTCTATCAAGGGTATAATGTCTTTCAATAATGTTCGCCCCCAAAGTATAGGCCGCAACATCAACTGCAATTCCCAAGTGATGCCCCGAAAATCCAATATGCTTTACCAAATGCTCGTATTTCTGTTTCAATAAATTAATATCCAACAAACACACATCTTCAAAAGGAACCGGATAACCCGAGGTACAATTATATAGTACTAAATCTTTATTTCTACCTTTCGAAACAAAAAATTGAACCAAATCTGCGGTTTCGTTTTTTGTAGTCATCCCTGTCGAAATATGAATTTCACCTGGATAATTTTCGCACAACCAAGTCAGCATATCATAATTATTATTACAAGCCGACGGAATCTTAATAAAATCCGGCTTTAGACTAGCTATTTCTTTGGCAGAAGTCGTATCCCAAACCGAGGTAGAATACACCATTCCAATTGACTCACAATACTTTTTCAATTCGGCATGCTGCTCTAGATCAAATTCCAAAAATTCGCGGTGTGCACCATACGTATCCCCGTATGAGTTATCAGTATTTGGATGCGGAGTATTATATTGTTCCTCTGTAAGTAGTTCTCTATTATTTCTTTTTTGAAATTTTACTGCATCTGCGTTGCAAAAAATCTTTGCGATATGAATGAGTTCTTTGGCAATTTCAATATCCCCTTTGTGATTACAACCAATTTCGGCAATAACAAAGGGTTTCTTATAGGTAGTCATGTATTCGGGTTTAGGAAACAAAGAAAATTATTTTTTTTGAATAATGTACAGTTTACACCATTATTATTGAAGAGTGGCCTTCGTTGCAATTCATAATCAGTGTAAAAAAGTATTTTCCCTAAATCTACTCGTCTGTCAGGCTGAACTTGTCGTGTCAGGCTGAGCTTTTGTCGAAGCCCCATTCCAATAAGCAAATCTGCTAAAAAAGCCTTCGATCCTTCGAAAAAAGATCAGCACAGGCTGCCTCAGGCGAACAATTGAGGCGTTACAAATTTTAAAATCGAAAATCTCATCACTACATCTATTCATCTGTCAGGCTGAGCTTGTCGAAGCCCCCGTTTCAATAAGCAAATCTGACTAATAAAACCTTCGATTCTTCGATAAAAGCTCAGCACAGGCTGCCTCAGGCGAACAATTGTGGCGTTACAAATTTTAAAATCGAAAATCTCATCACTACATCTATTCATCTGTCAGGCTGAGCTTGTCGAAGCCCTCGTTATTTTTACCAAATTGTGTATAATTTTTAGAATAAAGAACCAGTTTATCCCAATCTTGATCAATTAGCGCTTGCTTTTTTCTCCTGCTCCAACCTTTTATTTTCTTCTCGATACTGATAGCTTGTGTAGGATCAGTAAACATTTCAAACCATACCAGAGTTATAGGCCTTCGTGTAAAAGTATATGCCTCAGAATGAATCCCAGCATTATGCTCGATTAACCGTTTATCCAAGTTACTTGTAAAACCGGTGTAAAACGAATCGTCTTTACATTTTAAGATATAAACGTAATAAATTTTCATAAGTACTTACATTATTCGTTGAACAAAAGCCTTCGACAAGCTCAGGCAGACAAGAGTGGGATTGCAAATTTTAAATACAAAATTGTATCGCTACAAAAATTTCATAAGGCTGAGCTTGTCGTGTCAGGCTGAGCTTTTGTCGAAGCCCCGTTCCAATTCGCAATCCAACTAAAAAAGCCTTCTGTAACCGAAGCTTCGTGACTGGCGGACAATAGTGGAATTATAAAATTTAAATACAAAACATTATCGCTTCAACTACTCGTCTGTCAGGCTGAGCTTGTCGAAGCCCCGTTCCAATTCACAATCTGACTAAAAAAAGCCTTCGATCCTTCGACAAAAGCTCAGCACAGGCTGCCTCAGGCGGACAGTAGTGGAATTATAAAATTTAAATACAAAACATTATCGCTGCAACTACTCGTCTGTCAGGCTGAGCTTGTCGAAACCCACGTTCCAATTTACAATCCAACTAAAAAAAGCCTTCGATCCTTCGACAAAAGCTCAGCACAGGCTGGCTCTGGCGGACAATAGTGGGATTACAAATTTTAAAATCGAAAATCTCATCACTACATCTATTCATCTGTCAGGCTGAGCTTGTCGAAGCCTTCGTTATTTTTACCAAATTGTGTATAATTTTTAGAATAAAGAACCAGTTTATCCCAATCTTGATCAATTAGCGCTTGCTTTTTTCTCCTGCTCCAACCTTTTATTTTCTTCTCGATACTGATAGCTTGTGTAGGATCAGTAAACATTTCAAACCATACCAATGTTATAGGCCTTCGTGTAAAAGTATATGCCTCAGAATGAATCCCAGCATTATGCTCGATTAACCGTTTATCCAAGTTACTTGTAAAACCGGTGTAAAACGAATCGTCTTTACATTTTAAGATATAAACGTAATAAATTTTCATAAGTACTTACATTATTCGTTGAACAAAAGCCTTCGACTCCCGTCCCGAAGCTTCGGGATCGGGACTGGCGACAAAAGTGGAATTACAAATTTTAAATACAAAATTTTATCACAATAACGATTTTGTAAGACTGAGCTTGTCGTGTCAGGCTTAGCTTTTGTCTAAGCCCCGTTCCAATAAGCAAATCTGCTAAAAAAAGCCTTCGACTCCCGAAGCCTCGGGACTGGCGGACAAAAGTGGAATTATAAATTTTAAATACAAAATTGTATCGCTACAAAAATTTCATAAGGCTGAGCTTGTCGTGTCAGGCTGAGCTTTTGTCGAAGCTCCGTTCTAATAAGAAAATCTGCTAAAAAAAAGCCTTCGACAAGCTCAGGCTGACAACCGTAATCATTTACAAAATCGTTAAATTTTAAAATAATCACTAATCAATGCACATTGTCAGGCTGAGCCTGTCGAAGCCCCGTCCCAACCGTCACGCACATACAAACCGCAAAAGCCTTCGACAAGATCAGGCGGACAATCGTGGAATTATAAAATTTAAACACCAAATTTTGTCAATAAAACTACCTATCTGTCAGCCTGAGCTTTTGTCGAAGGCCCCGTTCCTATGAATATCGTTTATTGTACTTCATAATCACTTCACAAACTTCTCTAATTGCGCCTTCTGCAGAAGCATTAGTAAGTACATAATCTGCACTTCGTTTCACGATATCGGTTCCGTTTGCGGGACAAAAAGACCAACCCACGCTACAAATATTTGCCAAGTCATTGACATCATCACCTACGTAAGCCACTTGTCCTAAGTTGGCTTTTTTATCTTTTAAAAACTGCCTCAAAAATGCGAATTTATCTTTTACACCTAAAAAGCAATTTTGAATTTGTAATTTCTTCATGCGTTGCCCCACCAATTCGGAGTTTTCTGAAGTCATGATAATCAACTCTACTTGCTGCTGACGAATAATCTCTAATCCCATTCCGTCGCGCATGTCAAAGTATTTCATCATTTCGCCTTCTGGTCCATAATATACGCCACCGTTGGTAAAGACACCGTCAACATCCAAAACTAAATAATCAATTCGTTGGTGTATTTTGTTCTTTTGTAATCGGTTAGCAAGCAATTGTTCTACAATTTCCCAATCGGTCGTACTATCAATTTCAGTGTAACTAGCCTCTTCCATTTCGATTAAACCAATTGAACCACTTACTCTATTTTTGGAATTCAAAAAAGCGGCTTTGCTTGTTGCATATACAGCCCCATTTTCAACCAATAATCCCTCGAAATCTTGGCGTCTCGGTCTCTTGAATACATCATAGTTTTGAGGTGTTCCATCTGCATTCCAAGTAAAACGATGCGTTTTCACAACTGTTAAGGCAGAATCAAAAGCTTCATTTTCTATTTTACCTAACACTGCATTGATGTCTTTGCTGGTTGTCATCGGCGAAGTCGCTTGTAATAAACACAAAACATCAAAATCATTATTTACCTGATCAGCAAATTCCAACAACACACTTTCAGTCGAAGCGGTATCGGTAGCATTCTCTTCATTGCGAATTATTGCCTTTATTTTTGGATTCCAATAGTATTCTTTTTCGACATAACTGATGATCTCCAAATCGTCTGTAAAAACAACTACCTCATCCAAATTTGAAAAAGCAGCTTCGGTCAAAACCCACGAAAACAAAGGACGTCCCAACATTTTCTTTTTATTCTTCCTAGGAATTCCTTTGGAGTTTTTGCGTAATGGAATCAGACCTATTTTTTTCATTTGGTTTGGTTTTTGTTTTTGATAAAGGTAATTATTTCGTCTGTATATATTTTAGCACCTGTTTCTAGTAAATGTGATTCATCATAAAAGTAAGCTGGATCTTTATAAACTGGGTTCAGTGAATCGTATACCATTACATTCTTCTTTTGCACTTCTTTCAAAAATCGATTGTAAAATGCTGTATTGAATTCTCCAAAACTTGGAGCGAATACATAAATCAAATCAATGTTTTTTTCCTTACATCCTATTTGAATTGCTCGGAATGCTTCAAGCTTCGTATTTATTTCAGTCCCCGAATCATACTCCTTGTTACTATAATTATAATTGATTTTTATGTTTTTACTTTTATTTTCAAAAGGCATAGAACCCCAATTATCTATGGGGTTTTGTAAAGACATAGGAATATTTTTAAAACTAAAATTGGAGCGATTTATCCGTGCCAAACAAAAGAATTTGGACAATAAATTTTTCTGTTTTTGTAGAATCAACTCTTGATTGATGTAATTGTACTTTGACAATGGATATAATCTATCCAATCTAAAGACTAATGTACTTTCGAATCTAAACTCAAATGGATTATCTATAGCTAAGATTATCATTTTGGGCTTCTTATTAAATTTCAATAAACTCTTAAAAATAAAATTATGAAAAGTAATATCAGAACCCGGATATGATAAATTATATGTTGATTGCCCAGTTACTTTTTCTATCTGTCCTGCCAAAATATTATCTGCACCACGAGAAGAACCAAGAATTATAATGTCTTTATTTATCTTCCCCTCCAGTATTTGTTCCAATCGTGTGTCATACTCTCTTTCGGGAGCTTTTATTAGGAAGTAATAAAATCCTTTGTCCACTACAAAGAACACCAAAAGAAACAGTAAACTATTTTTTAAAAAACGCTTCATACTAAAATTGAAAATAGATAAATTGTTGTTCTATTGGACTATTAAAAATAAAAATAAGAATCAATAAAAACACTAAAAATGTCCAGCGAAAAAATCGGTTTCCTATTTGGTTGAAACTGCCTAATGCAAATGTTTCTCTTCTGCCTATCCATTCGATTATAATAAAAAGGAGTATTAATAAAATTAAATAGGTTGGTCGTACACTTGGAAACGTAAAAAGTGAAACGTTGCAAATTCCTTTCATATAATTAATAGCTCCTCCAATCGTTGAAGCTCTAAAAAATATCCATGCCACGGTAGTTAATGAAAAAGTAAGTCCGATTTGAAATAATTCTTTGATTGATGGAAAGAAAGTTTCATTGGATACAATTTCGATATTCGAACGGTTTTTATTGGTTAATAATAACGGAATAAAATACAACGCATGTAGAAAACCCCAAGCAATAAACGTCCAATTAGCGCCATGCCAAAACCCACTAAGCAGGAAAATCACAAAAACATTGCGTATTTTATTTAATTTGGAACCTTTACTTCCACCCAAAGGAATGTACACATAATCCTTGAACCACGATGAAAGTGAAATGTGCCAACGACGCCAAAACTCCGCAATATCTCTGGAAAAATAAGGAAAAGAAAAATTTTGAAGCAATTCTATCCCAAGCAGTTTAGACGTTCCTAATGCAATATCAGAATACCCACTGAAATCCCCGTAAATCTGAAAAGCAAAAAAAATAGCTCCCATAACCAATGTGGAACCAGAAAAATCTGCTGCATTGTCAAAAATCTGATTTGCATATTGGGCGCAGTTGTCTGCAATAACAATTTTCTTGAATAACCCCCACAAAATTTGATACAAACCAGCTACTGCTTGTTGGTAATCAAATTTTCGCTTCTTTTTTAATTGTGGCAATAAATGTGTTGCTCTCTCAATAGGTCCAGCAACCAACAAGGGAAAATAAGACACAAAAAGAGCATAAGCCAAAGGATCTTTTTCTGGAATAATTCTTTTTTTGTACACATCGATTATATAAGACAATCCGTGAAAGGTGTAAAATGAAATTCCGACTGGTAGAATTATTTGCAAGAGATACAAATCGATCTGAATACCAAATAATGCCAAGCTTTCTTGAAATGAACTGGCGAAAAAGTTATAATACTTAAATATCCCTAAAAAAGAAATATTGATCCCTATACTGGCCCAAAACCAAAACTTACGTGAAGATTCAGACTTTGATTCTTGAATTTGTAAGGCCGAAAAATAATCCAAACCTGTTGAAAACAATAGCAAAGCCAAGAACCGAACATCCCAGCAGGAATAAAAATAATAACTAGCTAGTAATAAAAAAGCATTCTGAGCCTTATATGATTTCCCTAAAACAAACCAGTATAGCAAAAATACGATAGGCAGAAAAAAGGCAAACGAAATGGAGTTAAAAAGCATTTAAATATTTTCTGATTTAATTATAGAATTAATTTTAAATTTTACTTTTCTAAAAAAACGTTCAATATCTATGGAAAAAGGATAATTATCAAAATAAGCATCTTTACCCGTAATAGTAATACCTTCTTTATCATTCATTAGCCTACTACCTTTTATCCTTTCCATACCACTAATTTGCGTATGTAAAAAAGGGAAAAGCTGATATTTATTTAAGACTAAATTTCTTGCTTCATTAATAGCGTCTTTATTTTCATCCCATTTATTAGATTGTACTATTTCTTTCAAAAACAAATCGATATGCCTGTCTTTGGGATTCATTTGAATAAACGAATTCTTAGGAAAAAACTCCCCTATATTTTTACAACCAAAGTAAATTGGCATGGTATGACTTAGAAAACAATCCATAATTTTCTCAGTCCAATAATACTCGTTTTGAAAATTCTCGTAAGCAATCGCATATTTAGACTGACTCAAAACCTCCCATTTATCATCAACAGGATTAATTCCCCTACCATACAAATCTACAAAAGGCAATGGTTTAATCTGTTCCAAAAAACGCATTCTATCTTTATGCCCTTTTGATGATTGTTGGTTGCTAGTAATCCAAACGATTTTATTTTCTTTGACTAAATCTTGCTGCTTTACAGCAGTCAAAAAATCATAATCTTTATCGATATGCCATGGTAGAGCACCATGAGATAAAATATTGTTTTTGTTTATATCTAATTGATTAATAATAACAGCAGCCTTTTTATTGGCATATTGACGGTATTTTGAAACCTCATTGGGTGGCTCCAAACACACACTTATGATATTATTAGGGTTGACCTTTATCGAAATGTCATTTTTTGGATAATCTAAAATAACTAAATAATCACATTCGGCTACATCTTCTTCAGTAAAGGTGAAATCTTTCCACTGCATACTCTGCGCAGGAGTTTGCCTCTTGATGTCGGGGTAGTTATAATAGCGTTCAATTTTAATTAACATTGGAATTTGGTTTGATTTCCTTTTGAAGAAATGAGTTTCTGTGTTTTAATATAAAATCTTAATACTTCAACCCTTTTAGTTTATTTGCTTTTTCTAAAGTAGTCTTTTGCACTGGTTTTCGAAAACGCATTATATATCGAAATGAAAAAACAGCAGTAAAAAAAGACTTCCAAAACAATCGAAAATACGTTAAATCTTTAAGACCATATTTTTTAAAATTATGAAATAATAGTCTCGCAATTTTATAGGATGGATTTGGCAAATATACTAGATAATAATAAATAGTATTTTTTAATTGTTTTTCGAATCTGAAATAAAATTTACCTTCTTTAATACGTCCTAATCTATCAACACGATGGTTGACCATTATTGAACTAACATATTTAATTTGGTAACCTAAATCCAAAACTTCAATAGCAACACAAGCTTCTTCGCCATAAATATCTACCCAAACTGGGAATCCATTGGTCTGCAAATACACTTCTTTCTTGATGGCAAAACCACAACCTATAAAATCATTTGTACGATATTCTTCACTTGTATAATTAGCATTTTCTATAGCAATCTCATCTGAGGCAAAAATTCCTTTTATTTCTTGAAAGGCTACAATACCAATCTTTTTATCGTTGTTAAAAACTTGGTTTACTTTCGATATAAAATCTGGAGTTAAGGGATGTGCATCATCATCCAAACCTATAAAAACGGTTCCTTTTCCTTGTTTGTATAAAATAGTACGTGCTGGTGAAGCACCAATACTTGAGCTCACAGATTCCCAATGTACCCAAGGAAAACCTTTTTGGATCGCCATTGTTTGAATACAACCATCAATAAAAACCAAAACTTCATGAAGACTTAAATCTATAATACCTGATAAATTATGCAACGTAATAGCAAGTTCTTTGGGTCTATTCTTGGTAACGATGAGGATTGAAACTTCCATGAATTATAAAAAAATTTCTTGATAGAGTTGGCTAATCTTAGTTTTCAAAATAGCACGGTTATAGTTGCGCTGCGCTAGTTTTATATTTATATCTTGGGCTTGAGTTCTCAAGTCGGCATTAGAAATTGCTTTTTCAACCCAAGTGGCTATTTCATTTTCGTCCAAAGGATTAGATATCAAATATCCATTTACACCATGAGTAATCACTTCAGCTGATGCGTTCCCAGGATTGGACTGAATAGGAAACGCCCCCATACCCATACTTTCTAGCAGGGTATTGGGCATGCCGTCTGAAATATTATTTGAAATATGAATGCTTGCCAATCCCATCATTTTCAACATTTCATTGTTGGCTACAAAAGTAGTTCTTGGAATTATTTGATGTTTACAGTTTTTAAAAAACGGCGCAGAATTAACTTTTTCTATAATTACAGCATCAGCGCTGTATATAATAATTTCAAAATTTTCAAATGAAGCTATTGGCAACAATTGCAATGCGTCAACTATTTTGGAAGCTTTACAACCAAAACTCTCATATCCTTTTATTAAAATAAATTTACGGTTGCCAATTGGTTGTATATAGTCATTGAGATAATCAATTCCTCCATTTCCAGGATAAACCCCTAGAAATTTATTAACAAAACCGTTGGCAACTGCAATAGAAAAATCACGTTGGCAATCTGTAATTAAATAATCAACTCTTTGTAAAAACTGCTGTACTTGTTGCGATGTGATGTTATTTTCTTTAAAATAGTACATATCACTACCCCAAGTAGAATAGACAAATTTTATTTTTTTATGTTGCAACATTACTTGTAAAATAGGCAAACCGCACAATTGCATTTCAAAACAATGGACTAGGTCGGGCTGAATTTCGTTAATAGTTTTTTCGAAAACCGTTGCTAACTTTTTTTCATTTATTAGCTGAACAAAACGATACCATTTTGGTAATCTCGCTTTTATGGTTTGCCTCAACGGAAAATCCCACCGCATTTTCCAACCTTTGATTTGGTTAACCCACGGGATTTTTTCTGATTTTGGCCCACCATCCATAACATCAAACCAATACACTTCATGACCACAATCTTTTAACTGATTGGCCCATTGAAAAAAATGATGGTTTGAGATGGAGACTAGAAGGATTTTCATTTTATGCTAATAGATTTTGATACTCTTGATTAAATCTTTCTAATGAAAAATGATCTTTAGCATAAATATAACTTTGTACCGATAATTGCTTTTTTAAATTATTATTTTTTTGTAAAAGTATAATCGTTTCACAAAAAGAATCGACCAATTCTTCATTTGTATTTTTGCTTATCAGATAGCCATTTTCACCATTAGTTATATGTTCACTTATACCACCTACATCTGTCGTTATCGGAATTACGCCATAACTCATTGCCTCCATAATAACCATTGGAAATCCTTCATAAACAGATGGCACTAACAAAAGATCTAAACCTTCATATAATGCTGTAATTTGTTGTTCTTTAAACAAATCACCAATATATTCAGCACCACACTTTTTAATAAATTCTAAATTAGCTGCCATTCCTGAACCTGCCATAATAAATTTTATCTCTGGAAATTTGAGCCGTAAATTGGCCACAATATTTAAATATACTTCCGGCCTTTTTTCCTCAGACCAACGACCAACAAAACCAATGACCAAATTTTTATTATTTTTCTTGAGTAAAATTTCTGGAATTACAACGGCATTTTCGATAACTTCAATTCGGTTTGTCAGTTCATTATCCAAATTATTTTTATCGTAATACCTTACTAAATCGTTTTTCGCCTTTTGATTTATTACAATCCTTCTATTGATTCTAATTGCGGAATCAATTAATTGTTGCTCTCTATTGTCATTTTGAGCAAATGAATGGTATAAATCTACAATCTTTAAATCTTTATTTAATAAAGGTAATAGACCATAAAAATAGGGTGAATTACTAGAAAAAATAGTTTTAATTGCTCGGCTTTGATTAATTGAACTGCAGATAAAATTAATTAGTTTTCTATTTACCCATAGATTTCTTTTATTTACAATCGAATTAAGCTCTATAACCATTGAATTAGCTTTAAAACTTTCTAAAAAATTTGAAGTAGCAGAACCTTGTGTAAACACTACAACACATTTTTTTGTATTCAAAGATGCAACAATCTGTGAATGCACTTTTTCAGCACCACCAGTATGATAAAAAGGAAAAAAACATACCACCTCAGCTTCTTTTATTTTCTTTTGTTCAAAAAAATAAAAATCCAACAAAAGGAAACAACCAACAAACAAATTATATAGAAATTTTATTGTTTTTTTCATTCATAAACTTTTTAAAAAATTATAATAAATCCTTTTAAAGTAATAAAGATTAAAGTTCCTGGTGACCAATAAAGTTTTAACAATTTTTGAGAACGATTTTAAATATTTGCGATTTCTCAAATAATAAAATTCATCATATTCAACCCAAGATGCATTCCATAAATGAACAGCATAAGTTGTTTCTACTATGTAATTTTTATAATTTTTGACGTCATTTTTTGCACTATTGGGAAAAGGATAAAAATAAGACATGGGATAAACTACAACATTATTCGTTTCTACTTTGTTTTTAAAAAATGTAGAACTACATTTTTTTCTATATATTTTAGTAATTAATAAAGGAATCGATATCTCATAAAAATTAGTTGATTCTACTAAATTAATAGTATCATAAATACCCAAACAAGCTTCAATAAAAAAATGCTTTTTCACACATGCAATTATTCCCGCACTAATCCAATTTTCATCTTCCGCACCAAAAAAACAAGCATCTGACAACAAACCAGTTAGAGATTTAACCATCATCATATCTGTATCTAGGTAAATCCCACCATTCTCATATAATATTTTAAGTCTAATGAAATCAGAAACAAAAGCCCATTTCTTTAACTTATATGCTTCTGCAGCAAATGGATGACTTAAATCTGAATTTAACTCATTCCATTCAATAATTTCATAATCTGGAAGTATTTTTTTCCATGATGCAATGCAGGAATTAATTAATGGCGTTTTCTTTTGTTTTCCAAACCAACAATAATGCAACACTTTTGGGATCATTAAAATAATTTTATTGAATTTAGATTTACACCAACAGTGTCCCCGTTTTCATTAAACAAATAATATCCAAAATTTATCAATAGATCGTTGGCCTTCCTTTTATCAACATCATTCAAGTTAACAAATTCAAATTTTATTATTTTGGGCTTGACTTTTGTAAAATCAATCATTTTTAAGATCTCTAAATCAAAACCTTCGGTGTCACTTTGAAAATAGTCAATCCCATTTATAAAATTATTATCATTAATAATGTTCATTAAAGCATCAGCCATAACTGTTTCATGAATTATGTCCTCGCTTTCAATATTTGTTTTCTTGTGATGTTCCGGATCTAAAGAAGCGATTCCTTTTACCCAATCTGGATATTTATATATTGAGTTAGGATTTATTTTGTAAACATCTATTTTTTTATCCGTCGGATGAACCGCCATATTTATCGCAATTATTTCTGGATAATTACAATAATTTTTCACTAATTCATTATAGTAATCCTTTACTGGTTCGATAACTAAACCATGAGAATTTCGGCGAATAAGGAATTCATATAAAAAATCAAAACTAATTCCATCATTTGCCCCCACTTGAACAAAACTAAATTCTGACTGCGTTTTAAAATTCCTTTCGAGAATTTTCTTTGATGATAAAATCTTAGAATGGTTGCCAAAAAACTTGCGGCATTTGTTCTCAATTCTACTAAAAAGAAGAAATATTTGGTTAAATAGAAATATCATATATTAAAGAATTTAAAACCTATTAGGTTTATTATTTACAAATCTAATCAAATAAAAGAATCGTTTTAAATTATAACACAACTCAATTATTACATTTTTAATAGCACTAAAAGTTGACCCAATTAATCCCTTAAAAATCATTTTCAATGTCACATCCTGATGCCATAATTGGTAATTGCCTACCACATCATTTTTGAATCTAAAGAAATTTTGTTCTGGCGTTCTCGTTATCTGATAATGAAAAATGGAAGGCACAAATTCAATTTCAAAACCATTCTCTATAACTCTTTTACTCCATTCCTTGTCTTCAAACGTGGCGACATCATTGCGAAACTGGTGTTGCTCCCACACTTTTTTATTAAAAGCCGAGCCAGAAAAAATCAATCCCGATTTATTAGGATCTTCTATGGCAGAAATGCCCTTTATATAATTCTGATAATCGTTGGTACTATGCAAACATCGCAATCCAGCTAAATTGCTATTGCCTTCAAATTTTTTTTGAATTAAAGTAAAAAAGTCATGGCTAACAGGATAGGAATGAGCACTAAAAATCACAACAATAGGACCAATAGCTTCTTGAGCAGCTAGATTAGCACTTCCACCATAGCTAAAATTTGCAATTGAAACAAATCTAGCTCCGAACTGTATCGAAATCTCCTGGCTATCATCTGTAGATAGATTGTCTATTACAATAATTTCATTGAAATCACTGGAGTAACGTTCTGTTAGGTTTTTCAGCAAGAAGGACAAAGCTTTTGCTTGATTTTTGTTACGAATAACTACTGAAATCATGGTGATGTTTTTATTTTTGTAAACCATTTACAGCACCATCGATAAGGATTCAAAATTAACTTCCCTAATTTGTATTCTAAGGAATTTTTGAATTTTTGATGTCCTTCGCGTTGTACTCTCAACTCATAAAATAAGACTTCCATACAATTATTAAAATCTTGAATGTACAACTCTTTATGTTTTGTAAAAATATACTGTTTTACCTCTTCGGTGTGATTTTTAATAGTATTAGTCAACATTGAACTTTGTGCTTTTCTATAATAAAACAAAAATTCAGGAATGATAATATATTTCCATCCTTTTTTGGTCACATTCAACCAAAAGTCCCAGTCTTCAAATCCCTTTTTCATATTTTCGTCATAACCACCAGATTGCTCCCAACACTCTTTTCTATATAATGATGTTGCAATTAATTGGTTTACATAGAGTAAATAAAGATTTTCAAATCCTTTTGGCTTCATCTGAAAAATAATATTTTTTTTGGTTCCATAAAAAAAATTACTATAACAGGATGCGATACCCAATGTGGAGTCTTTTTTTAATACTGGCACAAGCTTTGTCAAATAGGATGGATCCAAAACATCATCTGAATCTAGAGGCAAAATAAATTCGCCTTTACTAATTATAACTCCCCCATTGCGAGCACTAGACAAACCACCGTTTTCTTTGAACAAATAAACAAAACGTGTATCTTTCTTTGTCCACTGTTTTGCTACTTTTTCAGTATGGTCGGGACTACCATCGTTTACTATAATACACTCCCAATTAGGATAAGTTTGCTCTAAAACTGATTGCAAGGCTTCATCCAAAAAATGTGCTTGATTATAACATGGAACTATAATGGATACTAAAGGATTCATTTGAATACTATTTTTTTAAAAAACCGTATTGGTGCCAAAAGCTTTTTGCCCAAAACGTACTCTTTTGATTCTTTAGCATTTTTCAAGCTAATACGTAATAATGAATTTTGTCTTAACAACTCACCACAATAAAACTCAAAATTTGATATATACACATCTCTGTGCTTGTTAAATATATAATTTCTCAATTCAAAATCATGATTTATTATTGCCGTACGATCTCTCGAACTTTTCTTAATTCTATAATGTGACAGTACTTCTGGTATGATACTCATAGACCAACTATTTTTGGTTACTGCTATCCAAAACTCCCAATCTTCATAGCCACTTATCATCTTTTCATCGAAACCTCCAACTTTTTCCCAACAGCTTTTTCTAAACATGGCACTCGCCCTACCATTATTGACAACAATAAAGTCCGTTACAGTTCCTCCTAATGGTTTTATTATTTCAAGAGTTTTACTATTTATAAAAGCTCGACAAAAACTGCTTACCATGCCAATTTTACTATCACCATCCAATATTGCTACTGCTTTTTCTATAAAAGTCGATTCGTAATAATCATCGGCATCTAGATTGACAATAAAATCAGTCTGGGCAATTGCAATTGCGCTGTTTCTTGCCACACTAACTCCTTGGTTTTCTTGACGAATAATTTGAAGTAATGGGTGATTTATCTTTGCTAACATTTTTTGTGTTTCCATACCGGAACCATCATCTACAATGATAATTTTCTCTGGCAAGAGGGTTTGATTGTAGATAGACTGCAAGGCTTCCGCTATATATTTCCCATCATTGTAACAAGGAATAACAACCGTAACATTGCTTTTTGTATTCATTTGTATATAGTTCTTTTCAATTTATCAATTCAGCAACTCATTTATTGTAATTTCAAAAAATGTTTTAACTGATGTAATGTGCATTTATAATTTCATTAGTCTTTCTACTAATTCTAATTCTCTTATTGCATTCTTTTAAAAGTGTTAACTGTTTAAAAGCGCCTTTTATTTTTTGCGAATTAAAGCTTAAACAACCAAAAATTAGTAATTTAAAAATTTTATTTTTTTCTATTTTAATATTACTTACAGAAAAATCACAATTCAAATCTCCATATTTAATATACAATTGTTTTTCATAATTTAAAAAATACAAATCTGAGAACAGCGGAACCATGGGTTTTGGTGTCATGTTACTATCATGCCTAATATAAACATTAGGAACTACACCAATTTTTAAATTATGAAATAGTACTCTTTGGCAATAATTATCATCCTCTCCATAATGGAAAAATATTGGATCAAATCCTCCAATTTTTCTCAATGTACTTATTGGCAAAAGCCAAGCTGCTGCTTGAATAAAAGGAACTTCGTATATAGCTTTTAAAGATTTGGACAAAACAAAATCTGAATAAAAATTTCTAGTCGCAGTACATGCCATAAACTTATAAAAATACATTTCTAATGCGTTTCCAGAATACTCAAGTTGCACAGGGCTAATGATCCCATAATCCTGGTGCTCACAAGCTACGTTAATTAAATTCTGGATGGTTTCTGGCTCTACAAATGCATCTTGATTCAATAAAAATACATAATCAGCATTTTGTCCCAAAGCATAAGCCAAGCCAATGTTGTTCGCTTTTCCAAAACCTAAATTGACCTTTTCTTTAAAAAGGATAACATCATTATAATTTTCTTCAATATACGATGCACTGCCATCCGTACTATTATTATCTATAACAAGAATCGTCACAGGAACAGTACTAGTTACCAAAGATGCTAAACATTCTGGTAACCATTTCATTCCGTTATATGTTACTATTATTACAAAAACTTTTTTCATTCCAATTTATTTTTGAGGATTGGACTGAAACCAATTTTCAACTTTTAATATATTCCCCACATTCCTTATTTTGGAACCCCATTGGTAAGTTTTAGACTTCTTAATTTTTAAAAAATTTGACTCAGCTATTTCAATTTTAGAATATAGATTCGTCAATATCAAGGTCAATAATTTATTGAAATCATTATCATTCAAAATAATTTTCAAATATAGTAATGCATTAACATAATTAGATTGCATTGTTTGTCTATCTCTTGTCATACTACTTAAATGATCTCTATACAATGCGAACGGTTTATTAATAAAACCCGTATTTGGATTTTGTTTAAAAATTGAAATCCACATTATCCAATCTTCTTTTGCTTTTAAATGAATTGGAAATCTAAATCCCTTAAAATATTTTGCTTTGAAAATAGCACAATGTATTGGTATTGCGAATTCAAAATCCCATTCAAAGACAATTTTCTCATAATTAAAATAAGACTCTTGTAGGTTAAAACGAGGTGGATTTGTTTTACTTATATCTTTGGTGAATGACACATAATTGGAAATAATCAAATCTAAATTTAACTGTTCACAGAACTCCAATGACTTTTCAAATTTTGATTCATGTAAACAATCATCTGCATCTAAAAATTGAATATACTCTCCCATTGCCATATCCAAGCCACTGTTCCGAGCGCTACTCAACCCACCGTTTTCTTTGGCAAGGTACTTAAATCTAGAGTCTTTGGCAATCCATTCTTTTGCAACTTCTTCAGTTTGATCAGGACTACCGTCATTTACGATTATACATTCCCAATGCTGCCAGGTTTGATTTAAAACCGATTGCAAAGCTTCAGGTAAATACTGCGCTTGATTGTAACATGGAACTATTATGGAGATCATAAAACTACTATTTATTTTTTCTGAAATAACCATAGTTGATAAATTAGTATTTCTGCAGCGCCTTCAATAGGAGCTATTGAAAATCTTTCTAGTTTTAGTGTAGTGAAATTTTCGGCCGAAATTAATTCAACTAATTCTTTTTCTCCAATCCAATCTTCAATTGGTTGGTCTTGACTAGAATAAGAATTCCATAATTGTTCCACCTCTTTTCTGGGAGTAGTAATAATTAAATATCCTTTATCTTTCAAAAGCATAGCTATTTCCTGAACAAATTCCTTTTTTTTATTATCTGATATATGTTCAATTACTTCCGAAGCGATAATTAAATCAAACTTATTTTGTTGTTTTTTCAAAATGGTCTTTGTTGTTCCACAAATAAAATTTAAATGAGGAAACATCTTTTTTGCATGACCAACAACAGACCTAACAGGCTCTACACCGGTAACATTACCGTATTTAGTAAGTAAATTTGACAACCATCCTCTTCCACATCCTATGTCTAGAATTTGTAGATTTTCTTGCTCATAATATGTCTGTTCAACAAAAGACTGAATTATTAACCACCTTTTATATTCTTCATCATTTGGTGCCTTTGAATTCCATTTTGGATTTGTAATAAATAAGTTCTCATAATACAAATTTTCCGAGTTGCGAAATCTGAGCAAAACTCTTTTAAATATTCTTAGAATACGCTTACTAATTAACTTCATTCCTCTATTTTGATTATTATAGTTTTGCACTCCCATTTGACGTTAGGATGAAAAATTTTATTAATTTTAAAATTTAATGTATTGATAATTTCTTCTTGAAAATCTTCAACTACTTCAAACTGTATAACATCTGTTTGCACTTCTAAATCAGTGGTTGAGTCTCCCAAAAACAAATCTAGCTTATAAACACCTGGAAATAATTTTAACTTATCTATTTCAACGGTAATTTCTCCACTATATATTGACTCTTTAATTAATTTGTGAAATAGATAATGTCTATTATTTACGCCTATTAAAGGTACATCATCTAAGTCCTTTATCACTATTCCTAAAATCGGATTAGTTATTAAAACATTTGACTCAAAAAACACCTCTAATTTAAAAGTTGTATTGTAAAACAGTTTCTCCCCGCAAAATTTTAAAGATGCCCTTTTAATTATTCCGTTACCATAAAAATTATCATTGAGATCATTGAGATTTGCTTTTAGGTATTTTTCTAAAGTCTGGTCAATTCCCCCGTCAAAAATTACTTTACCCTGCTCTAATATAATACCTCGATTGCAGAGTTGCTTTACCGCCGCCATATTATGACTGACAAACAAAACAGTCCTTCCACCTTGCTTAGAGATATCCTGCATCTTTCCAATAGCTTTCTTCTGAAATTCGGCATCACCAACGGCTAAAACCTCATCTACAATTAGAATTTCAGGTTCCAAAAAAGCAGCTACTGCAAAGGCCAATCGCACGTACATTCCGCTACTGTATCGTTTTACAGGTGTATCAATATACCGCTCGCAGCCTGAGAATTCTATAATTTCGTCCAGCTTTGAAGTTATTTCTTTTTTAGTCATTCCTAGAATGGCACCGTTGAGATAGATATTCTCTTTACCTGTCATTTCACCATTGAAACCCGTACCCACTTCAAGTAAAGAAGCTACTCTTCCTCCAAATTTTATACTTCCAGTAGTGGGTGCAGTAACACGTGATAACAACTTTAAAAGAGTAGATTTTCCGGCACCATTCTTCCCAATAATCCCAACTATTTCGCCACGACTTACTTCAAAATTGATATCTTTCAGAGCCCATACATAATCACTTTGCCCTTTGGAAGCGCGATCATTGACTTCTCCAATTTTCAAATATGGATCTTCTTTACCGCGTATTTTGTACCACCAGCGATTAATGTCATGCATTAAGCTACCAGTACCCACAAGGCCTAGACGATATTGTTTGGAAATATTCTCGACTTTTAAAATTATGTCTTTCATTTTATCAATTCATCTCCTTTTATTTAAAAGAGTATTTTTTTCATTATTAAAGTGAAGTATTAGATAGACTATGACATCTTTTGTTACTTAATCCCTCCTCACTCCATCTAGTTTTTTATTATCTCATGTATGCTAATCAAACTCTTTGACAGCTCTGACCGTCAGTGGAAATTATTGGACAAATAGTTATATTCCATAAGCATTATCCCTTTTACGTAAAATAAGGTTCTTGACTTACTCTACTAGCAATTGCGATTAATAAACTTATCTTAATCAATCCAAAGAAAACTTAAATAGTATCTATAAAATTCTTTTCTGTTCTATTAAAAAGTAGTATTCCAACTAGAAAAACAACAATCGTTACAACTGTTGTGTAAACCATACCTAACAAGGGTAATTCTCCAACGCTCATCAACATATATCGTGAAGTTTCAATTATGTACGCAACAGGATTGTATTGTATTATCCATGCATACTCTGGCATTTTAGATTGAATTAAACTCATGGGATAAAAAACCCCCGATACATACATTAATAGCTGAATCCCAAAAGTAATTAAATAGTTCAAGTCTCGATATTTTGTTACCATTGATGAGATTATCATTCCTAATCCCAATCCCAAAACTCCCATTACTATAATTACAATCGGTAGTAAAATAGACCATTGGTTAAAACTAATTTGGGCTCCTTTCCAATAAAAATAAATGAAAAAACCAAAAAATATCAACAATTGAATGACGAATCGTGCTAAATTTGAAATGACAGTTGTCAAAGGCGCAATTATTCTTGGAAAATAAACCTTTCCGAAAATCCCTGCATTTGTCGCAAACGTATTTGAGGTTCCTGTAAGACAAGACGAAAAGTAATTCCAAATTGTAATACTGCCCAAATTAAACAAAAAAGAAGGCACAGCCCCCGTACTTATGCCAGCTAGATTATTAAAAACAATTGTAAAAGTTACCGAGGTAAATAAAGGCTGAATCAAATACCAAAGCGGCCCCAGAATGGTTTGTTTGTAAACTGTTACAACATCACGACGTACAAATAAGTAAAGTAGATCACGGTATTGCCAAATTTCTTTCAGGTTTAAGGTAAAAAAGCTACTCTTGGGCTTGATCTCAAACAACCAAGGGCTGGTATTATTTTCTTTAGGATTCATTAACTAGATTAATTATTCAAATTGCATGCTAATAGCGCTACAGAGTGAATGTGATTTTGCTTGTCACATACAAATATACTTATTTCTTTAAAGGAATAACAGTCGAATACCTTAAGTATTGCTGAAAAATAACGTACTTTGTACTGTAATATAAAAAAGACCTCATGCTTTTCTTTTCGAAAAAAAAACCTACCTTAAAAGATTTAATTCCAGACAATTATATCGATATTCACTCTCACCTCTTACCAAGTTTAGATGATGGATCTACCTCAATCGAGAATACTCTGGCAATGACCGCAGCCTTAAGAACAATAGGATTCTCACAATTTATTACCACTCCGCACATTATTCAACATGTCTGGGAAAATACGAGTGAGCAAATAATAACTACTAAAAACAATACTGTCGCAGCATTGCAAGCGCATCAGTTTGAATTACCCTTCAAAGCAGCAGCCGAATATTTCATGGATGATAATTTCACCCACCTAGTACAAGATCAAAACTTACTAACATTAAAAGATAAGTATGTATTAGTTGAGATGTCCTATATAAATGCTCCTATTCAATTGTATAGTATTCTATTTGATTTGCAAGTAGCTGGATATATTCCGGTTTTGGCACATCCTGAGCGGTATTTATTTTATCATACCAATACCGCCGAATATCGAAAACTAAAAAAAGCTGGTTGTAAATTTCAATTAAATCTTTTGGCTGTAACAGGATATTATGGTAAGCAAGTAGCCAATGTAGCCGAAGAACTATTGCAAGGAGGATTGTACGATTTTGTTGGATCTGATGTGCATCATACTAATCACGTCGAATCATTTAATGAAAGGGTAAAAATAAAAGATCTTAGTCCTCTAAAAGAAATAATCATCAATAACAACTTCTTTGCATTTGAATAACTAGAATTTGATTGGCATTTTGAACTACATCACCACAATTTTCATTTTGTACTTCTTGAGTAGAACAGCAAATTTAGTTAGTAATTACAATCTAAAATATCTGAACCAAACTAAAGGTTCCGTTTTTTTTTTAAGTTGAATTACCTTATCCAAAATACTTTCGAATTCTAGAGTCTTAAAAATATACCCCATTAACAAAAAAAGTTTATTGAAATTAATTCCAATAAACTTTTTTGACTAATTGTTTCATTTAAAGTAAGGTGTAATTACAGTCACATTTAAAACTATTAATTTTTAATATCCAACAGTTCATAATCTGAATTCATACTTTTGAATTCAGGTACGATTTGTTTCATCATCCTTACAATCTCTTCTTTAGTTGATATTTTTGAAGTATCGATCAAACAATTAATTGAAACATGTAAATTTTCGTACTCTTCTTGAATTTCTTCTGCAATCATGATCTTTTCATGATAAGTAGGTAATGTTTTTGCAGTATCGTTTAACAACTCTTCGTATAGTTTTTCTCCTGGTCGAAGTCCAATTTCCCTGACTTCGATATCTTTGTCTGGTATGAATCCTGCTAATTTTATCATTTTGTACGCCAAATCAATAATTTTAACCGGTTTACCCATATCAAAAATGTAGATTTCGCCACCATTCCCCATTGCACCCGCTTCTAATACCAATTGACAGGCTTCAGGAATAGTCATAAAATATCGGATGATATCTCGGTGAGTAATAGTTATTGGGCCACCTTCGGCAATTTGTTTTGTGAAAAGTGGTACTACAGATCCATTCGAACCCAAAACATTTCCAAAACGAGTAGTAATAAATTTGGTCGTACTTTCTCCCAAGCTTAGATTTTTCAAATGTAACGATTGCACATATTTCTCTGCAATACGTTTACTTGCCCCCATTACATTGCTAGGGTTGACAGCCTTATCTGTGGAAATCATAACAAATTTCTGAACTCCAAATTGACAAGAAAGATCTGCTAAGTTTTTAGTTCCTTCCACATTTGTTTGTATTGCCTGATTCGGATTGCTCTCCATCAACGGAACGTGCTTGTACGCAGCAGCATGAAATACAACGTGAGGGCTGTACTTTTCAAAAACAGCGGTTATACTTTTTTTGTTTCTAATATCTGCAATAACCGATTTAATTTTAGATTTTGGTTTTAAAATTTCAATTTCTAAATTTAAATTGTGTAAAGGTGTCTCTGCTTGGTCCAAAATAATTAATCGCTTGGGAGAGAACCCCAATACCTGACGTGCAATCTCACTACCGATTGAACCTGCTGCACCAGTGATTAAAACATTCTTATCTTTTAATTGACTAGAAATTAATCTGTTATCAAGTACGATTGGGTTTCTATTTAATAAATCTTCGATTTGAATTTTCTTCACTTTTCTCGAAATTTCTTTTTGGTTTTCCCAATCCGAAATTGCGGGGACCGTAAATACTTTTAAATTGTATTCTAAACATTGATCCACGATAGTCATCTGTTCTTGTTTTGACAAACTTTTATCGGCGATAATTAAACCTTGCGCGCCTTGACTGCGCAATACCGTTGGAATTTTTTTCTTTTGAGCAAAAATCGGTAAATCTAGAATTCGCTTGGTTCCGTTTTGTTTATTTTTATCTATAAAACCAACAATTTTAAAACGTAAAGGAGATTCTAATTTCAAAGCATTAGCTACTGATATTGCATTTGCATCTGCACCAAAAATAATGGCTTTAGTCAGTCCATCTTTATTCTGATGAGTAAAGTATAATTCGAACGTTTGCTTCACTATTACTCTGTACAAAAAAAGTCCACAAAATGAGATCACTACGTTGATAAACAAGGAGGTATTCAAAAATGCTTTATATCCATATATTAACAAATGTGTATAATTAAATGACATAAAAACGATAAGTAATGAAGTCTGTGAGAACAAAAGTTTTACAGCATCAATATAAGATGAATGCCTTATAATTCCTGAATACGTTCTAAATAACCAAAAGAAAAAAAGATTGACTAATAGAAATGTTCCGAAATATAGAAATATCGAATCCATTTTCACATAATCCAATCCCATACCTTTAAATAATAAAAAGGTCATAAAAAAGGCACCAACAAGCACCACAAAATCGATAATTACAATTATCCATCTTGGTAGATAACTTAAATTATCAAAATGTAATCTCTGACTAAGTTTAGTAATTTTTTTTTCTAAACTTGAATACTTTTTCATCAATTATTAATTTAATTATTATATACGCATCAAAATTAACTAAATACTTACTAAGTTAACCAATTTGATCAATTATAGGGAGTAATTCCAATAATTAGAATGAAATACCTTATCTTATTATTCAACAACTACCCAGAAAAATCATCTCCCTAATTGTGTTTTAGAAGACTTATCAAGTACTCTCCATATCCTGATTTAACAAGTGGTAAGGCAAGATCACGCAATTGTTGACCAGAGATGAATCCCTGGCGCCAAGCAATTTCTTCTATACAACCAATTTTAAGTCCTTGTCTTTCTTCTATAACTTGAACAAATTGTCCAGCTTGCATAAGGCTATTAAAAGTACCCGTATCCAACCATGCGGTTCCTCTACTCAAGATACCTACCTTTAATTTCCCTTGTTCCAAATAGACCTTATTCACATCTGTAATTTCATATTCTCCTCGTGCAGATGGTTGAATATTTTTTGCTATTTCAACTACTGAATTATCGTAGAAATAAAGTCCCGGAACTGCATAATTGGATTTTGGATTTAAAGGTTTCTCTTCTATCGACATTGCTGTGAAATCTTTATCAAACTCTACAACACCATAACGTTCTGGATCCGAAACATGGTAAGCAAATACTACACCACCTTCTGGATTATTATTGGCTTGAAGTAACTCTTTCATATTTGAGCCAAAGAAAATATTATCTCCTAAGACTAGAGCAACACTATCTTTACCAATAAAATCCTCACCAATTACAAATGCTTGCGCTAAACCATTTGGTATGGCTTGCTCAGCATAAGTAAACTTGCATCCTAATGCACTTCCATCTCCCAATAGTTTCTTGAAATTTGGTAAATCATGTGGCGTTGAAATAATTAAAACTTCATTAATCCCAGCCGACATTAAAGTCGAAAGTGGATAATAAATCATTGGTTTATCATAAACTGGCATCATTTGCTTGCTCATGGCAAGTGTTAAAGGATGCAATCGAGTTCCTGAACCTCCTGCTAATATAATTCCTTTCATAGTATTTTGTTTTTACATTAAAAAATAATGAATATATTTTTACTGCTATAAATAAGTACTTAAATAACTTCTAACTTTCTAAGATAGCCATGCATTTTGCTAAACTCACTTTATAATCAGGAACTAAAACAGCGTACGTAGTTTTAATTTTTGATTTATCCAATAAAGAAAAGCTAGGCCTTTTAGCAGGTGTTGGGTAATTTGATCCCGGTATTCCGCTTACATCACAGTCAAATTTCCCGATTTCTTGTATCGCCAAGGCAAATTGATACCAACTAATTTCGCCTTCATTTGAAAAATTAAAAATTCCAGCTTCCCATTTCGTACCCGCGATAATAGTCATAATTGCAGCCGCCAAATCTGCAGCATATGTTGGACTCCCAATTTGATCGTTTACTACACTTAGCGTATCTCTTTCTTGCATTAAGCGTGACATTGTTTTCACAAAATTATTTCCAAAACTTGAGTATACCCATGATGTTCTGATAATAATAGCATCAGGATTATTTTTTAAACATGCTTTTTCTCCCGCTAATTTCGTCACCCCGTATACATTGATCGGATTCGTTGCTGCTTCTTCGGTTAATGCTATCGAAGAATTACCATCGAAAACATAATCTGTTGAAACATGAAGAAATTTACAGTTGTTTTGAAAACTCCATTTAGCCATGATCGCAACGGACTGATGATTAAGTATATCCGACAATTCAACCTCAGATTCTGCTTTATCAACCGCTGTATGTGCAGCACAATTGATTATTATTTGAGGATTAATTGATGAAATACTTTTTTCTAAAGCATCCAAATTACACAAGTCTAGTTCTTGCCAATCGGTAAAAACCCAGTCAAATTGTGAATATAGTTTAGATAGAACTTTTAATTCCGATCCTAATTGACCATTTCCTCCAGTGATTACTATTTTTTGCATTAAAATTCGCTATTACAATTTTTAAAATCTGGCAAAACTAAATCTTTGTCTGATACAATTGCATCTTTCAAATCTATTCCCCAGTCGATGTTTAATTCAGCATCATCAAATCGAATTCCGCCTTCACTGGCTTTATTATAATATTGATCACATTTGTACATTACCAATGCTGTTTCACTTACTACAGAGAAGCCATGAGCAAAACCTTGTGGCACTAATAATTGTTTTTTATTTTCAGACGTTAGCTTAACACTGAAAGACTGACCAAATGTAGGGGAATCTTTTCTTAAATCTACTGCAACATCAATTATTTCTCCTTCCAATACTCTAATTAATTTAGTTTGAGCAAATGGAGGATTCTGATAATGTAGTCCTCTTAGCGTTCCTCTTTTTGAAAAAGATTGATTGTCTTGTACGAAATCTATATTTACTCCTAAATCTTTTAATTTATTTTCATTATAAGATTCCATAAAATAGCCTCTTTCATCTTCAAAAACAACTGGTGTAATTACTACTAAGTCTTTTATTGGTGTTTGTTCTATGTTCATATTATTATTTTAATTTTTATTGATAAATTTTGAAACCAAATTATTTAACTGAACCATTCTAGAAATAAACTATTTTTATGAGCTAAAAAAAGTGAATATAAAAACACAGGAAATAACAATACAGTCAAATGATTTACTATTATCACCTTGCCATTACCTTTTGCAAAGGAAAATGGAGCTAATAGTAATGCAAAAAGTATATATGGCGAAAAACGATGAGCTACTGAAGGGTTTATAAAAAATGAAAGTGTATAAACAAGCATAGTCGTCACAAGTATGGGATGATTCATTCTTTCTTTATACAAAAAAACCCCTGTCAAAAACAAGCAACAAACAAAAATAAAGAAAACTTTATGTGCTAAACCAATAGCCTTCATTCCTTTTGAATAATAGTTAATTTTAAATAAAATAGATTCAAAAGCTGGTAAGGAATGTAAGAACTTACTGAAAAGGAAAAAAAGAAAAATTAGTATTATGGGTGTAAGCATTGTTACTATATAATACCATTTATTCCTATAAAAATAAGTCACGAGTATCACACATGAACTTATATGCATAAATGGAGTCAATAAAACCCATTTAAATTTGAAATCTCTAAAGGTATAATAAAAAAAAAGTGAAAATAAAATATAGCTTGGACCATTTCTAAGCACTACAAATCCCAGAACAAAATAATAAAGAACAAATAGGATCATTTTTTTAAATACTTCAACATCTCTTCTTGTCAATATCCAAATAAAAAAAGATGTGTTAATTAAAAAATTAAACCAATACATAGCTAAAAAGACATCTGATTTTAATTCAAAAAAGTTATTAAATATCGAATAAATGCAGTAGAGATAAGGTTCATTTATCAAAAAGGAGAGAAAGCCATCTGGCTTATGAAATATTTTAAAATTGTAATATAAATAATAATCATTATTTAAAGTAATATTTATTATATCTCTTAAAACAACTGAAGAACTAATAAAACACAAAATAAATATCTGTTGTTTCCGCGGCTTATCAACTGCCAAACTTGCAAAGTAGTAAAACAAAAAAGTTAATAAAGTAATAATAAATATCATTTTAATAAAAGTAGAATAATAAATAAAGTGATATGTACCAAAATTCGACTAGTTGTCAATATCTTAATTTCTGCAAATCCTTCTCCATCATCTATTGCCCCCATAATTCTGGGATCAATGAAAATAATCAAAATAATAGATCCAAACATGTTGATAACCTGCGTCATCGAACTAAGCGTCAAGGCTTTCTGAGGAAAAGAAAAACTTATATAATACAAAAAAGTAATACTGAATGAAAACAAAAAACCTGCGATATAATTTGTAACAAACAAAATACAATTTCTAACGGTTAACTTAAACCCTATAGGCTGCCGATTAATTAGCTTCAAATTAATGGGCTTAGATTTACCAAAAAAGAAATTTAACTTTGTAATCACAAATTTAGAGAAAGCAAACGTAAACTGATGTGAATAAAGAGGCAATAACACTATTATTACTGAAAAATGTGCTAATATTGTTATTAACCATATTTCATTTTTATCTTTAACAGATTCGGTTACAAAGGCCATAATCGGTATAAATATCAAAATAAATCCACGAGAGCAATACTGAAAAATATTTATTAAAGACAACAGATGTCTTGTGTTTTTATTATCCTGTATATAATATTTAAAATGATATGCGGCAACGTCAATAAATATCGAAAGAGCATATGCTACAGCAGCTAAAATAAACATACATAAAAATTCGGTTCTTGGGACATAAAGTTATTCAATTTCAGCTTGGTATAATATTTATCATTTACTTCATATCAGCTAGGAGATATTTTATTTCTTAAATACTGATAATTTATCTTTCTTCAAAAAATCTAACTATAGCTTTTTTAATTCTTATTTTATCCTCATCAGATAAATTTGAACCTGACGGCAAACACAATCCATTTTCAAACAATCTTTGACTAACGTCAGATCCGTAATAAGGATAATTGGAAAATATAGGTTGCAAATGCATCGGCTTCCATAACGGACGAGATTCGATATTAGCAGCGTCAAGCGCTAATCGAAGACTTTCACTCGTAATCCCATACTCATTATTGGGAACTATTTCAATAGCACTCAACCAATAATTAGAAAAAGAAATCTCTTCATCAGTTTGAAAAACTTTCACAAAATGAATATCTTTAAATAAATCAATATAAAAGGAATTCATTTCTCTACGTAAAGCTATGTGCTTATCTAACACTTCCATTTGACCACGACCAATACCCGCGCAAATATTACTCATTCGATAATTATATCCTATTTCGCTATGCTGATAATGAGGTGCGTCATCTCGAGATTGAGTTGCAAAAAAAACAGCTCTATCCTTTAATTCTTTGCTTTTTGTGACTATCGCCCCACCTCCAGATGTTGTTATAATCTTATTACCATTAAATGACAATACACCTATATCACCAAGAGTACCGCACTTTTGTCCTTTATAGGAACTTCCTAAAGCTTCTGCACTGTCCTCGAGTACAGGAATATTGTATTTTTTAGCAATAGTATTAATTTCATCTACTTTGTATGGCACACCATATAAATGGACTGCGACTATTGCCTTGGGTGTTTTCCCCTTTGCAATTCTGTCTACAATTGCTTCTTCCAAGGCAATTGGACAAAGATTCCAAGTATCTGATTCACTATCTATGAAAACAGGCGTTGCCCCTAAATATAAAATTGGATTTGCTGATGCTGAAAATGTCATACTTTGACAAATTACTTCATCGCCAGCTTTAACACCCAATAAAATCAAACCTAAATGTATCGCTGCAGTTCCTGAACTTAAAGCACCAACATAGCTTTCACTACCTAGATAATTTTCTAAATCATTTTCTAAACCATTCACATTAGGTCCTAAAGGTGCAACCCAATTAGTATCGAAAGCTTCTTGTACAAATTTTTGTTCATTTCCTCCCATGTGTGGAGATGAAAGCCATATTTTTGAGTTATTCATGTTCTTTATTATATTTTATTATTTTACTAGGATTTCCTACTACAACAGCAAAGTCGGGTACATCTTTCAGGACGACAGATCCGGCTCCAATTGTACACCATTTGCCAATTTTCAAACCTTGAATTACACAAGCTCCAATTCCTATTTGAGTACCTTCACCAACACTTACATTCCCTGCAAGAGTAGCATTAGGAGATATATGGACGAAGTCTTCTATTATATTATCATGTTCTACGACAGCACTAGTATTAATAATACATTGTTTACCAATTCTTGTATCTGAATTAACAATAGCTCCAGCCATTATAACCGTACCACGAGCTATACTAACATTAATTCCTATGACTGCATTAGAATGAATCAATATTGGATAATTAACATTAGTGTACTTATTACTTATTTTTTTTCTTATCTTATTATCGCCTATTGAAATAAAAAGTGAATCATCTTCATTAAATTTCACCCTTCTAACAATGTCAATTCCACAAATTTTATCCAAAACGGGATTATCGTCAATTATTGACGTAATCTCATATAAATTATTTTTTTTTATAATGTCAATAATAACTTTGCAGTGTCCGCTTCCTCCAAATAAGTACATTTTAATTTCCTTTAAATGCTTCGGTAGTTACCTGCCCCTGCATGTTTATACCTTCACTAACAAATACTTTTTTAATAGTCATGAGAAAAATCTTCATATCTATTGCTATTGATAAATTATCAACATACCACACATCATATTCAAATTTTTTTTGCCAGGAAATAGCATTTCTGCCATTCACTTGTGCCCATCCTGTAATTCCTGGTTTTACTTCGTGCCTTCTACTTTGAAAATCATTATATAATGAAAGATATTGCGGTAATAAAGGTCTAGGACCTATTAAGCTCATATCGCCTTTTAAAACATTTATCAGTTGTGGAATTTCATCAAGGGATGTTTTTCGTACAAATGCACCTATTCTTGTAAGTCTTTCGGCATCAGATAAAAGATTGCCCGAAGCATCTTTCTTCTCATTCATTGTTCTAAACTTAATAATTTTAAAAATAACTCCATTAAGACCCGGACGTAGCTGAAAGAAAAATGGTTTCCCTTGATTTGCAAAATACAGACTAATTAAAACTATAACTAAAACTGGACTTAAAACTATTAAACCAATTAATGCAGCGACAAAATCCATAAGTCTTTTAAAAACAATTTTATACATCATTAATCAACTGTTTATACTCGTTTAATATAGATTCCCACACGTATGTTTGTTCATACCTAGACAAAACCATCTCTCTAGCATTATTTTTCAATGCATTATAATATTTTATATCTGCCTGAAATTCTATCATTTTATTTAAAATAGCCTCTTCGTCTTTCACAGGAATAATAGCACCATTAATACCCTCCATAATTATTTCATTACACCCACTTATATTTGACACTATACAGGGCAATCCCATAGCACCTGCCTGTAAGACTACATTGGGAAACCCTTCTCGATAGCTTGGAAATACTAAAGCATGACTAATATTAAAGTAGGGGCGAACATCCTTTTGAAAGCCCACAGCAATAATATTGCTGTGGTTTTTGATTTGCTCAACAGTAAAATCATTTAAAGGATCTAAATCTTTCTCTTCGTCTCCTACAAGTAGTAATTTTATATTTTCCAGTGGGACTTTCGAAAAAGCATTTACTAATTCATTAATTCCTTTATCTTTTACTAACCTTCCTACAAAAATATAGACAAAATCATTCTCCTTAATACTTAGAGATTTTCGTAATTCATTATCTTGATTACTATTTATATGTTCAGGAGAATAAAAATTTGAATCGATACCATTAACATTTCCATTCGCTAAAACTTTGAGTGGTTTGCGAGTGATATTGTATAACTTTAAATCTTTTTCCACACCCTTACCCTCTGGGTATATATTCGTAGCACAAAGGCAAAGGAATTGATCCATCTTAATTAGTAGAATTTTCATCAGCCCTCCTTTGGAAGGGAAAATCAACCCTGTAAAAGTGTGCATTCGAATAGGAACACCTGCAAGTTTAGCAGCAACCATACTTAGTAATCCTGCCTTAGGGGTAATAGAGTGAACAATCATTGGTTTTTCTTTACGAAAGAGACGATAAAGATTATACAAAGAGCATAAATCACTAAACGGTTTTATAGTACGATGCATTTTAACATCAGATATTTTAACCATTTCTCTCGTAGCTACTTCTTCTAAATTTTCATCCACACCTGAAACAGCTATAACTTCATAATACTTATTTAAAAAAGATAATTGCCCCTTCAATAATACATTCAGAGATAATGCTACTGTAGATGTTCTTATAATCTTAGGTTTAAACATATTTCATATATAAACTAATTGTCTTTTCAACCATTATATTAATGTCGTATTTTTTAGCGCGTTCAAATCCTTTTTCAACAATTTCATTATAATTTTCCTTATTTTCAAGTAAACTATTTATACACTTAGTTAATTGCCGATGATCACCCTTACTAAATAATACACCGGCTCCATCAACTACCTTCGATAGGCCTCTGACGTTAGATGCAACAACAGGTATTCCTGAAGCCATACCCTCTACTGCAACTAAGCCAAAGCCCTCCCAATGAGAACTAACTACAGAAATGTCAACTGATTTTAATAAATTCGCAACGTCAGATCTAGCTCCAAGGAATAAAACACGCTCCTCTAACATATTTTCTTGTACAAGCAACTCACAATCCTTTTTCATAATGCCATCGCCTACTAGGAGCAATTTAACATTCTTTTCTAGATATGACATAGACCTAATAACTGTTTTTTGATCTTTTTCCTCTCTAAATCCTGCCACTTGAATAATTAATAAATCCTCTTCCTTCAAAGAATTATGTATTTCACTCAACGGCAAAACCTTTGCTGATTTAAATTTATCAATATTTACACCATTGTAAATTACTATAAATTTTGACTCTTTGTTACCAGTATGAGAAATAAGTATCTTCTTAACGTCATCAGTAATACAAATAATTTTAATATAGAAAAAATATATAAATTTCTCAATAGGCTTAAATAACAGGTTTTGCATTCTTTTATTGGAAGTACTGTGCTCAGTAAAAATCAGTTTAGTTCTGGAAAAACTAAAAATTTTTGCAAGAACAACCCAATATTGAGCTGGAAAAAGATGAACATGAATAAGATTATACTTCTTTAAGTAAGGAATAATTTTAAATATAAGTAACGGGTTATATACAGATAATTTACCTAATATATAAATATTACAACAATTTAAGTTTTTTAACTCTTCCAAAAAAGGATAACTGATACCGTTTAATAACAATAAATCGACCTCTAAACCATTTTCTTTATACTTAGGGATTGATTCTAACAGAAGCTTTTCAGCACCGCCCATTGCTAGACTATTGATTACTTGCAGAATTTTCATATATTATTCTTATACTTTAATGTCTCTAATCTATATTTCTTTGTGAGTATAAAGGTTGGTATATATAGAAGAATAGTAAAAATAATATTATCCGAATTATTAACAATTACCTTAAAGGGCTGTCTGTCAATTAATGAATAATGAATAAATTTCACGTTATTTAAAACTTTGATTCTAAAATATAATTTTTGTTTTTGAAGAATTTTTTTTTCATAAATAAATCCTTTTATATTATTCATTGCCATTTTCATAACATTTGCTGTCATACCATCTTTTAAATAATCCCCTCTATAAAATATAATATTCATACAGTTAAACAACCCTAAATGATTTAAATTAATATAAGGTACATTATCAGGCATAAACTTCTCATTATCATATGGTAAACTATAACTATTTACATATAAATCCGTTTTTATTATAAAAAGTTTGTCACCTAAAACTAAATTTTTTCCGTAATATAAATTTATGTACGATGACTGTTTACATGGAAATTCACTTCCTATTAGCTTACCACTTAAATCAGATTTTAATCCAATAACACCAATACAATTATAATCTAAGTTTAACAGTTCTTCTCTAATTTTATTTAGAAGAGAATATTCTAAAAAATCATCTGAATCTAGAACAAGAGTAAAATCACCTTTAAGATTTTCTTGAAACCCCCTGAAAATAGCTCTTGTTTTTCCTCCATTGACTTGTTTTACATATCTTATATTTATTTTATTTTCAATAATCCATTCCTGAATTAAAGATTCAGTACCATCTGTTGATCCATCATCAACAATAATCCACTCAAAATCAGCTCTTGAATTCGTTAAAAGACTAATATATATATTTGACAAACAATACGCTCTATTGTATGTAGCAGTAACTATAGATAACAGCATAATTATATTGGTTTTCTTAATAATGTTTTTACAAATAATATAGAATAATGATTACCAATAACAAATTGATATTTTAAAATGATTCCTAATCTTTCCAAGCGATTCTTTTTTGGATAGGCAAAATACGCATTGAAGATTTCTTTGTTTTTACGAGAAATAACTGGAGAATATTTTTCAAAAAAAGACAAGTTAGCCTCATAATGTTTCTTATCAATTACAGAATTTCGAGTGAATAAAAACTGTTTCATTCTGCTTAACAAACTATTATTAATATTACCTGTTACATTACTATCATGTTGCCTATACAACATCAAAGAATCATCAATATGAAAAAGCTTACCAAAAGTTACTGATGCAATAGTTATAAGGTGATCATGCATGTAAACGTAATTAGGAAATTCTTTTAAGCAATTTAATAATTTCCTATTAAACATTAAAGAGCAACCTTGAACACCACTATTTAGGAAAAGACTATTCTCCAAAGTACTTCGATGAAATAAGGTAATATTTTTACTAACTACTTTACTCCCATCATAGGCATCCGCATTACAATAAACAGCACACGGAAACTCTTTATTTTTAATTTCTTGATATAATACATCTAATTTATTATCAAACCAAATATCATCTTGATCACAAAACATAATGTAATCAGCGGAAGAAAACTGAAGCAAGTACATAAAATTCTGACCTGCATTTCCAAAACTGACACCATCATCAACAAGCATAATTCTTGAATCAACGGCAGAAAATTTTTTAATTATAGTAACGGTATTATCTTTTGACCCGTCATCATGTATAACCAAACGCCAATCTTTATGAGATTGTGAGATAATAGAATGAATCTGTGCTTCTACATACTTAGCTCCATTGTAGGTTGCTAAAAGAATATCTACTGTCATATTTTAAATTTTAAAAAAAAAGGTATAGAAAAAAAAATAAACATTTGAAAAAAAGTGGATAAATTAGAAAATAAATATTCTCCAAAAAATTGCATCAATAACATAGAAAATAAATAAGCAAAAAGCAACTGAGCAATTTGATTATTCTTCTTTGAAAACTTATAAAAAAATTGAAAAAAACTACCATAAAAACTACCAAACGCAGCAACCCCTATCATGCCAAAATCTCTAAAAAAACCATACATTACAGTATACACATTAGTAAGAACAGGTACATTTGCATACTCTAATATTGTGGGCTTTACTTCAACAGGGAATCCTATTGAATGCAATACTGCATAAAAAAAACGAAATGTATTTTCTCCAAAACCTTGACGATACAAAGAACTAATGGTATCAAAAGCAGGCATGCCGGCAAAAAGATAAATAGATATTGTATTAGACAAACTGCTCTCTTTTCCTAATTCAGTATCAGCTATTGACCTTAAGAAAGTAATCAAAAAAAGAAGAAAGCCCAATAGACCGATACCATAATAATAATGTTTCTTTTTTATTTTCCCTTTAAAATACAATACAATAAAAATAGCCAATGTAAGAAACAAAAAACTACTACGCGAAACAGTAACAATACTTAATAATACATTTAAAAATATTAAAACAATTAATTTTGTCTTACCACTCTTTCTTGATTTACCATAATTTTGTATATATAGAAGAAGTGCCGCATAACCAAAATTAAATATAAAACCTAAGACTGGAAAAGTTGTATCTGTTGTCTCAGTACCTGTATTTAAACTTCTTAAAGTTAAAAAAAAGAACTGAGGACCAGAAGAAATCGCTTGCGAAACCAAAGAAAATATCATTAGAGGTGCCCCAACTAAAGTAATCCAAAAATAAAGATTTAAGATTTTTCTATTTGCAAAGTTTTCAATAAAATTAGAAGTGTGCTCTAAAACAAAATTCATAATCAATCCTCCAACTATAAAAAAAGAAACCCACAAAAAAATGGCAAAAAGAAATTGGAACTGTAATGAATATAGCGTGTGAGGAATTATATGGAATAAAAGCAATAAAATAGCCCACAAAAAAGGTGTAATAAAAATAGGACTTAAAATACTTTTATTTATTCGATAACAAATAAAAGAAAAAAGAAAAAACAACAGTGATAAAAATAAACCCATGTTATAAAAAGTTATATTTTTTTACATAAAAATACATTAACAAAAATATAATTAACTCAACTAACATCATGCTAAATATGGCTCCTTCTACTTTAAAAAAATAGATAGAAAATAAACTAACCGGTATAGAACAAATACCTACAGAAACGTAAATATTTGAAAATACTTTTTTTTGTTCCATATTCCCTAGGGCTAACAGACCTAATTGACCACAAGCCCCTCCCAATGCGATAGGTATTATAGTCAATATTGAGATCCTCAAAAGAAATTTTACATTAGGATAGCTTGCAAAAAATTTATGAATTATAAAATCTTCAATAAGTACAAAACCAACACATGCAAAACACATTAAGAAAAGTAAACCATAAAAAACAAGTCGAAAAACGTATTTGGCTTTATTAAAATCAATTACAGCAAAACGCGCAATAACCGGAAAACTCGCTTGGCTAACAGGACCAAATACGCCAAAACATATTACTCGTATGATACGTTCAATAGCTCCAAATAAACCGACATATGCAGCAGTTGTGTAAAAACCTAAAATCACAGTTAAACTATTCGTATAAAGACTAATCGCAGAATTAGATAAAAAAATAGGCCAAGCTTCTTTAATTTCTTCTTTCAGAATAGTTAATTTAAAAAAAGAAAAAGAAAATTTTTTGTAATATTTATATTTAATATTTATAAAAACAACAGATAAAAGTCCAGCTAATAGGACACTTGATGATTGTATGAAAATAGCTAAACTATGATCTGTTGCTTGTTTTACAAATAGAAAAAGAAAAGGATAAGTAAGTAGCTTTGAGAAAGCATTAATAATACTCAGTGTACGCATTTTATTTAGTCCTTGAAACCACCATATAGGAAAAAAAACAGAACCTATTAACGAAATAAAAGCTATAAAAATTCCTGTTCTGTAAATTTCTAAATAAGGAAATAAAAAAACGACTATTGCACAAATTACTGAACTAATTAAAAAAAATAAAAATTTAACAAAGGTGATAGACCAGTAGACTCTATTTATTTCATCAGATTCATTTTGTAATAGAGTGATTTTTTTTGTTACAGAAATATTAAACCCAAAATCTATTAATAAAATTGCAAATTGTGAAAATGAAAGCGCGTAAATATAAATCCCAAAAGACTCTTTAGATAATACATTTAATAAAAATGGTAAACTTAGAAGTGGCAATAGGTAATTTAGCCCCTGAATTAAGTATAAATAAAATGAATTTAAAGCTAAATCCTTTATGTCTTTTATCATATTTTAAAAATGAGCTTTTACAATAAAATAATTATTAATCTGTTTCAAAAAAAATGAACTAACTACAACAATATCTAATCACCTACAATTTTTTAAGAATTCTTTATTTACTATTCGAATTATAACACTTCTACTCGAAAACATTGAGTTCTTTTGTAGACAAGACCATTTGCCTTTTTTAAGCAATTAATTCTTATCTAAAGCTTTTCTCTTTATCCGTGGCCTGGCTAAAAGGCAATTATAAAAAATGGCTTCATTAATTTTTCAACTTGTTTATTATTATAACAAATCGATTGACAAAATATTATTATTTAGTTATGTTTAATTTAAAGAAGTTGCTTCAATATCCTTCTAATAATCAAAAACAGTAAAGTAATAAATCCAGCCAAAAAACCACCAAACAAAATCCCTTTAGCTTTACCAAATCGATCATTTTTCAATGGTAATATAGGTTTATCTATGACCTGAATTAAAGGCGTGTCTTTCCGCAAAGTCACTTTAGCCATCTCCGTTTGCTTTACCAATTCCGTTAAAATGGCTGTATTCGCTTGTACGTCTACTTGCCTTCTTGCGGATGGCGTCCGTCTCACGTTTAAGGCAGGATTCAAACCAAAAGTATTATCATTAGCCACTGCAACACCTGTTATTGCTCCATTTAATTCCACTCGAATAGAATCAGTTTGTCTTTCTAAAATTGACATATTCTCTCGTGACTTTTTGCTTTTAGTTTCAATATAAAAATCAGACACTTTTTTCGCCAATGCTTCACAGAAATATTTAGCAAACAACTCATTAGTCGATGCTACATCAATACTAATGACATCAATTTTTTTATCTCTTTGACCAACAGTTAAAGCACTTTTGGATAAATTATCATAAATAACACCTAAAATACTATCTTGAACTCGTGTATATGACTTTCGATCCGCATCAGGTAAAAAAAAAGCATTTTTTAGTTTAGGTTTTTCTTCCCATCCTTCTCTCCACTCATTATTTTGAATGTACATTTCAGCCAAAGAGATTATTTTTCCTTTATAAATAACTGGAGTTAACAAGGTTTGTTCGACCATCTTTCTCGACTTAAATAATTCAGTCAAATTGGAACCTTCGAATATCCCACCGCCACTTCCTCCTAAATCAAAACCAAAAGAACTCGCTAAACCTAATGCCCCACTCATTCCTCCATTTTTTTCAGACTCTACTGCGAAAGATAATGTTGCCATATATACTGGTTTCTTAATAAGAGAATAGGTAATTCCTAAAACAGCCCCAATTAAACCTGTAATTACAATAATTTTCCATTGGGATAATAGATAATTACACCACTCTTTTCCTATTACAACTAACTCTTTTAAAGAAATTTCGTCATTAATTTTTTTCGCTTCCATTTATTTTTTATCTATTTAACAATAAAAAAGTTGATATTATTCCGGCAATACTCACGAAAATAGACCCCACACTAACAATTTCGGCTGTCGTCATTTTTTTACTAATAGGTTTCTCAGGAATGACAATCTGAGAACCTGGACTTACCTTAGGAAAAGAATTGAAGAATAAGAAATGAGAAGCAACATCAGCACGACCATTTGGATAGATTATATAGGCTTTTCTTTTCCATCCCTTTGCATCTATGCCTCCTGCCGAGCTCAAATAATATTTGAATCCTTTACCTTTTACATAAGGTATTTCAGAAGTCAAAAGAATATTCCCGGCCACTTTTACGCCTTCCGCAAATTTTTCAACTATAATTTCATCGCCAGCCATTAAAGAAACGTTTGCCAAATCGTTTTGATTTTTTAAAATACGCTTCCAGTCAATTGGTATAGTTAAATACTTAACTTCATTTACTAATTTGTCTACGACTTTAGTATTAATTGTATCATTATCTCTTTTAGCAATACTAAAATTGACTGCTTTCAAATCCTCTATTTGAGCTTGCTGGATCGGCCTCTTAATTTTAACACCTTCGTTATTGGCTAAAGCAGTTAATCCACCCGAACGTGTGATAACATCAAATACTTTTTCCTTCTTAGATGCTAAAACATATTTACCTGGATAACTTACTGATCCACTAACAGTCACGGACTCTGGTCTCTCATACACACCCATTCTACGGATGCTGATCACATCGTAAGGTTCCAATTTAAAATTTTTAACCTGTTCATTATTCTCTGGCGTAATTTCCAAGTTAAACAATTCGGCTTTGCTTAAGTTAGCGTTATCAATTTCTTCAGCCTTAATCATACGAGCAATCTCGACTCTTTTAGAAGCTGACCCTGTTAAACCACCCGCTTGAATCAATAAATCATTTAAACTTAGATTTTCGTAAAAATTATATTCACCCGGACTGCGAATCTCACCATCTACCGTTACTTTAAATTCGTCTACAAAATCAAGTACAGAATAAACGGTTACAATATCTTCTTTTTTCAATAAAATATCTTCTTCGGCATTTCCGTTTAAGGCTTCAACCAAATTAACTTGTACAATCTCAGTAGTTAAATCAGGTTTTAAACGTATTATTCTTGCTCTTTTTGCATAAGCATCTTCTTTTAAACCATCTGCCTTAGCAATCAAATTAGAAATTCTCATTCCCTCATAAAACGAATACGTGTCTGGTCTAAAAACTGCCCCCCGTACCTCAATACGATTTTCAAAACGATTTAATATTTTAGTAATACGATAGACATCTCCAGAAAGTGGTTTGTAAGAATCAAAATCAATAGCCTTAATATCCTTAACTTTAAATTCTGTTCCTGTTTTTTGGGTAACATTAACTGAACCTTTATAAGCTAACTCATTAAAACCAGAAGCAAATGACAAAAGATCTTTAAACGTTTCTCCAGCCTTCATTTCAAATATACCTGGACGTTTAACTTCTCCTTCGACCGTTACTCTGCTTGTATATGATGGTATACGAATGACATCATTGTCCTTCAAACCTACATTATCAGATTGATTACCGTTCAATAAAAAATTGTAAATATCAATTATCCTAATTACTTTATTATTGCGTAATAATTCTATATTTCGATAAGAGCCATTAATCCCTGGCCCGCCACCCATAAATAACGCATTATAAACTGACGACAGGGAAGAAACGGAATAATTTCCAGGTTGTTTACTACCGATAATAGTTACTTTTATAGTTCTAATACTCCCTAAACTAACACTTACATTTGACTGCCCTGAATTAATCGTACTATAAATCGACGCAAGCGAATTTTTTATTTTTTGAGTTGCTGCTTCTATGGTCATTCCGAATACCGAAATCTGACCAACATAAGGAACATTAATTTTACCTTCAACACTTACAGGTAGATTTCCGTTATATTCTTGTACTCCATATACACTAACGGCTAACTCATCACCTGGTCCTAGAATATAATTCACAGGTGTAGCTAGTTTTAAATTGGGTTCAAAATTAAGACTGCCACTATCAAAAAGATCAGAACCAAATATTGTCATATCTCCGCCAGTTACGAAGTCCTTTTTAGCATTAACAATCTTATCTTGCTTTCTACCCGGAACAGCTTTATCATTAGTACTTCCTTCTGTTGAAACTGAAGCCAAAGTACTCATACGTGCCTTTAATTTTGAAAATTCTAAGGGAGACATGCCTTTTGCTATCGCCATTTGCTCTACTTGATCAATTGTCATATTATTAGAAAGCAACTGACTTTGAAGCTTTGAAATATCGGCATCTTTCAAGTTATCGACTTTTACTGCACTAAGGTCATTTCCTTTTAATAAGTCTTGTGCCATTGAGGTCAAGGGCAATAAACTTAAAAACATTACCAGAACCACTGTAGCTAACTTCTTCATATCAAACATTATAATAGACACTAAATAAAATCATTCTTCATTTCCTTCCATCGCTTCGCAATCCTAAATCCCATTTTTGGTGGATTGGACAAGCTGGATAATTCTGCAAACTTAATCAAAAAAAGGAATAATTCCTTACTATTTCTTTCTAAATAAAGAAACTCAAATGAAGTACATAAACATAGATTAATTAAAATACAGCTGTTCTCTAAACAATCTATAATCTAGAAGAGCTGAACAAATAAAACCTTAAAACTGATAATACCTAATAAAAAAAGCTTATCGAACTAAACCACTATGGACTTAAAGTCCATAGATTTGGTTGTCAGACTTAAAGTCTGCATGTTGCTAGTCTTCAATTATGAAGTTATCATTATTACTTTCATTCGGGCTTCGATGATGTTCCAAATATTGATTTACCATTTCATCTGTAATATTAC
>NZ_JAOQMX010000017.1 GCF_025960985.1 Flavobacterium psychraerolatum | reverse complement strand
TACTGATAAGTCTTGAAGATCTAGATCTTCAAGACTTATCAGTAGGCTTTATTTAAACAAATAAGGAGTGTTGCATTTATCACTTGAATCTAAGATTTTTATAATCGATAGGAATAAAAGATCTCTTCTATTTTTTACTGATGTAGATCATTGTCTCGATTTTGTAATTGTGATATCTTTAATTATCAACCGATTAAATAATAGATGATGAACTATAAAAATATTACTATAGCAGGAAGTGGTGTTTTAGGATACCAAATAGCATTTCAAACGGCATTTCACGGATTTAATGTAACCGTTTATGATATTAATGATGCCGTATTAGAAAAAGCTAAAGCAAAATTCAAAGGTTTGAGTGAGTCTTATAAGAAAGATTTGAAAGCAACGCAAGAACAGTTGGATGCAACCTTTAAGAACTTGAGTTATAATGCTGATTTAGGGGTAGCTGTTGCAAATGCAGATTTGCTTATTGAAGCGGTTCCAGAAAATCCAACGATAAAAATAGATTTTTACCAGAAACTGGCTAAAGTTGCACCAGAAAAAACAATTTTTGCGACCAACTCGTCTACGCTTTTGCCAAGTGATTTTGCAGATGCAACTGGAAGACCATCAAAATTTTTAGCATTGCATTTTGCAAATACGATTTGGATTCATAATACTGCTGAAATCATGGGACATGCTGGAACAGATTATAAAGTTTTTGAAGATGTAGTACTTTTTGCTAAAGCAATTGGTATGTTAGCTTTACCTGTTCTTAAAGAACAACCTGGATACATTTTGAACTCCTTGCTAGTACCTTTTTTAAATGCAGCGACCAAATTGCTAATTAACGATGTGGCAGATGCAGAAACAATAGATAAAACTTGGATAAAAGCAACCGGTGCACCTGTAGGACCTTTTGGTATTCTAGATATTATAGGAATTACAACTGTATATAATGTGAATGTAATTGCAGCCGAAAAAACAGAAGATGAGCTAAAACTAAAAATAGTAAAATACTTAAAAGAACATTTTATGGATAAAAATAAATTGGGTGTAGCTACTGGTGAGGGTTTTTACAAATATCCAAATCCAGTGTATAAAAATCCTAGTTTTTTAAAGTGAAAAATTTGAGTACCGTTTTATAATTGTAGTAATACTATTTTATCATTGAATTTACTGTTTTGAATTTTGTCAAATCGAGCGAAGTTGAGATTAATTACTCTTCGATAAAGCGAAATTTAGACTGCGCTCAACCAGACAATCATCCACCATTATATAACAGTAAATTCAAAATGGTATGACATAAAATAAATCAAACAAAAAAGCAAAAGAATGACTACCAATTTAGGTATGGTGATCATCAAATGCTTTTTTGTTTGCTCTCATTATATTTAAGTAGCATTTATTTAAATAAACCTTTAGAATGTCAATTTGAAAGCCTTCTACTCAAATAAGCTGGAGTCGTCATTTCTTAATTTAAATCAATATCCTAAATCTGATAGTTTGTAACCCTGAATATTTTCATTATGAATGCTAATGTACAAAGGGTAAATATTTTCTATTTTTCAATGGCTTCATCTTTTCTACTTTAAATAGTAGTTTTAAATGCAGTTGCAATTTGATTAGGCGATACTCTTTTTCTAGTAAATCGCCTACCATATTACCTATTCCTATCAGTATGAAAATTCATTAATACGTAGAAAAGTATAAATTGCTTTGTTTTTTATAAATTAATATAAAATATTCAGTTCATACATTTTTTTACCTTATAGTCCTTTCTCATAATGAAAAAGAATTTTTTTGAACGCAGTAAAATCAGCCGAAAAGGTGTCCATTTGTGAAAGGATATATTCGTGTCTTTTTCGGTAATCTTGATCAGAAATTCCTTTTTCTCCCATTTCTAATTTCGATAATAATTTTTCGTGTTCAATTATGTTTCTTTCCATATCATCAAATAAATCCGTGTAAATTGCATCCAAATTTTTTATCATAGCCTGATAGTCAGGATTACTTTTTACTGAAAAAGCTCTTTTCTTAACCAAGTCTTTAAAAAAACGCACTTCATCTTTCCAGAGATGAATGGTTTCGATCCATTCACTACTTTCAAAATGTAAAACTTCTAAACTTGCTCCTAATAAATACTGTGCTTTTGGGTTTGCAATTGCTGTTGTCATAATAGTTTGTTTTTTTAAGTTATTTTTTATAGAATCTTGCTACTTTAGGCTATTTTTTAATTTTCAAAATTTTATTGAGTAATGGAGTATCTGTAAAGTAAACTCTCTTGCAAAGTCTTTTTTGCCTCTTGTAGCAGTTCAACGACTTCTTCGAGCGTTTTATTGGTTATTTGGGCAATTTCTTTCAAGGCTAGTTCTTCAATACTAAATAATTCAAAAACATTACGCATGGCATAGGGCATATGGTATACAACCATTGAGATGTGATTCTGAATCTCTTCTGCACTTAGGTCCTTGTCTATTTTTTCGATCAAAGATTTCTCGTCGTCCTCGATAAAGACATGGTTCAAGGTATAATCATTATGGTTATACGACAAGTCATCAAGTTCGTCAACCATTAACAAATGTCCATTACCATCGGTACTGAAATTTTCTTGCATTTCATCCCATTCAGGTTTTGAATATTCATCAATATCTTTGAAGAAAAGGCCATCAAACTCTTCTTCTACAATAATATCGTCTAGGAGCTCATTGGTTTTTTTGAACAACCAGTGGTAAAAATCATCTTCGTGTTGGACTTCGTCAATGTAGTCGTAGATTTCGATAAAAAGCTGATCAATAATATCATTTGCTTTAATTTTGTTTTTCGAAAAGTGCCCTTTTTTAATTGCCGTATTGAGTTGGCTATTTATATATTTTCTTATTTCAGGGACTATTTTTAGTACCAAAGCATTAAATGCTTGTTTATCATCAGTCTTTTTTAGTTGCAGTAAATTTGGTAAAGTATTACTAACCAACAAACGGTACTCTTTTTTGGTCTGATAATAAGAAATATTGGTTTGCATAAGGCATTTGTTTACAATGATTCATGTAAAAGTAGCCAGATGAGTATTATTTAAAAATGACTTAGGTCAGTTGGACATGTATTTTTAAAACTATTTTCAATATAATTTCAAGTAAATTATATTATTTTCATTTTATATAGCTATCGTCCAATTTTTTTTTGACTAACTTATAAATGGAGCATCTATTTTTGGTTAAAAAGAATAACGTTGGTACTCATATAATCGAATTATAAAGAAGAATGAAAGAATTGTATAAGCAGACTGATTTTTTAATACCCAATAATAAATTACTTAGTAATAGAGTAATGAATTCATTTTTTTAGGATATAAAAGATTTTTTTTTCAACCAACTGTCTCGAAGTAATATTTTAGCACATAAAAGATTATAGAATTGCATTACTATTGATTGCTGGCAACTTGGCGTATTTTTTTTTTATCCAATAAAACAAGTCTTCTGTTGGTTTCAACAGCTATTAATCCTTCGTTTTTAAATGCTGTTAGCATTCTAATAGCGGTTTCTGTCGCAGTTCCAATAAGTCCAGCAAAATCCTCACGAGGTATACTTATACCGGTATGACTTTCATCTTTCATCATTCCTTTTTTATCCAATTCCAACAGTGCTTTGGCTGTACGTTGTCTTACAGTTGCAAACGCCATATCGACCAATTGTTCTTGTAATTCGATGATATTATTGGAGATCATTCCAAAGAATTTATTTGAAACCTCTTTGTTACCGTATAATAGCTGTGTAAAATCATCTTTTGGAATGGAAAGCACCTCAGCATCTTCCATTACACTTGCTGTTTCTGCATAGTTACCTGAGCTAGAAAGGAGGGAAAGTTGGCCAATGAAATCTCCAGGGCCGTATAATGCGATAACAAATTCTTTACCGGATTCTGTCGTTCGATATGTCTTTACGTTTCCACTTTGAATAAAGTACAATTGATGTGCAGCGCTTCCTTCTGTAAAAATTTCTTCTTTGTTTTTGTACTTTATAATGCGGCGGTTTTTAGACAAATCCTCTAGGTTCAAAAATTGGGAAGCTTCATTAAAAAAAGCATTAAAACCAAGTATATTTTTGGAGAATTCTTTTTGGAGAAACTCTTTTTTCTTTAATCGGCAGGATATTGCTCCCAATAAATCTTCTTCTTCAAAAGGTTTAATTAGATAATCATCAACACCCAAATTCATTCCTTTTCGGATATCACGCTTTTCAGATTTTGCAGTGAGGTAAATAAAAGGTATGTTCGCTGTTTTTGGATGAACACTTAAATTTTCAAATACACCATATCCATCCAACTCGGGCATCATAATGTCACAAATAATAATATCTGGAAGGTGCTCAAGTGCTTTTTGAATCCCAATTTTACCATTTTCGGCTGTAATTACCTCATAGTTTTCAAGTGTAAGAATCTCGGCTGTATTCTCTCTTACGTCTGTATTATCTTCAATTAAAAGTATTCTACTCATTTTATTTTTTATTTAAAGGGAACTCGATATAAAAAGTGCTACCTTCATTTAACTGACTTTTGAAATTGATGGTACCTCCCATTAGTTCGGTGTATTGTTTCACAATATGGAGGCCTAATCCTGTTCCTTGAATATTAGAAGCGTTGTTTGCGCGATAAAATCGTTGAAACATATTGATTTGATCTTCAGTCGGGATTCCTATTCCGTGGTCTTTTATTTGAATGCTTACGTGTTTAATTGTAGCTTCTATTTTAATTAGGATCTCTTTATTTTCTTCAGAATATTTGATGGCATTTGAAACTAAATTATAAATGATATGTTTGAAGAGTTTTAAGTCCAAAAAAACTAGAATAGGTATTAGGTGAGATTGTAGACTTATAGTTTGTCCCTTTTTTTTGATTCCAGTAAGTTCTTCAATCAAAGATTTGGCAAATGCTACCAAGTCGAACTGTTCTGGTTGTACCATAATTTTTCCTTCTTGCAATTTACTCAAGGATAAGAAATCATTTAGAATTACGACTAAGTTCTTTACGTTCGACCTAATTTTGGAGACATAATTTATTCTTTTCTCTTCTTTTCCAATACCATTTTGTTTTTCGATTAAAATTGCCGAAGAGAGTATGGCGCTCAATGGAGTCCTAAATTCATGAGATGCCATAGCGATAAAACGAGATTTTAATTCACTCAATTCTTGCTCCTTTTTTAAAGTCGTAAGCATATCAAACTCCGCTTTCTTTTGTAAAGTGATGTTGTTATACACTAATAAAACCTGCTCGATTCTATGGTCTTTATTGGATAAGGGTGTAGTGTTAACAAGATAGTACTTGTCTCTAAATTCGATTTCAAAGGAATGATGTTCACCTTTGAGTGTTTTTGAAATTTTATCTTTTATAATTTCCTTGATATAGTCAGAAACACCTATGACATCATCAATGACAGTTTTGTTTTCGGCCAAATCCTCAAAACCCAGTTGTGCTAATTCTTCTCCGCCAATAAATATAATCTTAAAATTAAAATCTACAACAGCAATAAAACCTCCAGGAAAATTATGAGAAACATTATCAAGCAATTGTTTACTACTTAAGGCTTTATTTTCGGCCTCTTTTGTTTCGTATATTTGATTGTTAAGGTTAAGGTTTAGATCTGTCAATTTTTCAACTACAGCATTCAATGCAGTGCTACGGTCTATTACTTTTTCTTTAAGTTCGATAGTATAATTTCGTAACTTTTCTTCGTTTTCTTTTAATTTCTCTTCTACTTTTTTCTGCTTAGTAATGTCTTGAATGGTACCGTACATTTCTGTAGGTTTGCCGTCCAAATCATAGGCAATTTTTCCTTTGGACAAAATATACCTTATTGTTGCATCAGGCCTAGAAATTCTTTTTTCGTATTGATAGTCTGTTTTGTTTTCTATTGCTAGACGTACTGTATTAAGACTGTTTTCTCTGTCTTCTGGATGAATAAATAGGATTACAGAATCCTTATTTAGTCGTTCGTCTCCTGGTAAAAGGCCATAGATTCTATAGCATTCATCAGACCAGCTTCGCTCATTGCTATGCAAATTCCAGTGCCAGTTTCCTATATGGGCTATAGTTTGGGCTTCTGCCATTCGACTCTCACTTACTATCAAAGCTTGTTTTGCAGCCATACGCTCTGTACTGTCAATGATAAAGGCAATTACGACTTGTTTATTGTCAATGGCAGTGGGACTTAAACTTATTTCTAATTGAAACTGAGAACCATCTTTTCTCAATCCCCATAAATCCAAGTCATGACCCATACTTCTAGCTTTTGGCTTTATGCTATAATCTTCTCGATGGAGTTGATGGTTATTTTTAAATTGTGACGGAATAAGATTTTCAACTTTTTTTTGAATTAATTCATTGGTATCATAGCCAAACATTTTTTCTGCAGTAGGGTTTGCTTTAATAATGAAACCTTCGTCATCTACTACTAAAATTCCCTCAACGGATGAGTGGAAGATACTTTTGAAAAGGATATTGTCTTTTACGTTATCACTCATTTATACTTTTTTTAAATTCGTCCACTTATCTTACTTAGGGTAACAAATCAAAATGGTTTTCTTACATAAAAGCAATTAGTTGCTATCTTATGTTGCAACGCTAATTCCAAATATATGTAGCATTCTTAGTACTAAAGGTAGCTTTTAATTCAAGAACTCAATCATTATTTTTTATAACTAGGCGTTTTTTGAGAATCTTTAACATTCAAAAGCCTATTTTTTCAAAATTTTATGCTTTCTCGTTTGGTAGTGCTTGTACATTAAGAGTAAAAGTAGGGGAGAATACGACCATAAAAGAATAATATCGGACAGTTGATTATGTGACCAGCATCAGTTTTTCATTTTTACTTTCGAAAAATAAAAGGATAGTACACTTATTTATGAATATCGTTTACTGCTCGCATGAAATCTGAAGTAGCAGTGTCGGCGGCTGTACCATAACCATCTATTAAAGTTCCTTTTTCATGATCATCGGTTTCGATGGCATACATAATGGAACTATCATCTTGGCTAGATTCTCCTTCAAAGCGATAATAATGAGCAATTTTTAGCTGATTAGGCATAAAATGATGGTTAGTTTTAAGAGAAACCAATATATTATTATTTACTTCAAATTGAGATGTAAAGCCTAAATCTTCTACATAGGCCAATATTGTTATTAAGCTGTCCATTTTAATATCTTCCATAATTATTGTGTTTTTATATATATCTAGGTCAATTTACAAAGTTGAGGCAAGTAAATGAGATTTAACATGACTTGGGTCAGTACTGAAAAAAGATAATGTAAAAGGGTGGGTTAAATTTTGTATCTAAAGCTAACCTAATGATTTTTAGTAAAGATATATGTACATGTTTAGTGTAGAGAGTCTTTTTTTTTCTTGTAGAATATTAACCAAATAATACCGTACAAAGTTCCTTTTACTACATACTATATTTCGTCTTTCATTTTGGTTAATTTATTGTTTTGGATGTTAAAAGGGGCTTTTTTAATGATTTCTATATTTCTTATTCAAAAATTATTTTGATTCGAAAGTCAATTGGCGAAAAAATTCAGTTACTTCTTTTTCAAAAACTTCCAGTAGAATTTGATGTCCCATTTTGTTGTGAATCGAAATTTTTAGGTCGGTGCTTCCTATCCTATTTTCAGCAATCCATTTTAGATTGTCGTTGGCTTTAATTATGTCGTCTTGCCCGCCTAGAACAAAATGCAAGAGAGAGGAACTATGTAAAGGATCCAATGTTGGGATATTTTGTTCAACTGATCGATAGGGCAAGGCTGGATTAAAAAGTAAGGCAGGAATCTGGAAGGTATTCGAAAAATAATACCCCATAAAGCCACCCATACTACTACCAATGACAACATCAAATGATTGCGAATTGGTAAATGATTGTAACAGTAGAAAAATTTCTGGATCAGCATAATAATCCAAATCGGGTGCTGTCACTGTTCCAAAACGTTCCAAAACACTTCTTTTTTGTGAACTTAATTTACTTTCAAGGCCATGTAGGTATAAAATATTCATCTTACTTTATTTTAAGGTTTAGGTTAGAAAATCAGGAAATTACCTTCTTGGTTAATTTTTTAGATCGAATAAAAACCAGCCGGCTCACTTTCGAATAAAAAACGGAAAAGGAGAAGCTTTCTTATTTTCTGATTTATTTCCAGCAATACTACAAATTAAATGTAGAAGAAAAGTACGGTTTTCCGTAAAATATACAAATTTTATATGCTTACTTTTGTTTGGAATCATTGGTTGCAAATGCTACATTTATGGCACACGAACTAGTGTAGTTTTACGGCAAGGATAGAAAATAAATCAGAAATAAATTTACCTCATGAGGATACTGCATACTGCCGATTGGCATTTAGGAAAAAAACTAGATCATTTTTCACGTTTGGAGGAGCAAAAAATCGTCATGAACGAAATTTGTGAAATTGCAGACCACCAAAATGCAGATGTAATTGTTGTGGCAGGAGATTTATTTGACACTTTTAACCCGCCAGTAGAAGCGATTGATTTATTGTTTAAAACCTTAAAACGACTCACCAACAATGGTAAACGCCCCGTGATTGCCATTGCAGGAAATCACGATAGTCCCGACCGAATTGATGCTCCAAACCCTTTGGCGCTGGAGTGTGGTATTTTGTTTGTGGGTAACCCAGACGTTCGGATTCCGATAATCTCAATCGAAAGTGGCTTCGAAATCACGCAGTCTGAAAATGGTTTTATCGAAATTAAATTGCCTCATTATGATTTTCCTATTCGAATAATAGCCACACCCTATGCCAACGAAATGCGTTTGAAAACCTATTTGGGGGCAGAAAATAAAGAAGACCAACTTAATCAATTGCTGCATAATTCTTGGGCTGTTTTGGCCGATAAATATTGTGATGACAAAGGAGTGAATATCCTAACCACGCACCTATACATGCTCAAGCGTGGGGGCGAAATCCTCGAAGAACCCGATGGCGAAAAACCTTTGCGTATAGGGAATGCCGATGTTGTTTATACCGATTGTATTCCGCACCAAATGCAATACACGGCTTTAGGGCATTTGCATCGTTTTCAAAATATAGGTGGCCATCCTAGTCCTGTTGTCTATTCAAGCAGTCCGTTGTCCTACAGTTTTTCTGAAGCTGGTCAAGAAAAGAAAGTCATTTTGATCGAAGCAAAGCCTAATGAAGAGGTCAAGTTTACTGCTATTCCGTTGCAGTCGGGTCGGGTTTTGCATCGAAAGCGATTTGATAGTATCGATTTGGCTGTGGAATGGTTGTTGGCAAACCCATATAGTTTGGTCGAGTTGACTTTGGTGAGTGATACTTTTTTGACTACACAAGATTTACGGAAAATACATGAAAGTCACGACGGAATTATCTTCATTATTCCGATTGTCAATAAGAGCGATACGGCAGAAAGTGATACGCCACGAGTGAATTTGGAGCAAGATATTCAAGGCTTGTTCAAAGATTATTTTGTGGCGAAACACAAGCAAGAACCCAACGACGAATTGCTGGATTTGTTCAATGAAATTATCGGTACGCAAACTAAAAACGATTAAAAAACACCCTCTATGTTACCATTAAAATTAAGTATTACTGGTTTGTATTCGTATCAAAAAAAGCAAACTATTGATTTTGAAGAATTGACAAATGCAGGTTTGTTTGGGATTTTTGGCGCTGTTGGCTCCGGTAAATCATCGGTTTTGGAAGCGATTGGTTTTGTCTTGTATGGAGAAACCGAGCGTTTGAACAGCCGTGATAAGCGATCGTACAATATGCTGAACTTAAAATCGGACAAAGCCAATATCGAATTTGAATTTCAAAATTTTGAAGAACGAAAATTCAAATTTGTTGCCGATTGGAAGCGAAACAAAAAGCGTTTTGAAGAAACAACCACCATAGAACGGTTGGCGTATGAATGGAAAGAGGAGCAATGGATTCCGCTGACATCCGCAGATGCGACCAGTTTGATTGGGCTTACCTATGAAAATTTTCGCCGTACGATTATCATTCCGCAAGGGAAGTTCAAGGAGTTTTTGGAGTTGAAAGGCAAAGATCGCTCGGACATGATGAAAGAGATTTTTCATTTGCAGCGATTTGATTTAGCATCGAAAGTTGCTACTGCACAAAGTAGCGCACGTACACAATTGGACCAATTGCGAGGCGCTTTGTCTGGATTTGAAACCATTTCGAAAGAAAGTGTTGCTACCTTGGAAGTGGAGGTTACAGAAGCCAATACCTACCTTCAAAAGAGTAAAACCGAATTGGAGCTAGTGCAAGTCGAGCTGCAGAAAATGACTGTTTTAAAAACCAATTTTGAAGAGGTAGAAAAAAAGAAAAACCAGCTTGCTACTTTTATCGAAAGAAAACCAGAAATGGAAGTTTTACAGGGGAGTATTGATCTATTCGAGAAAACTGAAAAAGCGTTCAAGCAAGAACTGAAAGAGTTGGATTTGGCGAAAAGCAATTATTCGAAAACAAAAGAAAAATACCTTTCGCTTGAAAAAATCAAAGAGGATTTAGATAAAAATAGAAGAGCCAATCAAGCCATTTTGACGGAATTGCAACCGCTATTTGATCAATTGGAACCTTCGAAAAATAAAGTGTCGGATTTAGAGTCGATCGAAAAAAGTATAGCCTTACAAACTGAAGTTGCTGTACTCGAAAAGAAGGCAGATGCTATGGAATTGTCAGCGGTTGCCATTCAGCAGGCAGCCACAGATTTAAAGGAAAAAACAGTAACCATTCAGACCGAATTAATCAATTTGAAGTCCAAAAAGATCGATGGAACTGTTTTGTTAGAAGTAGGGAATTGGTTCACAAAGCAAGAGTCGATTGCGGAGCAAATAGAGGTGAAGCACAAAAGAATTCTTACTATCGAAAAAGAACTTCTAGCACACAAAGAACAGTTTGAAGCGATGCAGTTGCCCAAAGAAAATTGGAAAACGGTACTCCTAGAAAAACTAGAGCAACTGCGAAAGAAGTTTAAAACGCTACAGGATGCGAAGACAAAACTTATGGTTTCAAAAGAATTGGCTGATTACGCATCGAAACTTCATGATGGCGAAAATTGTCCGTTGTGTGGCTCGCTCGAGCACCCTCATGTGATGCACGCAGAAGATGTGACCGGACAATTGAATGCAGTGGAAACAGAATTAAAAACGGTAGAAACCGATGGAAAAGAGCTCAATGCTATCGAAAAGAAAGCATTAAAGATCGAAAATGATATTGCGCACGCGCAGGAACAATTGCGTTTGACTTTTATCGAAAAAGAAACTTTAGAATCCGATTCAAAAATCCACCTTTCAAAGTTTGTTTGGGAGTCTTTCTCCGCTACTGATAATGCTAGTTTTTTAACCAAAAAACAAGAACAACAAATAATTGAGAAAGCTATTGCTGCACAAGAACAGCAAGAAAAAGCCACGCGTTCACAACAAGAGCAACTGTTGGAAGAAGTAAAAAAACAAGCCGACGAAAAAGCGACTATTACCAATAAAATAGCAGCCAAATCGGGTGCGATTACCAACGAATTATCACAATTAAAAGTGCTCGTTTTCGCAGAGTATGCAAATAAAGAAATAGCACGCATTCGAGAAGAAAAAGAGAAATTACACCAAGAAAATAACAGAATAGCAGTCGAATACAAGTCAAAATCGGATATGTTAGTTCAGCAAAATCAAGAGTTGGCAGGTCATGAAGCCAGTTATAAAATTTTAGCCGAACAATTGGTCACAGCCGAACAATTGGTTACTGAAAACCAAAATAAAATTACAACCTTATTACAAACGCATCAATTTGAAACGATAACTGCCGTACAAGCAATTCTATCAAAAAATTGGGATATCGAAGCCGAAAAAGCGAAAACAAAACAGTTTGCTGTCGATATTAAAGTAGCCGAAACTGCGGTTGCTGCTGCTGAAAAGCTTGTCGAAAACCAAAATTTTGACAGTAAAGTATTCGAAGAAAAGAAAATGGTAGAAGCAGAACGAAAAGCGTTATTCGAAGCGCAAGTAGGGAAGGTTTCCACTTTACATGACAACCTAAAACGAATCCAAGATTCTTTGCTTCAAAAAGCGGAATTACTAGCTCAATTTGATGTTTTAAATACGCGCTATACCAACTTGGGAACTTTATCCAATATGTTTAACGCCAGCGGTTTTGTGAACTATGTGTCGAGCATCTATTTGCAAAATCTGGCCGATGTAGCCAATGTACGTTTTCACCGCATGACCAAAAACCAATTGAGTCTGACCATCAACAGTTCCAACGAATTTGAGGTGATCGACTACCTCAACGATGGTGCTTCCCGAAGTGTTAAAACCCTTTCGGGTGGGCAAGGGTTTCAGGCTTCGCTATGCTTGGCTTTGGCATTGGCAGAGAGTGTACAATCTTTAAATAAAAACGACAAAAATTTCTTCTTCATCGACGAAGGCTTCGGTACCCAAGATCCCGAAAGTGTGGCCATTGTTTTTGAAACCCTACAATCCCTCTACAAAGAAAACCGAATCGTCGGAATCATTTCGCACGTAGCCGAACTGCAAGAGCGTATTCCTCGTTCGATTAATGTCAATAAAGATGAGGAAAAAGGTAGTGTAGTGAGTGAGAGTTGGAGGTAGTTTAATGAAAAATTCTGCCTACTACAATCAAGGCTAGTTTGTTTATTTGTGAGTTGTTGTTTATACGTTTGAATAGTATTTGCACATAAAACGGCACCCATTGTGGTTTGCCGTAATGTTCTCAGTTAAATAATAATTACTTTAGCCTTTCGGAAGAAAAATACACAAAACGCCCGTTTTACAACATATCATGACCCAAGACCAAATCAAGAATTTAGAAAAAGAACTCTGGGATGCCGCAGACGAACTAAGAGGAAACTCTAAACTGACCGCAGGCGAATACAAAGACCCTTTACTTGGATTAGTACTGTTACGCTTTGCGCAAAATAGATACGAAGATGCCAAAATTAGTATCGCAAAATCATTACCCATAAACCCACGTACAGGCACACAACGCGAAGCTACCAAAGATGATTATGCCGGAGCAGGTGCCATCATGCTACCCGAAAAAGCCAAATACGATCACCTAGCGGCTTTGCCCGAAAGTGAAGACATAGCCGAAGCCATCAACAATGCCATGAAATTGATTGAGGCCGAATATCCGGATCTAGCAGGTATTCTCCCAAAAAGCTACCAAGAATTTGATGATAAATTATTGCGCGATCTAGTTCGTGTTTTTAATAAAGATGCCGTGCGTAATGCCAAAGGCGATGTCTTTGGACGCATCTACGAGTTTTTCTTGATGAAATTCTCTATGCAAGGTGCAGGTGCGCAAGAAGGTGGTGAGTTTTTCACGCCGCCATCATTGGTTAACTTGATTGTCAATTTTATTCAGCCCAATCACGGCATCATTCACGATCCAGCTTGTGGATCGGGTGGAATGTTTGTGCAAACGGCACATTTTATTCAGGATCACGAAAACAAAAGTGTCAACGAAGCCATCACGGTTTATGGTACCGAGCTAAAGAGCAACAATGCCAAACTAGCTAAAATGAACCTTGCCATTCATGGTATTGAAGGGAAGATTATTGAAGGCAACAGTTTTTATACCAACCCACACAACCTAACCGAAAAATGTGATTTTGTCATGGCCAATCCGCCATTTAATGTGGATAAAATTGATGCCAAAAACAAATTCTTGGCCGAAGACGAACGTTTGCCGTTTGGTGCGCCGCTTACGGGTGCGGGCTCTATTGGTAACGGAAACTACCTTTGGATGCAGTATTTCTATTCGTACCTTAATGCTAGTGGGCGCGCGGGTTTTGTAATGGCTTCCTCGGCTACAGATGCAGGGAATGCCGAAAAACGAATTCGTAAAGAACTGATAGAAACCGAAGCCGTAGAATGTATTGTCTCGGTAGGAAACAACTTTTTTTACACCCGTTCATTGCCTTGCCACGTTTGGTTTTACAACAAAGGCAAAAAGCCCGAAAGCAAAAACAAAATCTTGATGATTGATGCCCGCAATACTTTTAGAAAAGTGAGCACGACGATCAATGATTTTAGCGAAGAACAACTAGAAGGACTGACTGCCATTATGCAACTTTTTAGAGGTGAAAAACCCGAAATAGGCAAAGACAACGCCTGGTTTAAAGAAAAATTCCCAACAGGGAAATATGAAGATGTAGAAGGACTTTGCAAAATTGTAGATCTAGAAGAAGTGGCTGCCCAAGATTATAGCTTAACTCCAGGTCGTTATGTAGGTGTAGTAGTAACGCTAGACATGGATTTTGATTACCAAGGTCGCATGACCGAAATTCACAGCGAACTAGCGACTTTGAATGAAGAAGCCAATGCCTTGATGCAACAAATTCAAAATGTAGGGTTATGATTTTAAGATTTGAAGAAAATTGTGAATTTACTAATGGTGGTAGTTGGACTGCTAATGAATATTCTAATGTTGGATACCCAGTTTTAAAGGTTTCAAACTTTGATAAAGATGGTATTTCATATAGTGATTTAAGTTACTTACAAATTAGTAGTTTTGAGAAGTATAAAAGAAACCAATTAGAGATTTATGACATAGTTATAGCAACGGTTGGTTCACATCCGTCTTTAGTTAATTCGGCGGCAGGAAGATGTATATCAATACCTAAAGATGCCTCAGGTTTATTACTTAATCAAAATGCAGTTTGTTTAAGGACAAAAGATACTAAAGTTATTAATCAAAGATATTTAGGATATTTATGTAAATCTCAAATATTTCAACATTTTATTCAACAACGTGGAAAAGGTGCGGCAAATCAAATGAGAATACCAATATCAGGTATAAAAGATTTTGAATTCGATTTCCCGACTATTCAAACTCAACGCAAAATAGCCTCCATTTTATCGTCTTATGATGATTTAATCGAAAACAACCTCAAACGCATCCAATTATTAGAAGAAAAAGCCCAACTCACTTATGAGGAATGGTTTGTAAAAATGCGTTTCCCAGGGTATGAAACAGCCAAATTTGATGCAGTTACGGGATTGCCTGAGGGGTGGGAGAAAGGGAAGTTGGGTCAATTGTTAGAGGTAACATCTAGTAAACGTATATTTCTTTCAGATTATGTTGATGAGGGTATTCCATTTTATAGAGGGAAAGAGATTATTCTGAAAAGTAAAAACGAAGCATTAAATGACTTACTTTATATCTCAAATGAAAAGTTTGAAGAAATAAAAAACAAATATGATTTACCGAAATCAGGCGATATATTAGTGACTGCTGTTGGTACTTTAGGATACCCTTATTTAATAACAGAAAGCGATGGAGACTTTTATTTTAAAGATGGGAATCTTATTTGGTTGAAGAAAAGCAAAGTTATTAGTTCAACTTATCTAATTTCTTGTTTTAAAAATGAAAATTTTCAAGCTCACTTATTAAACACTGCTATTGGTTCAAGTCAGAAAGCATTAACCATTTCGAGTTTGAAAGATATTTTAATTTTAAACCCAAAAATTGAAATTCAATTGAAGTTTGATGATTTAATTATACCCTTATTGAATAGTATTGAAAATCTTCAAAATCAAAACCGACTTCTCAAAGAAGCCCGAGATATTTTGTTACCAAGGTTAATGAGTGGGATGATTGATGTGGATAAAGTATCGGGACAAGTTGGGGAAGAGTTGGAAATGATACGAAACAAAAATTAGAAGATGAATTACTGGCACTTACAAATGCATCCCGACGACAGATTATCTGTGGAGACGATCATCGCAATACTCAACACGAAACAAGTAATTGGCTTAGGAGATGTTTGGAAAGATAAAAACGGAAATCTGAACACTGCTCCCGAAGTATTTAAAACTGAGATGCAAATTGGAGATATTGTCATGATTCGTGATACCATTACTCCCGTTGCCTTAGTGCAAATTGAAGGGAAAGCTTTTATAGAGCAAAATGTTGTTGATGATTTTGATTGGTTTAAACTAAGACGAAAAATAAAAACGATTGCATTTTATGATACTGAAGGAGAAGTTTTGAAAAAAAGTTTTCTTACTAAATATGATAAAAGCTACATACAAGCTCCAGGCACATTAACCAAATGCCAAGGAAATAATGCTACCAATGATTTTATAAAAGCTTGGTACAAAATCGCAATAGAAAAGACACTTATGGATAATATAAAATTAAGTCCCGAAAGACAGTCGGAAATCAAAAACATGTGGATTAAATTTAAAGATAAATTCACAGAAAAAGATAAAACTGAAATTAATGATAAAGTCATTAAACTGTCTTCGGAATGGCAACAATACCGCAACAAAATAGAAGATGGTTCGCTAAATCTAGACGAATATACCAATCGTAAAGATGCAGATACTGCTATTATGCCGGGGAGTTATATGTGTAATTTTTTAGAAAGAGATACCAAGAGTGTTTTTGGATCTTCTAAACCTGGAAACTCAAATAATTTCGAAATAAAATTGAATAGTGATGAGTTAACTTATACTATTCGTAGAGAATTAAAAGCTAGCGATAAAGGGTTTAATAAATATGAAAAGGACAAATCGTTATCGTTTTTCACGGAGAACGTAATGCCTATTTTAGAAAAAATTGTTAAAACTCATGACAGTAGAAAAAAAGTTGATGCGGTAGAAAAAAGCAATTACGCTGCGAAGCAAATATTGCGTAAAATGGCGGTATTAGACAAAACTGGCGACTTTTTGTTTATCTATTCGAATAGCATTATTGATATTTTACATGCCGAATTTGTAGAAAGTACCGAAGCGACGAACCTAGGTAAAAACCATGAGATACGTCTGGTAGCCAATGAGATATTAGCACTAGATAAAGACAATGTAGTAGAATCGGTTTTACTATCTTGGTTTTTATGGAGGTGTGCTAACACTCAGAGTATTGCAGATGAAAACACACCAAACGTAATTCTCTATGGTCCTCCAGGTACGGGTAAAACCTATGCTGTAAAACAAAGTTTAGATTTTATTTGTCAAGGTGATAGAAGTAGATATGAGTTTGTACAGTTTCACCCTTCTTTTACCTACGAAGATTTTATTGAAGGTATTAAGCCCAAAGGTGTAACACCTGACGGAAACATTAAGTTTGAATTGGTTGATGGAATTTTTAAACGCTTTTGCAAAAAGGCCAAAGCAAACCCAGATAAGAAATTTTACTTTGTCGTTGATGAGATCAACAGAGCCAACCTTTCTTCCGTATTCGGAGAAACCTTATTGTGCTTGGAAAAAGACTACCGTCATGATGTTCAAAATAAAAATGATGAAAATTTAATCAAAACGCAGTATTCCACTTTAATCGAAGAAATGATAAAAGAAGATCCTTCTAAAAAAGAGTTAGCGTATCATTTTCAAGACGGTAATGCTTATTTTGGCGTGCCTAATAATGTATTTTTCATCGGAATGATGAATGATGTGGATAAAAGTATTGATGCTTTTGATTTAGCTTTACGCCGAAGATTCAAATGGATTCGAAAAGACTGTGATTATGAGGTTATCGAAGAGACGAAGTTTAAAAATGGCGAAGATTTTACCAATATTGATAGCTATGTAAAAGCTTGTCAAAAATTAAATGACTATATCAACATACAACTTGGCTTAGGGAAGTCGTATGAATTTGGACATTCCTTTTTTATGAAAATGACTACTATGGCCAGCAGAAAAGAAATTTCGTTTAAGAATTTGGAGAGTTTATTTCAATTGCATTTAAGTCCTACGCTAAAGGAATACCTGAGAGCCATGTTTGCCGAAAGTGAATTAGACGACAAATTACAAAATGCTTTAGAGGAATTTACAAAACCTTTTAAAGGAAAAGTGTAATGCGTATAACCGTACAAACCAATCATAATTTTTATGAAGAAGCTGCTTTAACCGAAATTGGGTTAAAGGAGAAATTTGGTGTGCGCACAAACAGAGATGTTGAACAAATAAAAAATAATTTATTTGCTTCAACCTATGAGTTTACGACTGATAATAAATCCTTGGAGCAAGTACAAATCTTTGGGTTTAAAAACAATCGCAATAAACTAGAAGAAGACGCGCAACTTATTATGAAGTTGTATGCCAAAGAGCATTCAGTCGAAGGACGAAAATACATTATACAAACCGGATTATTTGCAGGTGTTTTATATCACAAAGGTTGTCAGTTTAATATTAGCACAGCTTACGGTGAAACTTTTTTGAATAGAATGCTAAACTTTATCAATGATGTGTACATTGATAATCAAGAAGCCAAAGCATCCAAATCAAAGAAGACGAACGAGTTTCAGAATATTATAGCTTATTTGTTTATCCAGGCTTTAGAAAAAGCTTCGGTAATGGGTTTGCCCAAAGTGTACCAAACCCAAACGCAACGCAGCCATAAAGTAAGAGGGAAGATTGATGTTAATGCTTATTTAAAACATGATTTTCCTTTTCAGGGAAAACTAACTACATCTTTCAGAGAACAAGTATATGTTCAAGAAATTGTTGATGTGTTGTATCTTGCTTGTAAAAAACTAGAACAAAGTTTTGGTAAAGAGATTCATAGAAAGATTCACGGTATCTATCAATTGCTAAAACAAAGTTATTCTGGTATATATGCACAACACACTACAATTGATAAAGCTAAAAAGCATAGCGTGCTTCAAAATCCTATGTTTGGTCCTTTCAAAAATGTATTGACCTATGCCGAAATTATTTTAAAAGACCAGAGTTTAGAAACTTTAAACCAAAAAGACAATTTAGCTACAACAGGCTATTTGTTTGATATTTCTCAACTGTTTGAAGTCTATCTTGAAAAATTGTTAAGCAGATATTTTACCGATTGGTATGTAAATGGTCAAGAAGAACTACAGGTATATAAGACTATGTTTTACGGTCGTAAAATGTTTCCCGATTTAGTTATGAGACATAAAGAAACGAATGAAGTGATTGTTTTTGATGCTAAATTCAAAAATATGAGAAGTATTAAAAAGGATGTAGATCGATCTGATTTTTATCAGATTCATTCTTACATTCAATATTACCAACCTAATGTATTATTCGGTGGATTATTGTTTCCTTTTTCTGAGAATATAAATACAGAAAAAGCACATTCATCAAGTCTTTTTGGGAATGACAACAATGCACATTCCTTTGTAGTTGATGGTGTTTTTATTCAAAAGGGAATGACGATGCAGGATATTGCTAGAAGTGAAAATGAATTTTTGTTAAGGGTGGAGAAACTTATATCAAATAGTATTGGATTAGATTAAAATTGCAGCATAATGGATAACCAAATTGAAATATTCAAAACGAATGATAATCAAACTGAAATAATAGTTCAGTTTGAGAATGGAACGGTATGGCTGACTCAAGATCAATTAGTACTTTTATTTCAAAGAGATCAGTCGGTTATTTCTAGACACATTGGAAATGTTTTCAAAGAGGGTGAATTAGATAAAAAAAGCAATATGCAAAAAATGCATATTGCTAATTCAAATAAAGCTGTACCATTTTGGAACAGCTTGCAGGTTATCGCTTAATAATATTTTTGAACTTTTTAGTAGGGATAAATCGTTTATTCCTATGTGTTTAACGAATGTTTTTAATAAAGAAGATTTAGTTGAAAAATCAGTTGTCGCAAAAAATGCACCAACTGAAAAATACAGCAAAACTAGTGGTAAACAGGTTCATGATCTATGTTCTATTCCTAATTTAGCAATAAAATCAATAGAATTGGGCTTTAGCCCATTTATGAAATAAAATTTGGATTGGCTTTAGCCAAAAATACGTTTAAATTTGGATAAAACCAATCCGTTTTTTTTATTATAAAATAGGCTAAAGCCTATTCCTATTGATTTTTGTCAAAGAATAAAAAACGAACACAGGTTGGTATTGTATTTTTAGATGATGCGCTAGATATTTTTCAACTGTCTCAAGATTTGCGATAGTTCAATTAGAAGGAGCGCACACAAGCAAAACGAACAGATGAACTAATTATGCCAATGGACAGAATAATAGCTAAAAGATTTTTGTTTACTTTTAAAATTGAAGTATTATGGATAACCAAATAGAAATATTCAAAACGCTTGATAATCAAACTGAAATCAAGGTTCAGTTTGAAAATGAAACAGTCTGGTTGTCTCAAGGACAAATGGCTGCACTTTTTATGCAAACCAAGCAAAATATTAGTTTGCATATTAATAATTGCTTTAAAGAAAAGGAATTAGTTCAAGACGCAGTTGTCAAGGAATACTTGACTACTGCATCTGATGGTAAAAAATATAGAACTAAGTATTACAACCTTGATGTAATTATATCTGTAGGTTATCGTGTAAAATCCAAACAAGGAACGCAATTTCGTCAATGGGCAACCCAACGGCTAAAAGACTATTTGGTGCAAGGTTACGCCATTAATGAAAAGCGATTAAAAGAAACTGAAAATAAGTTTCAGGAATTAAAACAAGCCGTAAAATTACTAGAAAGGGTTGTAAATACCAAAGAAGTAACGGGAGACGAGGCACAAGGATTGCTTAAAGTACTGAGTGATTATGCTTTTGCTTTGGATATTTTAGACCAATACGATCATCAAACTTTAAAAATTACCAATACAGATACCGACGAAGTTTTTAAAATTTCGTACCAAGAAGCCATGAAAGCCATTGCGAGCTTAAAAACAAAATTTGGTGGTTCACATTTATTTGGCAACGAAAAAGACGAATCGTTTAAGAGTTCCTTAGAAACTATTTATCAAACTTTTGACAGTATCGATCTATATCCTTCTGTTCAAGAAAAAGCCGCACATTTGTTGTATTTTGTAACCAAAAACCATTCGTTTACCGATGGAAACAAACGCATCGCTGCTTTTTTGTTTGTTTGGTTTCTTGAACGGAACAAATTATTGTACCACGAAGGCAGAAAAATAATAGATGACAATTCATTGGTGGCGTTAACACTAATGATTGCCCAATCAAAATCAGACGATAAAAACATGATGGTTAAAGTAATTATTAAGTTGATTAACAATAAATAATGAGCTACGAATATTCAGAAGACGCCCTTATAGAGCAAGCCACTCAAGATGTATTGGAAGAGTTGGGATGGAAAGTAATGACTGCTTGGACCAAAGAAAGCTTTGGTGAACAAGGACTTTTGGGACGTGAAAACAAATCGGAAGTGATTTTAAAGCGTTACGTTATTGCGGCATTGACCAAACTAAATGCTGGTATTCCGCTTTCGGCATATGAGCAAGCGTATGAAATTCTAGCCCAAAAAGTAGCAGATAAAAAACTAGGTAGCATTAATAAAGATAAATACGACCTACTCAAAAACGGCATTCCGGTAAGTTATACCGATGACAAAGGAGACCTGATCAAAAAGAAGCTCAAGATTTTCGATTATAACAATTATGCTAACAATGATTTCTTGGCCGTTCGTCAATTAGAAATTCTAGGCGAATTATACAGTCGTCGACCGGATGTAATAGGGTTTGTAAATGGTATTCCGCTAGTGTTCTTTGAACTCAAAGCACACCACAGTGATCTACGCAATGCTTACAATGATAATATAAAAGATTATAAAGACACTATCGCCCAAGTTTTCCATACCAATGCTTTTATCATTTTAAGCAATGGTGTAGAGAGCAAAGTAGGAACGATAACGAGTCCGTACAAATTCTTTTTGGATTGGAAACGTATCGAAGAAGAGCAGGAAGGTGTGGTAAGCTTAGATACTATGTTACGCGGTACCTGCGCACCACACCGTTTAATGGACTTATTTGAAAACTTTCTTTTATTCGATGAAAATAGTGGTGAGGTAGTCAAATTAATGGCTAAAAATCACCAGTATATTGGAGTAAACAAAGTTTTAGAAAACGTTAGCAATATCGACGATCTTCAAGGGAAACTAGGAGTGTATTGGCATACGCAAGGAAGCGGCAAATCGTATTCGATGGTTTTTTTATGTGAAAAAGTACACCGTAAATTTGGCGGTGCTTATACTTTTTTGATTGCAGTAGACAGAACAGAATTAGAAAATCAATTGTATGACACCTTCTCTGGTGCCGGAATCGTAAACGACAAAAACATCGTTGCAGGAAATAAAAAAGGAATGACAGGACGCGACAATTTAAGGGAGTTACTCTCAGAAAACCACCGTTATGTGTTTACCCTTATTCATAAATTCTCCATTGATCCAGATAAAGAATCAGAATACCCACTGATTACAGGTCGTAAAAATATCATTGTAATTTCAGATGAAGCGCACCGTACACAAGGCGGAACTTATGCCAGAAACATGCGGTTCTTTGGTTTGCCCAATGCTTCGTACCTTGGTTTTACAGGAACCCCAATTATAAAAGACGAAGAAGAATTGACCAAAAATATATTTGGGGAATATGTTTCTATCTACGACTTTAAACGCGCCATTGACGATGACGCAACTTTACCTTTACTATATGTCAATAGAGGAAAAAAACTAGGAATAGACAATCCTGAGCTAGATGATAAAATGGCTGAGGTTCTCGAAGATGAAAATATTGATGAGGATAAAAAGAAAAAGTTAGCCTATTTATTTCAAAAGAATTACCCCATCCTAACTGCCGAAACCAGGCTGGATGATATTGCTAAAGATTTGGTTTGGCATTTTAACGACAGAGGTTATCAGGGTAAAGCCATGTATGTTGCACTTGATAAACCTACAGCAGTACGCATGCATCAGTTGATCATGAAGTATTGGCCTTTGTATCTAAAAGAATTGCAAGCACGAATTGCTAATGCACAAGACCAACAAGAAGCCCAGGAATTACAAAGAAAATATAATAAGGTTGCTGAAACCGAAGTATGCGTGGTGGTGAGTAGTGAGCAGAATGAGGTGGATAAATTCCGTAAAATGAATTTAGACATTGAGCAACACCGCCGTAAAATGGTGGAACGAAATCTTGAAAAAGAATTTAAAGATGCCGAAAATCCATTCCGTTTAGCGATAGTCTGCGCAATGTGGATCACAGGTTTTGATGCGCAATGTGTTTCTACTGTTTACCTAGACAAACCTATCAAAGGACATACGCTCATGCAAACTATCGCCAGAGCCAACCGTGTGTATGATGATGAAAAAGAAAACGGGCTAATTGTAGATTATGGTAACGTGTATAAAAAACTAGAGCAAGCCTACTCTGTATACGGTGAAGGTGGTAAAGGAAGTCAAGGAAATGGAACTGGTAAAGCCGTTGAAGAAATTGATGACTTAGAAAAACAGTTACAGCAAGCGATTAAAGAGGTTAAGGATTATTTGAAAACACTAGATTTCAAACTTTCGACACTCTTTAATGTGAAACCGATGGAAAAAATTAGTTTGCTCAAGAAAGCAGGGGATTGTATTTGTTTAAATGAAACTACCCGCACGAGTTTTGAAATGATGGCACGCTGTGTTTTTAGAAAGTACAAAGCCTTGTTTCCTGAAGAGCAGGCCAAATCATACATCAGAGAATTTAATGCTATAGATGCTATTTACAATCTGCTTAATCAAAATGTGAAATCGGCAGATGTTACAGAGATTATGATGCAACTGCAAAGTATTGTTAACGCAAGCGTGCATTTGGAGGAAGACGGAACAAATGAGTCAGAAGAGGAAATATACGTCGATTTAAGCAAGCTTGATTTTGAAAAATTGAAAGCTGCTTTTGCAAAAGCGCCTAATAAAAATACATTAGTGTACGATTTGCAACAAGCCATAGATCAAAAACTGGAGCAAATGCTCAAAGAAAATCCTTTACGGCTTGATTTTTATGATAGGTATAAAGAGATTGTAGAAGAGTACAATAAAGGAAAGTCCTTGGAAGATACGGTTGCTACCTTTGACAAATTAAGCAGTTATGTTACCGATTTGTCTTTTGAGGAACAAAGAGTCCTCAGAGAAAACTTGAAAGATCAAGAAACCTTAGCTATTTTTGATTTATTACGAGAAGGCAAAGAATTGGAAGGTAAAGACCTCAAACAGGTAAAAAAAGTAGCGTCAGAAACATTAGAAAAACTAAAAGCAGAAAAGTTAAAGATCGATCATTGGAGAGAAAAAAGAGAAGTAACGGCGCAAGTAAAAAGTGAAATTTACAATCAATTGTTGTGGCTCCCTCAAGAAGTGTACACCGACGAAGAAGTAAGCTTAAAAACAGTGGCGATATATCAGCATATTTATTCTAACTACTATGGTGCTGGGAATAGTGTGTATCAATCACGTCAATAGAGTGTTACTATTTTTAATAGTGAGCAGACTATTTAAGAAAGGATGATGAGGTTTTATATGATTTTGATTTTAAAATCAAAAAAATGAAATCTATAAAGATTACTTCTTTATTATATTGGATTGTATTTTCAAAATAATATGGTAGAGCTAAAACTATTTATTCCTTAACTCCATTTCCAAAAATATTTTTGTTGATCACTGATTGGTCAATTTTTCCTTTTACAACCCACGAAATCCCAAAGGCAACAAGCATAATGGTTTCTAGCCAAAAGGTACTATTATACGTTTGAGACCAACTCACATCAATGTTTGTTTTTTCTAATACAAATAGGGTTAACAAAATGAGCATGCTGCCCAACATCACTAAACCACAATATTTGTAAATAGGATGCGATTTCATTTTGCCAAAATCCTCTGGACGTTTTGTCCTTCGGAAATTAACAAACGAGAAAAGAGACAAGAATAGAAAAAATAGGGCAGCAGACGCATAGTGAATATAGCCAGCATTTTCGCTACTGATGTACGACCGCATATTGTCTTTGATTTCTTCTGAGCTTGTTGGGAAAATCACGACAATTATAGCGAGTATTCCTGCTAGATTAGCCATGAAATTATCACCAGGTATAAAATGGTACTTGCCATAAGTTGGCCTAGGATATCCTCGATAACAAAATAGAAAAAGCGCCACAGCGCTGAGAGCACCTGTAAATAATTCTCCCACCGTAGAATAATAAAAGTGACTGATTGAATATTTTAGATTGGATTGCGGTTCGTATACACCGTTAAACTTAATCCAATAGGTATCGTTAAGAACATTGAACGAATTTAGTAGCGTATTACCCGCCCAAAGTACAAATGGAAGTAACATTCCTATTAACCCAATAGATAATCGTATTTTGAGGTAAGTAACAACATGATTTTGCGGCTGGTCAAGGTTTGGATTCTTTATCATACAATTAATTTAAAGGTTAAATTGTAGATAGTGTGTTAAGAATAAGGTAGTTGGTTAATTCAAATGTATGAAATATTTTGATAAGTTAACAATAAAACACTCATTATTTAAAAGTTAAGGTATTTTTTTTGCCGAAAAAAAAGTGTTTTAAGAAGGCAATAGCATCATGTTTTTTGTCAATTATTTTATTTGAATAAAACCTAAGTAGTATTGATGTTTTCTGCTATAGAGTTCGATTTTATTATAAATAAAAAAGTTTTCATGTACCGTTAGATGTAAAAAAAAGTGTAGAAAATGGAATAAAGTAGTAATTTGAAAAAGTTAAAATTTATTTAAAATAAACACCAATCCATTCAAACATTCTTTTGTATACTTTTTCTCTTACTGGTTTTGTTGAGAGAACCAAATCATGCATACCATTTTTGATTTCGCATACTGTTATGTCTCCGGTTAGTTGATGGGCATATTTTTGGATGTGTTGTACATTTAAAACGGCATCTCCTGTTTTTAATTTTTCAGAGTAGTGTTTTTCATAAATTGATCTATCGCTGTGCATTACAAGAGTTGGAACGGTAATATTGGCGTCGTACTGAATATTTTTTTGAGCTTGATAAATGGCCGTTAAAAAGCCTAGATTTATGTTGGCAATATCAAGTGGTTTCCAGCTGAGGGAATAGTTCCATTCGCCTTGTTTGCTGTTGTGCAAGCTGTGACCATATACTTTTGTAAAGCCCGCAGGCACTTCTAGATTTGGTAAATATTTTCCAATAAAAGCAAATAAAGGGATACCGATTTCACGTTCAAAAAAAGGTAAGTTAAATTCATAAAACGGACTGTTACAAATTAATCCTTGAAAAAGTGTGCTATTGGGATATCTCACCGCATAGTTAGTAATGATGAGTCCGCCAGTAGAATGTCCATTTAATATGACTTGATGGTTACCTTCGGATTTAATGATTTGCAGGGCAAGACTTATTTCTTCATCATATTCAGTCAAGGAACGAACATTATTTAATTTTTGGTGGGTTAAAAAAGAACGTCCATACTTACGTAAATCCAAGGCATAGAAATGAAACCCATAATCGTTAAAACACTTAGCCATTTCGGACTGAAAAAAATAGTCATTGAAACCATGGATATAAAGTACTGCTTTTGTTGTACTAATACCACTTTTTCGTCTTATTAAAGTAGCATCAATAGGACCTTCATAATCATTTGTGAATTTCAAAGTGCATCTCTCAAATTGATCACCAAGTAGGTCAGGAGTGTAACTAGTATTTTTTTTTGGTATTGGTTGCTCCTTAAGCATTTTTATTTTTTTGTTTAAAGATGCAATATAATTATTTAAAACTACTAATTAGCGGTGAAGGTATAAGATCAGGAAATTATTTAAGTAATTTGGAGAATTCATATAGACCAGTTGCAGCATCGTTTTTTTAATTAAAATAGGGAGTGCTCAAAATGTTTAGAACGAAATATAAATTGTTTGATATCAATTCCTAGTCGACTTTCTTCATTTCCAAGAATACGTGGTCAACTTCAGCAAATATTCTATTAGTTTTGCCTGAGGGTTAGTCAAATGTTGATTTTATTAGCACATTGGTATACATTATTTTTTAGTAATTACATGTAATTTTAAAATGAAATTCTGTAAGTTTCGAAAGTGTTTAAATGGCTAGATTTGAATTACTACTAATTTGATAAAAGTACATGATGAACAGACCCACACCAAAACACAAAGCTCCTACATTAAAATTTTCTTTACTCGGTGGAAGTGTTTGGGATCTTCACGAACAAAAACCAGAAAATTTCACACTAATCATTTTTTACCGAGGATTGCATTGTCCTGTTTGTAAAAAATACCTGGAAGAACTAGCGAATTTAATGCCAGCTTTTAACAAGAAAGGGGTCAACGTAATGGCAGTAAGTATGGATAAAGAGGAGAGAGCTCGGTTGTCACGAAAGGATTGGAAACTGAAAAATCTACCATTGGGGTATAATCTAACTCTAGAAATGGCGGTAAATTGGGGATTGTACATCAGTAAAGGGATAAAAGAGGGTGAGCCAGACTTATTTAGTGAGCCAGGTTTGTTCTTAGTGGATAATAAAGCAGATATTTATTATTCAGCAATAAATAGTAATCCTTGGGGAAGACCATATTTACCTTCCTTTGTCGATGCAGTCGATTTTATTTTAGCAAATAGTTATCCAGCTAGGGGTGAAGTAGTATGAACTATAGACTAAAAGTGAAATTGGTCGAGAGTCGAATAGCAAAAAGATAATTTCTTTAATCTCTGTAATGAACCATCCTATAAAAAAAAGCAAAAAAAAACTCATTTCGTTTGAAATGAGTTTTTGTGACCTTGACTGGACAATTTACAAACCATTTTATGAATGATTTAAAGAAGTTAGCTATGTGGAATTCATAGTAGGAAATACAAATTTGTTTCTAGTTTTAAGTGAAGTTATTCCAATATTTTTACAGTATCCACATTATATTTTAGCGGAGGGAGATCGTTTATGCAATGTGGAGAAATAAACTTTGATTAATAAACAAGATATGGTCAAAATTACCATTGCTTTTTCCTAAATAGATCTCAATATTTTACTACAATATTCTTGACGCTCATTATTTAAATATCTTAAATATGCGATAAGAACCCCATGATTATTTAAGTGTTAATTTTAGCTTACTGCATGATAAAAATTTAAAGCAGTTTTGCGATTTAAAAATATGAATTTTATTTACTGGTAGGGTTTTAAAATTATTGTAGCCTCAAATAAATTAATTGTAGCTATATTCTATAACTAATCTTCATGTTTTTTAATCTTACAAAATAATATACTTAAGGAAAATATCCACCTGATTAGGCCTACAATCTTATATTAATTAATTTGAGCATTATTCTTAGTAAATTCATTTACCTTTTTTGCAACGTAATTCAATATATAATTAACTAGTAGGTACTGGTGTATTAAATCCACTATTTGTTTTATTTTTGACTATATAATCTGGTCGAGAAATAACATTCAAGATAGACCGATGAATAATATTTATTTGTAATACATCTTAATTGTTAAGCTTTTATTTAAGGGAACATTAACAGTAGATATGTGTAACGTTATAAATAATACATCATAAATTAAATTATTTAGGCCAAAATCAGTGTTTACAATCTATTATTACATTAACTATCTAGCCGAGATTAATAGTCTAAAATGTATTGCCAGTACTTTGGTATTATCATAAAGTTTTTTTGTCCTTTTCCAAGGAATTAGAAGTTTATTGAATAATCAATGATATAATAAGGCAAATAAAAAGTAAAATTTTTAATACGATTCAATTTTGAGAGAATTTGAGTGTGTCAGAGGTAGTAAGTGAAAAATTGAGGGATATTGATTATAGTATTATAATACAGCGTTAAGCTATCAACAATTTAAAATATATAGTAAGAGATGGGAAAAATAGTAACCTTTGGTGAAATTTTATTAAGACTTTCTACCGAAAGACATTTGAGATTTTCGCAGTCCGAATCATATAAGGCGACTTATGGTGGTGGAGAATTTAACGTTGCAGTATCGCTAGCAAATTATGGGGTAAATGCGGAGTATGTTACTCGTTTACCTGATAATGAATTAGGTAACTGTGCTTTGAAAGAGATGAGAAAATTAAATGTGGGAAATCAAAACGTATTACTAGGAGGAGAAAGAATTGGAATCTATTTTTTAGAAACTGGTACAAGTACTCGTGCAAGTAATATTGTGTATGATAGAGCACATAGCGCTATGGCTACTTTGCAAAAAGGAATGTTTGATTGGAGAAAAATCCTTAAAGAGGCGACCTGGTTTCATTGGAGCGGAATAACCCCTGCTTTATCAGAATCAGCTGCGGACGCTTGTTTAGAGGCGATCGAAATTGCACACGAAATGGGGATTACTATTTCCACAGATTTAAATTATAGATCTAAACTTTGGAAATACGGAAAAACGCCTAAAGAAATCATGCCAAAAATGTTGCGTTATACTACTGTAATGCTGGGAGATATTGATACAGCTAATTTTATGCTAGGAGCTCCAGATGTAAATCCTAATTATGAAGATTTAGAGTCTCTACCAGTGTTATATAATCAATTATTTAAAATATGTCCCAATTTAAAGTATGTAGCTACCACTTTACGTTATTCTGTAAGCGCTTCGCATCAACGCATTGGCGGAATCTTATATGACGGTACGACGGTTTATAATGCCTCGGTGCAAGATGTGACTCCTGTAGTTGATCGTGTTGGTAGTGGAGACGCTTTCATGGGGGGATTGATTTATGGTTTAAATGAAAAACCATTTAATATGCAACGCGCACTTAACTTTTCCGTGGCAGCATGTTGTCTTAAACATACCGTTTCAGGAGATTATAATTTAGTTACTAAGGATGAGATTGAAAAATTAATAGATGGTGATTTTTCTGGAAAAGTCTCACGATAAAAAATTATAAAATGGCACAATTTACTAGAATAGAAGTGGCGCAGGCAATGAAAGATACTGGAATGATTCCTTTATTTTTTAGTACTGATATAGAATTAAGTAAGAAGATTTTAAAAGCTTGCTATGTTGGTGGAGCTAGATTGATGGAGTTTACCTCAAGAGGAGATTTTGCTCATGAAGTTTTCGGTGAACTTACTAAGTATGCTATCAATAATTTGCCTGGAATGATAATGGGGGTAGGGTCTGTCACAGATGCAGCGGCAGCTTCCTTATATATGCAATTAGGCGCTAATTTTATTGTAACTCCGGTTTTGAGGGAAGATATTGCAATCGTTTGTAATCGTAGGAAAGTATTATGGTCACCAGGATGTGGTACCCTGACAGAAATTAGCAAAGCAGAGGAATTAGGATGTGAAATTGTAAAACTTTTTCCTGGAGATTTGTATGGCCCGGAATTCGTAAAAGCAATAAAAGGACCTCAACCGTGGACTACAATTATGCCTACTGGTGGTGTGAATTTAAGTGAAGAAAATTTGAAAAAATGGTTCGAAGCAGGTGTGCACTGCGTAGGGATGGGATCCCAATTAATCAGTAAAGACATTATTACAGATAAAGATTATGCAAAGTTAACCCAGCGAGTGAAAGATGTTTATAGTATTATTAACAAGTTAAAAAAATAAGAATTTAAACTCTGATTGTAAATAGCTTTAGTGATAGATGTCTATTTGAGGCTTAGTTATGACAGTAACAATTTATCTCGATTTGCAACGAATGATTCGAAAAGACGGATACAAACTATTGGTCTATCCAAAAAGTGCAAAGCTCCTTTTAGCTTTCTTTCGTTTGGATCCAAGAATTCATTTACCCCTTCATTGATAATTTCTGGTTGTGTAAAAGCAATCGCATCGTTAAAAATATTATGTCTGTCTTTTGGGTAAAAACTTAAATGCCCATGTCCAGCATACCAATAATCAAAACTTTTTTCCATCAGGCCACTGTCATAACCACCTATACCAGTTGGAGCGTGGTTTTTACCAACCCATCCTGTGTAGTAGCCATTGTCACGCATGATCATAGGATAGGAACCTTCCCAACCTTTGTCGGATATACTTGTTCCTGAGTTGAAGTTTACACCATGCTTGCGCTCGTATTGTCCCAATAAAATGGAGACTCTACTCGGCGTACAGATGGCGCTGGTCACGTGGGCATTGGTAAACAAAATTCCGTCCTCGGCCTATTTGTCGATGTTGGGCGTTTGTACGATAGTGTTACCCGTACAGCCCAACAATTCATAAGATTGATCATCTGTCAATACAAATATGATACTGGGACGGTCTTGAGCTGTCATTCCAAGAATACCTTGAAAAATTAGTGCAAGAGTTACTATTTGTTTTTTCAATATTTTTTTTATTTTAAAACTTAATCTTTATGAGCATCAACAGCACCACCAATATTATTTTCTTGATAGCCTTCCATTTTAATTTTGAAAGAATGTGCGTAATCAGATGGGTATGATTTGGGAGCAGTGATGACCAATCCTTCTTCATTGCGTACCCATGTAATCTTTTCGTCACTACCTAAAAGTGTTATATTTTCTATTTTCGAATTTAAAACACCTATTTGTGTACTCAAAGATTTGATTACAATTTTATCCACTGGTTTATCCAATACTATGGCGTAAAATTCTTTATCTGATTTTTTTGTGAATCGAATGTCTTTATTCGAATATTCTATCTTATTTTTTTCTTCCACTTTATGACCACCTTCTGGCAATCTATTTGGGCCTTCGCCAAAAATAATCCAAGGACGTGTACCATAAATCGCGTCACCATTCACTTCCAACCATTGTCCCATATCGGTCAATAAATTTTCCATTACTGGTGGGATAGTTCCGTTTGGATCTGGTGGTACATTAAGCAACATAACCCCGTTTTTGGAAACGATATCTACCAAAACATCCACCAATTCGTTAGGCGATTTAAACTGTGCATTTGGTCTATAAAACCAGGCTCCTGGAGATGTATCTGTCAACCAAGTTGGATTTTTGGGTTGGTTGGGTCTTCCTCGTTCGTAATCTTTGATTGCAGTGTCCAAAGTATAGGTACTTTCTTTGTAAGCAACTCCTACTTCTTTATTCCATTCAATTCCTTTGTTATAATAGTAGGATAAAAATTTAAGTCGGCTTTCTTCCGTCATATTTTCCAACCACCAATCAAACCAAATTAAATCTGGCTGATAAACATCAATATATTCCTTTAATTTTGCCCACCATTCTTTATAAAAGCGATCGTCTGGAGTATTCGATTCTAAGGAATGTGGACTGGTGTACAAATCATAATCTTTTGGATCTATACCGCCATGTGCATGTGCTGGTGCAAAATATTTCCAAGTAAAAGCGTGATGAAAAGAAGCCATAAACTTCATCCCTCTAGCCTCAATTTCTTTTTTAAGGGCTGCAGATGGGTCAATACCTCCGTAATTCATACTGTTCCAACGTGTCGCCTTGCTGTCCCACATGGCAAAATTATCGTGGTGCATGGCTACAGGACCAGCAAATTTAGCCCCTGATTTTTTAAACAATTCGGCCCATTTTGCTGCATCAAAACCAGTTGGCTTGAATTGTTCAATAATATATTTATACCCAAATTCTTTTACGTTACCGTATTTACTCGTGTGGTGCACATAATTAGTTGAAGGATTTCCACTTTTTGTAGGTACAATTTTGCCATCTTGGTACATCACCATTCCGTGCCAACCGCCATAATATTGGTTAGGATCAGATCCTTCAAAAGCGGCAGATACTGGGCCCCAATGCGCATAAATTCCAAATTTTGCATCCTGAAACCAATCGGGTACTGCTTTTACAGTTGATACCGATTCCCAAGTGGCTTTAAATTTTTCTGTTTTTTGCTTTGATTTATTTTGAGCTTGAACAGTACCAAAAGAGACTGCAGCAAACAAACAAATCAATTTGATGTTATTTTTTTTCATCTATCGAATATTTGAATTATTTTAAGGAGATCGAATGATTCGAATACCTATCCATAAAGAGTTATAATATGCATATTATTTTGTTGTAACGATGGCTTCTGCTGCCTTCAAATTGCTAGATGTAGCAGTAATTTTGATGGTTCCCTTTTTGTCAGTCGCTTTTACAATCAACAAACACATTCCACTGAAAGCTTTGCTGTTATTCGCTTGAAAAGAAGCCAATGAAGCCGAATCACCATTACCAACTGCCGCTTGAGTTCCTGCGCCATTTACTTTAAAATTCACCAAATTATCGGCGTTTGGACATAAATTTCCGTTGACATCTTCGATTCTTACCGTTATAAAGGATAAATCTTTTCCGTCAGCGGTGATCACTTTTCTATCAGCCGAAAGTTTAATTTGAGCAGGAGTACCCGCTGTTTTAATTTCTTTTACAGCAGCTTGTTTTCCGTTTTTGTAACCTACAACTTTGACACTTCCTGGTTGGTAAGGCACATTCCATGACAAACGGTATTTTGTTTTGTACATTCCTTTTTCAAAACCATGATATTCTGATGGAATCTCGGTAAAGTCTTTTCCTTTTACTTTTTTACCCATCGATTTTCCGTTCACAAACAATTCCACTTCATCGCAGTTGGTATAGGAGTAAACCGGAATAATGTCACCTTCTTTTCCTTCCCAATTCCAATGTGGTAATACATGTACCATAGGTTTTGTTGTCCATTGACTTTGGTACAAATAAAAACGATCTTTAGGCAATCCTACCAAATCAACAGGTGCAAAATACGACGAATGCGACGGCCAATCTGAATTCCAATACCCATCTGTATCGTTATCCTTCCCTCCATAAGGAGTAGGTTCTCCTAAATAATCAAAACCTGTCCAAATGAATTCCCCTAACGAAAAAGGGTTTTTCTCCTGAGCCTCAAATTCTACATCGGGAGCGTAAGCCCATGGTGGCCCTACAGTGGTATCATAACTAGACACTTGATTGGTTTCATGTTTTTCATTGAATTCAATAGGCAAATGATATACTCCACGGCTACTAGTTTGCGAAGAAGTTTCAGATCCGTACAGAATCATACTTGGATTTTTTTCTTTGATTTCTTTGTAATCTGCAGGCCAATAGTTCATTCCGACCACATCTATTTGATAGGCCAATTTGTTGGTAAATGGTTGTGGATAATAGTTGAATCCAGCTGTTGTAGGACGTGTATTGTCTTCATCATGGCAAATATCATTGAGGTGTTTGGTCAGAATCCAACCGTCTTTTTTGCTTTGTTCCAAAATTTCGTTACCAATACTCCACATGATTACCGATGGATGGTTGCGGTCTCTTTTGATCATGTCGCGCAAATCTTTTTCATGCCATTGATCGAAAAATTTACTGTAACCATTAGGAACTTTAGGGAGTTGCCATTCGTCAAAAGCTTCGACAATAACAACAATTCCAAGTTTATCACAAACTTCTAATATTTCAGGAGATGGCGGATTATGACTAGTACGCAAGGCATTTGTACCCATACTTTTCATAATTTGCATTTGGCGTTCGGTAGCGCGATAATTCACGGCAGCACCCAAAGGTCCCAAATCATGATGCATACAGACTCCGTTCAATTGCACTCGTTTTCCATTCAATAAGAAACCATTGTTGGCATCAAATTTTATCGTTCTAATTCCAAAATCAGTTTGGTATTCTTCTACCACTTGATTGTTTACTTTTACTTGACTAATTGCAGTATATAAGGTAGGAGATTGTATATCCCAACGCGCAGGTTTTATAACCTCTAGATTTTGACTTAGTTTTTGTTCTGAATTTTTATCTAAAGAAATTGCTTTCGATTGGCTAGCCACCACAACGCCTTTATTATTCTTGATAGTAGTAACCAAAGAGGCATTCGAGCTTAGATTCCCAGCATTTTTGATTGTGGTTTGAATAGCCACAGTTGCTTTTGCATCAGTAACTGAAGGAGTTGTGATGTAAGTTCCCCATTGCGGAATGTGAATATCATTTTTGACTTTTAGATACACATTGCGATAGATTCCAGCTCCTGGATACCAACGCGCAGAAAGATCCTCGGGTGCTACTTGTACGGCAATTACATTTTCTTGACCATATTTAATGTATGGTGTCAAATCAAGTTCAAAACCAATGTAACCATACGGGCGTTCTCCCACATAATTGCCATTTATCCACACTTTGGCATTATTCATCACACCGTCAAAAGCTACGGCAATTTGACTTCCTTTATTTTTATTATCTACAACAAAATGTTTTCGGTACCATGCAATTCCGTGAACGGGTAACCCACCTGTTCTGGCATTATTTTTATTACTAAAAGGACCTTCGATAGCCCAATCGTGTGGAAGATTTATTTTTTTCCAATTCGCATCTTGGTACGCAATTTTTTCAGCACCTTGAAGCGTGTCTTTTTTAAACAACCAATTCTGATTGAAATTTTGTACTCCCTTTTTATCCACTACGTTTTGAGCGGAACTATTTTTCGTAGCAAAAAGAGCTAGAAACGCTAGCGTGCTTAAAATTAAATTTCTTGCTTTCATTCGTGTTATTTTATCTTTCAGAATTGTTTATAAGGTAAAACTAAAGGATAAAAACAGGACAAGAAAAGTTTGAGGAGTTTAAATGAAGTCAAAAAACATCTGTTCTACTGAAAAACCCATTTCGTTTATGGCAACCGCTATATTCACTGTATTTTTATAGTTAAAGACAAACTATTATGAATAAAATAAACTATGCTATTTTAGTACTTTTAGCCTCTTATTCGAGTCTAAAAGCACAAGATTCCACTCGTCCTGCGAGTTACTACACAGATACAATTTCGTTTTCTGCAGCACCAAAAAGAATGACAGACAAACTCCCATTATCCCATCAAAAAGATAAAAAGTGGGTTTTGCAAAAGGATTTGTCAGATGAATTCGCTGGATTAAAACTAGACTCAGACAAATGGTATGATACCAATCCAAAATGGTTGGGTAGAGCACCATCTATGGCAAATTCAGAGAATGTTTCATTAGAAAAAGGAAATCTTGTACTAAGAATTAATCAAGTTAAAGAACCAAAATACAAAAATGATTATACGCACAATGTTGGTTGGGTAGTGAGTAAAAAATCTATTACCTATGGTTATTTTGAAATGCGAGCTAAGCTAATGGATGCTCCTTGGGTAAGTTGTTTTTGGTTGTACAACTGGTGGTATAAAGACAATTGGAAAACAGAAATAGACATCTGTGAAAACAATCCTGGAGCGGCAAAAAACAGACATACGCTGACATCCAACTTGCACGTGTTTTCGGCACCTGTGGACAAAGGAAATGTAACAGAACTAAAATCTCACCCGCAAAACTATTATATTCCGTTTGAGTTACAAAAAGATTATCATGTTTGGGGAATGGAATGGGATAAAGACTTTATCCGTTGGTATATCGATGGTGTTTTATTTAGAGAATCACCAAACGTGTATTGGCACCAAGATTTGCACATCAATTTTAATAGTGAATCGAATAAATGGCTATTAGCATTTCCTGATGATAACCGCTTGAATGAAGATTTTAACGTAGATTATGTGAGAGTTTGGCAGAAGAAGTAATTGGTAAACTGTGTTTAATAAAACCAAAATCCCCTCAAAGTGCTTGAAGACAAGCCTGCGTTATCCAGTTTTTAAATTAGAATATTTTCGTTTCTATTTACCTACGACACGAAGGGATTCGCGAGGTAGCGGGGTCATAATATAAATTCCGAAATGTAAATATAGAAAGACCTTCCTAATTTGTAATTATTTATGAATAAGACATATACAATATGTTTTTGGTCATATCAGGTATAACTGAAATCAACTATTTCCTATTTTTGGTGAAACCAAACCATACAAATTATGAAACTCATCTATTCAATTTTATTTCTAGTAGCTATTAGCATTTTATCTTGTTCAAAATCGAAAGATGATACTGATCTAATCCAAAATACTGATCCAGAGACAGAGGTTATTAAACCTAAAGAAGAAGTTATTGTTGAAGGAACCGACCCTATTAAGATTCCTATTTGTGATGGAGTAACACAACCTGCACCAGAGTTGATAAACGAAAACGTAATTCCTACGGATAAAAAATGTGGTATATTTTTAGAAAAAAATGGATTACTGATATTTGAAGCTGAAAATACAAGTTCTGATTTTGATAAATGGATTTATGAAACTGCCATTCCGGGTTATAGAGGTACTGGTTATTTAAGATACAATGGCCCTTTTACAGGAAGCTCGCCATTGGTTTATAAATTCAAAATTGAGAATGCAGGAATTTATCGTTTTATGATAAGAAGTTCAAAACCAGCAGGAGTTGAACAAGATGCAAATAACGATTGCTTTATTAAAATGGAAGGTAATTTTGTTGCTGGAGAAATGAATTCTTGTCTGGCAAACGCTGAAAGAAATTCCACTCAAACAAACTCCTTAAAAACGGATACCAAATTTTTTGGAACAGGTGGCGATGGAGAATTTAAAAATGCTGCTGGTCAATTAGATTTACACAGTATAAAACCTTGGGCCACTTATAATTTTAAAGCTGGAGAAACGTATACACTTACTATTACTGGAAGGTCATCAAAATTTAGTATTGACAGAATTTTAATTGCCGACTTAAATAAATACGATTATGCAAAATACAATGCCTACGCTAAAAATGCAGTTCAAAACGAATGTGTTGTAGTTAATTAACAACTAAAAAAAGCGACTGAATATAATTCAGTCGCTTATAAAATTATCGAATATTTTGAATTAGAATATTTTCGTTTCTATTCACGAACCGGACGAAAGGATTCGGTAGGAGGGCTTTTTAGTTTTTGTACGATATATTATTTTTCATGACTTCTAAAATAAATAAAATGTTTTTCTTGCTAAAAGCTAATACTTGTGTAGAGTGATCTATATTAGAATTGATTGAAGCAAAATTATTGTTAATTTCTAATCGATATCTTATAACTCCTCTTTCACAAGTAATTTTGAAATAATAACTTTCATATTCTAATGTAACAAAACCATAAGATGATTTAACGCTATTTATAATGTCTGAATACACGCCGTTAATTAGTTTAAATTCAGGAAATAATATAGATATTTGCTCTTTTGTGTAAAAAAATGATTCTTCAATATTTATAAAATCATAAATATTACTAATTTCTGTATTTTAAATGTTATTTCTCATAAATTTACCTACTCCAATCGTAACCCAAAAATAATCTATTTTTAGTCATTTTTGATTTTTTTAAAATAAAGAAAGTTGCAACCGTTTTCATGATTACAACTTTCTTATTACATTGCTTGTTCTACTTTGTGGCTAGAGGCATCCCGTAGCTTCGAGACCGTACCATCGTTTGGATAAAAGCCCTCACCATCGGGGTTTCTATTAGCAGTCCTGGTCAAGAAAAATTTTAGTTATCAATTAATTTCCATGTTCGTACCCAATCGTAGTAAGTAGTTCTGTCTTGAGCTGAACCATTCATTCCTCCGCCAGCAGGTACAGGATTCCAATCATAGGTTTCAACGACCATTTTCATATACATTCCGAGGTTAAAGTTAGCAACAGGAGTGGCTGTACGTACTTTTTTTCCATCCAAATAGAATTCAATTTCGGTAGGGCTTTTCCACCATGCTGCGTACACGTGATACTCATCAGACGCTTTACCACTTAATAAAGTATTGCCTCCAACAGATCCAACTGGGGTTTCTGGACAGCTAGTACTTCGACTATGTAGGTTAGAGCCCATTTGTTTATCAGTAGTTAATGTCCATGAGGCTGTGCCTGTGACTTGTCCAACGTCTAATTCTGTTGTTCTAAAATCACAACCTGTAGCCTCATTTCGTTTGTTAATTAACCATAAGGTAGACGACATAAATGTTTTATTGGCTTTCATTCTGCATTCTATAAAATAACCTACTTGCGCAGCTGTATTAGAGGTGATATAAGAACCTGCGTGCGTAAACGTGTTTCCATTAACGACTTCTGGTGCAGGTAAAATATCGGCTGTAAGTTGCAAGTTTCCGTCAGTTTGCGAAACAGTACTCTTTTTAAATAATCCAGGTGCTCTACCAATCCACTGGGACAGATCTGTATTTTTCCATTTAACTTCGTCAAGAGTGTTCAAATTAAACTCATCTGATAGGGCATCTACCTTGACCCACTTTTTTGTGGTTGGTGCAGGATTCACTTCTGTCAAAAAAGGTAAATCTGCCGACGGCTCGTTTTTTGTTACAGTTACTTTAAAACTGCAGGAAACGGAATTTCCAGTAACATCTTTTACTTGAAAAGTATTGGTAGTGACTCCCACAGGAAATGTGGTACCAGATGCTAATCCTGCCGTTTGAGTAGTTGTTGCACCTGCTACATTATCGGTACCAATAGGAGCGGTATAGGTAACAATAGCATTATTAGCAAAATAATCTATTCCCACGTTGATATCTGCAACACAACTGATTTCTGGAGGGGGTGTATCTACTTGCTTTTCCTCTTTCTTTGGTTCATTATCTGTCCCATTAGTGCTACAGGCAGATAGAATTAAGTAGAGAAAACCAAGTAAGTAGTGTTTTTTAATCATAATAATAGTTTTGGTTTAGTTAAGATGTAAAATAAAGCTAAAAGTTGTTTGTAGATGTAATCATATGGTTTACAAATTATAACAGATGATTCTGTACAGTTTATTTAAGAGATTAAATCAAAAAGATTGGTATTAAAAAAACTTTTCCTTTCAAAGGTGGTGCTTTATACTATGACTGAATTGAATATTAAACTAGATTTAAACTGAACTATGCTGTAATATTTTTTTTCTTCTATTTTTAAATAATCATAAAGTATAATTTAGCATTGCAAACAATTGTCATATGACCTAGTTTAAATTAAAAATATTTAAAATAAAATACTACTGATTTTGCTATAGAAATGACAATGTTTCAGTTAACCTTAAAAAACCAAATTATGAAATTAAAAAAATTACAAAAAATCAGTTTAGGACTGTTGACATTATTCTTTACTGTTACTACTATTGTTGCGCAACCAGCCGCCCCTTCTGGAAAAAAGTGGGTAAAAGCTACATATCTTTCAGATGATTTTAACGGATCCTTTGATACTTCGAAATGGGAAAAATCTACTTGGAATTACGCAGGAACACCGACTCTTATGAATAATAACAATTCGGGCGTCTCAGGTGGGAATTTATGGATCAAAGCGACAGATAATGGACAAAGTAACTCAGGAGCGTGGTTTCAGTCTTCTCGAGTACAATCTAAAGCAAAAGTAGGGTTTCCTATGTACACTGAATGCCGAATTAAAGCGGCTAATATTTCTGCTTATTCTACTTATTGGTTAAATAATGGGGATGCAAATAACCGTGATGAAATTGATATTTGCGAGAATAATCCAAAACCTTCAATCACTAGCCAGACATACAGACCTTACACAATGTATTCTCAATATTTCATAGTTAAGGATGGGGTTACTGAAAGAAATGCTGGTAATTTTGACAATAGAAACCTCCCTGCTGGTAATCCTGCAAAGGGAGTAAAATGGAATACTTATCAAGTTCTTGGCTGCTATTGGAAAGATTCTAAAAATGTACAATTTTACATTAATGGAGCTCCAGCGGGTAGTTTGACAACCACTGGTGTTTTTACATTAGCCCAGAATATTATTTGGGATTTATGGACAGGTCCATTTGATTATCTTGGTGGCCTTGCAGTAAGAAGCGATTTGGCAAATGCGGCTCAAAGCACGATGTATGTAGATTGGATAAATACATATACATTGGCTAATATTACAGGAAAAGAAGTCGAGTCTAAGCTTAAATCAGAAACTTATAATTACAAAACTTCTGTGTCACCAAATCCAGTTTCGAATTTATTGCAGGTAACCTTAAAATCAGAAAACGATTATAATTCCTATAGTATTATAGATCCTTTAGGTAGATCAGTAGCGCAAGGTAAAATTGCAGTCGGATCAGCAGAGTACAATGTAAATGTATCATCTTTAAAATCTGGAATCTATTTTTTAATTTTAAACGGAGAGAATAATTCGGAAAAAATTAAGATTATGAAAAATTAAGTAAAACTTAATTTTTTTTAAATGAACAGGCCTCAAAATCGAAAGATTATGAGGCCTGTTTTTTTTAAATCATCTATATTACTATTGATTGATAACTTAAGTACAATTGTATATTGTCGTATTTTTAAATCGAATAAAACATTGCAATGAATTGATTTCAGCCGTTATCTGTTCGAATAGTATTTTTGATTTTACTCTTTTTAAACCATCACCTTACCTAAAAAATACATTACTATCTTGTTGAATAATTTAAAGAATTTAATCATTCCAATGTTTATCAATCACCTTTTGAATCTCTGGATAATTGACATCCGTTTCATTTAATTCTTTGCGTTGTTTTAAAATTTCTTCTTTTAATGAAGCAATAATATCCTTGTATTTTGGGTCTTTGTAACGGTTGTTCACTTCTTCAGGATCATTTTTTAAATCATAAAATTCCCAAGCTACAGGCGTGTTATAGCCATAAATACGCATTTCTTTATTCCAATAAAATTTATTCCATTCGGCTTCTGGTAAGTAATGTTTGGCATAGAAAAAGATTAACTTATATTGTTTGGTTCGAACACCAAAATGCGCAGGAACCCAGTGGTGAATGTTATGCATCCAATACCGATAATAAGTTGCTGTTCTCCAGTCTTTTTCTGCTTTTCCTTCCAAGGTATTTATAAAGCTAAACCCTTGCATGTACGAAGGTTTTTTACCTTTTGCCAATTCGATTAGAGTAGGAGCAAAGTCGGTATTGTTTATGAGTAAATCGGTTTTGGAACCTGCTTTGACCATTTTTGGATAATGAACAATAAACGGCATGCGCATCGATTCGTCGTACATCCAGCGTTTGTCAATCAAATCATGTTCACCAAGCATCATTCCTTGGTCGCCAGTATATACGATTACGGTATTTTCCCAAAGCCCTTCTTTTTTTAGATAATCGAACAATCGAGCCAAATTATCATCCACACCTTTGACACATCTTAAATATCTTTTTAAGTATTCTTGATAAGCTAAATGAGTAGCGATTGTTCCAGAAACAGTATCCTTCAAAAGCATATTTACATAATTACGATACAAATGTCGGTCTGAAACCGAACTTCCAATAACCGCACGTAATTTTCCGTTCTTACCAACCGTGGCTTCTGAACCAAAATTGGGTTGAAAATACAAACTCGCTGGTTCTGGAATTTCAACATCTTTTAAATAATCTGCATATCGTGGTGCAAACTCAAACATATCATGCGGTGCTTTGTAATGTTGCATAATGAAAAACGGTTTCGATTTATCCCTTTTTTTAAGATAATCCAAAGCGATATCGGTAATCACATCGGTCGAATGACCCACTGATTTCACTTCGTTTTTCATCCATTCACCTTTTCCTTTTTCATAAAAAGTGGGATTAAAATACTTACCTTGACCTTCTAAAATTTTATAATAATCAAAGGCTGAAGGTTCATTTTTTAAATGCCATTTCCCAATCATAGCGGTCGTATAACCCAACTTTTTCATTTCCATGGGTAAATATTCTTTGGCAGGATTGATTTCTCCATCCAAATCCAAAACACCATTGGTTTGTGAATATTGTCCAGAAATGATACATGCACGACTTGGCGTACAAATCGAATTGGTAACAAAAGCATTTTCAAACAACATTCCCTCGGCCGCTAATTTGTCGATATTGGGTGTTGGATTCAATTTTGCCAATCGTCCTCCATAAGCGCCAATAGCTTGCGAAGTGTGGTCGTCTGACATGATGTAAATGATGTTGGGTTGCTTCTTATGCGAACCTTGACTAATACCCAATTGACAAAAAAGGAGTACTGCCAAGGCGATTGATAATCCTGTCTTTTTCATGTTTTAAATTTTACTATTTATAAAGATTTTACCTCTTGTATGCTTTGCGTGAGGGATTACCTCACTATACTTTTATTTTTTAGCGGTGTTCTGTGAACTTCGTTTGTAGTGTAGCTCTTTTTTTATTTGGTTTTTTCACCAAATAAAAAAAAGCGGGAACGAAAAGCCCGACCCGCGTTTTTCAGCGGGTCACGCCCAAATGCTTTTTAAAGTTATTTCTTTGGTGTTATTTTGAATGCAAAAGCATAATCACCTACTTTTTCTTTTGGGAGTTGAATGTGTAATCCGTCGTTCTCCACTGTGAATTTCATTTTTTTCTTGTTAGCCAAAAATTCAATCGATTCGATTCCTTTGGTCAAATACGGACTTCCTTTTTTGAACGAGTGGATCACCAATTGATTTTCTGCCGGCCAATCTAGAACCGTGGCATAAACAACCTCTCCTTTTCTAGTAAAACGAATATCTTTGGCCGTATTATCAGCATTTTTGTCTTCACTCAAATGGCCTTCTTTTACTTCTGCATCACCTTCTCCGTAGATATCAAAAGTACGTGTTCCGTAAATGGCTTCTCCATTGGTTCTCAACCAATCTCCCATTTGTAGCAAACGTTCTTTGACCGGCTCTGGAATTTCACCATTCGCTTTTGGTGTGATATTCAACAGAACCGCTCCGTTTTTACTCACTACATCAATCAAGAAATCAAGCAATCGATTGGTCGATTTGTAGTTTGGGTCAGAAATGTGTGACCATGATTTCCAGTCAATAGAATCATCTGTCAACCACGGAAAATCTTTTTTCTCACTCATTCTTGCTCGTTCCAAATCTAGAACAGCAGTGCCTTCGGCAAAATCATGAAATTTGTAAGTTGACACTACTTCTTGATTTTTCTTCTCCGCATGGTTGTAATAATACTCTAGGAATTCTTTGCGGTAGTCTTCTCCGATAATGTCCATTTTATTATCAAACCAAACCATATCTGGGTTGTACTTATTGGTAATCTCCTTCAAACGATCCAACCATTCTTTGTTAAATTGTTCGTCAGCCAAAGGGTAATAAGATGCCGCTCCTAGTTTTTTTCTATTTGGATTGTCTGGGAAAAGGAAATCACCTTTTTTAACTTTTGGACCATATAAACCAGCATATCTTGGGTCTGATGCATCAGTAGTTTCATCCCAAGTTGGGTACCAAGCATACAACCATTGACGGTGAAAAGTAGCGATAAATTTCATCCCTCTTTTTCTGATTTCTTTAGACAATTCGCCCATGATATCACGTTTAGGTCCCATTTCTTTGGCATCCCATTTGGTCAAATCACTATCCCACATCGCAAAACCATCGGCATGTTCAGAAACGGGTCCGGAGAATTTTGCACCTGATTTTTCAAATAAATCTGCCCAAGCTGCAGGGTCAAATTTCTCTGCTTTAAACATCGGAATGAAATCTTTGTAACCAAATTTATCCAATGGCCCATAAGTTTTCACATGGTGTGTGTAATATTCACTTTCTTTCCCATTTTTAGCTTCTGGGTTGTCCTTGTTCACGTACATCCAGTGCGAGTACCATTCGTTTTTATATTCTGGAACCGAGTACGGTCCCCAATGGCAATAGATTCCGAATTTAGCATCCAAGAACCATTCTGGTGTTTTATGTTGTTCCAATGATTTCCAATCGGCTTTGTATTCGATTTTCTTGTCTGCAACTTTATTTTGGGTTGTTTTCTGTTGTGCATTGCAGGATACTAATGCAATAGACACTAATCCTAAAACAGTATTTTTCATAATATTTTGTAGTTTTTTGGTTGTACAAACATAGACGAAACCGCTAAGGAAGGCCTTCACATATGTCCATTATAGTAGAACAAAAGTTATATTTTCTTTTTTGCTAATAAGATATGGTCGCACACTAGTACTAAATCACCATTTTGATTGAAAATTTCGACATGCTCGTTTATCTGTCCAAATTCGGGTTTGTTGGAATCTTTCTTTTCGCTAATGGTAATCACCACGTTTATGGTATCACCAATATAAACTGGTTTTACAAAACGCAAACGATCATAGCCTTTAGAAAAAGCCTCTGGATTAATTTCTGTAGCGGTCATTCCGATTCCCACGCTAAAAGTCAAAGTTCCGTGAGCAATTCGTTGTTTGAAGGGTTGTGTTTTGCACCATTCAGCATCCATATGATGCGGAAAAAAATCGCCTGTATGTCCTGCATGAACCACAAAATCGGTTTCGGTTATGGTTCGTCCAAAAGTTTCTCTTTTGCTTCCTAGTTCGTAATCTTCGTAAAATCGTGATAGTATATGCATGTTTCTTTATTTTAAATAGAATAATTGGGTAAAATACCTCCGTTGTCATTCGATTCATAGGCAGCTTCTACGATTGCCATCGAGTGCACCACATCTTCCACGCTAGTGGGTAATTCGGTGGTAGAACCTTCTACAAATCGCATTAAGGACGCCATTGTTCCCACAAATGCATCGGGGAACCAAGAGCCTTTTAGCGGCACTTCAATCCATTTTGGTTTTTCTCCTTCGGTTACAATGCAGTACTCAAACAAATCGGGTTTGCCATTTGGGTAGTCTAGTAGCAATCCTATTCGAGCTTTGATAGCTCCTTTGGTACCTTCCCATTTCACAAAACTTTCTTGGTTTTTCTCGCCAAAATTATGGTCGTGGTTGGTGTTGATAATTGCTCGCATCGCATCATTATAATCCATAATCGTCGTCGTACGAGTAGACGACATTGTTTTACCTGGATTTCGTAAGGTTTTCGAATACACTTTTTTTGGGTTACCTAAAAACGAGCGAATCAAATCAATATAATGAATGCTGTGTTGCTGAATTTCCAATCTCGGGTGATTCACCACATTCGGGAAATATTCCCAAGGGGTATATATGGACAAACGCACTTCAAAATCGTACAATTCGCCAATCAATCCTCGGTCGATGATGTCTTTTGCCGCCATAATATAGGGTGCAAAACGCATCTGACAATTTACGGCTGCCTTTAGTTTTTTTCTTCTACAAACTCCCAAAATCGCCAAAGTTTGCTCAAAATCATCTCCCATGGGTTTCTGAATCAAAACTGCTGCTTCGTCAGGCAATTGCTCCAATGTTTGCACAAACTGATTCGGCATAAGGGTCAAATCATAAATAGCGTACGAAGGAGCATCTTTGACCATATCGGCAACCGTTTCATAGACAGTCGGAATCGCAAATTTCTTTGCCAATTCCTCCGCTCTTTCGCGAGTTCTATTGGTGATTCCCGCAATCGTAAAGCCCACACTTTTGTAAGCAGGCAAATGCGCATCACGCACAATTCCGCCCGCTCCAATAATGTAAATCGGACGATTTTCAATGGGTAATGTTGGTTTGTAGTTAATATCCATTATCTGTTTTTTTTAATAGTATTTTTTATTTGGGCGTGCCCCTCCGTAAACTTCGGGTCGGGCTTTTCGTTCCCGCTTTTTTTTATCAATTGCCTCGGGTTTAAACCCGAGGCAATTGATAAAAAAAGAGCTCCACTTCAATCCCTCACGCGAGAATCAAAGGTCAAAGGTCAAACTTCAAAAATCAATTTCAAAAGTCAATTTCAAAAATCAAATCTTAATTCACTTTTACGCTTCGAACAAATCAAAAATCAACAATTGTTGATCAAAAATCGTTAATCTTTTTCCCCGTTCCAACAAATCAGAAATCAAAAATCGTTAGTCAAAAATCGTTAATCATTTTCCCCGTTCCAACAAATCAAAAATCAGCAATCGTTAATCACCAATCGTTAATCATTTTTTTCAATCAAATCAATCTTCCCTTGCGCTTCCTCCAAAATAAATGCAATGCTTTTGTCGCTATTGATTACTTCCACAACAATCTGGTCAATTACGTCTGCAATTTCAGACCAATTGCTTTTGCGGGGTAGGGAGCGGGTATTTTTATGTAATTCCTCTAATTTGTAATAATAGGGAACCAGTTCGTTTACTTCTTTATCGTGCCAAGTTGATTTTCTACAACCAATTCCGCCTTCCAAAGTAAGTAGTTTATCGTTTTTTGCATTTACAGCAAATTGTATAAAATTGTAGGCAAGGTCTTTATTGGTGCTTCCTTTTCCAATTACGTACATCCAATAGGCGTTGAGCGATACTCCTTCGCCATTCGGACCCGCAGGAACATTCGTCACATCGATTTTGCCTTTCACTTTCGAATCGGGATATACTTCACCAAAAGAGGCAAAACCAAACCAATTGACCATCATCGCCAAGTTTCCGTTGGCGAAAGCCATTCCGGACTTAACCGAATCAAATTCGCGAGAATCAGGGTGAATAGCTTTGGTGTTCTTCAATGCTGAACGGTAAAACTCCATACCTTCGATAGCAATTTGGGTATTGATCTTTATTTTTTTATTCGAATCGAACAGATCGCCTCCACGAGTCCATAATTGTAGGCAGAAATCAAAAACAGTATTGTGTCCGTCAGGATAAGCGGCAAATGTGGTTCCGTACAAACCTTGATCCGGTCGGTTAAAAAATTCGGCCACTTCCATCAAGTCATCCCAAGTTTTGGGAACTTCCAATTTTTTTCCATGTAAACCATAAAAAGCAATTTGCTCTTCCATTGTGTCGAATAAATCCTTTCGATAAATCAAACATTCAGGTCCATCATGAAAAGGTAATCCAACGGTTTTGCCTTCAAATCGTTGTTTGTACAACAAGGATTCTGACCAACCTTCGGGGAAATCAGCGGGTGAATGTGCAGCGATATAAGGTGTTAAATCTTCGACGGCATTCGTTGCAAAAGCTTCTGTAATCCAATCGGTATTGATTAAAGAAACATCCCAAGTTCCATTTGCTAATCCTTTGTTTTTTAAAATAGTATCATACAAGGGGTGCAAATCAAAGGCGGTTGCTTCCAATTCAAAATCACATCCCGTTTCGGCACAAAAAGCCTCCCATATTTTTATTATGGAAGTTTCGAAAGCATCAAATTTACGTACGGCTATTTTAAATTTTGGTTTACTCATTTTACAACATTTCTTTGATAATAGCTTGTGTGTGTTCTCCTAATGCAGGGGAACCCAAACTAGATTTCATGTATTGTCCGTCAATTTTAATTGGGCAACGTGTCGTTTCATATTCAAAACCATCTCCCATTTTTACTTTCTGAATCATTTCTAAAATCTTGAATCCGTCGTGAGCAAAAAGTTCGTCCCAGTTCATGATTTTTGCACACCAAATATCAGCAGGTTCCAACAAACTCAACCAGTGTTCTGTGGTGTTTATCAATAAGTGATTGGCCAATATTTTCTTGATTTCGTTACGTTCTGTAAACCAACTAGCACGTTCTGGATAAGCGGCCAAAGCATCGCATCCAATCAATTCTCCAACAAACGGAATGGCTCCCATGGCAAGTGACATATAGCCCGATGCCGTTTGGTACACACCATAAGGCGCACCTAAATAGGCGTGTGCACTATTGCTTTCTGGACGAATAGTAGGCGCGCCACCATCATGGTAAAAAGTAGTAATCGACTCAAATTGAAAATCAAGAATAGACTCCAACATGCTAATGGATACTTTTGAACCTTCGCCAGTTTTTGCTTTTTTGATTAATCCAGCCAAAATACCTTGTGCCAAATGGGCTCCTGCCAAGATATCTACAATTGCCAAACCAACTGGTACAGGTCCATCGGATATTTTTCCGTTCAACCAAGTCACACCAGATAAGGATTGTACGAGCAAATCTTGTCCTGGCTTACTTTTCCACGGACCTTCAGGACCGTAACCAGAAATATCACCATAGACAATCGATGGATTTATTTTTTTGATGGTTTCATAATCAAATCCCAAGCGCTCAATCACTCCTGGACGGAAATTGTGCACCAAAACATCGGCTTTTTCGATTAATTTTAAAACTTGTTCTTTATCTTTTTCGACCTTTAAATCGGCCTGAAAACTTTCTTTATTTCGATTAATAGCTCTAAAAACAGTGGATTCTCCGTTCAATATTACATTCGAAACATATAATTGACGGCAAATATCACCTGTTTCTGGACGTTCGACTTTAATGACACGTGCGCCCAAATCGGCTAATCGCAAAGTTGCTGAAGGAGCCGATAAAAACTGACTCAAATCAACGATTAATATATCTTGTAATGGTTTCATTATTCTTCGTATTACAGTTATAAATTAAATTCTTTTCTAATGTCAGCAGTGTGTTGACCGACTCTGGGAGCAGGTTTTGGAGCAAAAATCCTTTCGTCATCCATTCGAATAGGACAACGCAACGTATGCACTTCTTCACCAGAAAGTAATTTCAATTTTTGATCCATTTGTAAAACTTTATACCCTTCGTGGTTCAATAAATCATCATAATTGAAAACCGCAGAAGCCCAAATTCCAGCAGGATCTAAAATATCCAACCATTCTTGTGTGCTTTTTTCGATAAAGAAATCACTCAAAATAGTCATGATTTCATCTTTTTTTGTAAACCATGAATCCGAATCGGTGTACGATGCGATAGGGGCACAGCCTAATACTTTTCCGATATTCAAAATATTTCCCATAGCCAAAGAAAGGTAGTTGTCTTTGGTTTTATAGACACCATAAGGAGCGCCTAAATACGGGTTTGCATTCCCTTTTTCAGCTCTTATTGGTTTTTGATTACCATCATTAAGGTAGGTTGTCAAGACTTCGAACTGTAAATCAAGTGTTGATTCTAGTAAACTTACTTCGACCCAAGCACCTTGGTTGGTTTTGGTTCTTTTATAAATCGAAGCCAAAATACCTTGCGCTAAATGTGAACCTGTAATAATATCCGAAACCGCCGCTCCCACAGGAACAGGATCGTCGTTTTTGTTCCCTGTTAAGTTCACAAAACCCGACATGGATTGTACTAATAAATCTTGTCCTGGTTTTTTTATCCAAGCACCTTCGGTACCATAACCCGTTACGGTAGCATAAATCATTTTTGGGTTGATGGCTTTTACTTTTTCATAATCCAAACCGATTTTCTCCATCACTCCCGGGCGGAAGTTATGAGTCATCACGTCGGCTCTTGCGATTAATTGTCGAACGCACTCCAAATCCTCAGGATTTTTCAAATCGGCTGCATAAGATTCTTTATTACGGTTGACGGTGTGAAAAACCAAACTGCTACCATCCAAAAATAAATTTTTCAATGCAATTTGTCTCCCAGCTTCTCCGTGAACCGGACGTTCTATTTTTATTACTCTTGCCCCTAAATCTGCCAATCGCAATCCAGCAGACGGGCCTGCCATAAATTGTGCAAATTCGAGTACTACAATTCCTTCTAGTGGTTTCATATGCTTTATTGTTTAAGGTTTTTTTTGTTTAAAGTTTAAAGTACTAACGATTAGTCTTTAAACAATTTTTAAACTTTTAAACTTTTTTAAACTTTTTCTAAATCTCTAATGATTTTAAATACAACGCATTCAATTGTTGCAATAAAGCCAATTCATCGCCTCCGTTCATCAAATAATTTCTGATTGGAGCACCCGCTCTGTCTTGAAAGTACATGTGTCCATTGTATCTAGGACGTAAAAATGCTCTGTCTAATCCAGGTAATGTGTTCTTGAAATAATCGGCTGTGATGCTGTTTGTATATTCATCTGTCCATGCTTTTCTGTGACCTGGTTGTCCACCACCGTCAAAGAAAACCGTTTTTTGAATTGCTTCTGAACCAACATATTCTAGGTATTTCATTGCCGTTTCAATTTCTTTTGATTGTGCAGAAACCGCCAATCCAGTTCCTCCCAAAGTCGAAATAGCACCGACGCCATTGATTTCGATCATGTCATGAAAATGCAACAATTTACGTGCATATCCGTTACGGCTATAATTCGTATATCCGTAAGCCCAAGGACAATACGCATAGTTGTCTGTCAAAGTCATGGCTTCGTAGACTTTAATTGGATTCCAATCGTACATAGCTGGATCCATTTCTACAGCTAAGGCACGTAACATTTGCAAAGCTTTTATACCAATTTCTTGGCTTACAACATGTTCCTTAGACACACAAACTTCTTCGCCCAAGTTGCAACACATCATATAGAAATTCATCAATGTATCTTGCGGAATACCTGGCATTACCACCAATCCTTTTTTTGCCAAAGCCAAAAGTTCGTCATAATTGGTCGGTAATTTTAGACCTTTAGCTTCCAAAATATCCGGACGGCTAGAGGCCACTGGAGTAGCGGCATCAATCGCTAAGGCATATTGGTGACCGTTTGAACTGTAACTCACATGAGAATGCCCCACCGTATTTTCGGCCAAATCAGCTATAAACGCTTTTGGCAAATACTCGTCTAGCGGTAAGATCACCTTTGTTTTACCCGCAAAACCTGCCCAAGGGTGGTCAATTACCAATAAGTCATAGCGTTTTGCTAATTCGTCGATAGGCTCATCGGCGAAAGCTTGCAAAGATCTTTTCTCCCATGTAATTTCTACATTCGGATTCAGTTCTGAGAAACGTTGTGCCGTAGCGACCATTGAGGTAAAACCTCTACTGTGATTCCAAGTAATTCCTTTTAATTTGATTGGTTGTGATTCCATTGTATTGGTTTATTATATTATTAGTTTGTTTTTTATCTTGTTATTCTCCTTGCATGCTTCCGTAAGTCATTACAAAAAAGGAAACCACTAAGATTATTAAAGCATATAGTAATGTGGTATATGTTCGTTTGCTTACTGCTACCCATTCTTTCATAACAATTCCGATGATATAGCTAAAGAAGATAAGCATGGACATATGAATAACCCAACTCGCAAATTTGTAAGCACCCATTTGTACGTGTGCAATACCATAAAAGAAAAATTGACCGTACCAAAGTGCACCACTCAAAATGGACATTCCGGCATTGATACCGTAATTTTTTGCACCGATGCTTTTTACATCTACAAATTCTTTTAAAGTTTTGTTTTTGATCCCAGCGATTAGAAACCAAATCAAATTGGTTACAAAAGCACCAAAAGTGGAAAGAATCAAGTTTGCGTTTCCTTCGTAATTTCCAGCACCGTATTTCCCCGCCAACTCGGCTACGGGAGCACCCACTTCTAATGAGATTCCGAAAACAGCCGACAAAACACCAGCTATAATAGTTAAGGTCAACCCTTTTTTCATATCGAAAGAAGGAAGAGTAGCACCTTCAACCGCATTTCGTTTCAAGTCCGCTTCTTTTCTATAGCCAGCAACACCGCAAAGTGCGATACCTATTAAGGCCAAAAACATTCCTATAAATATGGTACTTCCACCAGCAGCGTTGTATTTTTCTACAAACTCACCGTGCATAATTAAGGGAACAATGGTTCCTAGAATGGCAGAAATCCCAATAGAGATAGTGTACGTCAACGAATACCCAATGTGTTTAATGGCAAAACCAAAACACATTCCGCCAAATCCATAAACAGCTCCTAATAAGGTAGCGTTAATTAAAATAGTAGTATCCGAGTTTTCAAAAACACCTAATAAATCAGGAACCGTAAGAAATCCGATGACGAAAGGAAAGATGAACCAAGCGAAACTGGCTTGAAACAACCAGTAGGTATCCCAAGACCATTTTTTTACTTTTTGATAGGGAACATAACAGGTTGAAGCAGATACACCTCCAACTCCGTGGATAAAAGTACCTAATAAAGGATTTGCCATAATTTGCGTTTGGTTGGTTAGTTATTGTGATTCATATACAAATGTATATTTTATATATGAAACAAACAAGAAGCGGATTAAATTTATTAAATTTGTCTCGTAAAACACAAAAGATGGCTGAAGAAAACAATACAAAATATAATGCTCCCGCACTCGATAAAGGCTTAGATATACTCGAATATTTATCTTCTGAAGGGATTCCGTTGTCGCAAGCAGAAATTGCCCAAGGAATTAGCAAAACGCCAAGCGAAATTTACCGAATGTTAGTTTGCTTGGAAGAAAGAGGGTACTTAATAAGAGGTTCGAATGCGGGAAAGTATCGTTTGTCTTTAAAAATGTATAGCCTTTCGCACCGACACACGCCTTTTGATGAGTTGAAACGAGTGTCGCATTATCCGATGCAAAATTTATCCGAAAAAATCAGGCAGTCTTGTCATTTAAGTATCATCAATAATGACCAATTGTTGATTATAGCCCAAATGCGAAGTCCAAATGCGGTTTCACTTTCGATAGAAGAAGGAACCCATTTTCCACTAACGTTGACTACTTCGGGCAGGGTATTTTTGTCGATTTATTTAGAGGACAAGCGAAACGATTTTTTAAGTCGTGATGAACATTATAGTAAATGGACCAAGAAAAAACAGGAAGAATTCAAGGAATCGATTCTACAAGTTCAAAAAGACGGCTACCGTTCTGCCGAAAGTAACATCACCAGTGGTATCACCGATTTTGCCGTTCCAATAGGGTTAAATGATTCGGATTTGAATGCCGTTTTGGCAGTTTCTGTCTTTTCTTCAAGCATTGATAACGAAATTTCAAGAGAAAAAATTATCGAAGCGCTTAAAGAAGCGCAGGGTGAGATTAATAAATTGATTGGGGGGTAGGGTTTTGGAGTTTTTGTTTGAATGAAAAGACTTCGATGATAATTGAAACTAAGAAGAACACATAAACATGCGTTTATATACAAGTTACAGGATATTGTACCAAAACTGTACGTTGAAAAAAGAAGTCAACAGAAAAATGAATGTAATTTGGAATAAAATTTGTTGTATATTTGATACAATAAAACCTTTACTTAAAATGGCAAAAACTTCAAAAAACATATTTGTTAGAAAATTTTCAGGTTCTTCTGTATCTGTTGGTAGTCCTTTTGGTAAAATACTAATAAATAGTGTTGACTCAAAAGCAGTTGCAACTGCTGTACGAGCATCCGTAAAAGGAGAGAAACAGACAATAAAATTATCTGAGGACACATTAAAGCATATTGAATTAGCTAAAGCAGAATAGATGGAAATTGCTTTAGGAGCTTTAATAATAATTATTTTACTACTTCCTGGAATTTCCTTTAGAAAAGGTTACTTTTCAGAAGAATTCTCAAACCAATACACAATAAAAGATTTCTTTCAATTATTTGTAAATACTTTTATTCCAAGCATAATTTTATATTTAATTGCTTTACCAGTAATTCTTCTTATTGGTTATAGATACAATTTAACAACACTTATAGGTTTAATTTCTTCAAATGATAAACTTTTCGTTCAGTCTGTAGATAAAGTAGGTGAATTTCAAAATGAAATTTTATTATTTCAATTTATAGTTAATTCTGTATCCTTTTTGATTGGGTATCAATTAAAAAACTACTTTATCCGAAAATCTTTAGATTCTACAATTGAATTTTTCAGATATAAAAATATTTGGCATTATGTATTATCTGCAAAATTTATAAATTTTGAACGTTCCCAAATTTCGCTTAATAATAACACTGTAGAAGATGTAGACATAACTTATGTTGATGCCTTAGTTACAGTAGGCGAAAAAGTTTTTATTTATAATGGAATGTTGGTGGATTATCAATTAGCAACAGAGGGGCATCTTGATTTTTTAATAATTAAAGATGTTCAAAGAAAACAAATAGATAAGAGAAGATATAAAGACGTCAATGGTCACGTAATAATTTTAAAGTATGAAAATATTATAAATTTAAACTTGACATTTATTGAAGCTGAAGAAGATGGGTTTGGAAGTGTTACTTTTAGACCAATTTCATAGAATAACATCATCCTGTAATCGAATAGACGGCTCTGCCCCAAATGGAACGGAGTGCGGCTCCAAACTGGTGCTCGTCTGTAACGAGTACCTATTTTCTTAAAATAGAAAATCGTAGCATTTGCAATGCGGTTCCTGTAACACCAACGTTTATTACACCTAGAACGGAAGTAGTTTATGTAGAGATTCTTTCAGAATGACAAACTTCGTCGATTTTGCTTGCGTTGCATTTGTTGCTTGTAAGCGACTAAACTTATATGAACTTCCTTTTTTACTAGCTTACAATGTTAAGCAAAGGAAAGCTTACATGTCTTATATTGTTAAAAAAAGATGCAGTTTGCGTGATTGCTTTCCCGAAAAACGGGACAGGCTCTTCGTCGCAATGACTTTGTAGATGTGGTTTGCTTTAATCTGTTTACTATAAACCAAACGTTTATTACCCAGTCTTCTGCTCGTTTGCTACGAGTACCTGTTTTCATCATAAACAAAATAATAGCATTTGCAATGCGGTTCCTATAAACCAAACGTTTATTAAACCTAGAACGGAAGTAGTTTGTTTAGAGATTCTTCCAGAATGACAAACTTCGTCGATTTTGCTTGCGTTACGTTTGTTGCTTAAAAGCGACAAAACTTATATGAACTTCCATTTTTACTAGTTTACAATTACAAGCAAAGAAAAGCTTATATGTCTTATATGGTTAAAAAAAAGATGCAGTTTACGTGATTGCTTCATTCTTCGCAATGACTTTGTAGATGTAGTTTGCTTTTATCTGTTGGCTATAAACAAAACGTTTATTAAATCTAGAACGGAAGTAGTTTGTCTTGAGATTCTTCCAGAATGACAAACTTTGTCGATTTTGGTTGCGTCACGTTTGTTGCTTTAAAGCGACAAAAATTATATGAACTTCCATTTTTACTAGTTTACAATTACAAGCAAAGAAAAGCTTATATGTCTTATATGGTTAAAAGAAAAGATGCCCTTTGCCGTGATTGTTTATTCCGCGCAAAGACTTTGTAGATGTAGTTTGTAAAACGTTTGCTGATTTTAAGCGACCTAAACTTAGTGACAAGTATTGGCTAAGTTTTATTTTTGGGGATTATTTACTAAATTGGGTGCTTAAACTTGCAAAGAATTCTAAAGTTTGCAGGCTATAACTAAGTACAAGACCATTAATGACAAACGATTTATTAAAGAAGAACATCCAAAAAAACATTGAGCTTTGTGATTCGGAGCTAGAAACTATATGCTCGTACTTCAAGCCTCAGGCCATTCCAAAAAAAGAGTTTTTGCTTACACAAGGTAGTATTTGTAAGTTCGAAGGTTTTGTTCTAAAGGGATGTTTTAGAATCTTTACCATTGATAAAAAAGGAAACGAAAACACCTTATATTTCGCAACCAAAGACTGGTGGCTTATGGACATTGATAGTTTTATGAATCAGTCACCATCGGATTTAAATATTCAAGCTTTGGAGGACAGCGAGCTACTTCTCATTAGCAGAGAAGATAAACTTACGCTTTATGACTCACTTCCTGTTGTGGAGAAATTATTTAGAGTAATGTCGCAAAAAGCTATAGTTGCTTGGCAGCGTCGCCTGATTAGCAATCATTGTAAAACCGCCAAAGAACGCTACTTTGATTTTGTAGATGCCTATCCTACTATCGTTTCTAAGATTACGGACAAACAAGTCGCTAGCTACTTGGGAATAACCCATGAATTTTTAAGTAAAATCAAAAAGGATCAGTAACTATTTTCTGTTTGTTGAACTTGTTCAACAATTTTGTCCTTGCTGTTTATGAATTTTGTATTACTAAACTATAAACAGCATTTATGAAATTATTTAAGCAAGTGAAAACGGGTGTAATTGCACTCGTGCTAACAGTGATGCCGAGTATTACGCAAGCACAAATTACCAATGATATTACAGAAGGAGAAGCTTTAAAAGTCCTTTTGGCAGCAAAGAAAAATGCAGAAGTTCAAAATGTACTCGTTAATATCGCTGTGGTAGACGCGGGTGCAAACTTGAAAGCTTTTATACGAATGGACGACTCTTTTTTGGGAAGTATTGATGTAGCCATAAAAAAAGCCAAAACCGCACGGTATTTCAACATGGATACCGGAAAATTAGGAGAGTTAACGCAACCTGGGGGAATTATTTATAATATCGAACATTCTAATGGTGGCTTGATGACGTTTCCTGGTGGGGTTCCTATCAAAAATAAAGTAGGCAAGATAATTGGAGCTATTGGCGTAAGCGGAGGAACTATAGATCAAGACAGAGCTATTGCAATGGTAGGAGCAGCGGCAGTTGTGGAGTAATTTTTTGAATTTAAAAAGATATAATTATGAATAATATAAAGAGTTACCTTCAAATAGGTCTATTGTTATTAACCCAAATTTGTTTCTCGCAAGTTACGGAGAACTTAATGCTTTATCGAAAAGATTTCTAAAATATTTCTGCCAAGAACACTGTTTCTGTTACAAGTTACGAAATAGACGGTTCGCATTATGTATATGCTGGAGGAGCGGGAAGTATTGATGTTTACAGCTTAGATTCCGAAGGAAAACTAAAGGCAATCAGCAGCCATGAACTTCATATGCAAAAAGGACCAGCAAGAGGAATGGTGGCCGATATTATTAATGGAACCCACTTTTTGTTTGTAGCGAATAAATACGGAAATGTCATCGAGACTTTTAAGATTGCAAAGTCTGGATCTCTTGAACGAGTTTCTTTGGTCGAAGATACTGCTGAAGTTCATCTTGGAACCGCAATTACGCTGCAGGTTATACACATGAAAAAGTTTTCGTATCTCTTTGTTGGAGGTTTAGAGGAAAACCCCGGTTTGAGTTCTTTTAAAATTGAAGATAACGGAAAACTTACGCATGTGCAATCGATGAAAGATGACAATAAAATACATACGGATGGAATTATAGGCATGTTTACGCACAAGATACAAGGTAAAACATTTCTATACACAGGCGGTTTTCAAGATAACGGAGTCAGTAGTTTTAGAGTTTTCGAAAATGGAACTTTTAAAAATATCAATAATATAGATGATAATGACACGGATCGCTACTTAACGGGGGCTTATCCTGTAACAGGAGTAACGCTAGGAAAGCATAAATATGTAATTGTAGGTCACAGACATCATAAGTATTATGACACGGAATCCAATTTTATAAAAAAGAAAGATTTTGTGTACCACGGCGATGGTGTTAGTGTTTTTAAAATTAATAACAAAGGGGCATTAGTGCCGCATTTTGTTTTAAAAGATGATGAAAATACGAAGTTAAAAGGGCAAACACGAATAGAAATTGTATCTGTAAATAATAAGGAAGCGATTCTGGCCGTGGGGACTAGAGACGACGCTAGTATTCAGTTGTGTAAACTAGATGAAAACGGAATATTGAGTCCGATGAGTTATTTAGAAACTGGTTTTTCTATCTACTACGGACTGCGCTCTCACAAAATTGGTGAAGATAATTTCTTAATAGCAGGGTCTAACCGCTTTGATTTACAAAAGCTAATTTCCTATAAGGTTTCGCCTAAAATCAATAGGGATGGAAAACTTTTAAGACATATCGTAAATCTAAAATACAAAGCCGATGCTAGAGCTAAACAAATTGAAGAAGCAGAAAAAGCATTTGTAAATCTAAAAAATGAAATCCCCGAAATTACAAATATAGAATGGGGAATAAACGATAGTACTGAAGGGGCAAGTAAAGGTTTTACGCATTCTTTTACCATTACATTTAAAGATGAAAATGCTAGAGAAATCTACCTGTTTCACAAAGCCCATTTGAAATTGGTGAGTACAATAGGTCCAATAATCGAAGATGCCTTTATTATGGACTACTGGACAGCAACGAATTGATATATCGTTTAAAAGATAAGTGAGTATTATAAAACGACTTGGTTTAATGTTTAGGCCAAGTCGTTTTTTTTTGCGTTTTTTTGGTTGGTATTTTGTTTTATATCAGGAGTTTTTTGGTCAAAATATGAGATGATTTCAGTGCGTATTGCAATTCTTTCACAACGACAAACTTTGTCGATTTTGCTTGCGTTAGGTTTGTTGTATTTAAGCGACTCAGTTTATTAATTTCCTTTCATTATTAGTTTAAAATTTGAAGCGAAGAAAAGCTTATTTGTCTTATTTGTAAAAAAAAAAAAGATGTAGTTTGGATTAGACCAGCTTTATGTCAAATACAACAAAATCTTAAATCGGGTAGTATTTGCCCAAGTTAGGCTAATGTCTAGTTATTGTCTATATAAATCTTATTGATAATTCATATATAAATAGTATTTTTACACATAAATACTAATTAACAATTAAAAGATGGATTCAATTATCTGCTCACAGAACGGAGCGCTTACCACTATCACCTTAAACAAACCACCTGCAAATAGTTACGAATTGAATTTCTTGACAGCATTAGGAGATACGATTGAAAAAATTAAGCAAGATCAAACTATAAAAGTTGTGTTAATCAACAGCGCATCCGAAAAGTTTTTTTGCGCAGGTGCCGATATCAAAGTTTTTGGCAGCAATACTGTAGAACAAAATAAAGAAATGGTTGTGGCCGCTCGTCGTGTTTGTCATTTAATAAGCACAAGTACAAAAATTTTCATTGCAGCTTTTAGAGGTCATATTCTAGGCGGTGGATTGGAATTGGCTATGGTTTGCGACATTCGATTAGCCTCTCAAGGAAATTATCTTATTGGTCTTCCAGAAATTAAACTTGGACTGATTCCTGGAAATGGAGGAACAGTTCGATTAATTACTCTTATTGGTTACAGTCGCGCAATGGAATTGCTCGTAACTGGAAACACGATTAATGCCGTAACGGCACATCAATTCGGACTAATCAATCACTTATATCCTGCGGATACTTTCGAAAAGGATGTTTTAGACTATTGTAAAAATTTAGCCTCTGGCGCAGGAGAAGCGATGGCAAGCATTAAGAAATTTACTATTGAAAGTCAAGGGATGAATCTACAACAAGCTTTGCAACTAGAAACTGCTCTAGTTAATCCATTATATGAAACGCCAGATGGAATAGAAGGTTTTAAAGCCTTTATCGAAAAAAGAACGCCTAATTTTAAATAACTATATCAAAATGAACCAAAATATTCAACATTACAAATGTTACATCAACGGAGAATGGTTAGATTCTTCGACTCGCGATAGTATTAAAGTAGAAAATCCAGCTAATCTGGAAGTTTTTGCAACGGTAACCGCTTGTTCGAAAGAAGATGTGCAATACGCCTTAGAATCTTCAGAAAAAGCGCAGCTCGCATGGCAATTGACACCAGCACACCAACGTGCGTTATATTTGTTTGCTATTGCTGACAAATTGAAAGAAGAACGCGATCATTTTGCCAAACTATTGGTTTTAGAGCAAGGAAAAACATTTCCAGAAGCACAAGGCGAAGTAGATGGAACGATTCAGTATTTAACATATAATGCCGAAGCCGCACGTCGAATTCAAGGTTCTATGTTTCCTTCTGAAAATAAAAACGAACATTTAGCAATCTACAAAGTACCTTACGGAGTTACTGTAGGTTTGTGTGCTTTTAATTTTCCTTTGGCTTTGATTGGTCGAAAAGTAGGACCAGCTTTGGTTACAGGAAATACTATGATTATTAAACCGCATGAATTGACACCAGTCACGGCATCAGAATTTTGTCGCTTGGTGCATGAAGTAGGAGTTCCAAAGGGAGTGGTGAATATGGTTGTAACTCAAAATGCCGAAGCAGCTTCGTTATTAGTTGAAAGTCCGATTACCAAATTGGTGAGTTTAACCGGTAGCACGCGTGCTGGAAGAGGGATTTACAAAGCAGTAGCGCATAATGTTACGGCTTTGACATTAGAATTAGGAGGAAAAGCACCTTTTATTGTTTGTGACGATGCCGATATTGAAAAAGCGGTCGAAGCAGCAGCTATTTCTCGCTACGCTAACTGTGGACAAGTTTGTATTTGTAACGAAATGGTGATGGTTGATGAAAAAATAGCCGATGAGTTCACCGATAAATTAATCAAAAGAGTGAAAGAAATAAAAGTGGGTGATCCTTTTGATACTTCTGTAAATATGGGCCCTGGAGTAAGTTCGTTAGGTATGGAGCGGATTGATGGCTTGGTGAAAAAGAATATTGAGCAAGGAGCAGAATTGGTTTTGGGTGGAAAACGTCCTGATGGAGCTATGTTCGAAAAAGGAAACTGGTACGAACCAACCATTTTGACAAACGTCAAAAACGATCATGTTACCATGCAAGAAGAGATATTTGGTCCAGTTTTACCCATTATGAAAGTTTCTGGTTTTGAAGAAGCACTGGCTTTAACCAATGCTCGTGAAGAAGGACTATCTGCATATCTATATACCAACAATTACAAGCGCCATATGACTGCGATTGACCAAATGCAAGTAGGAACGATATTCATAAATCGCGGAATTGTAGGCTACATTCAAGGATACCATTCCGGTCACAAAACTTCTGGGATTGGAGGAGAGGACGGCATTTATGGTATTGAAGGTTTCTTGCAAAAAAGAACAGTTTACCTAGATTACAACGATTAAAATAGATAAACAACTCAATAACCATTAGAGATAAACCAAATATGCCGTTTCTAATGGTTTTTTTATAAAAATAACAACCAATAACTATAATATCTATGGGAATAGGAATCTTTTGGGTCTTGATGGCCGCTGTTATGCTAGGTTTTTACGCCTTGCCAAGTAAATATGTAAAAAATTACGCTATCGAAAATACCTGGGGTGTTTTTTGGGTACTGGCCATGTTTGTCGTACCTGTTATTTCTGCTTTTGCACTTGTAGATGGGTTAATAGAAACGTATAGCCAAGTATCCTCTTCATTATTTTTACTGATTTTAGGACTGAGTATTCTATGGGGAATCGGGAATTTGTTATGGGGAATAAGTATTTCTAAAATCGGAATGGCTCTGGGTTTTTCACTTTTAATTGGAGTAGGAACCTTGTCTGGCTCTTTGTTGCCATTTTTTATGGGAAGTGCCGACAAAATAGGAACTCCGGGTGGCATGGTGATTCTAGGAGGAATTTTCATCATCATGATCGGAATTATAGCCAACGGAAAAGCGGGATTATTGCGAGAAAAATTTGAAAATAGTGAAGCTGACAAAACCAATATCAACCCAAATAAAATGAGAAACGGAATTATCCTTTGTGTAATTGGCGGAATTTGTGCGGCGGGTTTTAATCTTTCCTATCATGTGGCTGATAATTTGGGACATATTGGTCAAATTTCGCAAGAACAATTTGGTAACCAACCTTGGATTGCTCGTATTGCCGTGATGTTGCCTTCGTTTATAGGTAGCGGAATTGCAACGGTGATCTATTTTAGTAATCAATTATCAAAAAATAATAGTTGGTCTAATTTTAAAGTAGCGGATAGCTCAAAAAATTTAGTTCTTTTATTGGTTATGGCAATTGTATATTGTGCTTCATTAATTATATACGGTTTGGGTGCTTATGAATTAGGGCCTTTGGGAACCTCAGTTGGATTTGCCATTTTTCAAACTGGTTGTATAATGGTTGCCAATCTTTTAGGTTTTTTTACTGGTGAATGGAACAAGGCAGGAGCACAAAGTAAAAATTGGTTGTTTGCAGGATTAACTATAATGTCTATTGGAATTATTGCGGTAGCTTATGGTAATGCCATAGTGTAATTGTTTTACACTTAAATAGGTTTTAACAAAAAAATAAACCTTTAAATAAAATATAAATATTCATATATAAATTTATAGTTTACATATGAAATATATTTCGTAAATTTGAACTTTATTTAATCAACTAAAACTATATTGTATGAAAAACATTAGAAAGCTTTTTGCAATTTTTGTTGCTCTAGGCTCCGTTACTCTTACAGTAGCCCAGCCTAACACGACTCTATCTTTGGAGAAAACAAATGAGCAGGTTACCGATTTGAACGGAATGAGATGGCGATTTAAAATGATGCTTCCGGGTGAAGGGGTAAAAAAAGGTCTGCATAAACTACCAGCAGAGGATATCGAAACCTTGGTATGGAATAATGCAAAAGTTCCTGGTGATGTTTACACCGATTTGTGGAAAGCAGGGGTCATAGATGATCCACATTTTGGTCGTAATAGCGTCAAAGCACAATGGGTACAGCAATATGAGTGGTGGTACGCGTTGCAATTTAGCGTTACCGAGGGCGTAGAAAACCAAGTGGTTGATATAGTTTTTGAAAGTGTCGATTACGGTTGTGAAGTATGGTTAAACGGCCATTATTTAGGTAAACATGAAGGAGTATTTTCACGTTTTTCATTCAATGTAAATGAATACTTGAGAATTCACAAATGGGATTTTCTTAAAGGGAGAAACATGTTAGTAGTAAAGCTTGATACTCCACCTCAAGTAAATGCTTTTGTAGCAGGTAAAAAGACACCATGGTTTGGTGATTACTGGAGAGATATTACTCCAATCGGAATTGTAGGACCTGTGAAAATGGTACGTACTGGAAAAGTTCGTTTTACGGATGTTTATGCTCATACAAAACTAAATAAAAATGGTTCTGCTGACGTCAATATGGAATTAACTGTTGAAAACACTACTAGTCAAGCCAAAGAAATTACATTTGAAGGTTCTCTAAATGGGAAGAACTTCAAAATGAATGAAATGAGATTTGATTTCAAAAAGACCATCGCACCGGGAGTTCACAAGCTGAGTCAAAATGTACATATTAAAGACCCAAAATTATGGTGGCCATGGGATTTAGGTGACCAAAATTTATACCAATCCAAGATTTCTATCAAAGATGGAAATGCAAATCAAGATGTAAAAGAAACTACTTTTGGAATACGTGAAGTGACCTCAAAGTGGAATCCTGGTTTCAAGAAAGATGTTGATGTGACTTTTCCTAGGTCTACTTATATCAACGGAAAATTCCATTTTATTCGTTCTGCTTGTTGGGGTGGACCACCAAATATTTTTGTGGGACGTACTGAAAAAAGTGACTACAAAGAATTGATTCGTTTGGCCAAAGAAATGAATATGAATAACATTCGTATTTTTGGATGGCACCCTCCCGAAGTTCCAGAATTTTATCAATATTGCGACGAAATGGGGATGACGGTTTGGCAGGATATTATTCCGTTGGGTACAGGAAATATACCATCAGATGAGAAAAATTTAGTTAAAATATTTAATGAAGGTGTCAAAGTTGTAGTGGATCGTAGAAACCATCCTTCGTTGATTATGATGGAAGGCGGAGAGGAAATGATGTTTAGAACTCGTGATCCAAAATTTGGGCGTGATTTCTTGGAACGTTTGGGTGATTCCTTAAAAGCGCATGTAGATTTGCCGTATGTTCCAGATTCACCAATGACCGATCCTGTTGGTCAGGCTGCAGGTTTCAAACCAAAAGAAGCGATTCATGCCTTGCGATATTTTTATGATATGGGAGAGTGGTTACATGAAGATTGGTTGCAAACCAAAGCGGATGGTTTTCCAATCGTACCAGAATTTGCAATTACTTCGGTTCCTTCGGTTGAAAGTTTGAAGAAATTTATTCCAGAAAATGAAATGTGGCCTCCAGGATTGAGTTGGGGACATCATTGGGCAGATTTGACTCGTTTGCGTATGCAAAACTGGGATGTTTTTGGTAGCGAAATGAAAGGTTCTCTAGAAGAATTTGTAAATGCCACTCAAGATGCCCAAGGGATTATTTTTCAAAATGGTATTGAACATTTCCGTCGTGATAAACCTAGTTTGAGTGGTATCGCACTTTGTCATTACATCACTTACGGTCCCGATATGAAATGGGGAATTGTAGATAATTATCGCAAGCCAAAAAATTCGTACTATTTTGTACAAAAAGCATATCAGCCACTGTTGGTTAATTTTGAATTTACCAAACGTCGTTGGTCAAACAACGAAGCTTTTAAAGGAAATATTTGGATTATCAATGATTTCTATAAATCATACAAAGATTGCAAAGTTAAATTTGAAGTGAAGGATGATTCTGGAAACATCGTTCTAAACAAGAATTTTGCTGTAAATGCAATTGATGAAAATAGTGCTAAATCATTTTTTGCAATTGATGAAAAAGTGTTGAAAACTGTAAAATCTAAGTTTTTTGTAAATTTAGAACTTACGGATAAAGGTGGAAACGTCATTTCAAAAAATGATTATTTCTTTTTGATTGGAGATCAGGCAGCCGCTTCAAAACGTTTTAAAGAATGGAAACAGGAGCGTTTGGATTTAGAAAATAAAAATGGTGGTTATGGTTCCTATTACCATTATTTCAAAGAATTGGACAGCGACAATACTATACGCTACGAAAGTGGAATACAAACTCCAAAAGCCAAAGGTTTTTAAATTAAAATCCAAATACTAAAAAGGCTTTCCAATTTGATAGCCTTTTTAGTATTTAATAATTTTGTTTTTATAAAATTTTAAAATAAATAAATTTAAATGTAAGATTTTGATTTGTATAGAAGTCTATTAAAATAAAAAAGCGGCTATTAAATTCAATTTTAATAGCCGCTTTTACTTTATTTATAACTTATTAATCTTCCGATTTAAGTTCGTCTTGTTCTTCATCGTCGTTTCCTTTTTCAGCATCATTTAGTCTAATGTATTTACTCGGGATAACCCCAAACTGTTTCTTAAATCATTTAGAAAAATACGAGGCAGTGTTAAAACCAGTCATGTACATGATTTCTTTTACAGAATAATCGCTTTTTTCGAACAGCTGTACGGCTCTTTTTAAACGAATATTTCGAATAAATTCACTTGAAGATAAACCTGTTAACTCCTTGATTTTTAAGTATAAATTGCTTCGGTTGATGTTCATTTCTTTTACCAACATTTCTACACTAAACTCGGTGTCCATCATGTGTTTTTCTACAATATCAATCGCTTGTTTCAAAAAGTTTTCGTCTGATGATGTGATGGTCACTTCATTTGGTTGTAAAGTGATATCACGATTAAAACGTCTTCTCAATTCTTCTCTATGCTTCAGTATATACTTTTTTTTAATTGATTGAAAGTAATTCTTTTGAGTTACTTTAAAAACCATTTTTTATATCAGAATTTTAATTGGTTTGATACATTTGTATTCATAATGCGAATCAAGGGTTGATTTACCTATTTAGGATAAGAATTCGTCTTTTCGAGTCTTTTATTAAAAATGCGATAGCTTTTTAAATAAAATGTATCGAGAACCTCATTTATTGTAGCTTCTCGATACATTTTTTGATAGTAATGCTATCGCATTACTATCAAAAAACACTCGTAGAGACGGATGAAAACCTAAACCCAACGAGGTATTTCAACCCTTGATTCGCGTTCATAATAAATAAAGAAACAATAAGTACTTAAACAATTAATATTAATTAGAAAAAAAGCAGCATAAAAACCTGTTTTTTGACTATTTCCTATAAATAAACTCCTCAAGGATCGAATAGATTTTTGAATTTTGATAGAACTCAATAAAATTCATAAAAAACAAAGAGGCTGCCTCAAATGTATTTTGGGACAGCCTCTTTTCGATAATTAACTAAGTTATTTAAGTAGCTTATTGAATAATAAGTTTTGTAGGTTTATGATTTTCAACAATTATAAAATAAATTCCCTTTTTTAGTTGTGAGATAGGGTAGGTTCCCTCGCTACTTGTTGCGGTTAACTCTAATGTTTTACTTCCTAGAGCATCACTTAAAGTTATCTTATTTCCTTTTTATATTCCAGTAATGGTTATATAATCTTTAGCAGGGTTTGGAGAAACTAATTTTATGTTTATTAGTACGCTTTTTTTATGGGTGTCTATTTTGTATCTAGTCGGTTATATTGCAATTTTGTATTCGGTGGTTGAATTTTGTAAATTAATTAATTATGTTAAAATAAAGAAAATGAAAAAAATCACATTTAGTTGTATTGCCGCTTTTTTGAGTCTAAATGCATTTGCAACCGACTATTATTTTAGCGCAAGCGGAAACGATTCAAACAACGGAAAATCGGTAGAAAAACCATTAAAGAGTTTGAGTAAAGTTGCTTCTATTAACCTCAAAGCAGGTGACAAAGTGCTATTGAAAAAAGGAGATGTCTTTTATGGTGCTGTCGAACTGTCGGCTGTTGCAGGGAAGGAAGGAAAACCAATCCTAATAAGTAGTTACGGACAAGGAACACAGAAACCCGTTATTGATGCCAAAGGCAAACTCAATGGGATTTTAATTGAAGTTATATAACTGTAAAAGATATCGAAATTACCGCCAATGGTGGTGGGGTTGAAAATTATGTTCCCAATACAAGTTACCTGCGTTGTGCGATTTTATTAACAACCAAAAATGATGGGAATTACACAGATATTACTATTGAAAATCTCTACATTCATGATGTTTACTTTGAGGAAAAAGGTTTTAATCGCGGACAAGAAGAAGTGTTAACAGGCAACGGAAATCAAAACTATGGTTGGGGCGTACGAGTGGTAAACAGTCGTGTAAAAGCAATGTTGAATAACATCAGCATCTCCAAATGCTTGGTTGAAAATGTTTCGCATTCTGGAATACGTTTTACAGGGAACCACGGTTTGAGTACTCAAGACAATAAAAACATTCAAAATGTCAAGGTTTTTGATAACAAAGTGCTTCGCGCAGGTGGTCCTGCGATGCAAGCTTCTGTGGTTAAGAATATCGAATTTACAAACAATGAGACCAATTATTCGGGAAGCTTTGATGATTCTCGTAAATGGGGACGAGGTAGCGGACTTTGGGTTTGGGGCTGCTTGGATGCATTAATAGAACACAATAGTTTTAGAAATGCTAATGGACCTGGCGATTCTGCAGGTTGTCATATTGATTTTAACAACAAAAATGTCATTATTCAGTACAATGTTAGCGAAAACAACGTAGGTGGTTTTATCGAAATTTTGGGTAACAACTACAATTGTACCTACCGTTATAATGTGAGTATAAATGATGGTTCTCGTCGTAAAGTAGCCAAGGAAACTCTTGGAGCAGGAACAATGATTGGAATGAATGGTTATGTGGGAGATAAAAAAACACCAGTCGGACCCTTTAATACGTACCTCTACAACAATACTATTTATGTAAAGGAAGGTATTGATCCCGAAGCTGGTTTTAGTAAAACCGTAAGTGGTGTGTTTATTGCCAATAATATCTTTTACCTAGAAGGACATGCCACTTTTGATGAGCGTAAACAATTTAGACCCGAAAGTGGTCCTATTCCAAATGTGGTATTCAAAAATAATTTATATCTAAAAGCAGACAATTGGCCAGATGCATCTAAGGTGATGATTACCGATAATTCGCCAGTGTATGGAGACGCTCAGTTTGCCAATAAAGGAGGTTTAAACAAAGAAGATTATGTTCCGAAAAATAGCGATTTAATCAAAAATAAAGGTATCGATATCGAATTAATCCCTGCAGATACTTATGGAATAAAAGGTGGTTTCAAAGTAAGCACAGATATATTAGGTAATAAAATAAGCGGTTTGCCAGATATGGGAGCGATAGAAATAAAATAATGAATCTTCATGAAAATTACTAAAGATGTTTTAGCGATCTGTGTGCATACGTGCTAGATTTTCTAATCACTTTCTATGTCTTTTCGATTCTCAGTTTTTTCAGTTTTTAAGAATGGGAGCGAAGCTAGTTCCTACTAATTTGTAGAGGGTTGGATACTATTATTCGAAGCAACTAAACTAGGTTTGTAAGCTCTCACTTTTTTGATTTACCGGGTTTGACAATAAGAGCAGTTTTTAATATTTTTAAAATCATTGTATTTTCCCCAAACAGTGTCTAACTATTTGGGGACAGTACAAAATTGCTACTAAAAATATATTTTTCATTTATTTTTTAAATTGTTTTTACCTTTTCGATTTAGCTTTATTTATAAATTCTAACTTTTTATAGTCATTCCCTGGAATCCAAGCAAAATCTTCTGGAGTCCAATCTACTCCAGCAGTCCATGCTTTTCCGCCAAATTCATAGGCACCCAAATCTGGTGCAGTTCCTATAAATCCGTCCTTTATTTTTTTAATTTTATTGGCTTTATCAATTAATGGAGAATCTTTTAAAGGCATAAAAAGAGAACTCTTTTCGATAGAAAATGGCAAAGTAGAAAACTGAACATTGTTTTTGAAATCATTATCTGCTTCCGTTCCTTCAAACTCTTTTTCGTCTACTCTATATTTAGTTCCATCACCAGAATGCCACCACGGGCGTACATCCGAAATATTATTGTACAAGGTATTCTCTGCTACATTGGTTTGGACACCGTCTCTTTTGGGCACCCAACTATCAATTAGGGCTTGTTCAGCCGGACCTACATTCCAAAACGTATTGTTATAGATTTCATTTTTCACGGCATTCCAATTCAAATGCAAGCCGCCCCATTCTATATCCCAAATTACGTTATGATGCACAACATAACCCGCTGCATTGTTGTCAAGATAAATACCTACAGCTTTTTTGCCCGCATGTTTTGCGCCATACGCATCATGAAACCAATTGTGATGTATCTCTACATTTACAGGAATACTTCTTCCGGTGACATAAAACAATCCTCCATCGGCTCCTGAAATCAAACTTTTTTGAACGTGATTATACCCAAACTCGCTATCATCACCCGTAACTTTTACCCCATCACGAGCGGAACCATAGAAGGAGTTTTTTAAAATTTTATTTCTTGCACCGCTACTATTCAGCAGTTGCGCATGAATACCAATAGTATTGAAGTATTGAATGATATTATTTTCGATTTTGTTATCCTCTGCATCTTTACTTATTATGATACCGTTCAAAGTCCCACTTTCTATAATACATTTTTCAATGGTATTATTAGACCCGTTTAAAACTTGAATGGCTGCGTCACTTAATGCCGCACCAGTTAAATTGGTAATCAATTTATCCGATCCGTGTTTGACCATGCAGTTGGTTATTTCATTATGATTTCCTTTGATGGTAATCATTCCGCCAAAAAAATTAAGCTTATTAAAATGAATGTAATCTTTGTTAATTTCGGCCACATTTAAACGAGCAGTAACTTCTACCAAATCATTATTTGGATTTTTACCTTCGGGAGCATAGAAGTAGAGTTCTTTTTTTTTGGTGTCATAATACCATTCTTTTGGTGCATCTAGCGCTTCTAATTTATTCATTAGATAAAAAATGCCTCGATGACCATTCTCTAAACGCATCGGACTATGGGTGTCTCCAAAAGGCCATTCATATGGCAATGTTTCAAAATGAATTCGATGCAAATCCTTGTCATAGTTTGTAATGGTACGTTCCCAACTGCAACCACTATGAGCGCCTAAATAATGAACGGTTGCTCCAGTCCAATCGATATTCGGAATTTCGTTATTACTAATATAAGACATAGAATATGTCCCTTTGGTCATATCGATGTATTTGGCATCCAAAGTATATTCATCATTGTCAGCATCATTTGGCCAACGAGCCAATTGCATTTTTTTCGAATTAAAAAAGACATTATTCCCATCTCCTAATCCTAAATTGACACCCGATTTTTTATAAATATTTCCAGAATATTTTTCCCAACCCGAAACCTGATCGGTTGCCGAAACAATGACAATATCATTTTCGAAAGCGGTAAGCAAAATTGGTTTGGATGCAGAACCTGAATTCTTAGGTATAATATTTTCACGATATGTTCCCTTATGAATGTAGCAAACATCGCCCTTGACCATAATAGAAGTGGCCTGAGATATGGTTTTAAAAGGATTTGATGCGGAACCATTTCCAAGAGATGTATTGGTGCAATCTACATGGTATTCTTTTGCAACAACATTGCATGATATTACAAGGAGCAAAATTAGGATTTGATACGTTTTTTTCATTTTGGATTATATAAAAGAGGTTTAGTTAAAATGCAAATGTTAAGTTTAGGATAATCGAATTATCATCATTACCACAATAGTTTTCAGAATTTCGATGTGTTCCCATAGTATCGCCAGATTGAAACTTTGTTCCAATTAATTAACCTTTAGAAAGGTAATAATTATAATGACTTCCAAATAAGAAATATTATTTATATATGAATACTTCAAATGTATCTAATTAATAATCTTTATGTAACTTTAACCACTCTTTAACAGTAGCTATAACGGTTAAAGTTGTAAATAAAACATTGAAATACAGTTATTTAAATGAAATAAACAAGCTTAACCAAAAACCAAAAGCAAGACCTTGTTAACCAAATAAAGCAAAGTAAAACCTTTAAAAATGCTCCTACAAGTAGTGCTTTACTTCAATATTTATTTGAGGCTACTGAAAATGAAACATCACTTAAAGAAGCTACTATCGATATTGAGTTTTTTGGAGGTTCACAAAGCTCAGATAAAACCAATCCACGTGTACGCGTCAATGTGTACAACTTGCGAAAGAAAATAGTAAGCTATTATGAAGCAGAAGGCAAAGACGAAGTTTATCACTTAATTATTGACAAAGGACAATATCAAGTTCGATTTTATAAAAAAGAAACGGCAGTAAAACGCAAAATAAATTGGGCGGTGGCGATTCCTTATATTGGTTTATTTCTGGCTCTTTTTATTTTTGTTCTAACAAAAATCCCTAATTCAAAACCTGATTTATGGAAATCTTTTTTAGACAATAGTACGATTACTAATTTGTTTATAGGTGACCATTTTGGAATCACAGGCAACACAATAACAAACGGAAAAGGTTGGACTAGAGATTTCGATATAAATAGTCAAAAAGAATTTTATCAGCTTATTGATAAATATCCCAACTTAAAAGACCAAATCACCCCTTCTGATTATTCGTATAGCACCAAAATGGGGGTTTTGGCAACCCAGCAGTTGGAGCGTTTTTATCGAAATTACGATCACGACTTCACCATTCGTTTTACCACTCAAAGTTCGATTGTTGATATTAAGGAAGGGAACTCCATTTATGTAGGCCCAACGAAAAATAACAGCCCATTCATTCCGTTTTTTAATGAAGCGAATCCTTATTTCAAACTAAAAGAGGATGTTTTGTACTTTTCCAATCATCCTAGTTTGGGGAGCAAGCGGTTTGATTTGAATTCGCTCAAAGACACGGTCGAATATGCAATTGTTTCAAAATATCCCACTACAAATAACACTGAACATTTTGTGTTTTTCTCCCAACATGATATTGGTGTAAGTGCCACAGTGGAATATTTCACCAATCCTGAAAATATGGAGGTGTTTTCGAACCGTTACCTTAAAGGCAAAAAATACTTTACAGCTGTTTTTAAAGTCAAAGGACAAAACCGCACCAACACTAATATAAAACTAGAAATGGCCGTACCTTTTTAAAGATACGACCATTTTTATTAGTTTATTTTACTGCTATTACTTTGCTTTTGAATATACACGGTAAGGTTTTGCGTTTCCGGGAGGTATAATTTTGATGGATTCTATTTCCATTTCTGATGGCAATATGAAGGCATTTAAGATTACTTCTTTACCGTACTCTGGTGGAATTGGAATTTTTATAGCCAAAGTTTGGAATTCAGTATTTTCTTTTTTCACTACGTAGGTGTCAATTTCGTTTCCTAACATTGTTAACTTCAAAGTAGCTTCGTTTGTTTTTAATTTCATATTAACCTCAGCATCCCAAGTATTGACATAAAAACCAGGATCTGTAAAAATCATTTTAAATTCTATTCCAGAATCCTCTTTTTTAGATTTAGGATTTGCTGTTTTCAAGAAGCTTTTGTCATCATAAATAGCATCCCAAGTTTTGAATCTATTAGGATCTTTAGCATTAAAATAGGCCGATTTGTTGTCCACATTTACTTCTGGAACCACACCAGCTTTTAGTGTTACTTTTCCTTTAGCTAAAATCTTTTCAGAAGAATTACCTACCATGATTTCAAATTTTCCATCGCTTACTTCAAAACGTTTGTTGCCTACATTGTAGTAATTGAAGGCTGCATAGGGTACATTTAAAGTTGCATTTTTAGTTTCTCCCGCTTTAAGATGGATTCTCTCAAATCCTTTTAAAGATTTTATTGGTGCTAGTTTATTTTTACTTAAATCTCTGATATACAGCTGTACAACTTCATCACCATCGATTTTCCCAGAATTGGTTACGCTTACAGAAACAGCAACGCTTTCATTGACAGCCACCGTTTTTTTATCTAATTTTAGATCTTTAATATCAAAAGAGGTATAACTCAAACCATATCCAAATGGGTATAAAGGCTTGTTCTTGAAAACATGTACGTACGTCCTTTTCTAAGGTCATAATCGTGTATGTTTGGCAAATCATTATCCGACTCGTACCAAGTCGAGTTTAATTTTCCACCTGGATTGTATTTTCCCCAAAGTACATTGGCAATTGCCGTTCCTTGCTCTTGACCGTTTGGCCACGCACAAATTATTCCGGGAACCTCTTTCTGAGAAGGTCCAATCGTGGTAGCTCCACTCGGAATCAAAACAACTACTGTATTTTTGTTTACTTTCAAAACGGCTTCAATCAATCTTTGTTGCGCACCAGGTAATGCTAAGGTTAAACGGTCTGTATTTTCGGTGGATGTTTTTTCATCATTTCCAACAAAAATTATAGCAACCTCAGATTTTTTGGCCGCTTCAACTGCTTCTTTAATTTTTGCTTCATCAAATGGTTCAATAATTCCGCAACCTTCAGCATAATTAATTTGTGCTGTAGTGCTATTTTTTATTCCAGCCAACGGACTGATTTTACTTTTAGGAAATCCAGAATAAATTCCCAACCAAGCTTGGTTTGCAAATGGACCTAAAACAGCAATTGATTTTACATCTTTTTTAAGGGGTAAAATATTGTCATTTTTTAATAAAACAATGGCTTGCTCTGCTGCTTTGAGTGCCAATTTTTTATGCGTGTCGCTTTCTAAAACAGATTGCGGTATTTTTGAATATGGATTTAGTTCTGGTTTATCAAAATCACCGGTTAAAAAACGCATTCTCAAAAGTCGAGCTACAGATACATCAAGTTCAGCCTCTGTAAGTAACCCTTGCTCAATTGCAGGTTTTAAATGTTATACCATTAGTGATGCCTTAGGTCGAAAACATTCCTGATCGGTACCCGATTTTATAGATAAAGCGGATGCCTCAGGAAATGATTTAACATATTTTTGATTGTTGAACATACCCGAAGCCGCATTCCAATCGGCCACTACATAGCCTTTAAATCCCCATTCATTTCTTAAAACATCAGTTAATAACCATTTACTTCCAGAACTAGGCACTCCATTCAACCCATTTAGTGCTGACATAATTCCACCAGCTTCTTCATCGGCAATACAGGTTCTATAGGCAGGCATATAGAATTCTCTCAAATCTTTTTCGCTGATATTAGATTGAATACGCTCTCTGTTTTTTTCAACATTATTTGCAATAAAGTGTTTGACCGTAGTTACTGTTTTTAGGTATTTTTTGTCATTTCCTTGCATTCCTCTAATGTACATTCGAGCCATTTCAGACATTAAAAACGGATCTTCGCTATAACATTCTTCGTTGCGTCCCCATCTAGGATCTCTTCCTAAATTTACCGTTGGCGAAAACATCATTACCTCTTTTTGTCCTGCATTTTTTAAAGCACGTGCTTCGTTTGAAATAGCGGTAGCCACATCAAACATCAAGTTTGGATTCCAAGTGGCACCCATGGCAATGTTTTGCGGAAAAGACGTGCAATTCCATGCAATAACACCGTGCAATGCTTCGCCATACCAGATATAAGCAGGGATACCCAATCGTTCTATAGCGGGAATATCAGAACTGCATTGACTAATTTTTTCTTCGAGAGTCATTTTGGATAATAAATCTTTGACTCTATCTTCAGTAGGAGCATTTGGATTTTTCCAAGTTTGCGCATTGCTTCCAGCAGAAAAGAGGAAAAGCGCAACAATAATTTTGCTTAGTTGATTCATAATTTATTTATGTGATTTTTTGATTGGTTTGTAATCTAGTCCATTTAATTTGAAAGTTATTGCCTTTTAGCTACAACGCTAAATTGTAAACTGATTAGACTATAATAGTTGAAATTCATGGTTGGTATGTTTTAGTTATTTCACTACAAGGATAGTCGTTCCATTTTGATTGAATATCATAAAACAACTCAAAAACTGTTGCAATCACTGTAACTTTAACCGTTAAAATGATAGCTTAAATCATTAATAAACAGAGTGTTAATTCAAATGACTATAGACTTCAAGATGTAGGCTTCCTTTCTTTCTAAAAAAACCTTATTTTTGACCTTATGATGTCCGAAAAAGAAAAAACAGCTATACAAGATGCCTTGGAGAGAATAGGAAAACATTCTCTGTTTGTCAATTCTTCTGTGTACACAAGGCTTTTGAATTATTTGGTCGAAAAAGCACTTATTAACGAAGATGTAAAAGAGTTTACAATTGGTTTGGATCTTTTTTCGAAAAATTATAGTCTTGACAAAAATGATAGTACTGTTCGTTCGTATGTATATAATTTACGAAAAAAATTAGACGAATTTTATTCCAAAGAAGGAGCTGATGAATCCATTATTTTTAAAATAAACAAAGGACAGTACAATTTAAATTTCATTAGTCAAGAAACATTTTCGAAACAAAAAAAGACATCTAAAGGTACCGTTACCATTTCGCTTCAATACCTCAAACTGGTCGGACTAGCAATAATTATAATTGGAATAATAATAAGAGCAGGATTTTATTTCGCTAATAAACCCGCCTCTCTTTGGGAGCCTTATTTTGAGTCGAATGCAAAAAACTTGGTGATAGTTTCAGATCAGTATGTAGTGCATGAAAAGCTTAGCGATGGTAGGGTCCATGGTGTAATCTACGCCAATATAAATAACGCAAATGAGTTTGTTGAGTATACAACTACAACACCAAACAATAACCTGCAAATGACGGATTACACTTTGATGTCCAAAATGGCACCCTATTGTATTAAATCTATTGCAAACTGGTTTTCGGACTATAAAAGAGATTTTGATCTAAAGCTAGAAAGCGAGCTCAATTATGACGATATTACTCAAAATAACATCTTGTTTATTGGCCAGTTCAAAACCATGAACATGTCTAAGACTTTCTTTTTGAAAGACAGTAAAGCTTTCAAAATATTTAATGATGGCTTTGAATATAGTGCAAACGGAAAGACCACTTTATATGATACACCACAAAGTAAAAACAACAAAAAAGAGTATGCGATGGTTTCGCGTACTAGTTTGAGCAAAGGAAAAACGGCTCTATATTTTGTGTCCAATAATGATATTGGTGTGATGGCTACGGTTAAGCAATTCACAGACAAAGAATATTTAGATAATTTTCAAAAACTGTTAGGAAATGACACCAAATATTTTAACGCCTTGTTTGAAGTCAGCGGATTGCAACGTATCGATGTAAGTTGTAAAATGGTAGCGCTTGAGGTTTTGAATTAAATCTTTGCGTTTCGTTGAATTTTTTTTAACTGTCTGAAGAAATCAATTGTTATTCAGTGTTTTACATGCTACTAGCTTTGATTTTAAGTGCAGAAGCTTCTTCCCAAAGTTTTTTCCTTTGACGGCTATTTTAAATTCGCATCAGGTTAGTTCCGGTTTAAACCATTTTTTCGACTTAAATAAGTTTCTGAAATACTTTTCTTTTTTCACGCAACGATTACCATCTTCCTGAGTATCTAAAATACGTATTTCAGCTGTATAGCTTCCGGTAATGATTAAAAGCGTGTAGCTGCGCAGTTTTGTTTTAGGTAAAAATTGGTTTAGGGGTAATTCTCTTACTATATTTAACATGTTTCGGTTGCCTTTAAAATCGTACTTCCATGTAATGCTAGATCTCTGTTTCCTTATTAATCGGTCATGACCAATCACATTATGTTTACTTTTTTTGACTGTTATGACTTTATATTTGGAGTAGTATTTTATAATTATTACATGTAATAACGTCTTGATTTTTATTGTTGTAAATTTTACATAGTAATTACTTTTTTCAATTGTTTGTAGTTGTGGAAAACCGTCCTAATCGAATTAGCCAAAGGAAGTATTAAAGGTAATTTTTGATAGTTTATGCAAAAAAAAAACATAAAAGTATGGTATTTCCTCTTAGCTCTGGTCGCAGCGGCATCCTTTGCTTTTTTTCTTTAAAAAAGCAAAAATATAGCGTAGAACAGGAACCGAATTCACAAAAAGGACGAATTTTTCTGCTCCTGAAAAAGCACTAAAATTTAGATATTGTTTAAAAACAAAAAACCCGTTTAAAAAGAATTAAACGGGTTCGATTTATAAAGATTAGCTTCTTGTTAAGCTCCGTTTCCAAAAGCGACAAACAAAATACCGACAACCATGCACGCTAGTCCTAGGTAAAGAAAATTTCTAGCTTTGGCAGAGGCGTTAATCCATTCTTTGGTTACAATTCCACTAGTTATGGCGGTCACCACACAAGAAGTATTGAAAATAGCATAACCAACCGTATTTCCGCTATTTCCAAGTTTGAAAGCTGCGAAAGCAAACAAAGCAGAAGCTGCGTAATGAAAAACGGCCATTACCAAAATCAAGAAAAAGTTTTTGCTAAAAGATGGCGTTTTGAAGTCGTTCCAAGCTTTTTTGGCAGACAGTTGCCATACAAAATAAGCAGTCATAACCAAACCACCACTGATGAAGATTGGGAACATAACGGCTACGGCTGTAATCCAATCGGCGTTTCCTTGCGCTTGGCAAGCATCATGTAAGTACGGGCGACCCACTGCATTGGCATAGCTGAAACCAGTTGCCAATAAACCACCAATAACGGCGATAAGGATTCCGGTCGTCATTGATTTAGAATCGGTACTCTCTTCTTTTTTCTCAGCGCTTTCTCTGGCGTATCCTGCTTTTCCGTTGGCGAAAATTCCAATCAAAACAATGAATAAACCGACAATAA
>NZ_JAOQMX010000016.1 GCF_025960985.1 Flavobacterium psychraerolatum | reverse complement strand
TCTTTGAAAATCCATATCTCAAAAGTACATTTTTAGAAGCTAAAAGCGAAATGCACTAAAGTACATAGTTTTAACTATTTTTGGGACCAATAAAAACCTCAAACGATGTTACTTCCAAATATTAAAAAAGTTGACATGAACCCAGCAAAAGCCAACAGGTGGAACAAACCGTAATTCCGCATTAACCTAAAATTGAACAACAGAAACCAAGTGACTATTTGTAAGAAAAAAATAATATATTTGAAAGACCAAAAAACCAAGTCAACAAATGAAAAAAACATTCTTAATTCTAGCCACTTTATTTATTGTAAATGCTTTTTCGCAAGAGAAAAAAATATGGGCAAAATCTATAATTAATCAGAAAGCTCCAAAACTAGTGGTTGAAAAATGGCTAACAGATAAGCCAAACACTAAAGGGAAATTTATTCTAATCGATTTTTGGGCAACATGGTGTGGTCCATGTAAAATGGCTATCCCCGAATTAAATCGTTTTAAAACCGAATTTGAAAGCGACTTAGTAGTTATTGGAATTAGCGATGAATCTAAAGGAAAAGTAAACAGTTTAATCTCACCCAAAATAGAATACTCTAGTGCGATTGACAGTGAAAGAACGATGTATGAAGCATTAGAAATAAAAGGAATTCCACACTGTATTTTGATAGACCCCGATGGAATTGTACGCTGGGAAGGTTATCCGATATTAAGTGGTTTTAAATTGACTTCCGAAGTCATAAAGGATATCATAGAAAAGTATAAGAAATAATAAATACTTTAAAAAAACACCAGCCTTCTATTTATTTTCCGATTCGTTATTATTCTTTTGTTGGTTCATTTTGGTCACCAAAGCTTTCAAACGCAAGGCACTTTCTTTTTTCTCTGCTTGTAATTTTGCCTTCTTTTTATTGAGCAGTTTGGTATGCAAGGCTTTGTTTTTGGTATTTTTTTCGGGTCCTTTTGGCATGGTGACAATCTTACGTTATTAGTAACGTAAAGATAAAAAAAATAATGAAGTCAACATTATAGATTAATCAAAGCTGTTAGGTTTACAACCTAAAAGTTGCTATGAACACTGAAATAAAATTAAAAACAAAGAAATTTAAACTATCAGTCAGAATTTATAAGTGTCTAAACTAATTTCCAACAAGTATTTTCAACTGATAAGAAAAAATCATTTATTAGAAATTAAAAAACATCAATTGACTGCCAGTTCATTACGTAAATACGAGAAATTTATTAGCTATACCGATTGCCGATGCTAGTTTTTATACCAAATAACAGTATATTTGCGCACTGATAGCAGTTTATTCTGCTTATACTACGGGCGTAGTTCAAGGGTAGAATAGCGGTCTCCAAAACCGTTGATGGGGGTTCGAATCCCTCCGCCCGTGCAAATTCAAATAACAAAGCCTCAGAAATATTTCTGAGGCTTTGTTATTTGAATTAAAATCATTTTTATTTTTAAAACAAATTCCGGACAAAAATTAACCAGTAAAAGGTACTGTTCTGATGTATGTAGTCCATATAAAAGGTAGACAAGAAAAATCGATATATACCTTAGGTTGGTTAATTGTGAATACCAAAGCTTTCAAACGCAAAACACTTGCTTTTTTTTACTACTTGCAGTTTCGCATTCTTTTTATTGAGTAATTTTGTGTACAAGGCTTTATTTTTGATGCTTTTTTTCGGAGCCTTTTGGCATTTTTTACTTGCTTTTAATTTTCTTAACAAAGATATACATTACCAACCACCTCCTCCATTTTTTGAGTGCCTACTAATAGCTCTTTACCATTATTTAATTCTAAGGCAAGACCTTCATCTCCTTTGATGTTGTACACGGTTCCATATTTTGTAAATAATCGAATACCATAGCCTACAAAACTATATCTAATTACTTTAGCTGATTTTACACCTTTCCATTCGACTACTCTAGTTGTGAATGGGGAAAACTTAATTCTGATTTGTTTTTGGTCAATTGTCGTTTCCAATTTTGAAAACCAAAATAGCAACAAGATTATAACCGAAATTATTGCAGTTGCAAACAAACTTGAATTTGACATGGGCTTATCTCCAAAATCCTCCTCTTGGATGACCTGATTATAAATCCCATAAACTGGAATAAGTGCTACCACAATTAGTATAAGCCACAGCCACCATTGGGTAAATTTTTGTTTCTCATGGAATTGGGTTCTCATTTTAGGGATTTTAATGATGCAATCAAATATAAGAAATAATGCATTTGCTTTAAATATATTAAGATAAAAATGGCTACAAAACTTTGCCGAAGCTTCAAGACTACATGAACGGTACCAACTCTTACAATCCATCTTTGTATTCAAGCAATTAACTAATATAAATTTATAAGATTAACAATTTTGAGATAAATGGTATAGGTAAGTCAAATTCCTAGCCCCGATAGAAGCGGTATCCTTTTCTTGCTTTTTTTTGCAAGAAAAGATATAGCGTATAGCGGGAAATAGCTCCTAAAGAAATACAATCTCAACTACTCTTCTGTTGTTACTTGTCGCTAAGGGAAAATTGATTATTTTTGCACCCAATAAAATAGAAAAATGATACAGAATCCGAAGAGATATACCATTACTGCTGCTTTGCCTTATACTAACGGACCCATTCATATTGGGCATTTGGCGGGGGTTTACGTTCCTGCCGATATTTATTCGCGTTACTTGAGAGCGCACAACAAAGATGTTTTGTTTGTGTGTGGAAGCGATGAGCATGGTGTAGCTATCTCGATGAAAGCTAAGAAAGAAGGTATTACGCCTCAGGAAGTGATTGATAAATATGATGGAATCATTAGAAAATCATTCATTGATTTTGGCGTTTCATTTGATAATTACTCGAGAACTTCGGCTAAAATTCATCATGATACTGCTCAAGATTTTTTTAAAAAATTATACGAACAAGGTGATTTTATCGAGCAAGTAACAGAACAATTATATGATGCAAAAGCAGATCAGTTTTTGGCAGATCGTTTTGTAACAGGTACGTGCCCAAAATGTGGCAACGAGGAAGCGTATGGTGATCAATGTGAAAAATGTGGTTCTACCTTGAATGCTACGGATTTGATCAACCCAAAATCGACTATCACGGGAGAAGTTCCAGTGATGAAAGCAACGAAGCACTGGTTCTTGCCTTTGGATAGATACGATGCTTTTTTGAGAGAATGGATTCTGGAAGGACATAAAAATGACTGGAAACCGAATGTTTACGGCCAAGTAAAATCGTGGATCGACGGTGGACTAGAGCCTCGCGCGGTGACACGTGACTTGGACTGGGGAATTGATGTTCCAGTGGAAGGTGCAGAAGGAAAAAAATTATATGTATGGTTTGATGCTCCTATTGGATACATCTCTGCTTCTAAAGAATGGGCTGCTCGTGAAGGAAAAGATTGGGAACCGTATTGGAAAGACCAAGAAACAAAACTGGTACACTTTATAGGAAAAGATAATATTGTGTTTCACTGTGTGATTTTCCCAGCGATGTTAAAGGCGGAAGGCAGCTATATTTTGCCAGACAATGTTCCTGCTAACGAGTTTTTGAACTTGGAAGGAAACAAATTATCAACGTCCAAAAACTGGGCAGTTTGGTTGCACGAATATTTGGAAGAATTTCCAGGACAGCAAGATGTTTTGCGTTATGCTTTGACATCAAATGCTCCAGAAACAAAAGACAACGACTTTACTTGGAAGGATTTTCAAGCAAGAAACAATAACGAATTAGTGGCTATTTTCGGAAACTTCATCAACCGTGTGGTGGTGTTGACCAATAAATATTATAATGGGGTTGTTCCAACTCCAAACGAATTAAGCGAAGTTGACGAGCAAACACTGGCGGAATTGAAAGCATATCCTGCTGTGATTTCGAGTTCAATTGAGCGTTACCGTTTTAGAGAAGCTTTGGGCGAATTGATGAATGTGGCTCGTTTGGGTAATAAATATTTGGCTGATGAAGAGCCTTGGAAAGTAATCAAAGACAATCCGGAACGTGTGCAAACACAAATGTATGTGGCGTTGCAGATTTCGGCAGCATTGAGTACACTTTGTGAACCATTCTTGCCGTTTACTTCAGAAAAATTGAAACGCATATTGAATATTACAGCAACAGCTGCTCCTATTACTTGGGATACTATTACGGAAACCTCAGACTTATTGCCAGCTGGACACCAAATAGGACAAGCAGAATTGCTTTTTGCAAAAATAGAAGACGAAGAAATTCAGAAACAAATAGACAAATTGGAAGCTACAAAAACCGCCAACATCGCAGAGAACAAAAAAGCAGAACCACAAAAAGAAACGATTCAGTTTGAGGATTTCGCCAAAATGGATATTCGAGTGGGTACCATTCTAGAAGCTGAAAAAATGCCAAAAGCAAACAAACTTTTGGTTCTAAAAGTAGATACTGGAATTGACGTTCGAACTATTGTTTCGGGAATTGCCGAAAGTTTTAAACCAGAAGACATCATCGGGAAACGTGTGAGTGTTTTGGTAAATTTAGCACCAAGAGCGTTGCGTGGTGTAGAAAGTCAAGGAATGATTTTGATGGCGACCAATGCCGAAGGGAAATTGGTGTTTATTAATCCAGATACAGAGGGAGTTCCTAATGGGGATATGATTAGTTAAAAACAAAAACATAGATTACACCAATTGCCACAAATTACTATTGTGGCAATTGGCGTTTTATTATTAAGATATATGATCAATACCAAACCTAAAATAGCACTAGCGATTGGAATACTATGTGTTTCCATTTTTCCTATTTTGGTACGTTTGCAACTATCTTCAGGGTTGATATCCGCATTTTACAGAATGTTTATAGCAGCTAGCTTATTACTACCTTATAGTATTGTAACCAAAAAAAATCGTCTTCCCAATACCAAAATCTTAGTATTAGCCATTCTTTGCGGAATTATATTCGCAACTGACATTGCTATATGGAACATTTCTATTCAACATTCATCTGCTACACAAGCGACTTTATTAGCTAACCTGTCCCCAGTATGGGTAGGAATAGGTTCTTTTTTATTTTTAAAAAACAAACCCACACTTAATTTTTGGATAGGAACTTGTATCGCACTTTTTGGGATGATAATTTTGGTTGGTTTTGAAGTATTTATTGGACTCCATTTTGATTTGCCTTTTTTGTTGGCCTTATTATCTGGAATACTATATGCTACCTATATATTAATGAGCAAAAACATTTTGTCTCAGATTGAAGTACTTCCCTTCATGAATATTGTTTTGGTATCTGCTACTGTATTTTTAGGAATAATTTGTTTTATTACAGGAGAAACATTTACAGGTTTTACCAAAACTGCTTGGTTAGTGTTATTTATTGAAGGGACCATCTGTCAATTGATCGCATGGTTACTACTTAGTTATGCAACCCAACACTTACGAGCAACAAGAATTTCACTAAGTCTATTGGGCCAAGCGGTACTCGTTACCTGCTTTGCTTGGGTGTTTTTGGATGAAAAAATGAGTTGGCTTAGGATTATTGGTGCTATTATTCTACTTTTAGGAATACGAATGACATTTTACACTAAAACTTTTTTGAATAAAATATAAAATACAAACTATGAACTTGAAAGTAATTGCTTTTGATGCTGACGACACCTTATTTGTAAACGAAACGTATTTTGCTGAAACCGAAGAGAAATTCTGTGCTTTGATGAGCGACTATCTTTCGAAACAAAGTATTTCACAGGAATTATTCAAAATAGAAATTGATAACCTTCCAAAATATGGCTATGGAATAAAAGGCTATATCTTATCGATGATTGAGGCTGCAATGACAATTTCAAACAATACTATCCCAATAGAAGTGGTTAATAAAATAATTAAGTTTGGAAAAGAGCTTATTGATAAACCAATTGTTCTCTTAGACGGTGTTGAAGAAACCCTAGAAGCATTGTATGGGAAATATAAATTGGTCGTTGCGACTAAAGGTGATCTTTTGGACCAAAGAAGAAAATTACACAATTCTGGACTTGGCAAATATTTCCATCATATTGAAGTGATGTCAGACAAGCAGCAAATTGATTACTTAGATTTATTAAGACGATTAGAAGTGCAACCAGAAGCGTTTATGATGATTGGAAATTCATTAAAATCGGATGTTTTACCAGTTTTAGAAATCGGTGGTTATGCAGTTCATATTCCGTTCCATACAACATGGGCACATGAGCGAATAAATCACAAAATTGAACATCAAAACTTCAAAAGTATCAAAATCATCACTGAAACACTCAGTATAATAAAATAAATTCCTCTATTTAACATGTTTTAAACTACATAAATAAAGAATTTCCTTGCTCTATTATTGCCTAAATATAAAAAATTTCAAAATACAGAAAACACATAAATAAAGATTATAAATTACAGTACTGATAATCTAATCAGTAAAAAAATGATTGATTTTTAAAAAAACATAGAAATACTAACAATATGAACTCAATAAAAACTATCTAATTACACTATTTTTAGCTAAAAAAACTAAAGAAAAAACAAAAACTCTACATTTTAAAAAAAAATATTTACTTTTATAAAAAATTTAAAACAATGAAAAAACTTATAATTACTTTAGTTTTTGCATCAGCTTTTACAGCAGTAAATGCACAAAATGAGGCAAAAAAAGAAAACGAAACTGAGAAGTACAACAAATGGTCTATCGAAGTAGCAGGTGGAGTTAGCAAACCCTTAAACCGTTTAGGTGGTACTTTTGGATTTGTTACACCAGTTACTGTTGACTTGGGTGTTAGATACATGATCAACAACAAATTTGGTATCAAGGGAGATTTAGGATACAATTCTTTACACGAGAAAAGCGGTACTCCAAGTTTTGACTCTAGATATTATAGAGGAGATATCCAAGGTGTTGCAAACTTAGGTAGAATCATGAACTTCGAAACTTGGACAAACAGAATTGGCTTATTAGGTCATGCTGGTGTTGGTCTAGGAATGATTAGATCTGGTGGTACTAAGGACTGGGTTGGAAATGGAATAGCTGGATTAACAGCACAAGTAAGATTATCTGATCATTTTGCATTGACAATGGATGGAACTGCTATTTTAAATGTTAGACAAGATTTATCATTTAATGCTGCTCCAACTGGATCAACTGGTTACGGAGGAATACTTAACGGAACAGTAGGTGTAACTTACTATATCGGAAAAAACACAAAACACGCTGACTGGATCGTTCTTGATGCTACAAATGGTTTAGAAGCAAGAGTTTCTGAATTAGAAGCAATGAATGCTGATACTGATAGAGATGGAATTGTTGATTATTTAGATCTTGAACCAAACACAATGTCTGGAGCAATGGTTGACGGTAAAGGTCGTGCTATTGACGCAAACAAAAATGGAATTCCTGACGAAATAGAAAAATACATCGATGCTAAATACAAAGGCGGAAACGGTTCTGGAGTTAGTGATGACACTATCAAAGGTTTAGTTAACGGTGGATACGTTAGTGTATTCTTTGATTTTAACAAATCTACACCAAACACTGAGTCTACAGATGCTGTTGCTTATGTATTAACTTACTTGAGAAACAACCCTTCTGCTTCAGTTGACATTATAGGTCATGCTGACGAAGTTGGAAGTACATCTTACAACAATAACTTATCTTCTGCTAGAGCAAATAACGTTAAAGAAACTTTATTGAAATCTAACATTGCTGCTTCAAGATTAAATGTGATTGCTGCAGGTGAAGATACTTCAGTTGATGTTAACTCTGATGCTGCTAGAAAATTAGTAAGAAGAGTTTCTTTTCAAATTAAATAATCCTATTTAGTAATATACTTAAAAGCTCCAAAGGGTTTCCTTTGGAGCTTTTTTATGAAGTAATTAGAGCTAGAGATTAGAACCAATTAAATACCCCAACCTGCTTTTGCATTTGGGGTATTTTTATTTAAATAAAACTAGGGTGAAAGCAATAATCACTACAATTTTATAACTTGCTAATTCTAAATGGAGTCATTAAGAAATAAATCCAAAATTTTAAAAAAGGATTAAGTTCTTTAAAGCTTATAACTAATTATGCTTTATAACAATCAAAACTATTCTATAAACAGATTGATTCCTTTTTACAATGGACTTACATCTTATCGTTAATTACAGGATTGAAAACTCAAATTACTGACCAATAAAAGGCCCTAGCAGACATCGTGTTTTGTTCACTAGGACCTTTATTGCGTTAGAAAATTCTACTTGCCCAACATCAACAACTCAGAAACAACAACCTCCGTAATGTAACGCTTCTCTCCATTCTTGTCATCGTAAGTACGATGTGTAAGCTTTCCTTCAATTGCAATTTCTTTTCCTTTAACGACATATTTTTCTATAATTTCAGCAGTTTTTCCCCAAGCAACTACTTTATGCCACTGGGTTTCTACTACTTTTTCTCCTTTTTCATTTTTATAGCTATCATTAGTAGCTAAAGTAAAATTGGCTAATTTTTTCCCTCCTTCGAAATTTTTAATTTCTGGATCATTACCTAAATGTCCTACTAACTGTACTTTGTTTCTTAATGAATTCATGGCGTATATATTTAAAGTTACTTAGTGTTGATGGATTCGTTCCATTCAACAAGGCAAAGATGCAACGACTCCCAAAAGTTATTCGGTTATCATTCAATTACTTTCGGTTGTAAATATTTGTAAACGTTTGTAAACGGATAAGTATTTTTTGTATCTTAGCTAAAATCAAACATACTATATGCAAGCAGAAATCAATAAAGTTGAATTAAGAAATTTAAAAATAGCGGATTATAAAGAGTTAAAAAAATCCATGATTGAGTCTTACCCAGAAATGGCCGATAGCTATTGGGATGAAGCACAAATAAAAAAATTATTAAAAATATTTCCGGAAGGACAGTTGGTCATCATTGTAGATGATATTGTTGTTGGATCTGCATTATCATTAATTGTGGACGAAGCTTTGGTAGATAAAAATCACAATTATGCCCAAATAACAGGCCAATATACCTTCTCTACACATAAATACAAAGGAGACATCCTTTATGGGATAGATGTATTCGTACACCCAAAATACAGAGGACTACGATTAGGCCGAAGACTATATGATGCTCGAAAAGAAATTTGTGAACAATTTAATTTGAAATCGATTGTCTTTGCTGGAAGAATTCCAAATTACGGAAAATATGCCACTGAATTGACACCAAAAGAATACATTGACAAAGTAAAAAGAAAGGAAATACATGACCCCGTACTTTCTTTTCAACTTAGTAATGAATTCCATGTGATGCGAATCATGAAAAATTATTTAGAAGGTGATACCAAGTCAAAAGAATTTGCTGTTCTATTAGAATGGAATAATATTTATTATGATGATAGCCCACGAATTATTAATTTAAACAAAAGCGTTATTCGATTAGGCTTAATCCAATGGCAGATGCGTCCCTTAAAAGATTTAGATGCATTGTTCGAGCAATCTGAATTTTTTATAGATGCAGTTTCTGGCTACGGAAGTGACTTTGCTGTTTTTCCAGAGTTATTTATAGCTCCATTGATGGCAGATTACAACCACTTATCAGAAGCAGATGCGATTCGAGAGTTGGCAAAATATGCTGAGCCTATTAAGAAACGCTTTCAAGAACTAGCCATCGCTTACAACATCAATATTATCACAGGTAGTATGCCTCATATCGTAGATGGTACACTCTATAATGCCGGTTTTTTGTGTAAAAGAGATGGAACGAACGAAATGTACACTAAAATACACATCACACCAAACGAGGTATTCCATTGGGGAATAACAGGTGGTGATGTAATTCAAACTTTTGATACTGATTGTGGTAAAATTGGAATTATCATATGTTATGATGTCGAATTCCCAGAATTATCAAGATTAATGGCAGATGAAGGTATGAATATTTTGTTTGTCCCTTTCTTGACTGACACCCAAAATGGTTACACACGTGTAAAACATTGCGCACAAGCACGAGCCATTGAAAATGAATGCTATGTTGCTATTGCAGGTTGTGTTGGTAATTTACCCAAAGTAAACAACATGGACATTCAGTATGCACAAACAGCGGTATTTACCCCATCTGATTTTGCGTTCCCAAGCAACGGAATCAAAGCAGAAACTACCCCAAACACCGAAATGACTTTGATCGTTGATGTTGATTTGGATTTACTTAAAGAACTACACGAGCATGGGAGTGTAAAAATATTAAAAGACCGACGTCACGATTTATACAAGATTAAAAAAACAAAAAGCTAAATATGAAGAGCTGTTTAGAATGTGGTGAAAAAATCATAGGTCGAGAGGACAAAAAATTCTGTAGTGATGGTTGTCGTAATGCTTATAATAATAAGATTAACAAAGACAGCAATAACTATATGCGTAACATTAATAACAAATTACGCAAGAACTACCGTATCCTTTCAGGTATAAACACCGAAGGGAAATCAAAAACCACAAAATCTAAGCTATTGAGTTTAGGTTTTGATTTTGATTTTTTCACCAATATTCTAAAAACAAAAACAGGTAATACCTATTATTTCCTATACGATCAAGGCTACCTACTACTTGATAATGATTTTTATATGTTAGTAAAAAAAGACATTTAATTCCGTTACCACATGAAGACAAAAAAGTATGGTTCCCTGATTTCTGTTTTATTTCTATTTTTAACTTTAGGAATAATGTATTATACCGTAATGCCTCAAGCAAGTGTAGAATCTAATATGCCTTTGGATGAATTTTCAACCAAAAGAGCTTTTACACAAGTACAAGCTATTTCAATGCAACCGCATTATGTAGGTTCGAAAAATCACGAAGTAGTGTTTAAATATCTCCAAAAAGAATTGCAAAAACTAGGATTACAAACTAGCACGCAAGAAGGTTATACTTTGACAGATTGGGGAAACTTGGTGTATTCAAAAAACATACTCGCTCGAATAAAAGGTATAAACTCCACCAAATCTCTACTATTACTCACTCACTATGATAGTGCACCGCATTCAGCTTCTTACGGTGCTAGTGATGCTGGTTCTGGCGTAGCAACGGTTCTCGAAAGTCTAAGAGCATTTTTAAATTCTAAAAAAACACCAAAAAATGATATAATTATTCTGTTCACAGATGCCGAAGAGCTAGGTTTGAATGGAGCAGCACTATTTGTTACCAGACATCAATGGGCAAAAGAAATCGGCTTGGCACTCAACTTTGAGGCACGAGGTACATCGGGTCCGAGTTATATGCTTATGGAAACCACTAATGGAAATGCAGGATTAGTCAATGAATTCGCCAATGCGAAGGTTGATTTTCCAGTATCTAATTCTTTGATGTACAGTATTTACAAAATGCTACCCAATGATACCGACCTAACTGTGTTTAGAAAGCAAGGAAAAATTCAAGGTTATAATTTTGCGTTTATTGACGGACATTACAATTACCACACTGCTCAGGATGACAGTCAACATTTGGACAAAAACAGTTTGGCACATCAAGGCTCCTATTTATTACCATTATTGCATTACTTTTCGAATGCCAATTTAAATACGACTCATTCACAAGATGATGAAGTTTATTTTAATCTCCCATTCAGCTTTGTACATTATCCATACGAGTGGATACAACCTATGCTCTATATTGCCATTACAATTTTCATACTGCTAGTTTTCTTTGCAAAAGCACAACGAATTTTGGATATAAAAGGACTTTTCAGAGGTTCAATTCCATTTCTACTTAGCCTTATCTTCTCTAGTTTGCTAGCTATTTTTGGGTGGCAAGGATTACTACAACTATACCCACAATATAACGACTTACTTAATGGTTTCACTTACAATGGTCATGACTATATGGCTGCATTTGTCTCTTTGACCCTAGCGATTTGCTTTTTCTTTTACAAATACTTCTCTACAGAAAAAGCCACTATTAGCAATTGGACAGCACCACTTTTCGTTTGGTTATTGCTTAACGGAGCTATAACGTATTATCTAGAAGGGGCCGCATTTTTGATTTTACCTGTATATTTTGCTTTATTTAGCTTTGCTTATTTCATACTAACCCAACGAAATAACCGCTGGTTCCATCTAATTATCGCATTACCTGCAGTCTTTATTATTACCCCATTTATTTATATGTTTCCAGTAGGATTAGGGCTAAAAATGCTCGTAGGCAGTACTATATTAACTGTTTTGTTATTCGGATTACTTTTACCTATTTTTGAAACTTTTCCAAAAAAGGGACTATGGGCTATCTTTTTCTTGATTGTTTCCCTTTCTTTTTTCACCAAAGCGCACATCTACTCTGGTTATGAGAAAGGAATGGCAAAATCCAACAGTTTATTATATTATTTGGACGCAGACAATCAGAAAGCATCTTGGATTACCTACGACATAAATTTGGATGATTGGACCAAAACCTATTTAGGCACTAGTCCAAAGCGAACAAATTTACAAGATGAAATTCCGTTATTTAGTAAATACAACAGTAATTTTACGTATGCAAAAGAAACTGAAACGAGAGCTATACCGGCACCAAATGTTGTATTTCTAAAAGATAGTTTGACTGACAACCTCCATTACTACAAAATAAAAATTATGCCCAATCGTAACGTCAACCGCTATGATATTTTTGCAAATGTTAAAATGGACTTCTATCATTTCAAAGCCAATGGTATTTCTCAACTTGAAGCAAGTAGCAATATGATGAACCGTGATGGTAAAAAAATATTAAGTTATTATGTAGTAAATAACCAACCACTTGAACTGGAATTTATAATTAATAGAGCTACCGTTTTTGATATGTCATTGCTAGAAAGTTCATTTGACTTATTACAAAACCCATTATTAAACGTAGGACCAAGATCTGATTGGATGATGCCCACACCATTTGTCTTAAATGATGCTGTTTGCATAAAAAAAACAATTATTCCGAATCCTGAAGTTCTCAATTCACCAACTGTAATAATTCCCGAATAACAAAGGATTCCATCTCAAAGTTCTTTTGATTAAAAAAAAGAAACTCTTTTTTTTAATCAAAAGAAAAAGGTATCTTTCCTAATAATTTTCCTGATTATGAAAGACTTAAACAATTTAAATAAAAAGTCAAAAGCAGCGATGGTTTTAATTTTCGTCACCGTTTTGCTTTTGATAAGTAATTATTTCAACGGACAAAACTCCAAAAAAACAAATGAAAGCATTAAAGCAATTTACAACGATCGGTTAATGGTAAGCCATTATATTTTTCAGTACAATAATGCGCTTCACGAAATAAAAAACGCCCCATTACAAGCCAACAAAACTAATACTGAGAAACAAAATCTAATTTCTAGCCATCTAGAAATCATGGACCATCTGGATAAAAAATACTTAGCAACCGTTTTGACACCTGAAGAAAAACAGTATTTTAATGCTTTCCAAAAACAATCGATAGCACTGCAAAAACACAACAATAGTAACCAATGGCACCAATTAACTACAAGTGTAGAACAAAGTTTAAAAACATTGATACTTCTGTCACAGGTCCAAATTAATGAAGGAAAAACAGAGCTTACAACTGCAAATACATTACATAATGGAAACCAAATTTTCGCCCAATTTGAAATTGGGTTGTTTATAATATTAGCTTCTTTGTCAGCCTATTTATTGGTTTTAAAAAAGATGAAAATTAAAATTCCAGAGGCACCTAGTATGAATTGATTATTTCTAGCGCTTTCCTTAATATCCGATAGGAAAGCAGAACAGCAAACTCAATGATACTGGCGAAATCATTAAAGGTTAATTTTGCTCTTCATAAACAATTCAATTTCTACTATGTCACACTTTAGGGAATTCAACTGTATAGAAGTAAAAATTCTTGACTCTTTATTATATAAATTCAAAAAAACAAAGCAATAACCAAATCTTTCAACAACTATTTTTATTTTAAAATCAGAAATCACTTCCCAGCTGATTTCTGATTTGTTTGAGCAATTTAATATCCCATCCTCTGTAAATGAGTAAACTACATGATCGGAAAACAAGTCTATCAATAAACTTATAAAGGTTGTTAATAGCAATCCAAATATTGTGTTTTTATATACTAAACCTAAAGTTTTATACTGAAAGCAATAGCAAATAAATACTAAGAAGGCAATCAAAATTAGTGAGATTGCGAGGACTGTTGGAGTTTTGGATTTATATATTTTCATGACAAATTATTTATCCAGAACCATTGCAAAGACTAGAGGTGCAACGATAGTGGCATCAGATTCAATAATGAACTTTGGAGTATCAACACTCAATTTTCCCCAAGTAATTTTTTCGTTAGGGATACAACCGGAAAAAGATCCATAACTAGTTGTAGATTCTGAAATCTGACAGAAGTAGCCCCAAAGCGGAATATTTTCTTCTTGTAAATCTTGGTGCAACATTGGCACGACACAAATTGGAAAATCACCTGCTATCCCTCCACCAATCTGGAAGAATCCAATAGGGCTTTCTTCTTTAGCCGTTTTAATATAATAATCAGCTAGATAAATCATGTATTCAATTCCGGAACGCATTGTATGTACATTTTTGATATCTTTTTTGATAACATGACTTGCATAAATATTCCCCAAGGTGGAGTCTTCCCATCCTGGAACTACTATTGGTAGATTTTTCTTTGCTGCTTCAAGCAACCAACTGTCTTTAGGATCAATTTGGTAATATTGTTCTAATTCTCCAGACAATAATATTTGATACATAAATTCATGAGGAAAATAACTCTTTCCTTCTGCATCTGCTTTTTGCCAATATTTTAAAACTACATTCTCAATGCGTCTCATTGCTTCCATTTCAGGAATACAAGTATCTGTTACACGATTCATATGCCTATCTAACAAGTCTTTTTCGTCTTGTGGCGTAAGATCACGATAATTTGGAATTCTTTCGTAATAATTATGTGCAACAAGGTTAAATATATCCTCTTCTAAATTTGCGCCTGTACAACTAATGGCATGAATTTTCCCCTCGCGAATCATTTCTGCAAGCGATATTCCTAATTCAGCGGTTGACATCGCACCTGCGAGTGTGACCATCATCTTATTACCCTGATCAATATGTTTTTTATACCCCTCGGCAGCATCTACTAGTGCAGCAGCATTAAAATGCTTAAAATTTGTTCTTAAAAATTCAGAAATTTTCATTTAGTAATTTATATTTATTGATTAATTATATGATCTTGATGTGTTAATTCAAAATGATGATGCTCCAATACATTGCTAGCAGTCAGTCCTTCATTACGAATTGTTTTGACTAAGTTTAAAAACTGTGGTTCATCTTTAATTCCTAAACCTTTATCTTTAGTCCAATTGTTGTCAAGATCTTTTACAATCTTTGCGCCATTGGCTCCATTATAATATTGTGATAGAACGATTACTCTAGTACCTAGATAAATTGCTTCCTCTAAATCATGTGTTACAAATAATATGGTTTGCCCCGTTTCTTTCCATTGTTCTAGCATAAAAGCATGCATTTGTTCTTTGGTTCCTGCATCTAAAGCTCCAAAAGGCTCATCCATAAGTAATACTTTGGGCTTCATGATCATTGCTTGAGCAATGGCAACCCTTTGCCTCATACCTCCTGACAACTGGTGTGGAAATTTGTCCGCATGATCCTGTAAGTTTACTTTCTTTAAATATATATGGACTAAATCATTATAATCTTCCAACTTCCAATTAGGAAAAATACTATTGGCTAAATTCTGCCAAAGACTATGGTTTTCTAATTCTAGTCCTATCCTAACATTATCTCTTACTGTTAAATTATCAAACAAACTGTATTTTTGAAAAACGACTCCTCTGTCTCTGTCGGGTTTGTCTACTTGCTTTCCTTCCATTAAGACTTTTCCGTTTGATGGTTTCTCTGATCCAAGAATCATTCTCAGGAGTGTTGATTTACCACAACCTGTTGGTCCAACAATAGTCACAAATTCACCCTCTCTAATTTTGATATTGATATTGGTTAATACAGTAAAACTTTGATTTGTTTGGTCGAGATATTCTTGCTTAATGTCTTTTAATTCTAAGATATACTTGCTTTCCATAATTTTCATTTTTATTTATTGTACCATGAATAGGATTTCTTTAGCCAGAAACAAATAGCGACGTCTACTAATAGCGACAAAATCCCTATCCAGATTACATAAGAAATAATACTGTCCATAGCCATATATCTTCTTACTACAAAGATTCTATAACCTAAACCCTCTGTGGCCGCCAAAGCTTCACCAGAAATAAGAAATAAAATAACTGCTTTAAAATTAAGGCGTACACTATCCAACGCCATTGGAAATATTTTTGGTAAAATAATTTTAAAAATCGTTTGAGTTTTACTAGAGCCCATCGTTATCGCTTTTACCAATTGCTCTTGAGGAAATGCCTTGACTTTTAAATAAGTATCCAAAATAATAGTGGGTACTACTCCAATTACAATAAGTGCAATCTTAGAAACTTCGCCCAAACCAAATACAATAAATAAAATAGGCAATATGGCTAAAGCTGGAATTTTGTCAAAAAACAAGAAAAACTTATAAAACAACTTGTCAAGAATTTTGAAAGACCCCATATAAACACCAAAAAGAATTCCAGCGAAAATAAAAATCAAACTTATATAAATTCTTCTACCACTTGCTACAGAATCTTCCCAGAGTCTATAGGTACCCGACCTATCAGGAATAAATGTCGAACGGTTAAAGGCATCTATGATTTGACTAAATGTTGGAAGCAACTTATCTGCTGGATTTATTAAATGTCTTTGATGAGAAAAAAATTGATACAGTAACAGGACTACCAAGAATAAAAGAATCGATAAAAAACTATCTTTCCACTTGATTGCGTTTTTATTTGAAGTTATCATACTATGCGTTTTTAATGATTTATAATTTATCGTTTGCTACCTTTTCCATATAACTAGCATCAAAGTAAAGTTTGATATTATTCTTATCACCTTGAACACTACCATCTGGATACTGAATACCTACTTGGTCAAATGAACTAGCATTTTCACCTAATAAACCATGAGAGAAACAAAATTTCCTGATGTAATCCATGTTTTTTACAATCTCCTTACTTTTTACATAATTGATAGCACTCTTAGAAGTGTAGAACAAAGCCGTTGTTTTGAGTTGATCTTTATACTCTTGCAAAGTAGAACCACCTGACTCAGCCATAATTGTTAGGGCATCATCTGCAGTTTTGTTTTCTTGCTTCATTATTCCCATGACTTCATACCATGTTCCTACTAAAGCATTTCCGATTTCGGGGTTAGCATTCAAAACATCTGTATTCACTACCATCAAATCTATTATTTCACCTGGAATTGATGCAGAAGAAAAAATTTGCTTAACATCTTTTTCTTCTTTAATTTTCATTACCAACGGATTCCAAGTAACTACTGCTTTCAATTCTTTATTTGAAATAAAAGCTGGAGCAATATCAGAATCACTTGTATTTACAATCTTTACATCAGATTCCTTCATGCCTTTTTTGTCAAGTGCCCTCGAAAACAAATAGTGAGATACCGATAACTCCACTAGATTAACTTCTTTACCCATTAAATCTTCAATTTGTAAATTATCCCTCGTAAGCAATGCATCATTTCCATTAGAATAATCCCCTAAAATTATTGCTGTACTAGCGATACCTGCAGACGCTGGCATGTCTAACGCTTCCATATTTGTCATTACACATCCATCAACTTGGCCAGCAACGTAGGCTTCAATCGATGCGATATAATCCATTTTAATTAATTCAATTTCTATTCCGTATTTTTCTCCCCATTTTTTTAAAATTTTAGATTGATTTGCATAATCCCAAGGTTGCCAACCAGAATAAATTGACCAAGCGATTTTAAATGTTTTTTTCTTACTTTCTAATCCAGAAGAATCTTTTTTATCGCCTTTTCCACAAGCTACAGTAAGTGAAACTATCAATAAAAAAACAATTACTCTTGTAACACTATTTAATTTTTTCATATTTCATATTTTAAATTTGAATCATTATAGATTTTAATACCTAAGCAAATATAGAAATGTTTTTACATACTACCTAAGTAATTTGTTAATTTTTATCAATTTTATCGAATATAGTAATATTATCCTTTTACGTATATATATTGACAAAAAAAATATCACGAACATGCTATTCATTATATTATAGTTAATCAAATATAAAAAACAGTAAAAATAAATTGACATAGTAATCATTTTATTGTAAAATAATCAATTTTTACAATAAAGAAAAAACCTATATTAAATGCATTAAACAACTTTAATTACAAAATTTTTCGAAATTTTTGTTTCAAATCAAAATTTTTTTATACTATTGCTTAAGTATTTTTAAATATTAGAGAATATCGTACTTTCGAAGTAAAAAATTTCAAAATTAATGATGCCTATATATCCTAAACAAGTTACATATACAGTCTTTGCATTTATTTCGCTAACTGTGATTGCTACCTTATTTATAGTTATAAAAAAAAATGTAGCTGACCCTAGTCCCAACACGATAAAAATTGGATTACTGTATGCAAAGACGGGAGATTGGGCCATCAGTCAGAAATCTGTGCATGATGCAATGGCTATGGCGGTTGAAGAAATCAATAATGATGGAGGATTATTGGGAAAACAAATTGAAATTGCAGCTATAAACAACGAATCCGATGATCGTTTTTATAATACTAATGTGTCGGAATTATTTAATAAAGAAAATGTTGTTACTCTATTTTGCTTTGTTCCCAAAATTATAATAAATCATAATCGAACTAAGAATGAATCATCAGACGGATTAGTATTTGATTTGGCCGATTATAATGCTAAAGAAAGAAATACAACTACTATAAAATTGGGTTCATCACCTAATCAATTATTATACCCTGGTATTAATTACTTATTTAAGAATAAAAATTCATTATACACTAATTACATTATTTTAGGAACAAATGACTCTTATTCTCTGGAAGCCAATAAATTAATTAAAAAGTATCTGTCTCAAAAAAAAGTACCATATGCAAACATTCATCCTATTCTGCTTACCCCCCAAAAAGACAATATTTCTGAAGTAATAGTTAATGTTAAAAAAATAGTATCAAATGGAAAAACGTGCATATTAAACACGATGAAAGGCAATACAAATATTGTTTTTTTTAAAGAGTTTACCAATCAAGGCTTGTCCTCATTAAATTGTCCTATAATGTCTTTTACAATTTCTGAAGATGAACTAATGAAAATGTCTGCCGAATTTAATATTGGTCATTATTTTTGTAGAAATTACTTTCAATCAGTAGACGCAGAAAATAATATTCGATTTGTAAGTGATTTTAAACTATATAGTGCTATAAATGAATTACCTGATGGTATTGATCGCGTAACAGGAGAAGAGATTTCTAAAATATATAATGGTGTTTTTTTATGGAAGAAAGCCGTTGAACTCGCACTAACTTTTGAACCCAATGCCGTTAAAGCAAAACTTGCAGGACTAGTATTTAATTCGCCCGCAGGAATAATAAAAATCAATAAAAGAACACTGAGCTTAGAAAAACCAGCTATCGTGGCAGAAAGCACTATTGATGGTCAAATGATGGTGCTATGGGAATCTAAGCAATTAATTTTGCCCTTTTAAATACGTTATTCTTTTTTAAAGACTACCTAATAATCTTAATTATCAAAAAAACTGGAGCAATCCTACTAGCTATCTATTGCCTAAAATTACGCATATTTTAAAAAAACAAAACTGAATTATAGATCCTAAAATTTAAAACTATGAAAAAGCAAAAATTATTTTCCTATATTTTGACAGCTGTATTTTGCTACACAATTAATGCACAAACAACAGACTCTACTACAGTAGAAAAAAAATTCAACGTTAATACTGGTATTGATATTCTAAATAATTATATCTGGCGTGGTGTACCACTAGACAAAGGGCCTAATTTACAACCTAGTGTCATTTTGAATTATGATAAATTGAAATTAAGTTTTTTAGGATCTTACAGCCTCAAATACGAGTTCAATAATATCATGACTGTTCTTAGCTATGATATTGACACAAAAATTGGTACAATCAGCCCTACTTTAAGCCACTATTATTATCCATATGATGGCGTTAAATTAAGTGATTACAGACGGCATGATGGTAGTTTTTCTCATATCACAGAATTGGGTTTTCAATATTTAGGTGATAAAATTCCTTTAAGAATTTACACCTCCATGAATATAGTAAATGACGTTGAAAATTCAACGTATTTTGAAGCTGGATATAGCTTAAAAGTTAACCAGATGACCTTTGAACCCTTTGTAGGTGGAGTTTTTAATAAAAGTCCCGATTGGCAAGCTGCAACAAGTGCTGGACTACTCAATATAGGCTTCAACATTTATAAAGAAGTAAAAGTTGCAAGCGGCAATAATCTACCTTTAACTGGCACTTTGAGTTATCACACCCAACTAGATCTCTTGAGTGTAATGGTTCGACTAAGTGTATTTTAAAACACATAAAAAACACCCCCAACGTATTTATTACAATGGGGGTGTTTTTACTATTGATCAATTGGAATTAATTCATCTTATTAATAATTACAATGGCTTCCTCTATACTTCGGGTACCAAATTTTTTAATAATATTATAGCGATGTGCATCAATTGTACGTACACTATTCCCCAAAACATCCGCAATCTCTTTACTGTTTTTACCTTCGATAATTAAATTTATAATTTCCTTTTCTTTTTTCGAAAGATTTTCAGATAACACATTATTATCCTGAAGATTAACCTCTGGTTGATTTTGGTTTTTAAAGTGTTTAATCACACTATTTGACACATCACCAATATAATAAAACTGATCGTTATCCACAGCTCTTATGGCGTCTAAGAATATTTTATTACTGGTGTCTTTTAGTAAATAACCTTTTGCCCCCATGTGTAATGCTTGTAAAACATAATCTTCATTATCATAGAGCGAAAATATTAAAATTCTCAGGTGTGGACTTTTGTTCAATAACTTTTTAGCCGTATCGATTCCGTTTAATTTTGGCATTCTAATATCCAAAATTAAAACATCTGGTTCCAAATGTTTGACCATATCAATAACTTGTTCCCCATCTGAAGCCTCACCAACTACTTTCATATCTGGCTCATTACTTATTAATGTACTAAGACCATTACGAAAAATTTCATGATCATCTGCTAATATAATTTTTATAGTTTTCATGTTAAATTAACTTCTAAGCGAACCGTAGTTCCTTCATTTTTTACTGATTCTATTTTGAGCTTACCCCCAATGATTTCTGCTCTTTCTTTCATAATTCGTAACCCATTATTTTTTCGGGTTTTATCTACTTCATATAGAGATTTTTCGATATAATTAAATCCTTTACCATAATCCGTAATCGACATTACCAACTTGTCACTATTGTTACAAAGCGAGATATCTATACTTTGCGTATTAGAATGTTTCACAATATTATTGAGTGATTCTTGTAAAATTCGGTACACTCCCATTTCAACCTCTTGGGTTAAAAATTCAGGATTGATCTCTTCATCAAATATAACAACAATCTGAGCTTCTTCTTCAATATTTCGAAGCAATTCTGACGTTGCCGATTTCAAACCAAAGTCACCAAGAACACTCGGCAACAAATCAGAGCAAATACGTCTAGTTTCGTCAATTATTGATTTTAATAATGAATTGACACGATCCATATCTTGTTGTATATTAGGATGCTTTGTTACAAGCATCTCCATACGCATACGCATACTAGTCAACATTTGCCCAATTCCATCATGAATTTCTGCGGCCACACGCGTACGTTCTTTTTCTTGCCCTGCTAGAATTGAATAGGATTTTATCTTTTGTTCTATTTGCTTAGCTCTTAGTTGTAATTCATTAACACGTTTTAGTTCCTCTTCAGTAAATTTACGTTTGGTTATATCATTAGAAACCATTAAATATTGATAAACACAACCTTTTTTATCAATTATAGGAATGAGGGTAGCATCCAACCAAAAACCAGTTCCATCTGAAGCATGGTCAAATACATCTCCTTGCCATACTTCTTTTTTCCGCTCTGGATCTCTTATGTGCTCATAAATAACACTCTCCTCTTTTCCAAAACTATTATAAAAAAGTGGTTTACCCACTAGTTCACTCATATTGTAGCGTGTAACATGACAATATCGGTCATTAGCATACAAAATAATCCCTCTATCATCTGTGCGTACCATATAAGTAGCACGTTCTAAAGCAAAAGTAGTTTCGCTTAATTCCTTATTTGACGCTTCAAAAGATTTGTTTGCAATTTTCAACTCGTTGGCTAAGTTATGGGCTTTATTCTCGGATATAGTTAACCCAGTAATCACTTGTCGAATTCTAGTGGAAAGTGGGTAAAAAATAAAGATGATTTCGAGAAGTAGTACAACAAGTAAAAAACCTAGAAGCCAGAATTCGATATTTTTTAATTTAAACAAATTTTGACGCGAAAAACGATCATAATCAAATACAATCAAATCCATAGTGAGTAGATATGATTTCTCATAAACCAATATGCGGTCTACTAACGCACCAATTTTTTCTTGCGACGGATTCTTATTATTTTTAATTTCAAAAATAAGTTGATTACCGCTTTTTAAAATTTCTTGATAAGGCTCTTCAATTATTTCATACATTGTTTCGAGTTCTACACGATCATTTTTTTCAATATTCAAAAATTCACTGCCCTTGAGCAATCCTTCCTGCAATGCTTGCCACTGCTTCAAGGTATTATTAAATTCCCGTTGATCGTTTTCTACATCTTTCCCTTTCTCTATCAAAAGAGCCAGCTTAGCCAATGACTGACTATAGGTCCGCAATTTTGCGGTATAATTAATAATATGCGAATCATTTGCCTGATTGCTTAGGTACGCTTGTATTAAACCTTGACTTAAAATTGATATTAATGCAATGACAGACAAGGCAATTATATAAAATTTTGTAAACGTCTTGAAGGTTTTATTATATCGTTCTTGGCTTACTTTTTTTTCCATCCGCTATTGTATTGAATCATTCAAACTCTTCTTAAAAATAAGAATTTTTATGCTATTACTTAGGTAAAAATAGCATTTTTAATAAATATATTAATCAAAAAGAGACTTAAATATATAAACATAAATATAAATTTAAACAAAATTAAATGCAAACAACTCAAAAACATATACTTAACATACCATATAGAATTCAATTCCTATGTGCTGTTATAGCAAAGAATAACTATCTATAAACTTGAACTTAAAAAAAATACTTAATTATTTTTAGATTTATAAATCTAATTCAAAAAAAAAACTATCTTTACCTAAGTAATTATAAAAACATTACTTAAGTGATGTTTAATGTTAGTTAAATAAAAGAACAATAATATGGAACAGTCAAAAAGCTTTATTTTGCAGCCAGGAGTAAAATGGTCTGCCACAATAAAAAAAGGAAAATCAATAAAATTAACTGCAACTGCAAAAGGAGCCAATTTGGCCATGATGCTTTTTAACGCATTTGACTTCAATGAAAAGTATAACATGCCTGACACCTTAAAGGCCCAATATACTTCTTGCTTAAAAAAAGGGAATGTATTAATGAGTGACAACGGAAGAGTCCTTGCAAGTATTACTGAGGATTCTCTAGGGTGGCATGATACCATCTCGGGATATACCACTAGAGAATTAACAGATACAAAATATGGTAAGACATCCTATCAAGACCAACAAAATGAATGGCTACGAAGCGGTCAAGAAAATTTTATGATCGAAATGATTAGAAATGGACTAACAAATAGAGATTTCGCACCAAATATCAATTTATTTTCGAAAGTATCCTGTAATGAAAAAGGCGCAATGAAATACCACCCAGAGCATTGTAAAGAAAATGACACGGTAACCTTGCGACTAGATATGGATGTTCTAGTTATTCTCTCAAATACTCCAAATCCAAACGATACATCAAATGTATATTCATCAGTTCCTGTAAAAATGGAAATAATCGATACGGAACTTGCGGACCTACAAACTGACTATTGTGCCAATTTCAGAGAGGAAAACAAAAGAGCTTTTGAAAATACATATCAATATTATTCACTGTTTTAATAAAAAATATCATGGAAACTTTAACTCAAATAGCAAGTACTAAAAATATAAACGAAGCCATTTTCTTAAAAAAAATACTCGCTGGAGATGGTTGGATGTACGAATTGGAGCCAGGACAAGTATTAAGAATAGTCGACCTTGAAGGAAATCAAGCCGCAGATACTATATTTTTTGATTCTGATAATCCTGAAGATCATTACAGTGCTGTAGCAACAATAAATACACAGTCTAACATTTACTTAACGGCAGGATCGGTATTAAAAGCAGAATCTGGTAAATCATTATTAAAAATAATTGCAGATACTTGTGGTCGTCACGACACCGTAGGTGGATCTTGCTCTGCACAAAGTAACTCAGTTCGTTATGCTCATGAAAAGGTAGTTATGCACAATTGTCGCGACACTTTTATGTTACAATTGGCTCTATTTGGAAAAAACTATTCTAAAAAAGACTTAGCTCCCAACATTAATTTCTTCATGAATGTACCAGTTACTAAAGATGGTGGATTAAAATTTGAAGATGGTCTATCTGCGCCAGGAAAATATGTAGAACTGATTTCACTATGCCGCACGACTGTACTTATAAGTAACTGTCCGCAATTGAACAACCCTTGCAATGCTTACAACCCAACTCCAATCGAAGTATTAATCTGGAACCAATAATTGAAGCGATGCAGAAAAAAAACAACCTAGAAATTCAAGTATTATTGAATGGCTATATAACAGGAAACCTTTTACCTGAGGATGTGATATCTACTATTTTTGAAAAGATAGAAAACTATCAATCATACAACATTTGGATAACTGTTCTAACAAAAGAATCTGTTTTGAGCCAACTTGAAGAGGCCAAAACTAAACTTAATAACGGGAAGAAACTTCCTTTATATGGAATACCATTTGTAGTAAAAGACAATATTGATGTTGCTAATCTACCAACTACTGCAGCTTGCGAAGCATTTACTTATATGCCTACAAAAAATGCAGTTGTTGTACAGCAATTATTAGATGCAGGAGCAATACTTATTGGCAAAACAAATATGGATCAATTTGCTACTGGATTGGTAGGAACAAGAAGCCCCTACGGTGCAGTAAAAAATGCATACAATCCAGCATATATAAGTGGAGGATCAAGTTCTGGTTCGGCTGTAGCAGTAGCTTTAGGCATGGCTGCTTTTTCTTTAGGAACAGACACTGCAGGTTCTGGACGTATTCCAGCAGGACTAAATAACTTAGTAGGACTAAAACCAAGCTATGGATCAATAAATACAGAAGGACTTGTACCTGCCTGTAAAAGTTTAGATTGTATTTCTATATTCGCTAACACTATTGATGATGCACATTTAGTTTTTGATGAAGTCAACAGCTTACCAACATCAAAGATAGTCCAAAAGGGTTCTCCACTTAAGATAGCAATTCCAAATACGGATTCACGTCACTTCGAAGAAAAAACAGGGTATGAACCGTTATTTACAAACGTTACTGATTGTATTGCTGAGCATTTTAAAGTTACCCCTGTTTCAATGAGCACCTTTACTGAAACTGCAAAATTATTATATCATGGTCCTTGGATTGCTGAAAGAATGGCGGCAATAGAAGATTTTTATATCGAAAATAGCGCATCTATACATCCTGTGGTAAGAGAAATTATCCAAAAAGCAGATAATTATAGTGCGGTAGCTACATTTAAAGCCATATATAAACTCGAAGATTTAAAAGTCGCATCAAATACATTATTTGATAGTATCGATTTTATGATTGTACCTACTGCTCCAGGGATTTATAAAATTGATGAAGTAGAAAATAATCCTATTACACTTAATTCAACACTAGGTCATTACACCAATTTTGTAAATCTTTTAGGTTTATGTGCATTAGCTATTCCAGTAGGCTTTACTCCAGAAGGAATTCCTTTTGGGATTACATTAATTACTAAAAACGGAAAAGACAAAGCACTAGGACAATGGGCAAAGCAAATTCAAAAAGCACTAGAAATACCTCCAACAGCAAACAAAGGCTATATTGATTTAGCTGTAGCTGGTTTGCATAAGCGCAACCAACCGCTAGTTTTTCAGCTTACAGAACTTAATGCACACTACAGCTACACCACTACTACAAGTCCCAATTACAAAATGTATTTAGTGGATCCAAATGGCAAACAAAAACCGGGTTTGATCAGAGTATCCAAGGACTCTAAAGGAGATAAAATCGAAGTGGAAATCTGGAAAATACCAGTCGAAAACTTAGGAAAATTTCTCGTTCAAATACCTCATCCTTTGGGATTAGGAAAAATAGAAATCCTAAGTGGTGAATGGATCCAGAGCTTCATTTGTGAAGAGTATATCACCGCATTTTCCGATGATATTTCAGCCTTTTATTGTTGGGAAAATTTCATCAAATCTCAAAAATTATTATAAAAATATTTTTTCATTATAAAAATACAAAATCATGTTAAATCAAGTAACATTCCCCCAATTTCATACCGTACTTATCGCAAACCGTGGTGAAATCGCAGTGCGAATTGCTCAGACGCTAAAAAAAATGGGCATAAAGAGTGTGGCCGTATATTCTGAGGCAGATAGTTTTAGTAATCATGTAACAGCAGCCGATGAAGCTATTTGCATTGGTGGCAACTCCGCTTCTGAAAGCTATTTGCTTGGTGATAAAATAATTGAAGCCGCCAAACAAAGTGGTGCTCAAGCCATCATTCCGGGTTACGGATTTTTATCTGAAAATCTAGTTTTTGCAGAAAAATGTAAAAACGAAGGAATTGCATTTGTAGGCCCCACTCCCGATCAAATTAGAGATTTTGGATTAAAACATACTTCCAGAGAAATTGCTGCTAAAGCTGGGGTACCTCTTACTCCAGGGACAGGACTGTTAAAAGATTTGGAAGAAGCTGTTGTAGCAGCCCTAACAATAGGGTACCCTATCATGCTAAAAAGCACCGCTGGCGGGGGCGGAATTGGTTTAATACGTTGTAATAATGAAGTGGAATTAATAAAAGCTTTTGAATCTGTAAGAAGATTGGGTGAAAATTTCTTTAGCGATAGTGGGGTTTTTATAGAAAGATTTGTTGACAACGCTCGCCATGTAGAAGTACAAATATTTGGAGATGGAAAAGGTAATGTTTTGGCACTGGGAGAAAGAGATTGTTCGCTACAACGTCGCAACCAAAAAGTGGTCGAAGAAACTCCAGCACCCAATCTTCCAGAGGCGACTAGAACCAAATTATTAGAATCGGCCATCAAACTAGGGAAAAAAGTAAATTACTTATCTGCCGGTACAGTCGAATATATTTATGATCCAGCACATGATGAATTTTACTTTTTGGAAGTAAATACACGTTTGCAGGTAGAACATCCAATTACCGAAATGGTAACAGGAGTAGATTTGGTACAGTGGATGATTCTAGCAGCTTGTAACCAATGGGAAATTCCAACTAAAACCATTGAACCAAAAGGGGCTTCAATCGAGGTACGTGTTTATGCTGAGGATCCTATACGTGATTTTCAACCTTCACCTGGAGTTTTGACCGAAGTGAATTTTCCTGACAATGTTCGTGTGGATACTTGGGTAGAAACTGGAACAGAGGTGTCGCCCTATTATGATCCGATGATTGCCAAACTGATTGTTTTTGGAGAAAATCGTGAAGATGCCATCTTAAAATTAAAACAAGCATTGGAGGCTACTAGTCTAGCCGGAATTGCAACCAATCTCGATTATTTACGTAAAATTATAACATCAGATTTTTTTGAAAAAGCAGAAGTTTCAACAGGGAAGCTAGCTACTTTTAAATATGTTCCGCCGGTGATTGAAGTTTTGCAACCAGGAACGTATTCGACTGTCCAAGATTATCCAGGACGTATTGGATATTGGGATATTGGAGTACCACCGTCTGGACCTATGGATCATTTTGGATTCAGATTAGCCAACAGGATTGTTGGAAACCACCCAACGGCAGCAGGATTAGAATGCACCATTATAGGCCCTAAACTTAAATTTCACACCGATACAATAGTAGCTTTGACGGGAGCAACCTCCAATGCAAAATTAGATGGTGAGTCGGTATCTTTTTATAAACCTATTTCGATTAAAGCAGGACAAACATTAGACATAGGAAAATCAGAAACAGGATGCCGCACCTACCTAGCCGTTCGCAATGGTATTGATGTTCCTGTATACCTAGGTAGTCGTTCTACTTTTGCAATGGGACAATTTGGAGGACATGGTGGAAGACCGTTAAAAGTTGCAGATATTTTACCTATAAGTCAGCCCGAAATTGAAGCATGCACAACTCCCGCACCGATACATGAACCTACTGCGGCAAGCCCAGAAATAATTCCTACCTATGGAAAAGTATGGGAAATAGGCGTGTTGTATGGCCCACATGGAGCACCAGACTTCTTTCAAGAAGAATATATCGATACATTTTTCTCTGCTGACTGGGAAGTACATTACAATTCCAACCGCTTAGGAGTGCGTCTTGTGGGACCAAAACCATTGTGGACTAGAACAAATGGTGGAGAAGCTGGATTACATCCTTCCAATATTCATGATTCAGAGTATGCTATTGGGACGATTAATTTTACAGGTGATATGCCCGTAATTTTAGCGCAAGATGGTCCAAGTCTAGGTGGATTTGTATGTCCAGCAACAATTGTTAAAGCAGAAATTTGGAAAATAGGACAATTAAAACCTGGAGATACTATTCGATTTAAAAGAATAAGTTTTGAAACAGCTTTGGATCTAGAACTAGCTTTGGATGAGACAATCGAAAAGCTTAAACCAATAGCAAAAGTTATAGAAACTCCAATCAAAGTAATAGGGAATACCGTTTCAGAATGTGTATTATTTAGTTCTGAAGCCAATGAAAATAATCCAGAAGTAGCCTATAGACAAGCTGGAGATAAGTATATTTTAATCGAATATGGTCCTAATGTACTAGATTTCAAACTCCGTTTTAGAGTACATGCCTTGATGGAAGCTTTAGCAAAAGATCCTATTGAAGGAATTATAGAACTTTCTCCTGGAGTGCGCTCTTTGCAAATTCATTTTGATGGTAGGCAGATTACGCAAACCCAATTAGTAAAAACATTAGTAACTATAGAGGCAGGATTACCTCCTGTTGAACAAATGGTGGTACCAAGCAGAATCGTGCACATGCCACTAGCCTACGAGGATAAAGCAACATTAGAATCCGTAGATCATTACAGACAATCGGTACGAGATAAAGCACCTTGGCTACCAAGTAATATCGAATTTATTCGAAGAATGAACGGACTAAAGAGTAAAAACGATGTACGAGATGTGGTTTTTGACACAAGTTATATCATCCTAGGATTAGGTGATGTATATCTTGGTGCTCCTTGTGGTGTCCCTGTAGATCCTCGTCATCGATTAATAACTTCTAAATATAATCCAGCTAGAACATTTACTGTCGAAGGAACTGTAGGTATTGGTGGCGTGTATATGTGTATTTATCCTATGCAAGGCTCACCCGGAGGTTATCAAATTGTTGGACGAACTTTGCCAGTTTGGAATAGGTTTTTACAAAATAAATCTTTCAAAGACGAAAAACCATGGTTATTACGTTTTTTCGACCAAATAAGATATTATCCTGTTACAGAGGACGAACTATTAGAAATGCGGAAAGGTTTTCAACAAGGCAAAACAGTTGTTCGTATTGAAGAAACTACTTTTGACCTTGGTGCATATGACAAATGGCTGAAAGAGAATGAAGAAAGTATCAATGCATTTAAAGCAAAACAGAAAATTGCTTTTGACCAAGAAGTAGAATATTGGAAACAAGAAGGATTTAACAAACTGACTGAGGATGACGTAAAACCTGTCAAAACAGAAGAATATACAATTCCAGAAGACCTAGAAGGTGTCTATTCTTTAATAAACGGAAGTGTTTGGAAAATTCTAGTGACATCAGGACAAGAGGTTAAAAAAGAAGACCCTCTTTTCATTTTGGAAGCCATGAAAATGGAATTTACAATTAACTCTGAATTCGATGGTGTCATTTCCGAAATTCGATGTACTCAAGGAAATCAAGTAGATGCTGGCGACCTTTTGATAACCATTTCAGTTGCAGCTCCTGAATACATTATAAGTTAACACCTCCTAAAATAAAAATAAGGAGCTTCCACATAAACGATAAATCTCTTTATTTTAAGCATATTTTTTAATTTAATTCTAAATAAATCATGACCTCACTAAGACATAATTGGACAAATAAAGAAATTAACGCTATTTACCAACAGCCACTATTAGATTTAATATACCAAGCAGCCACGATACATCGAGAAAACAAAAATTATGCTGAAGTACAAATCAGTAGTTTAATTTCGATCAAAACAGGTGGATGCAAAGAAGATTGCTCCTATTGTCCACAAGCCGCAAGATACCATACCAATATAGAAACGCAGTCGTTAATGTCCCTGGACAACGTCCTTGACAAAGCCCAAAAAGCTAAAGCTGCAGGTGCTTCACGCGTGTGTATGGGTGCTGCTTGGCGAGAAGTGAGAGACAATCGCGACTTTGATCGTATAATCGAAATGGTTAAGGCAGTAAATAATTTAGATATAGAAGTATGTGCCACACTGGGAATGCTTACTGAAAATCAAGCACAACGACTTGCAGATGCTGGTCTTTATGCATACAATCACAATCTAGATACCTCTGAAGAAAATTACAAAAACATCATCACAACACGTACATATGATGATCGCTTGCAAACTATTAATCACGCTCGAAAAGCAAATTTGACGGTTTGTAGCGGCGGTATTATAGGACTAGGAGAAACGATAGGTGATCGTATTTCTATGTTGAAAATCTTATCGAATATGGAAATACATCCAGAATCGGTTCCTATAAATGCACTTGTACCTGTAAAAGGTACACCACTAGAGAACCAACCGAAAGTTTCTGTATGGGACATGGTACGTATGATAGCGACTACCAGAATATTAATGCCACAAACAGTAGTAAGATTATCAGCAGGACGAACAGAGATGAGTGTGACCGATCAAGCCTTCTGTTTCATGGCAGGAGCCAATTCTATCTTTGCAGGTGACAAATTACTAACCACTCCAAACCCTTCCTTATCAGAAGATATGGAGATGTTTGCTATTCTAGGCTTAAAACCTAGAGAAGCTTTTAAAATAAATAAAGTAGTACCAAATAACATCAACCAATACTAATAGATTACTACCTTATCAATAAAAAAAAATAGTTTTGATTAAGAAATATCCAAACTTATAGAAACATTACTGATGTGGCTTTAGTTTTCTTACTTTTGCACCACTAAACAAGCATTACAAATGAAACAAATAAGCATTTTAGGTTGCGGATGGTTGGGATTTCCTTTGGCGGAAACCTTAGTAAAACAAGATTTTAAAATTAAAGGTTCTACTACATCAATTGATAAAAAAGCTACTCTAGAAAAAGCAGGAATTAAGCATTATTCCATTGCGCTACAAACTGAATTCGTATCAAATTTAATTCCCGATTTTCTGGAGGGAAGCGATATTCTTATTATCGCAATACCACCCAAATTGAGAGGAAAAAACAAAGATTATTCGGATGCAAACAAAAATTCTTTTATAAAAAAAATTCAAAACCTTTTACCTTTTATCGAAAAATCTACTGTAGAAAAACTCCTCTTTATAAGTTCTACAGCTGTTTATGGCGAAGTAAATGCCACCATAACCGAAGATTCAATTCCTAAACCTGTTACTGAAAGTGGTAAACAGCTCCTTGAAATTGAAGATTTGTTAATGGCAAACAATGCTGTCCAAACGACAATTTTGCGATTTGGTGGACTGATTGGACGTGATCGAAATCCTGCCCGCTTTTTGGCAGGTAAAGAAAATGCTACAAATCCAGATGCACCAATAAACTTGATTGATAGGGAGGATTGTATTGGAATTATAAAAAAAATTATCGAATGTGACATTTGGAATGAACGTTTTAATGCTGTTGCTCCAAATCACCCTACAAGGAAGGAATACTACACAAGGAAGGCTTTGGAGCAACATCTAATACCTCCAACTTTTAATGATAAAATTGCATCTATTGGTAAAACAATAGCATCAGATAAATTGATACAGCAACTTAACTATACTTTTACTCAACTTGATTTATAGCGATTACGAAATATAAAAAATTGGTTTCGTCTAAAATTACTGCTATAAGTTTACCTATTTTGTTTCTAATTATTATGAGGAACCATTTGGATTTCACCCAAAGAAGTAGTGCGTTACATTCTAGTGATTCAAATGTTCCCTATACATCAATTTTTGGTGTATTTGATTTATATTGTTTATTATCTGACTGCAAAAAATTCTAGGCCGAAAAGCAAACAATAGAAAATTGTTATTATTCTGGTACTGGCAAACTTCACTTTTAGCAGCGTATTAAGTACTATTGCTGTTAAATATAGTAGTAGATTGGAACTATTATTTATACAATTTCCCTATTTGGATTGTTATTATTTCTTAGATTCAATTAATAAATACAAAATTTGCAATAACAGGATTAGTTATTATTTTTGGAGAAATCTCCATTATATTTTATGAACATTTGGCTGAATTCTTAATTCCAGATTTCAGACTCGGAATTTCACTTTCGATCATAGCCACCATAACTGGGTCTTTTGGAACTTTATATCCTAAGAAAAAAGCAAGTTCTTACAGCCCATATTTCAGTTTGGGTTTTCAAATGTCTATCTAGAGCCTGATATTATTAATTCCCCATGGTGTCACATGAACGTTTGGGAACCTAGTTACATTACCTCAATTACTTGCTTGGCTATTTATATACTGAATGGTTATGGGGTCTTAGTTGACATTACTACCTTAATCTACTTCTTGTAATACTTATCAACAGAAATAAGTAATGGTGAGTAAATATGCGTTCTATTATTCAATATAAAACACGGTGAATAAATTATAATATGTATAACATCATAATCAGAACTGCTTTTGTATTTTTGTAAAAAAATAAATCATGCCTTCATCATTTCGTAAATACCGTGTTTTTATAGGAATCTTTGTTGTTTTCTCCGCAATAACGTTGTTTTTATTTTATGGCGCATTAAAACCAAAAAAAGTACTACCCATTTACAACCCTGCAGATGTAAACCCAGAATTGGTAGATAGTACAGTTCAATACGTAAGTAAGTACCACACCATTGCTGACTTTTCGTTCATCAATCAAAATGGAGATACAATCACGCAAAAAAACTATGAAGGCAAAATTTATGTTGCCGATTTTTTCTTTACCACATGCACCTCTATTTGTCCTAAAATGTCAACAAATATGACTGAAGTCCAAAAAGCTATTTTAGACAATCCAAAAGTTATGCTGTTATCACATACCGTATTCCCAGAAACAGATAGTGTACCCGTTTTGAAAAAATATGCTATAAAATATGGTGTAAAAGATAACAAATGGAATCTCGTTACTGGAGCAAAAAAAGATATTTATACTATGGCACGCAAATCCTATCTCGCCGTAAAAATGGGTAAACCTAGTGAATTACTAGACATGGTCCATACCGAAAACTTTGTCTTAGTGGATGAAAAAAGACGCATTCGAGGATTTTATGATGGTACAAAACAAGAAGATATTCAAAGACTGATTAAAGACATCAACTTTTTGAGCGGTCAGGAAGAAGAATAGAAACTGTAGTTACATAAATATATTTTTGAACAAGGTATAGCTGCAAATCAGATCGCCATTATTTAGAAGGCTTCAAAAGCTAAAAAATGACAAATATCATTTGTATTCGTTTTATAATATGTATTTTTGCAATCTTAATTCAATCTAAATAAGCCTTGCGTACCACAATCAATTCCCTCAAAAAAGGCGAAACAGCCATTATCAAAGACTTTGATATTGATGTAATTCCATTAAAATTATTAGAAATGGGATGTTTACCAGGCAACATGGTCAAGTTATTGCAAATTGCTCCTTTTGGAGATCCATTGTATTTGGACATAAATGGCTCTCATCTTGCTATTCGTGTGGAAACAGCTGCTGAAATTGAAGTTGAATTGGTCCAAATTAAGCTTTAATATCCAAATAATACAATTTCAAAATAGAAGATGGTCTAACGCAAAAAAGCGGACACAAATTTAAATACTCAAAAAAAACAAATTCCTCGAAATTATGTGCTTTTCTAAAACCTAGAAAAGAATTTATAGCAGGTGTAACGATTGAGTGCTAAAAAATATAATTGGTAAAAAATGATTAACGAAAATATCAATGTTGCCTTAATAGGAAATCCGAACGTGGGAAAAACTTCGGTTTTTAACCAATTGACAGGTTTGAACCAACAAGTCGGGAACTACCCCGGAATTACTGTTGAAAAAAAGATTGGTTTTTGTAAATTACCCAACAACGTTAAGGCTAACATTCTTGATTTACCAGGAACCTATAGCCTTAACGCTAGTTCGATTGACGAAAATGTAGTTATTGAATTACTTTTAAATAAAAATGACAAATTATATCCAGATGTTGCCCTTGTAGTAACAGATGTAGAGAATCTAAAAAGAAATTTACTTCTTTTTACTCAAATCAAAGACCTTGAAATTCCGACAATATTAGTCATCAATATGGCTGATCGTATGGAGCAAAAAGGAATAACGCTTGATATCCCCTACCTAGAAGAGCATTTGAAAACTAAAATTGCTTTAGTTAGTTCTCGAAAAGGGTTTGGTATAGAAGCGTTAAAAAAAATGATTACCACCTATAAAACAATTTCTAGCGAACCCTGTTTAAATGCCTCAGTCATAGATCCTGAGTATTTTGATAGTTTACGAAAAGCTTTCCCTAGCCAATTGCTATACAAATTGTGGCTCGTAATTACACAAGACGTGAACTTTTTGAATTTGGAAAGAAAAGAGATTCAGAGTTCATTCACCAAATCACATACGGACCTAAAACGTTTACAGCAAAAGGAAACCATCAAAAGATACCAATTTATCAATGACGTACTCAAGGTCGCACTCAAAGTCGATATCTCCATTGCAAAAGATTTACGCAGTAAGATTGACCGCGTTTTAACGCACAAAGTATGGGGTTATGCCATCTTTTTTGCGATTTTGTTTATCATATTTCAATCAATTTTTGAATGGTCCAAAATTCCGATGGATTTTATTGACTCCTCATTTGCCTCATTGAGTTCTGCAGCAGCCAAACATTTACCAGAAGGTGTGTTCACCAGCTTACTATCCGAGGGAATTATTCCGGGAATTGGAGGAATCTTGATCTTTATCCCTCAAATTGCCTTTTTATTTTTGTTTATTTCGATACTAGAAGAAAGCGGATATATGAGCCGCGTTGTCTTTTTGATGGACAAAATTATGCGTAAATTTGGATTATCAGGTAAGAGTGTGGTACCCTTAATTTCTGGTACTGCCTGCGCAATACCGGCTATTATGGCAACTCGAAATATTGAAAACTGGAAAGAACGTTTGATCACCATTCTAGTAACACCTTTTACAACTTGTTCGGCTCGATTGCCTGTGTATGCAATCATCATCGCCTTAGTCATTCCAGATGAATATGTATTTGGGTTCTTGAATTTGCAAGGATTAACCTTGATGTTATTGTACTTATTGGGATTTGGAATGGCAATATTCTCTGCTTACGTGCTGAATAAAATCATGAAAATCAAGGGTAAAACCTTTTTTGTGGTCGAAATGCCGAACTACAAATTACCGATGTTCAAGAATGTAGCAATTAATGTGATCGAAAAAACGAAAGCTTTTGTTTTTGGTGCCGGTAAAATTATACTAGCAATTTCGATTATATTGTGGTTTTTGGCCTCATACGGACCTGGAAAGAATTTTAAAAATGCAGATACAATCCTACGTGCTAAAGTAGAAAATAGTCATACTAATGCAACAGAATTAAACAATAAAATATCAGCCTACAAACTGGAAAATTCCTATATCGGAATCATGGGTAAAGCGATAGAACCTGCCATCTCCCCCTTAGGATATGACTGGAAGATTGGTATAGCCATCATAAGCTCGTTTGCTGCAAGAGAAGTATTTGTTGGTACATTGGCAACGATTTACAGCGTAGGTGGATCCGACAATGAAGATACTATCAAAAATAAAATGGGTGCCGAAATTAATCCTATAACAGGTCAGAAGGTATTTAATTTTGCTTCTGGGATCTCACTGCTTTTGTTCTACGCTTTTGCGATGCAATGTGCAAGTACAATTGCAATCACCCGCAAAGAAACCAACTCTTGGAAGTGGCCATTGGGTCAATTGATTTTCATGAGTGGATTTGCTTATGTAGTAGCATTAATTGCCTTTCAACTCTTAAAATAAAAATTCATGCAAGAAATATTAGCGTTTATAGCCTTAGGATTTGCAGTTGCTTTTATCATCAAGAAATTCTTTTGGAAGAAGAAAAAATCTAAAAAAGGATGCGGCACAGACGACGATTGCGGATGCCATTAAAACTATTTTTATAACAAACCAAAAAACCGCAAGAAGACTATTTCTCTTTGCGGTTTTTTTCATTACATATTAAAATCTTATTTCATTAAAAGAGATTGCTTATTTTGCAATTCAATTACTTTTTGACGTTGCTTTTCGATTTCACTAGTTTTACTTTCAATCTTTTTTAAGTTGTCTTGAATAGATTCTTCTTTCTTTGTTACCAGATCCTTAGCTTTTTCGATGTCTTTTGACGCTCTATCATTATCCTTGACTAAATCCTTCTTACTGTCTTCTAATTTTTCTAGTACTTTGTTTTCGCCTTTTATGATTTCACCCATTCCTAATTCGGAGGCTTTCATGGCAATTTTTTTCACAATATCAGTTGCAAAAGCATATTTGTCTGCACTATACGCTTTATCTAAAAAAACACCTCCCAAATTAAAGAAAGCTGTATATCGGTATCCATTATCGATTTTTTCAACCAATTGATGAATATCAATCGTATTAGGACTAATTTCTGTGATTAATGCATTATCAATAAAATTTTCATCGCTTCGCTTGATCTTTCTAATTTTGCCTTTATATGGTTTTGTTATCTCTTTTATAGCGTCCTCTACATTATCATCGGAAACGTTGGGTATAAAAACACTAATTCCAGGTTGAGTCCCTTTTGTCATGTTTTGTATTACTGCAGTTGGTGTTAAATTTTGCGAAAACCCTAAGCTATACGCAAATAGCGCCACCAATACAAATCTGTATTTCATATCAAATAATTTTAAATTGTTATACTAACAAGGTACGAAAAAACAAGCAAAAAAACTAATTAACTTTCATGAATATATTACTCGCAATCTTATTGGAAATATTTAAAAACTTGTCATCAACCTTAATTTTCAGAGACAAATCAAATTCTTCCTTATCAATAAATTCAATTAGTGAACCTAAAGATATTTCTTGTTTATCGAGGTATTTCAAAAACTCAGATGAAGTGTCTTTCACCCCAACGCAAATTCCTTTTTGACCAATATTTAAATCGGATAATAACTGTTTATCTACTTTTTGTATTTCACCATTTTTATCTGGAATAGCATCACCATGAGGATCTTCGGTTGGGTTACCTAAAAAATCATCCAATTTGTTAATCAATTTCTCTGACTTAATATGTTCCAATTGTTCGGCGATATCATGTACTTCATCCCAAGAAAAGTCAAGTTTTTCGACCAAAAATACCTCCCAAAGTCGGTGTTTGCGCACAATCATTTTTGCTGCCAAACTCCCTGGATCGGTCAAAGAAACTCCTTGGTATTTTTTGTAATTTACCAAACCTTTTTCTGCCAATTTTTTAATCATATCGGTGACCGAAGACGCCTTGGTCTCCATCATTTCAGCAATGGCATTGGTGCTCACATCACTGCTTGAAACTGTGGTTAAATGGTAAATGGCTTTGAGATAATTTTCTTCTGAATGCGTCATGCGGGGAATTTGAGGGTTTATTACTTTAATACGAAAACGGAATTATTGCTTTACAATAAATAACGGAATCGAAATTTTATGTCGAATATGATCCACAGTTGTGCCAAAGAGCAAATCTTTCAATCCTGTATGGCCGTGCGTACCCATAACCAAAACATCAAATTTCCCTTGATTTATTAGTACCGGAATCACTTTGTCTGGCAGTCCAAAACCTAATTTGGTGGTGACTTTAAATCCTTTCTCTTTTAGAATAGCTTCATACTCCAACAGCAATTTTTCGTCTACCGTAGTTTCGTGATCATCGGCATCATCACCAAACATGTGAGCGCCTACCGTTTCAACCACGTGGATTAAGGTATATTCGGCCTCTTTTCCACCCAACTCAAAGGCATTATTTAGTGCCACTTCATCAGCAGTAGTAAAATCAACTGTAACGGCAATGTTCTTTTTCGAATAGGTTTGACCTTTAGGAAATTGCAATTTCAAGTGGTGCGGAGAATGATTATGAATCGTTCTATTTGATTTATCGAAAAAAGGTTTAAAAACGATATATAGCAGTAAAATTAAAAAAGCAAATGCCAAAGGCACGACTGTAAGCCAAAGTATCAAAGGATTTTCAGCAGATTCAAGCCAACCATTAATTTCGTCAAAAACCAATTTACCATTCAAGATCACAATAATGCTCGCCACAATCCAAGAGGCAATTTGTGTTACTCTGCTAATATGAAAACCTTTCATTTTTGTTTTATCACTCACAAAATGAATTAACGGAATAATAGCAAATCCTAATTGTAAACTCAAAACCACTTGACTAAAAATCAACAATTTACCCGTTACTCCTTCACCAAAAATAGTGATCACTACAACAGCAGGAACAATGGCAATCAAACGTGTAATGATGCGTCGTACCCAAGGCTGAATTCGTAAATTCAGATAGCCTTCCATGATTATCTGTCCCGCTAATGTTCCGGTAATGGTCGAACTTTGTCCAGCGGCAATCAATGCAACGGCGAACAAAATTGGCGCCCATTTGGTACCCAAAAGCGGTTGTAAAAATTTGTGTGCATCTTGAATTTCGGCAACGTTATGCATACCAACTTTATAAAATGTAGCGGCGGCCAAAATCAAAATGGCTGCATTGACAAAAAAAGCAAGGTTCAAAGCAATGGTCGAATCAATAAAATTATATTTTAAAGCCTGCTTGATTCCTGCTTTCGATCGGTCAAATTTTCGGGTTTGCACCAATGAGGAGTGCAAATATAGATTGTGAGGCATCACGGTAGCTCCAATAATACCAATGGCGATGTACAAAGCAGTTTCGTTAGGCATGGTCGGGATCAATCCTAAAATTACTTTGTCCATTTCGGGTTGAGCAAAAATCATTTCGAAAATAAACGAAACCCCAATTACAGTTACCAAAGCGATAATGAAGGCTTCCATTTTTCGAATCCCTTTGTTAATCAAAAATAATAGTAAAAAAGTATCCAAAACAGTGATCATCACCCCTTGAATCAACGGAATATCAAATAACAAATTGATACCAATTGCCATTCCGAGCACTTCGGCCAAATCACAAGCTGCTATGGCAATTTCGGCCAAAAAGTATAAAATATAATTGATGAAAGGCGAATAAGTCTCACGTGAGGCCTGCGCAAGATCGCGTTGCGTAACGATACCCAAACGAGCGCTAAGACTTTGCAACAACAAAGCCATCATATTACTCATTAATAGTACCCATAATAACGAATAACCAAATTGGCTACCTCCGGCAATATCTGTGGCCCAATTTCCGGGGTCCATATAACCCACACTAATCAGGTAAGCGGGACCAAAAAAGGCCAATATTTTTTTAAAAACCGATTTTTTATTCTCTGTCGAAACCGATTCGTTTACTTCTTCTAAGGACTTGCTCATTACTAACTGTTTGCAACAAATATATGCAATAAAGTATTACAGCCAAAAAATATATTTAGACTAAGCTAAAAAATTAACGGCAGTCTAAGAAGAATATAAATGAGCTAACAGAAAAAAATTGACCCAAGATTAACAATTCTTAGCTTCAATAAGCAAAAGAACAATCCTATATTTGCAGAAATTAATCTGTATTCGAATGCATCTCAACCGAATTTAATTGCTTTTGAAAAGTATGTAAAAGTACACAAACTAGTAATCGACAGCGCAAACACAAATCAAACAATAATTTTGCTCGAATAAAAAAAGCAATACGACCTGCCTCAAAACAGTGAAGTAGGCTAGAAAAAACAAATACAACTCCCTATGAAAATGAAACTTTGTCTACGCAAATCAATTTGCCTATTGCTCTTAGCAGCTAGTATCCCCAATGTAATGGCACAAGAGGTTGCGCCAAAAAATGACGAAAGCCAAGTAAAAGTCTACTCTATCTTATGGCAACAAACAGCCGCAGAATATAGAGCTTTGTGTTACCAAGCCTTTAATTTGGCTAGTTTAAGAATAAATGATATTCCGAGAAGACAATTGCGCAAAGGCAATCTTGCTATTGTAACCGATCTTGACGAAACCATTCTAGACAATAGTTATGTTGGCGCTCAATTAATCAAAGAAAATAAGCAAATGAGCGGTGCCGAATGGGACCGATGGACAGCAGCATCAAAAGCAACGGCGCTACCAGGAGCAGTTGAGTTTTTGAAAGAAGCAGCAAAAAAAGGAATAACCATTTTTTATATTTCAAACAGAGAAACTAGTGCTGTACAAAGCACTTTGATAGACCTGAAACGTCTAGGATTACCTAACGCAGATGAAGCACATTGTTTGTTTAAATCGACTACCTCATCAAAAGAAGTTCGTAGAAATGTAGTTGAGAAAGACTATAAAATCGTGATGTTAATGGGTGACAACCTAACCGACTTCAGTACTGCTTTCGAAAAAAATAGCATTCAAGACCGATTTGACAAAACCGATTTGGACCGCAAGCAATGGGGTGACAAATTTATCGTACTACCGAACTGTAATTATGGTGAATGGGAAAATGCGTTGTATGATTATCAAAGAAAAACTGATGGAGAAAAAGCTCAAATGAGACTCAACCTTTTAAAAGGATATTAAAAAAGGTTCTTTAGCTTATCGCTTTTTATAGAAAACCCGAAATCGACCAATCGATTTCGGGTTTTTTGTTTTGATTTATGCAAAGGCATGGCTTTTTTAGGAGCAATTAGGACACAGGCCAGTAAGTGTAAAATTAACCTCCTTAACCAAATATTTTTCGGGTATTGTAAATTTTGGTTCCACCGAATCCAAACAAGTAACCGATTGGCATTTCTCACAATTAAAGTGAACATGGTTGTGTGTGTGATGCTGATGGTCATGCGTGTGATGACAACTCGCGTACTTAACCGTACCATCTGGGGTAGCAATTTTATGAATCACATCTTCATTGACCAAACGATCCAGAATTCTATAAATGGTAACTCTATCACATAAATCGACCGTCAATTTTTGAATTTCACTATGTGACAACGCCACTTTTGATTGCGTTAATAAGTCTAAAATAGCAGTTTTTGAGGCTGTATTACGAGTTGTTTTCATAATTATAAAAATAATAACGCAACATTGTTGCGTTTAAATAAATACCCAGTATATTTGCAACAAAATTGCAATAGACAAATATACAAGAAAACAAAGAATTGACCAAGATTCTAATCTGAAACTACATCTTATACAACCGAAACAAAAACAGTAATGCCAAAGTCTAGTAAAATAAACGTTTTTATCATTACCGGATTTCTAGGCTGCGGAAGAACCACGCTTTTAAACCATTTGTTACAGCAATTTTCTGCCGAAAAAAATGTAGTGATTAGTACGTACTGCAATTTTTAAAAAACCAATGAGGTTTCAGTTAAACCAATTTTAATAAAATAATCAGACTACACTATACCGCAACACTCAAAATTTATACACCAATTATGGAAGATTTAAACAAACAACATCAAGAACAATTAGGCGATCATCATATCGGTACCTCAGCAGAAACACCATTAAGAGCCGATGCTTTCTTGATGCCCGATACCCAAAAAATAGAAGCCATAGCCGAGCATTACCATAAAATAATGGAGATATTAGGGCTCGATTTAACCGATGATAGTTTGAGCGGAACACCCTATCGAGTAGGTAAAATGTATGTAAAAGAATTATTTTCTGGATTGGATCCAAAAAATAAACCCAAAATCTCGGTATTTGACAATAAATACCAATACAACAAGATGTTGGTCGAAAGTCAAATCACTTTCAATTCTTCTTGTGAGCATCATTTTTTACCCATCGTGGGCGTGGCGCATATTGGGTATATCTCATCCGGAAAAGTTATTGGACTTTCGAAAATGAATCGCATTGTAGAATATTACGGAAGGCGTCCTCAGGTACAGGAGCGCATGACTATTCAGATTTTTAACGAACTAAAAGCTGCGCTACAAACCGATGATGTGATTGTAGTTGTAGAAGCGGAACATTTGTGTGTCTCAAGCCGTGGCGTCAATGACAAATCAAGTAAAACAACCACTTTGGAGTATGCTGGAAAATTCAATGACGACCACATAAGAAATGATTTTTTTAAAATGCTTTAAAGATTTCCTTTAAATAAAGTAACACCATTTACCCTAAAGACAATTATTATTTCTTCAACACTAATTTACAAATGAAAAATCCAGCTACAAAAAAATCAACCGTCTCTTATGATATTTTAGGTATCTCAACAGCCACTTTATGTTTAATCCATTGCATGATTTTCCCTTTGCTTACAATACTCCCAATTGGATTGTCAGACAATTGTATCATCGATGTCCTATTCGCGATGATTGGATTAGTAATTGTTTCAAAAATAGTGATGAGTAATGCTAGCAAGCAGATCAAAATAATTTTAGCTGGCTCTATGTTACTCGTTGTTACCAATGTCGTACTTGAAGCAGTCTTTAATATTCATTCGGCCCTACTTTTTATCGGTGGATTTGGAATGATCATTGGTCATTTTTTAAACTTCAAAGCACATAGGAATACGTAAAAAATCACTGACTCAACGACCTAGATTTTTGAAATGATAAATAAACATTTGTGTACCGTCAATGAAATTATATTTTCAAAAATGATTTTTGTCGAAAACAACTAGTACTTAACTATTGAAAAGAATTAATTAAGTCACTATATTTAAACATAATAGCACCAGATTTAAGCGTAAATGCAAAAATTTATCATCAATCACAAACGCAACAATGTTGTAATTAGGAATTGTTTTGTATATTCGCAACATAATTGCATTAAAGCGGAAAGCAAATCAATTCTTCTTTGTTAATCAAACATAAATAATCTTCGTTTTCGAAAATGAAAAAAAAAGCATCCATAATCCATGTATTTTTATCTCTAGCAGTATTGTTCGCAATAGTGCTTCAGAACGTACATGCCTATGAGCATCATTTTCAGAAAAACACAGTACAATTAATAAAAAGTAATACTTCAACCAGCAAGTCAACGATAAACGATAGTCATGATTTTGTCGAAAAATGTAGTCTTTGCGATTTTCACTTTAGCACTTTTACAGCGATCAACTTTAGTGCTATCGAATATTTTACCGCTACAACAACGGTTTATTCAGTAGCTTTTTATCATCAGTTATTCCCTTCTGTATTCAATGGAAGCTTTTTTTCGCTTCGAGCACCTCCTTCTTTTTAAAAAATTAAATTCAAACTAAGCATGCTAATTCTTTAGCATCAGGCTAAGCGCATGAGTTTTGAAAACAAAAACTACAACCACGAATCGAGCGAAAGCGAAAGCGAAAGGGCGAAGCAATTTCACAATTTCGAAGCGTCAAGTTGCTAAAAATAGGTGTAATTATTTTTTTTAGCTTCTTAGTAATTTGTGCTCCCGACGCTTCGGAATGTGTAATTCGTGGCCTAAAATAACTGTTGTATTTAGCTGGCTTTCCTTCATTTTACCATTTAAAAAACCATAATGTCCAAGAAAATCTATGTTTTTTTCTGCCTTATTTTGTTTTGCAGTAGCATCTATTCGCAAAATAACATCAGCGGAAAAATCATTTCCGAAAAGCGAATTAACTCCGCCAACACGCACATTCATATTAATAACAAAGTCATAAGTAGCAATTCGTCTGGTCAGTTCCAAGCGAATGATTTACCTAGTGGCACAACAAAAATCTTTGTATCTCATGCTGGCTACCAGCCAATAGACACGGTGATTGCGCTAGAATCTAACCTGAAAATTGATTTTAAATTAAAGCCAAATACTACTTTGCTTGATGAAGTGGTGATTCAGCAAAAAAATAAAAATACCACTACATCGGTTGTCGCACAACAGCTAAAGTTGGCAACTATTGAAAAATACAGCAACCAAACCTTGGGCGATGCATTGAAAGAAATTGCAGGAGTAGCAACACTCAAAAGCGGTAATTCTATTGTAAAACCCATCATCAACGGCCTATATGGCAGTAGAGTTCCTGTGATTTATAACAATGTAAGACTCGAGGACCAACAATGGGGAATGGAACACGATCCAAATATTGACATCAATACAGCAAACAAAATTACAGTAATCAAAGGTTCATCAGGTTTACAATATGGTGGTGATGCCATTGGTGGACTTATAATTATTGAACCCTTGACCGTAAAAAAAGATACTTTGTTTGGAAGAACCATTATCAATTATGATAGCAATGGTAAAGGAGGATCTGTAACCACGAGTCTGCACCAAGGGAATGATTTGGGACTGAGTTGGAATGCTACAGGCACCTACAAGTACTTGGGTGACAAGCAGGCGCCAGACTATAATTTATCCAACACAGGTACGCGCAACGCCCATTTTTCGGGAGATTTAAAATATAGTGCTGCAAAGTTTTACAGCTCGCTATTGTACAGTTACTACAATGCTACGATTGGGATCTTGAGCGCATCACATACAGGTAATGTGAATGATTTGTACAATTCGATTACAAACAAAATACCTTCTGTAATAAATGATTTTACGTATAACATCAATAATCCTAAACAAAAAGTAAAACATCAAATCATAAAATTTAATTCGAATTATTATTTCGATAATGCTTCTTTTCTTTCTTTGCAATATGATTTTCAATCGAATAATCGATTAGAGTATGATGTGCGCCGTGCTGATTTCAACGACATTGCGGCACTCGATTTGGAACTAAAAACCCATACACTAGCGATTGATTACACCAAAAACACCCACGATTGGGAGCTAAAAACAGGAGTAAGAACTGCAGTTCAAAACAATTATGCCAATCCTGCAACCGGTATTCGACCTTTAATTCCAAATTATGACAAATTGGATCTGGGAATTTATGGAATAGCAAGCTATCGGTTTTCGGATCGTTTTAGTATCGATGGAGGTGTTCGAAACGACTACACCAAAATTGATGCTTCCAAATTTTACCTCAAATCGCGTTGGGAAGAAAGAGGGTATGACGCACAATTTTATAACTTTATAGCAGGTGATTTTGGTACACAGTGGCTTACCAAACCATCGTTTACCTTTAATTCTGTTTCTGCCAACGTAGGCACACATATAGCAACAGCAGCAAAATGGGAATTGTTCTCGAACTTGAGTTTTGCTTCTAGAAATCCAAATCCGTCAGAATTCTTTAGCGATGGCTTACATCATTCCACTGGAGTGATTGAATTGGGTGATTTGAATTTAAAGAAAGAACAAGCCACCAAATTATCTGTAACCGTAAAGAAACAATTTAATCGATTCTCTTTCGAATTAAATCCTTACCTCAATAGCATTAAAGACTACATATTTTTGAAACCAACTGGTTTTGAAACCACCATAAGAGGTGCATTTCCGGTTTATGAATACCAACAAACCAATGCTGTACTAGCAGGAGTTGATCTTCAAACTGTTTGGGAAATCAACAATCAATGGGCACATAGTTTGCGACTCTCCTACGTAAGCGGGCGCGACAAGCAAGCAAACGAACCGTTGATCGACATGCCTCCGTTGCAGGTTAACAATAAAATTACTTTTTCAAAAAAAGAATGGAATTCCCTGAGACTAGAACTTCAAAGTGAACTAGTTTTTAGACAAACACAATTTCCAGACAACAATTTTTATACTCAAATTATAAAGGACAATGAGCTTGTTTCTGTTTTAGTAGACACAAGTACGCCTCCTACAGGTTATCAATTATTTCATTTTTATTCCGAAATGAAGTTTAAGACCTTTAAAAAAGCTACGACCACAGTGGCATTTTCGATACAAAACATGTTTAATGCTAGCTATCGTGATTACTTAAACCGTCAGCGCTTTTTTGCCGATGAAGTAGGTCGAAGCATTCAATTACAACTCAAATTCAATTATTAAATCAATTATACCATGAAAATCAATTTAAACACTCAAACAATGACAACGACAATGAAAAATTCTCAAAAATCGACAATGAAAAATTTCAAAACGCTAGCGCTAGCTGTTATAGCAACCCTAACCATTTCGTCTTGTAGCAACGATGATGAACCGGTTCCTGTAAACGAAGAAGAATTAATCACGACTGTTATAGCAACCTACACTCCAGTTGGTGGCGGAACAGCAGTTACATTGCAATACAAAGATCTTGATGGTGAAGGTGCTAATGCTCCTGTAGTTACAGTATCTGGTCCTTTTGCAAAAAACACAACCTATAACGGAGCGGTAACTTTCAAAAATGAATTGGCCAATCCAGTTGATGATATTACGCTAGAAATTATTGAAGAAGGTGTTGATCACCAATTGTTTTATCAAAAAACTGGAACGTTAAATGCATTTACTTACGGAACTGCAACTAGCAATTTTGATGCAAACGGAAAACCCGTAGGATTGCAATCTGTTTTTACAACTACCAATGATGCAACTGGAAACTTGACAATTACTTTGAGACATGAACCAAACAAAAGCGCAACCAACGTTGCTACAGGTGATATTACCAATGCAGGAGGTTCTACAGATGCCGAAGTTACTTTTGCTATCACTGTTCAATAATCAATCACCAATTTTATAACTAAAAAAATGAAACATAAATTCCACAAACTCTTATTTTTATCTGGTTATGAAAGTAGTGCAAGTCATTAATATTTTGAAGCTTCACAAGGCCTATTAAAACCTTTCTACGCTTTATTTTTTACACAATTAATCCTTATAAGTAAACCTAAGTTGTTTATTTATAAGGATTTTTGCTTTTTTATTTGGTTAGTCAAATATATTTTTTAGTTTTGTCTAAAATTAATTAGATAACAAACCTAAAATATAATTGTGAAGAACCTATTTATTACCTATTCGCTACTTTTCAGTTTGCTGGCATTGGGTCAATCAAAAATTTCTGGCGTAGTTAAGGGCGGAAATAGTCCGTTGCCCTTTGCCAACCTTGTTTTATCGCCAACAAAACAAACTACCGTAACCGATCAGGACGGGAATTATGTGTTCGCAAGCGTACCTTCTGGCAACTATGTACTACTCGCCTCTTACACTGGCTTTCAATTCGAAAAGAAAAAAATTGTGGTGAAGGATAGTCTCGAAAGTACGCAAGATTTTAATTTGAGAGAAAACAACTCGCTGGATGAAGTGGTGGTTACGGGAACGTTGAAACCTGTCACCCGAATGGAAAGTGCGGTACCTGTAGAAGTGTACAAGCCAACATTCTTCAAAAAAAACCCAACAGCCAATGTTTTTGATGCTTTGCAAAATGTTAACGGGGTACGACCACAATTGAATTGTAACATTTGTAATACTGGAGATATTCACATCAACGGGCTCGAAGGACCGTATACTTTGGTGTTGATTGACGGTATGCCTATCGTGAGTGGACTGTCTACCGTTTATGGATTATCGGGTATTCCGAATTCATTGTTGGAACGAATCGAAATTGTTAAAGGACCTGCCTCCTCTTTGTACGGGAGCGAAGCCGTAGGTGGACTGATCAATATTATTACCAAAAACCCAAAGAATGCTCCTGTGTTTTCAGCAGATGCTTTTGTGACAGATTGGGGTGAGCTGAATTTGGATTTGGGTATCAAAGCCAATGTTGGAAAAACAGCCTCAGTTTTGACGGGCGTTAACTACTTTAATTACAGCAATCCAATTGACAACAACAACGATAATTTTACTGACGTAACATTACAAAGCCGTATTTCGATCTTTCAAAAATGGAATTTTAATCGAAAGAGCAATAAATTATTATCCTTAGCGGGACGTTATTTTTACGAAGATCGTTGGGGCGGCGAATTACAATGGAACAAGTCCTTCCGTGGCGGAGATCAAGTGTATGGCGAAAGCATTTATACCAAAAGACGGGAATTATTGGGAGCCTATGAATTGCCTTTTAAAGAAAAAATGCTCTTTACTTTTTCGTTGACCAACCACGACCAAAATTCGGTTTACGGAGACACCCCTTACCTAGCGCAGCAACGTATTGGTTTTGGACAATTGACTTGGGACAAAAAAATCAACAAACACGACATGCTTTTTGGTACCGCCTTGCGCTATCAATATTACAATGACAACACCACCGCAACTGTAGCACCCGATGTCAATTATATTCCGAGTTTGTTTGCTCAAGACGAAATTGCCTTCAATGACAACCACAAGATATTATTGGGAGCGCGTTACGATTATAACAGCAACCACGGAAATATTTTTACCCCGAGATTTGCTTACAAATGGAAAATCAACGACAACAATATCGTCCGTTTCAATACCGGAACAGGTTTTAGAATCGTGAATTTGTTCACAGAGGAGCATGCCGCGCTTACAGGTGCACGTGAGGTAATTGTAACCGAGGCATTAAAACCAGAACGTTCTATCAATGCCAATTTAAATTACTTGAAAAAAATCTACACGAATAATGGTACCTTCATCGGAATCGAAGCATCGGCTTGGTATACTCGCTTTAGCAATTCTATAATTCCGGATTATGACACCAATCCAAACCAAATTATTTACAAAAACCTTGATGGATATGCCGTAACACAAGGTTTTAGTACCAATGTAGATATGGTTTTCACCAATGGTTTGAAAGTAATTTTGGGAGGTACGTACATGGATGTTTCGAAAACGGAGAACCAAAAGAAAACGCAACAAATATTGACGGAGAAATTCTCAGCGACTTGGGCAATTTCGTATCGAATAAACAAATTATCTCTAGACGTTGATTATACCGGAAACGTATATGGACCTATGCGTTTGCCGCTCTTGGGCGCTTTGGACCCTAGAAAAGAATATTCACCCACTTGGAGCATACAAAACATCCAGTTCACATTCGATAAAATCAAAAACATCGAAATCTATGCGGGTGTCAAAAATTTATTAAATTGGACGCCTAACAAAGGGAATCCGTTTATTATAGCTAGAGCCAATGACCCATTCGATAAAAATGTACAGTTTGATGCAAGCGGCAATGTGCAAGCCACAGCAGATAATCCGTATGCATTAACTTTTGACCCCACCTATGTTTATGGCCCCAATCAAGGAATAAGAACTTTTTTTGGTCTTCGATACACCATGCGATAAGCTGAAAAATACAACTAAAGCATTGACTAACAATTACAATTTTTGAACTGATGAAAAAGATCACCATTTTATTGCTACTGCTTTTGGGGACTATTCCATCTAGTTTTGCTCAATTGAAAACCTATACTTTTGAAGAAGCATTTGAAGCATCGAAAGAAAATCCGAAGCCGATAGTGGTTTTCGTCCATACCAATTGGTGTAAGTATTGCAAGATGATGGACAACAGCACCTTTAAGAATACCGAACTGATTGCAACCTTGAATAAGGATTTTTATTTTGTGAAATTTGATGGCGAGACAAAAGAGAACATCACCATCAACCATCATGTGTATAAGTATGTCCCGCGCGGTCGCAACACAGGCACACATGAGCTTGCAGCTGCAATCGCCACCATTGACGGACAAATTACCTATCCGACTCTTGTTGTTCTAGAAGATGAAGCAACAATACTATTTCAAAAAAGTTCCTACTTGAATGCCAAAACAGTACATAATATTCTGTTGCAAACTAAGAAAGCAAACTAGAAAGAATTATATTTTAATGACTTAAAACAACTTGTTGGCTTTTTTCGAAATTCCAAATAGTCCCTACAAATTTCTGTTCATCAACCATGAATGGCATGTTATTAAAGTCACCACCCTGATGAATATCCAAATATTTTGAAACTCCGAGAACTGAAGTACTCAAGGCATAACCTTGCTTTTGTTCGATTGTTTTTGGGACAATGGCCCAGCTACGATTCGAATAACTTACTGCAGGTGCATAAATCAAAAGACCTTCAAATATGCCCCCTTCGATGACATCCAACCACATTTTTACACCCAATACTTGAGCACTTATTTTATAGTTATCGCTATCAATTTTTTCGAATAACCATTCATGACCTGAAAATTCAGATTCTAAAACGAGATGTGGCATATAAGTAAACCTACCACGATTAAAAACATCTACAACCATTTTTTGACTCCCCAAAATAGTTTGTAAGTGGTAATAATAATTTGAATCAATGTTCATGATATTGTTGTTTTTTTAAGATTGGTAAAAGAAAACATTCTATAACTCAAAAATCGGAAAAATAGAGTACTCTTTACAAATCAATGACACAAAGTACTCATTTTAAGACATGAAATGGATATAAAAAGGTATTAAACCATGACCATTACTTTATAAATCAGCTATTTCACCTCACTAATTAAAGAATCTATCGAACTATAACAAAACTTTATAAACCAAACAATAGAGTTCTTTTTAAACTTCGTAACTTTGCCTATTCAAAACTAATATTTAAAATATAACGATATGTATCCAGAAGAAATGGTAAAACCAATGCAAGCTGAATTAACAGTAGCAGGTTTTCAAGATTTACATAGTGCAGCAGCAGTAAATGATGCTATCAAAGCAGAAGGAACAACACTTGTAGTTGTAAATTCGGTTTGTGGTTGTGCAGCAAGAAACGCACGTCCAGGAGCAAAAATGAGTTTAGATGGTGCTAAAAAACCAGACCACTTAATCACTGTTTTTGCAGGAGTTGATAAAGATGCAGTTGATGCAGTAAGAGAACATATGTTTCCTTTTCCTCCATCATCACCAGCAATGGCATTATTCAAAAACGGAGAATTGGTACACATGTTAGAGCGTCACCATATTGAAGGTCGTCCAGCTGAAATGATTGCTGAGAACCTACAAGATGCTTACAACGAGTACTGTTAATCCTCTCTTATTCTATACAAAACGTACCGCACTAGTGGTACGTTTTGTGTTTAAAAGCTATTTTGTTTACTAATGCTACAAAGTATCCTAAATTTGAACCTTGTTGCTATTTATAAAAAGCATTATATAAAACCTCTATTTTGAATCAGGAACCTCACTTAATTTCCTTTACTGTTATTGATAATGACCAACGGTTTCCAATCAAGGTTAGGCGTGGTTGTTACCCTAATTTAATGTTTTTATTGAAAGAAGAAATGGGATTGGATTCTTTTGGCGAATGTGGTGGCGTGGGTCGATGTGCAACTTGCGTAGTGCGCGCCATAGGTATAAAAGGAATTTCTGCTAACAAAGAGCGAAATGAACCCAATACGCTAGAACAACTGGGGTATGATGAGAAAAATATTCGGCTTTCATGTCAATTATTTATTACCTCCGATCTAGAAGGGACAGAAATCACTATATTGGATATATAAACTTTTTATTGCTCCAGTTTTGAGAATCCAGATGGGAAGAAATCTTCTTGTATTGCGAGAGAAACACATTAAATACATCAAGCTACTAATTAAAACCTAGCCAATAAATTTCGTACATATACGCCTAAAAATTTTGCAGCATTATCTTAAAACAAAAGTAGAAGTCTAAAGTTCCCATTTCTTTCCAAAATCTTAAATTATATTTGTGTTGTGAAAATTTTAGTAATCGAAGACGAACCTCAGTTGCTTAGCAACATTAAAGAATCTCTGGAAAAGGAAAAGTTTTTGATAGAGACTGCCTCAGATTATTCTTGTGCTATAGCTAAATTGTTTATTTATGACTATGATTGTATTTTATTAGATATCATGTTGCCAGATGGAAATGGACTTACAATTTTGGAAAAACTTAAAAAAGAAGGAAAAAGCGAAAATGTAATAATCATTTCAGCAAAAGAATCATTAGACGATAAATTAAAAGGTTTAGAACTTGGCGCAGACGATTATCTTACAAAACCTTTTCATTTGGCAGAACTTACTGCGCGAGTGAAAGCCGTTCTAAGACGACAAATATTAGAAGGAAAAAATACTATTGAAATTGCCAATATCATCTTAGATTTAAAAGAGCGTACCTTCAAGTCAAATACTATAGATGTCCCGCTTAACAGGAAAGAATTTGACATCTTAAATTATTTTTTACTCAATAAAAACAGATTAATAACAAAGTCGGGCTTAGCAGAACACGTTTGGGGAGATAATGCAGACAATGCAGATAACTTTGATTTTGTTTACTATCAAATAAAAAACTTACGAAAAAAACTATCGTTATCTGCCGCAGAAGTAGAAATAGAATCTGTTTATGGAATTGGGTATAAACTCATTGAAACATGAAATTACTCAATCAAAGTATAAAATATTTATCCTTTTCAATCTTAGCTATCGTTACCTTTTGGGCAGTGATTTTTTATATGAATATGCTTCATGAAATAAAAAGTAGCGTTGACGAAGGATTAGAAAATCACAAACGTTTAATTATACGTAATGCAGAAAAAGATTCTATTGTTTTAACCAAAGAATCGTTTGACGAGAATTTCTTTACTATTCGTAAGATCAATAAAAAGCGTGCTCTTACTGCAAAAGACAGCTATATTGACACTATATTGTACATGCAAGATGCCGATGATGAAGCACCTGAGCCTGAGCCAGTAAGAATGCTTATCACTGTTTTTGAGTTAGATGGCAATTACTATGAACTCAAAATTGCCAATTCAATGGTAGAAGAAGATGATCTTATCAAAGAGCTTCTTAGTGATTCCATTTGGTTATACATAAGTCTAATTATTGGAATTGTTTTAATTAATAATTTAGTTCTAAAAAAACTGTGGGAACCTTTTTATGATTTTTTAGACAAATTAAAAAAATTCCGATTAGACAACAACCAAGCACTTCCAGAAGTAAAAACCAAAACAAAGGAGTTCGCGGACCTGCAAAATGCCGTTAATGTTTTATTACTCCATACTACAGTAACCTACAAACAACAAAAAGAATTTACAGGGAATGCCTCTCACGAATTACAAACCCCTTTAGCAATTACAATTAACAAATTAGAGTTACTAATCGAAAAAGGAAATTTACAGGAGGAACAAGCAGACTCTATTGCAAAAATTTTACAGATTTTAGAACGTTTAGTTCGACTTAACAAATCCTTACTACTTTTAACTAAAATCGAAAGCAAACAATTTCTAGACAATCAAATGGTTTCAATCAATGGAATAATTTGTAAAAGTCTTTGTGATTTGGATGAAATAGCCACTTTCAAAGAGGTAAAAACAATTACAAATGCAACTGCTGAATTATCGGTTCGGATGGACCCAGCGCTTGCCAATGTAATCCTTTCTAATTTATTACGAAATGCCATTTTTCATACCCGTTCCAATGGGAATGTAAAAGTGAAAATTGATGAAAAATCTATTACAATTGTCAATACAGCCAGCGATCAAAAACTGAATGAAAAATTAATTTTTACTCGCTTTTATAAACCAAATAACCAAACTACTGGAACTGGATTAGGATTAGCTATTGTAAAAGCCATTTCGGACCTGTATGGTTTTAGAGTTTCCTATTCATTTGAGAATTCAGAACACAGTTTTCAAATTTCGTTTCCGACAAAATAATATCTTTTCCCAAATCTTTCCCAAATCAGGTAGTTACTTTGTCTTGTAAATAAAAAATACAAAATGAGAAAACAAATTTTATTGGCAACTGCACTGTTTACTATAACTACTACAACGCAAGCACAAGACCTACCACAACGTATAATTCCTTCAATAATCGTTAATAGATTTAATATTCCTGAATCCACTCATTTACAATGTAAAATGGACAATACTTTAAATAATATTGAAATAGAAAATGGTAGTATAACCGTTAATTGAAATCCTTAAAATTATGTTACGAATTATTATAACCTGTGTTTTTACAACTGTATTTTATTTCAATTGTCATGCTCAAATCACACCTCCAGGAATGGGTAAGGCAAATACCGCCTCATGGTTTGCAATTGGCGTGCAACAAGATCTTAATAACGAAAGAACTATTCATTCTGAAACCTATTTTGGCTTAGGGCGCATCAGTAACCCTGACACATACAATTTAGTTCAAAAACAATCCCTCTATGTATTAAATGAAGAGGTTTCTCATCATTTCAAAAAAAATTGGCAATATTCTGTTGCAGTAAGTTATCGATCACAAAGTAAATATCAATCCACCAGCCCTTACGAATTGGATGTCCCAAAGTACCGTCAAGAGGTTAGACTATATACCCGTTTTGATTATATAAATACATTCAAAAAAATAAATTATTCGATAAGTTATCGTCCTGAATTACGATTTTTCTACAATCCAAATTTTAGTTCCAGCACAGAAAATACACAGTTTCGATCTCGTTTTCGAGGCAAAACAACTGTGAACATTAATTCCTTAAAAACACATAAAATAATTGCTACAGCAGAAGCATTATTCTCGACTAGTAGAACAAATGATTGGAGTAAATTTGAATATAAAGAAGCACGCTTTTGCTTGTATTACTCCGTAATATTGCCAGTGCAAAAAGTTACATTAAACCTAGGATATATGCACAATATCATTGGTAAATTTTCATCCAGTCCAGTACATTATCTCGCTTTTGATATAGTAGTAAAAAACCCTTTTAAAAGATAAGATTCTTCTTTGAATAACAAGAAAGTGATTGTTTTTGTTATACCTTTAGTAGCAGACCTAAAAATAATAAGTAGAATGATACTATTCTACTTTGTTAAAAAAAATTAAACTTGGCAAACTAAACAATGATACGTATTATCTTTGAAGTGCTATGATAGTATATTACTTTTAAAACTAAATCAAGACAATGGATAAATATTTAAGACAATTAATCACCTTAGAATTTGACGATAAAAAAGATGTTTTTAGTGGTTTTCTAATTGATTGGACTGAGAATTGGATTTTACTCAAAAACAATCCTGTAGATTTTATCATTGACGGTTTTACGATATTGAAAAATAAAAATGTAAAAGCAATCATTCAAGACAAAGACCATGAATTTACGGAAAGAGTTATTAAGTTAAAAGGCTTAAAAACTAGTGCTACAGAAATAATTCCGTTAAATGATTTACCAACAATCATTAATTTCTTAGCAAATAGATATAAGATTTTTCAAATAGCAACAAAGTCTGAAAAAGCAGTCTATTTGGGTAAACTTATAGAAATGAATGAACACGAATTGTTCCTTGATTTCTTGGGTACTGAAGGAGAATTTGAAGGAGAAATGAGTTTAAAACTTAATAAAATAAGGGTAATTGAATTTGACACCGATTATATCAATTCTTTAAAACTAATCGTTGACGAATCAAAGTAACCTTAAATTTATTCAAATTAAGGTTACAAGCTATAGTGATAAATAAACTTAATGCTAGCTTACGTTTGCTATTTTCGACATTTTAAATCACCTTTCGATACTAATAAACTTTACAACAACACCCCTTTTTATAGATAAAAAGCATAAAAAAGCAACAGTAATTGAAAGATTGGAAGTAAGATTAAGTTAAAATTGTTATAAAACACGTACTAGATTCTTCCTTGATTTTAAAAAGTGATATTTTTAAGGAATGAAAAAAAATATAATATTATTATGTATTACTGCATTATTTATCTTGTCTTGCAATAAAAAAAAGAATACTAAGGAAACAACAGTCTTAAATGATAACGTTACAATTGAAAAACCACTTTCAAAAGGTGACTCAATTGTAAACAGCGCCATAATGGCGCATGGCGGCAAATTGTTTGATAAGGCTGACTTTTCTTTTAATTTTAGAGAAAAAATATATCGCTTTGAAAATGACGGAACTCAGTACTCCTATTCGTCTGAAAGTCAAAAAGGAGATTCTTTGGTTAAAGACATAATGACTTCAGGAAAATTTGATCGAACAATAAACAACAAATTACAAACTTTAAGTAAAGAAGAAGCTGATAGATATTCAGAAGCATTGAATTCGGTTATTTATTTTGCTACGCTACCTTATAAATTGCAAGATGCATCAGTGCACAAAAAATATATTGAACAAAAGACCATCAAAAGCAAGAAATACGATGTAATCCAAGTTACTTTTGGTCAAGAAGGTGGCGGAAAAGATTTTGATGATGAATACATGTACTGGATAAACAAGAACACTCATAAAATTGATTATTTAGCTTATAATTACCATGTCAACGAAGGTGGAGTCCGATTTAGAGCTGCTTTTAATACTCGAGTAATTGATGGCATCACTTTTCAGGATTACATTAATTATGAGGCTCCTGTAGGAACTGATTTAAAAGATTTGTCCTCTTTGTACGAGCAAGAAAAACTAAAAAAGCTCTCTAACATATTGACTGAAAACGTGGTGAACAATCATAAATAAGTAAATTAAAACATAGATTTCATCAAGAGCTGAGAACTGTATTCTAGCTTTTGTATTTTTAAACAAATCCTCGTTAAATACCAAATCCCATAGCCCAGATTGCAGCGGCATCCTCTTGTGGTAGCGATAGCGGACACAGGAGATATAGCGAAAAGCTGGTAATAGCTCCAAAAAAATCAAAAACTTAGTCTCTTAGAAACTTTGCCACTTAGTCACTTTTTTATACTTTTGCACAAATAATTTTTCACACTTAAACCGTTTATAGCATGCAACTGTATAACACTTTAAGCGCAGAAGAAAGAGCCATCATGATTGATGATGCCGGAAAACAAAGACTTACTTTGTCTTTCTATGCTTATGCGCAAATTCAAGATCCAACACAATTTCGTAACGATTTATTCCGTGCTTGGGACCCGCTAGTGGTTCTTGGTCGTATTTATGTGGCCAAAGAGGGAATAAATGCCCAGTTATCGCTCCCTGCGGATAATTTTTATGCTTTCAAGGATACTCTTGATGCGTATGATTTTATGCAAGGAATGCGTTTGAATGTTGCGGTGGAACAGGACGATCACTCGTTTTTGAAATTGACAGTTAAAGTACGTGACAAAATTGTTGCCGATGGTTTGAATGACGAAACTTTTGATGTGACCAACATTGGAATTCACTTGAAAGCGAAGGAATTCAACGAAATATTGGATAATCCAAATACGATTGTAGTTGATTTCAGGAATCATTACGAGAGTGAAATTGGCTATTTCAAAGGAGCAATTACGCCAGATGTTGATACTTTCCGCGAATCGTTGCCAATTATAAATGAGCAATTACAAGATTTTAAGGAAGACAAAAACTTGGTGATGTATTGCACCGGAGGAATTCGTTGTGAGAAAGCTTCGGCTTACTTTAAGCACCAAGGTTTTAAAAATGTATACCAACTTGAAGGTGGAATTATCAATTACGCCAAGCAAATAAAAGAAGAAAACCTAGAAAGCAAATTCATTGGAAAAAACTTTGTGTTTGACCACCGTTTAGGTGAAAGAATTACAGATGACATTGTATCGCAATGCCACCAATGCGGAAAACCTTGTGATGTGCATACCAATTGCATCAACGAAGGTTGTCATTTGTTATTTATTCAGTGTGAGGAATGTGCGCAAGCCATGCAAGGTTGTTGTTCACAAGACTGCGTAGATGTGATTCATTTGCCAGAAGAGGAGCAAAAAGCGATTCGTCGTGGGGTGAAAAACGGAAATAAGATTTTCAAAAAAGGAAAATCAGATGTGTTGACTTTCAAAAATAGAGATGCAAATCATGATCCTTTGGCTGCAGTTCCTAATTTGGCTGATTTAACAAAATCGAAAGCGTTGGCCAAAAAGCAACCAAAAATTAAGAAACAATACATTGGTAACGGAACGCATTTTTATCCAAAACCAAGTATTGGACAGTTTTCTATCGAAGAAAACGAAATCAAAGTGGGTGACACCATTTTGATTAAAGGAATGACGACTGGAGAACAACAACTAGTGATTACCGAAATGCAAGTAAACGATGTGAAGGCTGATAAAGCGGTTGCGGGAGACATTTGTACTTTTCAATTACCGTTTAGAATTCGCTTATCGGATAAATTATATAAGGTTTTGGAGGGTTAAAAACCAATTTCATATTACTTAGAAAAGAAGTTCTTTCCCGTTTACTGAGGAAGGAACTTCTTATTGTTTTGGATCTTACCCATCAAATAGCAATTATTTATCATTTTACCTAAAAATTAAGAATTATTGCTGATTCTAACAATTGCAACTTACACTTAAAAAATACTATCTTTACGAATTAAACGTTTTAAGAACTTAAGTTGTGTCTTTCACAACACTACATATAAAATTATGGCATGTACAAGTTGTTCAACTTCTGATGGTGGTGCACCAAAGGGTTGTAAAAATAATGGGACTTGCGGCACCGACAGCTGCAATAAATTAACGGTATTTGATTGGCTTTCAAACATGAGTTTACCTTCTGGTGAAGCTCCGTTTGATTGTGTTGAAGTGCGTTTTAAAAATGGTCGAAAAGAATTTTATCGCAATACTGAAAAGCTTACTTTAAGCATTGGTGATATTGTCGCTACAGTTGCTTCACCCGGTCATGACATTGGAATTGTAACTTTAACCGGAGAATTGGTTCGTGTTCAAATGAAGAAAAAAGGTGTGAGTCCTACTAGTAACGAGGTTCCAAAGATTTACAGAAAAGCATCTCAAAAAGACATCGATATTTGGTCTGTCGCTAGAGACAAAGAAGAGCCAATGAAGGTTCGCGCTCGTGAACTAGCGATCTCTCATAAGTTAGAAATGAAAATTTCTGATATTGAATTTCAAGGAGATGGATCAAAAGCTACTTTTTACTATACTGCCAATGATCGTGTCGACTTTAGATTACTAATCAAGGATTTTGCAAAAGAATTTAGTACGAGAGTCGAAATGAAGCAAGTTGGTTTCCGTCAAGAAGCGGCTCGTTTGGGTGGAATTGGTTCTTGTGGAAGAGAATTATGTTGTTCTACTTGGTTGACCGACTTTAGAAGTGTCAATACTTCGGCAGCGCGTTACCAACAACTTTCATTGAATCCACAAAAGTTGGCTGGTCAATGCGGTAAATTAAAATGTTGTTTAAACTACGAATTAGACACTTACATGGATGCCTTAAAAGGTTTTCCTGACTTTGATACCCGTTTGGTTACTGAAAAAGGAGATGCTGTTTGTCAAAAACAAGATATTTTCAAAGGGTTAATGTGGTTTGCTTACACTAGCAATTATGCCAACTGGCATGTATTGAAAATTGACAAAGTGCGTGAAATCATTGCAGATAACAAGCAAAAAATCAAGGTTTCTTCTTTGGAAGATTATGCTATCGAAATTGTAGAAGAAATAGAAAAAAACTTCAACAATGCTATGGGGCAAGAGAGTCTTACTCGTTTTGATCAACCTAAGAAAAAGAAAAAACCAAGCAGAAAACCAAAACCTGCAGGAGAAAAAGTAGCTGCTGAAAATATCATAAGACCAGCTAGTGAAAGCAAGATTATAAGCGCTAAAGCAACAGAGAAAAAACAAGCTAGGCCAAATAATAACAAAAAGCCTAACAATAATAAAAATGCAAACGCAAACAAACCGGCTCCTAAGGCGGAAGCTAACCCACAACCTAGAAAACCAATAATTATTACCAAAAATGAGAATAAGAAATAGTTTTTTATTGCTTCTAATGGCTATACTTCTTTTTTCTTGTGATAAAAAAAGAGTTTTTGACGAATACAAATCGGTAGGGAGTGCATGGAACAAAGACAGTATTGTGTCGTTTGATTTACCAGAACTAGATTCAACCAAAAAGTATGATGTATTTATAAATATAAGAGATAACAATAGTTACCCTTACAATAATTTATTTTTGATTGTCACCTTAGAAAAACCGAATGGTTATACCAAAGTAGATACTTTGGAATATGAAATGGCAGCACCAGACGGAAGCTTACTAGGAGATGGGTTTACAGATATCAAAGAGAGTAAATTATTTTACAAAGAAGGCGTACGCTTTCGTGGAAAATACAAAGTTAATATTAAACAAGCTGTGAGAGAATCTGGAAAAGTACCAGGAGTAACCCAACTAGAAGGCGTCACAGATATCGGTTTAAGAATAGAAAAAAAAGAATAGATCGTAACATTTATGGCTACAAAAAAAAAGAATTCCACCAATACAGATTTCAAAAAGTACACTCAAACTTTTTGGAAAATTTTCTTCTATGGACTAGGTAGTATTGCCGTATTTTTCCTGTTTGCATCATGGGGAATTTTTGGTTCAATGCCTTCTTTTGAAGACTTAGAGAATCCAGATTCCAACCTAGCAACGGAGGTCATCTCCTCAGACGGAGTTGTTCTCGGGAAATATTTTCAAAAAAATAGATCTCAATTAAAATATTCTGACTTACCCAAAAATCTTGTAGATGCTTTGGTTGCTACAGAAGATGAACGTTTTTATGAACATTCAGGGATTGATGGTAGGGGAACCTTGAGAGCTATTGCTAGCCTAGGTACTAGTGGTGGTGCAAGTACATTAACACAACAATTGGCAAAACAATTATTTCATGGAGAAGGATCAAAATTCTTACCATTTAGAATTGTTCAAAAAGCAAAAGAATGGATAATCGCTATCCGTTTGGAAAGACAATACACCAAGAATGAAATTCTTGCAATGTACTGTAATGTATATGATTTTGGAAATTACTCTGTTGGTGTAAGTTCTGCAGCTCAAACTTATTTCTCCAAGTCTCCAAAACAATTGACCGTAGACGAATCTGCTATTTTGGTAGGGATGTTCAAAAATTCTGGCTTATACAACCCTGTACGCAATCCACAAGGAGTAAAAAACCGTCGTAATGTCGTTTTGGCTCAGATGGAAAAAGCAAAAATGATTACCACAGAACAAAAAATAAAATATCAAGCACTTCCAATAACATTAAAATTTAAACTGGAAAGTCACCGTGAAGGTATGGCTACCTATTTTAGAGAGTACCTTCGTGATTACATGAAGAAATGGGTTGCAGACAACAAAAAACCCGATGGAACAGATTATGACATCTACAAAGATGGATTGAAAATCTATACCACTATTGACTCTAGAATGCAACAACATGCAGAAGAAGCCGTAAACTCACACATGGCAAATCTTCAAGAAGAGTTTTTTATTCAGTCAAAAAAGAATAAAAATGCCCCTTTTGTCAATATAACTGAAGCTGAAACTAACCGTATTTTGAAACAAGCCATGAAGACTTCCAACCGTTGGAGTGTAATGAAAGGGCTAGACAAAACAGACGAAGAAATTGAAGCTTCATTTCACCAAGATGCAAAAATGACTATTTTCACTTGGAAAGGTGAAAGAGATACTATCATGAAACCTATCGATTCCATTCGTTACTACAAACACTTTTTACAAGCAGGCTTGATGGCAATGGAACCACAAACTGGAAACATTAAAGCATGGGTTGGTGGAATTAACTACAAGTACTTTCAATACGATCACGTAGCACAAGGTGCAAGACAAGTAGGATCCACTTTCAAACCTTTTGTTTACGCTACTGCGATCGAGCAGTTGAATATGTCTCCTTGTGACTCCATTATCGATGCCCCATTCACTATTCCAGTAGGTCGCCATCATGTGACGGCATCTTGGACACCTAGAAACTCAGACAATAAATATAGAGGAATGATAACGCTTAAAAAAGCGTTGGCCAACTCGATTAATACCATTTCGGCTAAGTTAATGGATAAAGTAGGTCCTGAGGCTGTTGTTGAATTAACGCATAAATTGGGAGTAAAATCTCAAATTCCATTACAACCTTCAATTGCTTTAGGAGCTGTAGAGATTACTGTAGAAGATATGGTAGCAGCCTATAGTACCTTCGCCAACCAAGGGGTGTACAATAAACCACAATTCTTAAGTCGAATCGAAGATAAAAGTGGGGTTGTCATCTATGAGCCAATTCCAGAATCTCACGATGTATTAAACAAAGACATTGCATTTGCTGTAATTAAATTATTAGAAGGAGTTACCGAAGGGGGTTCTGGTTCTCGATTAAGAACTACATATGGTGGTGGCGGATCCAACCGTTGGACAGGATATCCATATTCATTTACAAATCCAATAGCTGGGAAGACTGGAACAACTCAAAACCAATCTGATGGTTGGTTTATGGGAATGGTACCCAACCTTGTAACCGGTGTTTGGGTAGGCTGCGAGGATCGTTCCGCACGTTTCAAAAGTATTACCTACGGGCAAGGAGCAACTGCAGCCTTACCTGTATGGGGTTATTTTATGAAATTATGTTACAATGATCCCGAACTAAAAGTTTCAAAATCAGACTTTGATCGTCCGCCAAATTTATCTATTAAGATAGATTGCTATGTACCCAAAAAAGTAAAAGATTCTACTGCAACTATACAAGATACAGACGAGTTTTCATTTTAAAACAAAGATTCAAATTACTCAATAGCCTCCTACTTTATAGGAGGCTATTTTTATTTAAAACTGTTTTCCCTAAGAAAACATATTTTGTTTTTCTTTCTAAAAATAAAGCCTTAATTTTAAGAAGTCAAAGAAATTCAATCGTTATGATTATCAAAAAAGTAAATACTGTTCAAGAAGCACTAGCAGGAATCGAAAATGGCATGACCCTACTCCTTGGAGGATTCGGTCTTTGCGGTATTCCAGAAAATTCTATTGCCGAATTAGTTAAAAAAGAAACTAGTCAACTCACTTGTGTTTCCAACAATGCTGGTGTCGATGATTTTGGACTAGGCCTGCTCTTACAAAAAAGACAAATCAAAAAAATGATTTCATCTTACGTAGGCGAAAATGCCGAATTTGAGCGTCAGATGCTTTCGGGAGAACTCGACGTAGAACTAATTCCACAAGGTACCTTGGCCGAACGTTGTCGTGCCGCACAAGCAGGAATTCCCGCTTTTTATACTCCCGCAGGTTACGGAACCGAAGTCGCCGAAGGCAAAGAAACTCGAGATTTTAACGGAAAAATGCACGTTTTAGAACATGCTTTTGAAGCCGATTTTTCAATTATAAAAGCTTGGAAAGGCGATACAGCTGGAAACCTTATATTCAAAGGAACCGCACGTAATTTTAATCCATGTATGGCTGGAGCTGCCAAAATCACTATTGCTGAAGTCGAAGAACTTGTAGAAGCAGGAACATTAGACCCTAATCAAATTCATATTCCAGGAATATTTATACAACGAATCTTTCAAGGAAAACACTATGAAAAACGCATTGAACAACGTACTGTAAGAAACAAATAGTATTCAGTAGATAGCAGCTTATATTTTAACTTAAAATATAAACATTCAAATTAAAAAAACTTATTTGCCTTATAGCGTTTAAAAAAAAAGTATATGTTAGATAAAATAGGAATAGCAAAAAGAATAGCACAAGAACTCAAAGACGGTTATTTTGTAAATTTAGGAATCGGGATACCAACTCTTGTAGCAAATTATATACCCAAAGGAATAAACGTCGAGATACAAAGTGAAAATGGCGTTCTTGGAATGGGGCCTTTCCCATATGAAGGAGAGGAAGATGCAGACCTCATCAATGCCGGAAAACAAACTATAACTACCTTAGCGGGTGCCTCATTTTTTGATTCGGCCATGAGTTTTTCTATGATACGAGGTAAACACGTTGACTTAACTATACTAGGCGCCATGGAAGTGTCCGAAAATGGCGATATTGCCAATTGGAAAATCCCAGGAAAAATGGTCAAAGGCATGGGGGGAGCAATGGATTTAGTGGCTTCGGCAGAAAATATTATCGTTGCCATGATGCACGTAAACAAAAAAGGGGAATCGAAAATTTTAAAAAAATGCAGCTTACCGCTCACTGGCGTAAACTGTGTCAAAAAAATAATAACCGAACTCGCCGTAATGGAAATCACTCCAAACGGAATAAAATTATTAGAACGAGCTCCAGGAGTTTCAGTTAAACATATTATCGGTTCTACAGAAGCAACTTTGATTATTGAAGGCGATATCCTAGAGATGGTGATTGATTAAAACCAAATTTCACCATTGAACTCCTCTTTTATTTTGCTTAATGCATTTTCCGAAACGTCAATGAGCTTTGAATTTAACTATTAAAATCAAAAATAATACCACCCAAAATGTACCATCATCATAAAGTACTACAACCTATATAAAATTATTTCTATAGTACTTTCTAGTAATCTATACAGTAGTAAGTTTAGAAAGCTACTTCACATTATACTTCATTTTTCGTAAAACCCGCAAAGCTTCTTTAAAGGATAGGTATATTTTAGGGAAAGGTTTTAGTAAAGCTTTAGCGTCTATCAATCGATCTTTAGCCTCTTCAAATCCATTGAGATAACAAATCATAAAAGTAGAGGGTATATTTTCTAAATCTTTTTCTTCTCTGTTGGATAGCGAAGTGTTTTTGCCTAATTTTTTTAACAGGGCGATATTCGAATTATAAATATGATAGAGCATTCTTTTATTGAATTCTGGAGGATGGAACAACAATTCACTTTCGATTTTATAATACCCATTTTCGTAAAAATAGATTTTTTGTTGTTCTAAGGGATAATAACTCGTTTGATCGTTCAACCCCAACGGAACATATTCGATAATAGTAAAAGAATCCTCATCGTAAGTAATTGTTACAACATCCTGAGCAGAATAAAAAAGCTTGACTTGCTCATTAATCAACTCAATATCTACGCGTGACAAATAGGTGGCATTGCGGACTACTTTTGGAATTCCGGCCCAACAGATAACAAATAACTCTTTGAATACTTTGTATTTGGGTGTAATGTCCTTGTGCCTAAAATCCATAAAATCGAATACACTATCTAAGGTATGCTGAATATTATTTCGAGATTGATTTTCGATTCCGATAACTGTTTCCGTATTTTGAAAATTTTTCTCCACGGGATCTGTTGTTGGGGTAGTGTTGCTCCCAACACGAATAAAAACACTGCCGACTGCGATTGTATAAATTCCTTTCTTGAAGGAGGAAACCTTTTTTTTGGATTTGATAGTAACCAAACCCACTACTTTGTCTTTAGGTAAATTAGGGAAAGGCACATTCTCATACTGTATTTTAGGAGGATTCTCCAGGTAAGCATTCACCAAATTCTGAATTCTACTGTCATCAAAAAAATCATCACCTACAATTTCATTATCCTGATCTTCTACTCCGACCACGATGTAAGAATTATTGGCTGGATTAGAATTAGAAAGTGCGCATATATGCTTTAAGAACTTTGCCTTCCCCTCTCGTGTATGAAGATTCAACTGTCGTTTTTTATCATAGAAACTGCTCTCATCATTATGAGCCAGCAAATTTTTCACCAAGAGTCTTTTATTAATCATTTGCAATCCGAGTTAATGCTGATAAATTTACGTAAATAAATTATGTATCAAATCCACTCAACAATATGAAAATGATATGTTTTTTGATTGTACCGCTTCAACAAAACAAAAGTTGTTAATTGTACATCTAAAATTATTATTCTCTATTGACTATGGTAGCACTAGCTTGTGCAGTACTCATTACTACCAAGTCAGCAATGTTCACATGGTAGGGTCTTGAAATTACAAATTGAATAATGTCTGCAATATCTTCAGCTTGCAAGGCATCAAACCCTTTATAAACATTGGCTGCTCTTTCTTCATCTCCTTTAAAACGCACAGCGCTAAAGGTGGTTTCGACCATGCCAGGGTGAATTGCCCCTACGCGAATATTGAATGGGTTCAAATCCATTCGCATGGCTTGATTGAGTGCGTCAACCGCATGTTTTGTCGCACAATACACGTTACCATTAGGATATACCTCTTTGCCTGCAGTAGAGCCAATGTGTATAATATGTCCCAATTTTCTTGCAACCATTTGAGGAATAATTGCTTTGGAGACGTATAGCAAACCTTTGACGTTACTATCAATCATTTTATCCCAATCATCAGTATTACCATCTTGAATCGAATCTAATCCATGGGCATTGCCAGCATTATTAATTAATACATCTATAGTTGAAAACTCAGAGGGCAAAGATTCTATTTTTTCAAAAACCATTGCTTTGTCACTAACGTCAAAACAAAGCATATGTACCGTGGTTAACACTGACAACTCTTGATATAGCTCATTCAAAGCTTCCATGCGTCTGCCGCAAATAATAATATTGTACTGTTTTTGCGCTAACAATGAGGCTGTTGCTTTACCAATACCACTTGTTGCTCCTGTAATTAAAACTGTTTTATTCATTTGTTATTTTGTTACTTAAAAAAGGAAGAATCATTAATTTTTTTGAATTTTATTTAAAGTTCTTAAAAATTTAAAAATTGTATCACAATTGAACCTTAAATTTAGTTATTCACTATAAGTTTTAACCATTTATTAACATCTTTCCTCTAAAAAAAAATTCAATTTGCACTACCAAAACGAAAGCATTAATCACAAGGTTTTAAATAAAAAGATAATGGAAGAAAATACTGCGACTTTAGACATTAGAGCGATCAATGAAAAAATTGAAAGAGAAAGTGCTTTCATAGACCTTCTTACAATGGAGATGAATAAAGTAATTGTAGGACAAAAGCACATGGTAGAACGTTTGCTTATTGGTCTTTTGGGACAAGGACATATCCTTCTAGAAGGAGTACCTGGATTAGCAAAAACATTAGCAATTAATACGCTCTCACAAGCAATACAAGGATCTTTTAGCAGAATCCAATTTACTCCAGATTTACTTCCAGCCGATGTAGTAGGAACAATGATTTACAACATCAAGTCCAATGAGTTCTCTATAAAAAAAGGACCTGTTTTTGCTAATTTCGTACTTGCAGATGAGATTAACCGTGCACCTGCCAAAGTACAATCTGCTTTGCTTGAGGCGATGCAAGAGAAACAAGTTACCATTGGTGACACTACTTTCAAACTAGAAAGACCTTTCTTAGTTTTAGCTACTCAAAACCCTGTCGAACAAGAAGGAACATACCAATTACCTGAAGCTCAAGTCGATCGTTTTATGTTAAAAACAGTGATTGATTATCCAAAAATGGATGAAGAGCGTTTAATCATTCGTCAAAATCTAAAAGGAACTTACGAAAAAGTAAACCCAGTAGTATCTGTAGAACAAATCATTCGTGCACAAGAAGCAGTACGAGAAGTTTATATGGACGAAAAAATAGAGAAATACATTCTTGATATTGTTTTCGCCACTCGTTACCCAGAAAAATACAAATTAGCTGAATTGAAACCATTAATTAGTTTTGGTTCTTCTCCGCGTGGAAGTATCAACTTGGCAAATGCAGCCAAATGTTATGCTTTTATCAAACGTCGTGGGTATGTAATTCCAGAAGATGTTCGCGCCGTAGTACACGATGTATTACGTCACAGAATTGGAATTACATATGAAGCGGAAGCAGAAAACATATCATCAATGGACATTATCAATAAAATTGTAAACGAAGTAGAGGTACCTTAAATTTAGTTTACAGCAAAGAATCTCGGTTTACAGTATTTATATTACTGTTCTTGAGAATGATAACCTGAAACTGACAACTAAAGAAGATGGATACAAAAGACCTTTTAAAGAAAGTACGGAAAATAGAGATAAAGACCCGAAGATTGAGTGATCACATCTTTTCGGGCGAATACCATACGTCTTTTAAAGGACGTGGAATGACTTTTAGTGAAGTACGTCAGTACCAATATGGGGATGATATTCGAGCCATAGACTGGAACGTTACGGCACGCTACAACGAAGCGCATGTAAAAGTTTTTGAAGAAGAAAGAGAACTAACCATGATGTTGATGGTCGATATATCTGGCTCGGAAGGTTTTGGTTCTACTAAAGCATTCAAAAAAGATATTATCACAGAGATTTCGGCAACAATGGCTTTCTCTGCTACTCAAAATAACGATAAAATTGGATTAATATTGTTCTCTGACCAAATTGAATTATATATTCCACCAAAAAAAGGACGTTCACATGTATTGCGCATCATTCGAGAATTAATCGAATTTCAACCCAAAAGCCAAAAGACAGATTTGGCACAAGCTTTAAAATTCTTATCAAGTACACAGAAAAAGAAAGCAATCGTTTTCTTGATGTCCGATTTTATGGTTTCAGACTACGAACACACCTTGAAAATAGCTGGTAAAAAACACGATATTACTGGAATTCGTGTGTATGATGTACGAGAAGAAAAAATGCTAAACCTAGGAATGGTAGAAATGACCGATGCAGAAACAGGTGAAAATATGATTGTGGACACAAGTTCAAAAATGGTTCGTATGAATTATGAAAAACACTATCGTGACCAATTAAACTACTTTAAAGAAACTTTTAGAAAATCAGGTTCGGGCGTGGTAAATACTAGAGTTGACGAAAGTTATGTAACGAAGTTGTTGGGATATTTTAAGTCGAGGTAATATCCCCTCCCAACCACCCCGAAAGGCAGGAGCCAAAACTTATAAAAGTTGAAAAAAACAATGAAAAACGCATTCTACATATCCCTTCTCCTTTTTTCAGCCGTCGTTTTTGGTCAACAAAAACGCGTTGAAACAAGTATAGATACTACTAAAAATAAGATTGGAGCAGAGTTTAAGTTAACCCTTAAAACCTCTGTTGACACCTTATCGAAAGTAAAATTTCCAAATCTGAAGAACTTTGGGGCTCTTGAGGTTATTCGCTCCTACCCTATTGACACCGTAAAGAACAAGGACCGTTACGAGTTAATCAAAAGGTATGGCTTAACACAATTTGATTCAGGACGCTATGTAATTCCAAGTATCAAAGTGATAATCAACAATAAGGCCTTCTTGACAGATTCTATTGCTGTTGAAGTTGCTCCTGTTCAAGTCGATACTTTAAAGCAAAAAATGTATGACATTAAAAATGTTGTAGCGGTTAAAAGTCCAATGGGAAATTGGTGGAAATGGCTTTTGGGAATTATTCTATTAGCTGCCATAGGTGCAGCCGTTTATTGGTTCACTAAAAAATACCAAAAGAAAAAGATCGAAGAAGAGGTTTATAAAACTCCTATTGAAAGGGCTACACTTTTAATGAACTCATTGGAACAAAAAGAACTTTGGCAAAAGGGCGAAATCAAAGAATATTATAGTGAACTAACAAATATCGCTCGTAATTATATAGAGGAAGCTATTGATATTCCAGCAATGGAGAGTACGACTTCTGAATTGATTTCTGGACTGAAAGCAGCTTCTTTGAAAAAGAAAATGAAGCTGTCTCAAGAAACTATTGACAACTTAGAAAGAGTATTAAAACAAGCTGATTTGGTGAAATTTGCCAAATCAAAACCAATGGAGTTTGAAATTACAGAAGACCGTAATAAAATTCAAAAAGCAATTGTAGTATTAGATAGTGCCATTCCGGTAGAAGTTCCTGACGAGGAAGAAATGCTATTGAACGAAATGCAACGCCAAAAGCAAGTTCAACAACAACTTGCCAAAAAACGCAAAAAACGCATTCAAATTGCAATTGCTTCGGTTGCTTTTATCCTTATAGCCATACTAACTTTCTTTATCGCTACTAGAGGTTTCGAAAATGTTAAAGACACTATTCTTGGACATGAAACCAAAGAATTACTTGAAGGAGAATGGATTAAAAGTGAATACGGAAATCCACCTGTACTTATCGAAACACCTCAAGTATTGAAACGCATTGATTTGAAAAAATCATTACCAAAAAACGGATTAGCACTTATAAAAGAAATGCAATCCTTTGCGTATGGTAGTTTTGCTGATAACTTTTATTTGATGGTTTCTACCATGAAATACAAAGAAGAAACCAAAACAGATTTGGATAAAGCGGTAGAAGTTACTGTTGAATCCATTCAGTCTCAAGGTGCACAAAATATGATTGTCAAGCAAGAAGATTTTGAAACTGCCGAAGGAGTAAAAGGAGTAAAAGCTTATGGTACGTTTGTAAAACTAGATGGAATTACAAACACAAGTCAAAAAATGTTTTACGAAATACTCTTATTTGGTCAAGATGGTGGCTTACAACAAATCATGATTTTACACGAAGAAGGCGACCATTATGCCAACGATATAGTTGACCGAGTATTAAGCTCAGTAGAATTAAAACAAATCAAATAACAAATGGAAAAGATAACTTTTTTAAACCCCCAATTTTTTTGGCTGTTTCTTCTAATTCCATTTGCTATAGCATGGCTATTTTGGAAAAGAAAACACCAAAATCCAACTTTAAAGATAAGTTCTACCAAAGGATTTACTGGATCAACCTCTTTGTTGGTGAAATTTAAACCTTATTTGGGTGTATTACGAATTTTAGCTTTGTGCTCATTGATCATTGCTTTGGCACGTCCAAGAACGGTAGACATTAGCAATAAAACTAAAACTACAAAGGGAATTGACATTGTAATGGCAGTCGATGTTTCTGGTAGTATGCTAGCCAAAGATTTAAAACCCAACCGAATGGAAGCTTTGAAAGAAGTAGCTGCCAACTTCGCCTCCGAAAGACCAAACGACCGAATAGGACTTGTCGTTTATGCTTCTGAAGCCTATACCAAAACTCCAGTAACAAGTGATAAAGCAGTAGTACTCGAAGCGATTAAAAGTATCAAATACGATCAAGTACTCCAAGACGGAACTGGAATCGGAATGGGATTGGCAACAGCCGTTAACCGTTTGAAAGACAGCAAAGCCAAAAGTAAAGTCATCATTTTGCTAACGGATGGTATCAATAATGCTGGATTTATAGAACCGGAAACTGCCGCAGACATTGCCAAACAATACGGTATCAAAGTCTACACGATAGGAATTGGAACCAATGGGATGGCAGATTTTCCATATGCTCAAGCACCCAATGGCGAAATTTTATTCCAAATGATGAAGGTAGAAATTGACGAAAAATTAATGCAGTCTATTGCCAAAAAGACCGATGGGAAATACTTTAGAGCAACCAGCAACAGCAAACTTGCCGAGATCTATGATGAAATCAATAAACTAGAAACTACCGAAATCGAAGAACTTAAGTTCTATGATTATGACGAAAAATTTAGAGCTTTTGTTCTCTTCGCCGGATTATTATTGTTGATAGAAGTTGGATTAAGAAACACGGTTTACAAAAGCTTTATATAAGTCATACTATTCAGTTAACTGCCCCAGTACTTTAACTGAGACTGAATACTAAGACCGACACTGATAACTAAACAAAATGGAATTAGACGAACGCAACTACTTATACTTACTTATCCTATTACCACTATTGGTAGCACTTTTCTTGTTCAATATGTATTGGAAAAGAAAAAAGCAGAAAGAATTTGGATCCCTTGAGGCTATTAATCAACTGAGTCCAGATCGATCAGTTTTCAAACCCATTTTGAAACTGATTGTAATGGTTTTAGCACTCCTAGGTTTGATTCTGGGTTTAGTGAATCCAAAAATAGGAACCAAAATGGAAACTGTAAAACGAGAAGGAATCGATATCGTTTTTGCAATGGACGTTTCCAAAAGTATGTTAGCCGAAGATATTGCTCCAAGTCGTTTGGAAAAAAGCAAGCAGTTGGTTTCCCAAATTATCAGTCAATTAGGGAATGACCGCATCGGAATTGTAGCCTACGCTGGTAGCGCATTTCCTGTGTTACCCATTACGACAGATTACAGTGTTGCCAAGATGTTTTTGCAAAGCATGAGTCCCGATATGGTTTCATCCAAAGGAACATCCTTGGATGACGCTATAAAATTATCTGCTACTTATTTTGATGACAAAAGTAAAACTAGTAAATTGTTAATCTTGATTTCAGATGGTGAAGATCATTCCGATGGAGCCTTAGCTGCTGCTGAAGAAGCCAACAAACAAGGAATGCGCATTATCACAATTGGTGTCGGAACAGAGAAGGGAGCTCCTATACCATTAAAACGTAATGGAGTAATCGAAAGCTACCAAAGAGACAAAAACGGCGAGGTTGTTGTGACTAAACTAAATCCAGTAAGTCTTGAAACCATTGCAAAGGCTACGAAAGGTGGCTATATAAACGGTACAAATACCAAAGAAGTCCTTGAATATATTAAAAATACACTAGACAAAATTCAGAAAACCGAATTTGAAGCCACACAAATGGCCGACTTTCAATCACAATTTCAGTGGTTTTTAGGGTTTGCTTTTGTACTACTTTTTGCCGATATCTTCTTGTTGGAAAGAAAAACAAGTTGGGTCAAAAAGTTGAATTTATTTAATGAAACCCCATAAATCCCAAAAGGGGGAATAAAATACTAAAAAAATGAAAATAGTTTATAAAATATGCTTTGTTCTGTTCCCCCTTTGGGGGCTAGGGGGCTTTGCCCAACAAAAGGACGATGTATTACCAAAGGCAAACGAAGAATATGCAGCCAATAAATTTGTTGATGCAGAAGCAGATTATAGAATTTCGAATGCTAAATTCAATAACAAAGCAGCAGCCAATTACAATTTAGGAAACGCGATCTATAAACAAAATCAACCTGGAGAAGCTAAATTTGCTTTCGCAGCAGCAATAGAAAAAGCCAAAACCAGAAGTCAAAAACACAAAGCATTTCATAATTTGGGTAATGTTTTCATGAAAGAGAAAGATTATACTCAAGCAGTAGAAGCATATAAAAATGCTTTACGCAACGACCCATCAGATGATGAAACCCGTTACAACTATGCCTTGGCAAAAAAATTATTAAAAGAAAACCCGCCTAAAAACGATAATAAAGATAAAAACAAAGACAAGGATAAGGATAAGGATAAGGATAAGGATAAGGACAAGAATAAAGATAAAGATAAAGATAAGGATAAAGATAAAAAGGACGATAAAGGCGATAAAGACAAGGATAAAAAAGACGGTGATAAAGACAAAAAGGACCCAAATAAGGGAGATAATCCAAAAGACGATGGTCAGCCTAAACCAAACCCTGGTGGGATTTCCAAACAGCGTTTAGAGAACTTGCTTGATGCCGTAAATAACGAAGAAAAGAAAATTCAAGGAAAAGTCAATGCAAATAAAACAAAAGGAAAACCTGTAGACACAGATAAAGACTGGTAATAGTCAAAACAAGAACAAATAGTAATACTTGTTGATCATATACATTCAACAGTATCTATAATCAAATACCACAAGCATAAACGATTAAATAAAATAATGAAACGATTAGTATTAGTAGTATTTTTAATTTCTCAAGCACTCATGGCTCAAATTCAGTTTGAAGCCAGAGTGAGTAAAAACACGCTTGGGATAAACGAGAGACTGCGCATTGACTTTTACATGAATTTTGACGGTGATAACTTCAACGAGCCTAATTTTGATGGTTTTAAAGTAATCGCAGGGCCTAGCCAACAAGTAAGTCAATCGTGGGTCAACGGTAAAAGCTCTTTCGAAAAAATGTATTCTTATTATTTGGTTCCAAACCACAAGGGAAATATTGTCATCAAATCGGCCACAATCGAGTATGATGGTAAATTATATAAAACAGCACCCGTAAAAATAAATGTTACCGATGCCGTTCAGCAACAGCAACAACAGCAACAGTATGGAGATCCAAACGATGTAAACGTCTCTGCAGACAATAACATCTACCTCGTTGCAGACATTTCAAATACCAATCCATACATCAACGAGCCCATAACAGTCGTATACAAATTATATTTTAGTTATAATATTGGTATCACCAATTGGAAAGAACTCAACAAACCAAAGTACAACAATTTCTGGAGTCAAAATATTGACATCAAGCAACTAGTAGCCGAAGAAGGACAATTCAAAGGCGAAAAATACCGCTATGTCGTGTTACGAAAAACTATTTTGTATCCTCAAAAATCAGGCAAATTAGATATCGAACCATTATCACTAGATATGGATGTACAATTACCATCCAATCGTCGTGATGTCTATGGCCGTATGCAAATTACAAATGGGAACAAACGCGTTTCTGCAGGTAGTAAAACCATCACTGTAAAAGCATTACCAGAAGTAGGAAAACCAGCAGATTTCACAGGTGCAGTAGGGAAGTTCAACTTCACTGTAACTCCTTCAAAAACTAGTTTAAAAAATGGCGAAAGCTTAGATTTGGTGGTTAGTGTAGCTGGAAAAGGAAACATGAAATTGTTCACCCTACCCAAACCAGTTGTACCCAATGCACTCGAAATGTACGATGCTGTTCATACCGATAATATCGAAACACCATTGACTGGAATGACTGGATCAATGTCCGACAGTTACAGCATAGTCCCACAATACAAAGGCAGCTACCCAATTAAACCCATTCAGTTTAGTTATTTTGATTTGGGCTCCAAAAGCTACAAAACAATCAGTTCTCCCGAAATTATGATTGACGTCCTCGAAGGTCCAACAGACACTAGAGCAGATTCTATTGGTGGCAACAAACAAAAGGTAATTGCCCAAAGTCAGTTTAAGTATGTGAAAACAAAAACAGAGTTGACAGCAATAAACGAAGACAATTTCTTGGGATCTAATTTGTTCTACGGTCTTTTATTTGCGCCATTCCTATTGTTGCCAATCATTATCTTGGCCAAAAAGAAAAAAGAAGCCATTGACAGTGACGTTTTTGGAAACCGAATCAAAGCCAACAACAAACTAGCCAAGAAATATTTATCTGAAGCCAAAAAACAACTGGCAAACAAAGAACCATTTTACGTGGCGCTAGAAAAAGCCATGCATAATTTCTTGAAAGCCAAATTGCATATCGAAACCTCCGAAATGAGTAAAGAAAATATTCAAGAACTGTTGTTGAACAAAGGTGCCGAACCAACCGTTGTAGCCGACTTCATCAACCTGACCGAGAACTGCGAGTTTGCACGCTACGCACCAGCATCAAGCGCTACCATTCAGGAAGATTTTGACAAGGCCGTAATGATTATCTCAATCCTCGAAAAACAAATGAGCAGAAAAGTCTAAACACAACATGCACGAAGAAAGCACTAAGTGCACAGTGTTTTTAAACAAATTATAAAATAATAGCAACTGAAATATAAAACTAAGAATAGAACCTAGGTCGTGAGCTTTGTGCTTCCCTTGTAGTCTTAGTGGTTAAACTTCTATCTATGAAAAATTATTTATCCCTATTCCTCTTATTCATCAGTCAATTATTCTTTGCGCAAAGTAATTTCGACAAAGGCAATGACTTGTACCAAAAAGGAAAGTACAAAGAAGCCGCTGCTGCTTATGAAAGTGTTTTAAAAGGCAACCAACAATCGGCAGAACTGTATTATAACTTGGGAAATTGCTATTACAAATTGAACCAAGTAGCACCCGCAATTTACAATTACGAAAAAGCATTGGTACTCAATCCCGATGATGCCGATATTACCAATAACTTGAAATTTGCCCAAAAGAAAACCATTGACGAAATCAAAGTCGTTCCCAAAGTAGGTTTTGCCAAATTGCTGCGTGATTTCACAGGGATCTATCATTTCAACACCTGGGCATGGATGGGCGTGAGCTTTGCCTTCTTCTTTTTGTTGTGCTTTTTGGGCTATTATTTCTCCCAATTAACGCTTACCAAAAGAGCCTTTTTCTACGGAATGTTTGTTTTCTTACTCTGTGTTGTGGTCAGTGTGGCGGCAGCATTATTCGAAAAAAGTCATTTTGATAACGAAAAACCAGCCATCATTTTTGCCGACATTGCGGAGGTATACAGCGAACCACAAAAAGCAAGCACCACCACCCTCGTACTCCACGAAGGAACCAAAGTCTACGTCTTAGAAACCGTTTCCAACTGGAAAAAAATTCAGCTGACAGATGGCACCGAAGGTTGGCTACAAAGCAACAACATCAAAGAAGTAAAATAAAAAGTATTTGGGCGTGACCCGCAATCCCGAAAGGTCGGGATTGCGGGTCGGGCTTTACGTTACAATCTTTTTTGTCCGCCGCAGCGGACAAAAAAGGCTTTCCACTTCAATCCCTCACGCAGACTCGTAATCAACACAATAAATCGTTCCTAAAATTGATTTAATGGAATTGCTTGTAAGTATATTTTGGTATATTTGATAAATTAAAAAATATGAAGTTTGTCATACTTATCTACCCTAATCTGGGTGGCTTTGTATGATTTTATGATACATATAAACAAGTTGCAAGAGATTTTACCGAACGAACCGTCTAAAATAGTCGTGAATATTTAACAGTTTAAAAAGTAAGTCTTTTGCAACAGTGGAAGCCTATAAATCCTTTTCTGCCCAGCGAGTGCAAAATGAAAAGGTGAAAATTTTATAAAAATGAAAAAAAACAAATTATTGCTTACGCTTATTTTTATGGTTACTTGCTCAGCTTACTCGCAAGTGAAAGAAAGTGAAGTTTTTTCTAAAAATTTAAGAGGAAAAGCAGAACATATTAATTTCAATCAAACTAAAATTAATTCAGATGACAAATCTGTTAAAGATTTTTTAAGAAAACAATTTGACTCAAGAAATGATGATGATTTTAGATTGGATGCAAGAAATACCCAAATCGAAAACAATTTAGAATCAAAAAAATACCAACAATTTTACAAAGGACTCAAAGTAGAATATGCTGTTCAGAGTATTGTTTCTGAAAAAGGAAATTTAAAAACATTAGTTGGAAAATACGTTGATGTATCAAATATTAATACAACTACAAAATTGTCGGAAAGTCAAGCCTTAACTTTTGCACTGGCAAATATTGGAGCGAAAAGCTATATGTGGGAAGATAAAAAAATGAAGACTTTATTAAAAAAGAAGAGAACAATGAAAAAGCGACTTATTACCCAAAAGCAGAGCTTGTAATTATTGAAAAAGATTTATTTGGAGAAAATCCAATACCTGTATTAGCATATAAATTCAATATCTACGCATCATATCCTATTAGTAGAGATTACATTTATATTGATGCAAATAATGGCGAAGTGTTACTGAAAGATCCTATAATTAAACACATCCAAGGTTCTGGAATTACAAGATACAGTGGTCAAAGAACTTTTGAAACACAGCAAAATGGAAGTCAATATAAATTAAGAGACTATTCAAGAGGAAATGGAATTGAAACTTATAATATGAATAATACTGCAAATTATGCAGGAGCAACTGATTTTACAGATAATGATAATAATTGGACATCATCGGAATATAATAATGCTAATAAAGATAATGCCGCATTGGATGCTCATTGGGGTACAGAAAAAACTTATGATTATTTTTTCATAAAACACAATAGAAATAGTTACAATAATAGTGGCGCTGTGCTAAAAAATTATGTACATGCAAATTTAATAGCAATGGGGTATCCATCAAATGATAACGCTTTTTGGGATGGGCAAAGAATGACTTATGGAGACGGAACCTATACTTTTTCGCCATTAACTTCTATAGATGTTGTTGGTCACGAAATAGGTCACGGAGTTTGTTCTAATACTGCTAATTTGATTTACTCAAAAGAATCCGGGGCGATCAATGAAGGATTAAGCGATATTTGGGGAGCAATGATTGAATATTATGCTGACCCAACTAAACAAACTTACCTGATTGGAGAAGAAATAAAAATTGGCGGTGGTGCTTTACGTTCAATGTCGAATCCTAATGTTTATAATCAACCTAAAACATATGGGGGAACATATTGGTATGACCAAAATTGCACCCCAAATAATTTAAACGATTATTGTGGTGTTCATAGAAATAGTGGAGTAATGAATCATTGGTTTTATATTTTATCTGAGGGAAAAACCGACACTAATGACATAGGAAATGCATATAGTGTTACAGGAATTGGAAAAGATAAAGCAGCCAAAATAGTATATAGAGCGGAAAGTGTTTACTTTACCTCTACAACAAATTACTCACAAGCAAGAGATTTGACAATTCAAGCAGCAAAAGATTTGTATGGTGCAAATTCTGTTGAAGTAGCAACTACTTGTCAATCTTGGTATGCAGTTGGTGTTGGCAATAATAATTGTGTTGCACTACTAGTAGATATTAGCGGAGATAGTGTACTATGCAGCTCTTCTACAAATTCTACTTACACCGTTTCAAACTTGCTACCAGGTTCTATCGTAAATTGGAGCATATCTACAAACGCTCTACTATTAGTTAGTTCAAATAATACAAGTATCACGGTTAAACCCATTAATGCGACTTATAATGGAGTAGCAACAATTACTGCTAATATTGATGGAAATCCAAGCACTAAAAAGATATGGATTGGAAAACCTTCATTTAATATTTCAAGAGCTAGTTCCCAAGAAGAAACCTGTGATACAAAATATCATTATATAAAATATGTGATTGGAAATAGTCAGCCATCAGAAACCTATACAATACAAACTTTTACAACAGGTATAACAACTAGTTTTGCCGCTAACAATAGAATTATATTTAATGTCCCAAAGAACTATACAGGTTTGTTAGAATTTAAAGTTAAAGGGACTAATAGCTGTGGATTAACGGATTTCTTTATGGAAGATATGATTAATGTATGTGGAGCAACTGCTGAATTAAATAATTCTACTGCAACAGCAATCACTTTCAAAGTCTATCCAAATCCAACAGAGGATATTGTCAACATCGATTTGAGAGACCAGAATAATCAACCCGAAAAAGGAGTGACTATTTCAGGAGAACTTTTCGATTTAATGGGACAATCAAAATCAAAAATTGAAATAATAAACAACAAAGCATCGTTTTCAGTTAATGGACTAATTAAAGGGATTTATATTTTGAAGTTATTCCTAAATGACAAATCTGAAAGCCATCAAATTATAGTAAAATAAAAAAATTAAAGTAGTTTTGACTATTAGAGTATTGAAGTTTTAAAAATAAACTCAATCCTTTTAAATTTATTTATTGAGGTAAGCAGTTAGTTACATATGATCTCCTTTTGACAAATATTATCTGCTTTTACCATTCTTTTGATTAAATTATTGAATATTGTGTCTTTGTTTTGTGAGCGGTTAATTCGGTAGCAGAACTCATCAAAGTATCGATTAATGTTTTTTTCGCTTACCCAAGAATAGGTTGTTCTAATCCAAGATTTA